>JBDOIV010000033.1:0-1082 GCA_047404215.1 Rickettsiales bacterium
GCTTCCAGGATGAACACATATTATTCAAATCAGTCGTGTGATCACAATGAATAATATGCAACGGTACATCTCCTGATGAACCATCATTTTGATATTCACATCTTCCCCCATCTATCAGTCCATTGCAAAGCACGCTGTCTTCAGTAAATGCTTTCATAAACCATGGTTTGCATTGTTGCCGTGCAAGATTTGCAAAGATTTTCCAATCTTTTTTACCAAATGCACGCTTCATTCCTTGATCTTTTCCAATTCGCTTGTTAAGGAGGTTGCAAAACCGAGAGTGTGCTGTCCGACGAAGTTTACGTGTAACGGGAGGTTCGCGGCATGCTGTTGTTTGGGGTTTTAAGTTTTGAAATGGGTTATTAATCAGGGACGTTGGAAAGGTATGGTCACTGAGTGACGTGTCGAGAAAAAAAACTTCTGTAAACTAAGTTGTTTCTTGCGGCATGCATCTGCGGAATGTGTACGAGTCAAAAGGAATTTTATTGGAATGTTGAAAGAAGCAAAAAGTAAAACTTAATCACTCAGGAAAAATATTGGAAAGGTTTTCTGTTTCAAGAGGTACACCCAAAGTTTGGAATTCGAATATAAATGCTTTTTGGTATTCCTCCGTCAATGTTACCATGAATGTCTATGTTGACGTTTGCATAAGAACTCTAGTTATTTTTTTTAGAATTCGAATTTATTTGCCAGGTTAATGCCTAGAGACTAGATAGGACTACATCTTACGTGTACGTAAACCCACAATAAACCCACTCTACCTTTAAGCTTTCTAAGCAACGTACCCACGGTCTAACGCTTCCACATCTGGTGCGCGACTGTCTACAGTTGAAATATTCACGTCAAATTCTATTCTATGATTTATATTATTATTTCTCAAAAAAGTAACTATTCCTCTTGCGGAATTTACAGGTAGTATTGTATGAGTAATATTTAAATGAATACGTTTCTCACGCATTGTTCTCTGGTGATCTAATTCAATCTTGATGACAGAGCATTGTTTTGTATACCGCTAGGTGATCTTAAAAAAATGTTTAGAAGAGATAATCAGATAATAATCATTGTTATTAACATCATCCATT
>JBDOIV010000034.1:0-2021 GCA_047404215.1 Rickettsiales bacterium
ATGTACAAGCTCTATTTAGCAAAAAATTCTTTGAAAAATATTATTTTTACGATAATCCTTGACTTTACTTGCCAAAAACAATAAGATAAAAGATAGACATCTTATTTTTGATTAAAAATGACCAAAGACAATGTTACAGCAGGATTTTTGATAATTGGCAACGAAATCCTATCAGGTAGAACCATCGATAAAAACCTAAATTTCCTGGCAACTCACCTAACCGAGGCAGGAATTAACCTAATTGAGGTGCGCGTCGTTCCTGATATCGAAGATATGATAATTGCTGGTGTCAATGAGCTTAGAAGTCGCTATAATTATGTCTTTACTTCTGGAGGCATTGGTCCTACTCATGATGATATCACTTCCGAATCGATTGCTAAGGCGTTTGGTGTCAAAAATATCTTGAATAAAGAGGCAGAAGATATCTTGCGCAACCATTATGGCGTTGAAGTTAATGAGGCAAGGCTAAAAATGGCAAAAATCCCTGAAACCGCTACCTTGCTTGACAACCCCATATCTTCCGCGCCAGGATTTCATATCGAAAATGTCTTTGTTATGGCCGGAATTCCTAAAATATTTCAAGCGATGTATTTTGCCGCCACGAAAGAGCTAAAAGGTGGTAAAAAAATGATCTCAAAAGAGGTAAAAGTTAGCCTGGTCGAAAGCCAAATTGCTAAAGATTTAGAAGATTTGCAAGAGCAATATGAAAATATCGCAATGGGTAGCTATCCATTTAAGGGCGGTACAGCGCTAGTTTTTCGCGGTATCGATGAGGAAAAAGTCGACGAAGCTTATGACAAGATGATAAACAAGGTTAAGTTAATCGATGCCAACGCTGTAATTGCACAATAAATTATTCATTACCTAGGAGGGGGAGCAGGAGGTCGTCCTCTTTGACTGGCTGCCGTATTTTGCGCCCTTGCGCTTTGCACAACTTGACTGGGCTCAGCTGGATCTTGACCATTAGAAGCTGCAGCAGTAGCAGCGCCACCTCTAGCTCCATCATATGTAGCATCAGCACCTACAACAGCAACGTTACTAGCCAAGTCATATGTAGCCACATCCTGATCTACAACTTGATCACTAGCAGCTGCAGCACCGCCGCCGCTAGCACTTGCCATAACAGAGTCAGGTATATGCAAAGGAGGAGGAGCATCCCCTGGAGTATGTTTACCAAAGTCTACATAAGTACCGTCATCAGAAGTAGTAGCTGCAACCGCTTGAGACTGCGCCCTTGCATCTACAGCGCCAGCAAAATCGTAAACATTTTCAGCCCCGCTGTCGACAGGGTCTGCCACTGGCGGCGCAGAATTATCTCCCTCTGAAAAACTTGGCATACGTGATGGCATAGTCAACCTTCTTCTGGCTGCTATAGGGCCTCTCGCACCCCCAGCAGCGCCACCTCCCATCGCTGGATCTGCGCTAACAGCCCGTTCAGGAGTATGATCGGCAACACCTTCAGCAATCGAGGCGCGAGACGAAGATCTTCTAATCGCCTTTTTAGATGCCTCCTTCAGGCCTTTATTTGAAGGCCTACCTGGAGAAGAAGGTAAGCTAAAACCTGAAGATCTTCTTCTAGGCTGTTGATCTAAATCCACAAAATAATCAGCAATATTCTTTGCTGTCTGACTTTGATCCATAGGATCGGCGTCTTTTATCTGACTTACGGTTTCTTGCGCTATGTTAGCCCCTTTAACCGCTTTTGCAACAACCTGCTTATTTACCTGGGCACTTTCCGGATCTAAGCCTTTAATCAACTCAATAGACAATTCTAACGCTTTATCAACAACAGCAATAACCTCGCCAGGCTCCCTATTGCCAACAAGGTCTAATTCACCATCTTGAGTAATACCAACCTCACTCTTGTCCAATAGATTTCTAGCAATTTTTATAGCCAACAACTCAACAGATTGATAATCAGCTACAGATCCTTCAACAGACTCAGAAAGACCAGAAAGATTGTCCGAAGCGAAGGCAAAGCTCAATTCCGCCCCTTGTGGTAAGCTAAATAACTTGAAATC
>JBDOIV010000035.1:0-1825 GCA_047404215.1 Rickettsiales bacterium
CATAGCACCTCACCCTCATCATCGATAACCCCAATACGATCAGCATCGCCATCGAAAGCAATACCAATGTCACACTTTTCTCTTTTTATCACCCGCTTGATGTCAATCAGGTTTTCTTCTACCGTTGGATCTGGGTGATGATTTGGAAAATTACCATCAAGCTCTTCATAAAGTAGATAATGTTGAGCATTTATTTTCTCGCTAACCTTCTTCATAACGTTACCAGCGGCACCATTGCCGGCATCCCAAGCTATTTTCAAATTAGTGTTTTTTACCACATCATCAAGATCATCAAGTAAATTGCTATTTTTGAAGTTAAGAATGCTATCTGCAGCTAACTTTTCCACATATTTACTTTCAACATTCTTATTAGTCAAGACACCTTTACCCGTAACAAAATCTCCTGATTTTGCGATATTGGCTAAGCCAACAATATCGTCACCAAAAAATGGACGATCCTGTAATCCAATTTTAAAACCATTATGATTTTTTGGGTTATGAGAGCCGGTAACCATAATCCCTGCATCGCAATGTAAATGATAAATAGAAAAATATAGCATTGGAGTTGGCCCTACTCCAACATCAATAACGTCCAGACCTGACTCGACAAGGCCTTGAATTAGTTTTTCCTTAAGGGCGGGAGAGCTAGTTCTGGCGTCGCTCGCTACCACTATCTTCTTCTTGTGATTGCTTAATAAGTAACTCGCAAATGACTTGCCGACATAAAAGGCATCTTCGTCAAATAGTGTCTCATTATATACCCCACGAATGTCGTAAGCTCTGATTATAGTTTTATTAAAATTATGAGTCATATTTATAATTTTTATCGTTACTCAAGTTTGTAATTACTTAATCATCCCTTCTTTTGGCGAAGAAGCACTGGCGAATCTTTTTTTAGCCATTGGCCCTGCTAAAAATGCATTGCGACCCGCTTCGATGGCTTGCTTCATTGCCGTGGCCATCAAAATAGGATTTTTTGCTTTTGCAATAGCAGTATTCATAAGGACACCATCACAGCCCATCTCCATTGCCAAAGCTGCGTCAGATGGAGTTCCAACCCCAGCATCTACCAATACAGGAACCTTAGATTGTTCAATAATAAATTCGATATTTAATTTATTTTGAATGCCCAGGCCAGACCCTATTGGGGCCGCTAATGGCATAATAGCGCAACAACCAACATCTTCAAGCTCCCTAGCAACAATTGGATCATCGGAAGTGTAAACCATCACCTCAAAACCATCCTTGATCAATAGCTCAGCAGCTTTTATCGTCTCTACAACTTTGGGATACAGAGTTTTTTCATCAGAAAGCACCTCGAGCTTGACAAGATTCCAACCTCCCGCTGCTTTTGCCAATCTCAGAGTCCGAACCGCATCTTGCGCAGTAAAACATCCAGCAGTATTAGGAAGATAAGTGTATTTTTTGGGGTCAACATAATCTTGCAACATCGGCTCATCCTTCTTCTCAACATTGACCCTCCTCAAAGCAACAGTAACGATATCAGCACCACTAGCTTCAATCGCGTCTTTAGTTTCCTGAAAATCCTTATATTTACCGGTGCCGACCAACAATCTTGAGTTAAATTCTTGACCCGCAACTATTAATTTATCGCTTTTAATCATATTTAATAATCCTCCCCTTCGTTAATTTGCTCAACTGACTCTACTTCTGGAATATAATGTTTCAACATACTCTCAATACCGCTTTTTAGAGTAATAGTTGAACTTGGACAACCAGAGCAAGAACCTTTAAGCTCCAGATAAACAATACCCTCTTTAAAGTCTTGATAAACGATATCGCCACCATCCATAGCTACTGCTGG
>JBDOIV010000036.1:0-1730 GCA_047404215.1 Rickettsiales bacterium
AAGACTCAAAATACGGACGAATCTACATCGGGTATAGAGTCTCAGAACTTGGTTGAGTGGAAAGGTTACTCGGTCGACGAAGCAACGTGGGAACGGCGGTCCAACTTAATCAAAACAACTGGGACGCAAGGGATGAAAGAGTTGGAAGATGATTTCAAAGAGTTTCAAAAGGAAAATAAAAGTCGGCAATAATTATATAATAAAAATAAAAAATAAATATGATGTCGTCCAGCGCAATGCTCAAACTCACGCACGATAAAATGGTCATCCCACAGAAACCAACAATGAAAAGCGTTTTTTCTGGAAAAAATATATCTCATCTTAATATTAATAATAAAACAAACAATAATAAAATCAAAATGGTTAAAGCACACAGCAAGAGCAGAGAAGAGTTGAAGAAAATGAAGGTGAAAGAGTTGCGGTCGATGGTGAAGGAGCACAACCTGCACAACCAAATCAAGAAATACACCACGATGAAGAAAGCAGAACTGGTCGAAGCGTTAATGAAGCATTCGTCTGCGAAGGGCGGGGCAAGTCCAGCAGCAGCAGCAGCACCCGTCAAGAAAGGGCGGGGCAGACCAAAGAAGGCAGATGCCCCCGTTCCACCGGCGGCACCGAAGAAGAAAGGGAAGAAACCTAAATCCAAAGCGGGGTTCGAAGCAATCTTGGAAGACGCCAAAGGGTTGGAGAGGAAAAAGAAAGGTAAAAAGAAACTGATGCCTATGGAGCAGTCGATGCGGGGGAAACGACCGCGTGGAAGACCGAAGCGATACATTGACGAAGTGTAATTTTAAATTTATTTCTAAAAGTGTCTCTAGTTAAATATTATTTGATTTATACATTTTTTCATTTTTTTTTTATAATTTAATTTTTTTCAAATATATAATATAGTAAATACTATTTCTTTTCATACAACAGTTCGTTAAAGTTCTTATACGCCTTGATGCTTTGCATATCGAGGAAGAGAAAGTTGTAACGCTCGTGGGTTGCTTCGGCATAGACATCGAGGAACGGGAAATTGCCTTCCAGTTCTTCAGTCATCTTGTCGAGTTCCTTTCGGTTGTTGGTTTTGAAGATGATGTAATGGGAAGCGTTGTATCTTGCGGTCGGCGGAATCGCCCTGAAATTCTGGGTCGTCACCCACAGCGTGATTTTCCAATGACGGTATTTCGAACAGAGGGTTGAGAAGTAGGATTGACCGGCGGTTTTGATGAGACCCAAGCAATCGTCCAAGACGACCAACTGCTGCTCCCGCTCGTCGTCGGGTTTTGCTTTCTGGATTTCAACAATCGATTCGAGAATCAAATCCATATCGTTCAGGTTCTCAGTAATCTTAATTATTTCATCATCCTTCCGGACTACCCACGAGGTCTCGTCGTTCATCACCGTCGGCGAGATATACAGAATGTCTTCGAAGATGCCCCGCATCAGGTTGTCTTGATACAGCATACTGATAATTAAATTTGATTTACCGGATTTGACAGGTGCTTGTATGATGACCAACGCTGGTTTGTAACCGCCATCCTCGGTCGCGCCAGGCAGTCGGGGGTCCAACTTCCGCTTTTTCTTAAGCGTGTTAGGTTCGGGGAGTTTCTTAACAGGCAAAACTTTTAAATCTGACATATTATATATAGACAACAAATTATAAATTTAAATTAAACGATGGATTATTCAGACCAAGTTTCGGCGTTTATGAACGACTACGACGAGAAGAAGCAGAAGAAGAAACG
>JBDOIV010000037.1:0-1271 GCA_047404215.1 Rickettsiales bacterium
TGGCAGCAATGCCACCACCGCAACAACAAGGAGCACCAGCAGCATGAATTATGGAGCACTAAGTTCTATCCCCAGACAAACGACTATTGTTGGTCAGCCACACATGCTGGCATATATTAATCCCGAAGAGGAAAGCCTCATTCAAGACTATAGAGGGAATTTACCTCCTATTGAGGGTCCAGCTGGTGTTCCTGCTTATGGTTTTTTTGATTTTTTCTCTGGTGGATCATCATCTGCTAGCTCTAGCAATGACGACGATGATGATGATAGTCCAGGAGTTTTCTCTACCATAGTAAATGCTGTCAGCTCTGGTGTTAGTGCTGTTGGTGATTTTGTAAGCAACACAGTAAGCTCAGCAGTTGAGTTTGTTAGCGATGCTGGTAGTGCAGCTGCTGACACTATTACAGAAATTGTAACTCTTGGTTCAGCTGATACAAAGACTTACAACGCAGATGTTTTGAATATGAATTATGATGCGACTGCTGATGGTCTTAATACAGCTGTAACCACTGGCGGTATCAACCTCGGTACTCTCGGACTCTCTGAAGCAGAATTAGAGGCATTGCGCTTATTAAATCTTGAAAAAGCAGCAGCAGGTGAACCGCTGGTAACAGCTTTGGATGCAATTGCTAATCCAGGTTTGATTAAAACATCTACTTCAACTGCTGATGCGATGAAAGAATATGCAGACTCAATGAAAGAAGCAGAAATTTTAAGTCTTGGTGGTAAGCAAATGCCAGCCGAACCTGATAATGTAGGCAATACACCAATATTGCGGTATACAGGAACTGGTGATGATGGTAAGGCTTCTTACGAAGTTGTCGAAGGTTTAGATCCCAATAATCCTGCAAGCATGTCGACTAATGAAGGCGGAACTTTATTCGTTCCTTATGATGGTAAAGATCCTTATTCTATAGATGCTAACACTAATTTCTATGGCTCTACAGACCCCAACTCCCCAGACTACAACATGAGCTTAGACTTAGCCACAACAGGATCATATGTTAATTTACAAGGCGAAAGAGTAGAAGGTGAGCCGTTCGAAACTGACTTCCCGATGAACGGTGCAGCAATACTAAATGAGCTCGGAAAAGAACATCTACTGGCAACTGGTGACGATAGCAAAATGATTACTATTGCAGAAGGTGGTGGGTATAAGTTTATAAATAGTGATGAAAAAATAACAAGTGGTGTTGCAATAAAGATCATTAATGATGCGATTTATGATGGTTTATTGGATGAAGAAATTTTAGAACCTATCACTCCTGATC
>JBDOIV010000038.1:0-77382 GCA_047404215.1 Rickettsiales bacterium
TGCTGCATCTCATCTGACCTTGAAGCAAGATCTACTAAATCAGCCTCTACAAACCCACCACCGCCACCACCACCTTTACCAGTAGAATCTACAGCTCCAGATTCGGCAGGTCAACAAAATACCGGGGGTCTTGCAGAGGCACTAAAAGGTGCTCGACTTAAAAGTGCTGGGGTAGATGTTAAGCAAAAACCATCATCCGGCCTTGATATTGGTGCAATTGAGCAAATGGCAAAAACAAGGGCAGAAAGAATGGATGCAACAAGAAGTATTGATGATCTATTGCGAGCATCAAAAGCAGAACGGGCTACCTCCCAAGATTTTCAGGCGAGGCTCAGATCATCTGCTCAAGGAGTGGACTATTCAAAAAGAGCATTTGCTGTTGCTATTGATACTGAACAAGGTTACATCAAGGTTCCAGACACTGAAGATCTATACATCGATAGTGCCAATGCCTCGGTTTTTAAAAAAGAAGCAGGTGGAGGGTTTGTAGAGGCTGATTTAGTAGATCTTGCTTCAAGGTCAGATGAGATGCAGCAAGTTCAAAAGGCGATGAAGAGCTTTGTAGCAAAATCTCAAGCTATCGTTAAAGGAGGGGTAGCTCTAGCATCATCCGCACTGTCTAAAAATGAAAGAAGTTCGTACGATGGCTTGATTATAAAAGTTGAGAAGCAGAGAAAGCTATATGAAGTTGATCCAGCTGATTTGGAATGCGCTCGGAATTACGAAGAGGCATTAAGAGAGTTTCACCAAGTAAATACTAAGATTTATCAAGAAAAAATTGCAGGAGTGGGGTCGCTTGCTCCAGATACGAATTATATTGATTCTATGCCGGACCCGATTTCTGATGATCCTGATGTTGCGGAACTTACAAAGGCAATTCAAGCCTTTGAGAAAAGTGGCGTTGTTATTGAATCGCAAGGAGTAGGTTCTGGTTTATCAAAATTTGGCGTCCTAAAGACGCAGGCGGGAAATAAGTTATCAAATAATAAGTTATTGGCTGAAATTGCGCAAATACAATTGAAGTCAGTGGGACCTGCTGATGATTCTTTACAGGCTTTAGAGCAAGGTTCTAACCCAGGGGCAGCGCAAAGGGCTGACAAATATAAAACAGAAGTTGCAAAAGCCAGACTTGAGCAAGCTGGGATATCATTCATGGATATGGATATTGATAGTATAAAAGCAAGGCATACTTTTCTTTTAGCAAGAGATAATCAGCTTGGAGTTAAAGCTGCTCAAGACGCAGGGTATATGGCAGCATTAGATAATAAGCAATCTTTACAGGAACGAAAAAATGCTTTATTGCAATCGTATGATCAATCTGAAGTGGATGCAATTAAAGCTGAAGAGGAGGAATGTGATGCAGTGATCTCTGGATTTGAGCAAGAGCGATTAGCGGCTAGACAAGTCGTTTATAATGAAAAATCTGCGCTGCTTAACGAGATGTTATCAGGGTTTGGTGCAATGGAGGAATCGATAGAAGGTGCTAAGCCATCTGCTCAAGGAGATGGGAATTTTGACGAAGTTAGAGCTCTGGCAGATCTTGAAAGCGGACTAAAAGAGTTGTTTGAAGTTAATGCTATTAAAGAAATAAAAAGAAATTTCGAAAAATATAGCAAGCAATCTGCTAGCTCTGAAGTTGTGTTTGATAATTCTGACTTCAATCGTGATGTTAAGGTCCTTGGAAAATTGAAAGACAATCAAGTATTTATGCAAGATGTTAGCGCTGTAATTGTTGAGGCTATAGGAAGTTTAGCAGGTCGTGACAGTGATAAGAAAGTTGCAATATTAAGAGGGGATTTTGACCGTTTAGATGCGGATGGTTTAGATGCGGATGGTAAAGAAATAGCTGCAGTCATCTTGGTTGCTAGAAATGCTGCTAAGCTTCAAAAGCCATTAACATCAGATCAGTTATCAAAATTGCCATTAGATCAAGATATGAGGGATCATTTAGTAGAGAAGATACCGTCAATGTTTGGTAAGAGTGTCAAGAGGGAAGTTTCTACTGCGGCTACTACCGTTGAAGATGGGCAGGGAGACGCTGTCCCAAAACCTGTCACTACCACCACCGCCACTGTCGTAGAACCTGCAGAGCCAACGCAAAAGGAGTATCTTGTAGGTTTAGAGCATCAATTGGAGGCTGCTGAACAAGAGCATAGAGATGCTATGCAAAAGCAAACCCAAACCCCGCAGCCGATAGATGCGCTTAAACAGCATATTAAGTTAAGTGGCAGAAGCAGAGAGCATGGTGGTGGTCAAAAAGTAACTATAAAAGGAAAAGATGCTGATAATCCAATCAAATATATCGTAAAAGAAGATACATTATATTATGCAAAACCAGGGATAATCATGTTTGGAAATAAAATGTATGAAGTTAAGGCGGAAGGTCTACCAGAAGGCATGGATCAACACATGAAGAAGCTTGGTATTGATCAATCTGCAGCAGCAAATGCAGCAGGTGAGGTGGCTGAGGCATTGAGAAAAATTGCAGATTTAAAAGAGAAAATTGCGCAGGTTGAAGCAATAGGAGGAGTTAACGCTGGTAACGAAACTGACAATTCCCTTGGCGTAGAAAAAGGAACGCTAAGTCGCAAGGGGGATAGGAGAAGAGGAGATAGTCCGAGTCCGGATGGCGATGATAGTCTTGTAACGCCAAATGAGATAAAGGAACGAAGAAGGGCAAGAAGAAAGTCAGTGACAAGAAGATCCTCAGTCATGAATCTTGGTTCAGAGTTATCAGGTGCATCATCGTCCGACGAAGGAAGGGGCCTGCCTGACTTTAATGAAGAAGTTGAAATGGAGGGCAGAGGCGACTTAAAAGCTACTGATGAGCAATCGCAAGTAGAAGTTCTTAATAGATTCGAGTTAGATACTATGAAGCGACTAGAAGGTATAGGATCTCCAAGTGATACACAAAAGGAAATTTTGGACAAACTGCAAAGAATCAATAGAGAGCAAATCGTAAGGCCTGCTTATGAAACACCACCGGTCTTTAAATTGACAGATGGAAAGGGTCTAGGAGATGAATCTGTTGATGAAGACCAAGACCTAGCGGCAGAGGTAGCAGGGATTACTAACTCACCAGCAAGACCTGATAGGAGAGGTGGTGACGGTTTTGAGACAGTCAGTCCACCAGTAGCCACTTCAACTCCTGATAGAGGTGATAGAAGGCAAAATACCAGCAAAGCCTCTACAGCCTCTACAGACTCTTCTGGCCTTGGTACATCGTTTGATGATTCATCGCCATCGGTTGGTACATCCAGTCCGGGTGCAGATTCGAATGATTCAGCTCTGGATATGGCAACACCGCCTTCTAAGCCATCTGACACGCCATCTACAACCGTCACTTATCCAAGAGCTGCACCTTTGGTTAATCGTGCTTCCTCATTAACAGCTCCGTAAAATAACAAAATACCACGAACAAACCCCTGAAGCTTTATAGTTTATTTTATATCCATATTGACATCACTGATTTTATCTAATTAAAAAATATGTAAAATAATTACTTGACATATAAAATGAACAATGTATAATATAATTACATCACAGTGCTTTTGCTTTAATTAATGTAGTATTGATATTAATCTATAAATATTAAAATATGATTATTATGTAATTAAATTTTAGACATTAAGAATATCAATGATATTGAGTTGTTAATTTCAATAATTATTCTTTTTGTCAAAAAAACATGGCTAATCTAGGTTTTTGGAGTCAATAAATGCTGAATATATGTATCAAAATAATACATATACAATAAATAGTATATAAAAATTGACTAAAACTACAATATATGGTATAATTAAGTTAGATAAAGATGATTTTATGTCATCGCTAAAAATTAATTAATCATATTAGTCATGAGTAGATATGTAAAAAATGAAGCATTTGTTCCAGATGACGAAGAGCGTGATGCTACTAGTCCGGCTAAATCGGTATATTCAGGGTTTGGTTCTGGCGTCAGTACCTCTTCACGAAGAGAGTCGCTATCATCAGGCGCTTATGATGATTTTAGCTTTGCTGGTAGTTTCATTGATCACGGCACCCCTCCAAGCCCTATCGGCAGGGTCGATGATGATTCCGTGAGTTTTACTGGTAGCTTCTTTGATAATGGCACTCCAAGCCCTGTTGGTAGTTTCGTTGATAATGGTGATGCTAGTAGCATGGTTTTTACCGCTGAAGATCCGGGTCCCGGATTATTAAATAATTCTTTCGCACAGGCCACCGCCATGGCTAGGTTCAGTGACTTTATTTCTGATCAATCTGATTTAATAGAATATCTTGTGGCTGCTCACGATCTACTAACCCCAGAACTTATTACAGGCGGTAAATTGGATGGTGGCTTGTTATATCGAATATCTTCTAGCAATTTAAGCTTATCTCCTGAGGATTATAAATCGAGATCTATATTTCCAAAAACTGATTTTAAAATCACAGACTCTCAAATATCGCAACTCTCACCTGTGGCAATGAAATTAGCACAAGAGGGTTTTGTCATTAAGGTTGGACCTTCCATTTCCAGGGTTTATGACGTGCAAGGTAACAGTCTATATGAGATGATACAGGGTCTAGATTTATTTGAAAATGAAGAGCAAATATATGATGTAGCTCGAATAGTTATCGATAATTTATTTAAATATATTCAAAAAGATAGTAGAATCGCCAGCAAATCACCAGTTGATTTAGAGCTTACGGATATAGAAAATCAGGCTTTAGTTAAAGAATATATTAAAATGGAAGAGGAGTTGGTGGCGGCTAGATCGGAAGTAAAAGCTTTGCAAGATCCGGCTTTAGTTGAGCAATCTATTCAAATAGAGGAGGGGTTGATGGCGGCTAGATCTGAAATCAAAGCTTTGCAAGATCAGGTTGGTGCATTGTTCGAATATCTAGATGGTCTCGACCCAGAAGTTTTGGATAGAGATGCATCTCCTTCATCTTCTGATAGAGGTTCTCCAAAAAGTGAATCACCGGCATCGTCTATTAGTAGCAGTCCTCCTATTGATCAGGTAAGAAGTACCTCTGCTCTGAGTCTTGATTTGTCTGATGTCGCAAGAGTTATGAGTCCGCATCCACTACGAAGAAGCGTGACTCCTTCCCTAGGGGTAGCTGTAGATGATCACCATTTTGCTACAATATCACCGCCAGCTTCGCCATTGCCATCATATCCAGCTTCGCCACCTACTATTGTTGATACGCTTGATACGCAGCAAAGAAGTATCACACCAACAACCCCTGAGGGCGCCGGTACCTTTGATTTTGCTACTGTTTCTAGCCCCAGCTCTCCTGAAAGGCCAAGAAAGGCAATGCCAAGGCCAATACCGCAAATACCGCAAATAGCTACCCCTGGAAGGCCTTTAGTTGATACGGTAAATACCAGGGGTCAAGAAGTAACTCTTTAGTATAATATTATGTCAGCAAAAAGTCCTTCGACAGCTTTGTTGCAACATAGAGGCTCTTCTATATCACCAGATCCAGAGACTGCTTCACTAAGTTCTGAATCTTCTGTGGAGGCTTATGAAGTTATTGATGCAGATGGTCTAGAAGATCCTGTAGAAGGCTATGGCGTGATTGTTGATGATAGGCAAAGTGTGGACCTTCACCTTTTCGTCTCGCTGATGATTCTTGGCAAAATGTTTATATAGAATCTCAAGATGGCTATGACTTCATTGCTAAATGTGTTGATGGCGATATTAGATTTGCTAAAAGTATTGATGGTGGATATTTCGATCTTACTTCTTTTCAATCGGGCGGTGTTTATGATTTCAATTCAATGCTAAAGCGTGGCCTAGATATAGACTTTGGTGTCGACGTTGCTCAATCTTTATGTTCGCAGTTAATTGGTAGTGCTGTAGTGCCATTTGAGGGCGGGAGGTGCTTTTATTCGCAAGCTTCACAAAAAGTTGTTGCATCTTCTGGAGGTGGTGTTGATTTTAATCCGGACTCTGATAGTTTAAAATCGGCATGTCTTATCGCATCAATAATGAATCGTGGTAATATTGATGGATCGGATACAAGTAGCATCAGAAGATCGCTCGATGAAAGTCATACGGACTATAGTTATGGCAAATTTCATTTATCGATATCTTGTAATGGAGATAGGTCTGGTCACGATTCGAAATATGATTACCAAAGGTTGTTTTATGATTCGATGTTAGTATCAGTAAGTGACTATCCGCATTATTTGACTGTTTTGTTTCATGAGCATGGATTGAGTCGTGATTTATTCGACCAAAGTAAGGTCGCATTGTTTGGAGAGCATCTTAGTGACGGTGAGTTTGTTGGTGTGGTGGGTGGTGGTGTCGCAGTAGATGACACGCCCTATGATGTTCTTACGGGGCCGGTTGCATCTGTTGTCGAAGGTGAAGGTTATGATTCCTTTGGCCCGCTTCAAGAGTCGTATGACGAAATAAAAGATCATGGTACTAGTGCGGACGCAGTTAGTATTGCCTCGACAGTAAATTCTCCTGATCAGTGGACCATTATAGAATTGCCAGAGGAGGTCATGACTTCCGATATTGATAATAAAGAGACGGTTTTGGGTAGTGAAGATATGCCTTCCACATCAATATCTTCGCAATCAGCGGTTGTAATTGCAAATGAAGGCAGAATAAGATAAATTATGTAACAAAACAATACAATAATAATTAATAATTATAATTATTGCATTAATAGTAAAAATATGATATAATAAGATTAGGATAGCAAGATACCTTTATCTTGTAAATATTAAATTAATTATAAAGTTATGAGCGGTGGAAACAAAGATCTGTTAGCAATAAGGAATAATATGCGTCAGAAAAGGGCTGGCAGGAGAGCGGGTGGAGCATTTGCCCCTGTTCTTGAAGCGCCTACTGAAGAGTCTACAACTCCTGATGAAGGTCTTGGAGACTCTCCAGGAAATTCTCCCCCAAATGTTCCTGCAAGTTCAGATGTCAAGACGGCTCCTGGTTGGCAAGAAGCTCGTGAAGCTCATCAAGAACGATTGCTTAATGAGAAAAAAGAAAGGGGTAGAAAGATAGCAAGAAAAGATCAGGTTGCAAGATATAACGAAGCAGATAAGAAAAGCGCAACGGGAAGTGAAACGTCGAGAAGTGAAACGTCGAGAAGTGAAACGCGTGTTTCTTTTGGAGGTGCTGAGGTTAAAGAATTTAAACCAGGTAGCTCTCTTGAATCTGGAACTTTACCTGCTTTAGAAGCCCCTATCAAAGGAGCCATGGCAGGATCGAGAAAAAAACATGAGACTGCAATAGGTGCGGCTTCTGAAAGTCTTGCTGGCGAAGCGATTAGTGAAGCCTTGGAAGAATTGACATCAGAGCAGGGTTCTTTGCCTGGTCCATCAATAACAGCTGCCTCAGCCGGGGCTGTTAAAAGTGGCAGCAAGGGCAAGACACCGTAACTATCGTATTAATAGCCGTCTACCTTCAAGGGTTTAAGATTTAGGAAAATACTAAGCAAAGCGCTATCTAAGTAGCATAAAATCAGCCAATACGCAGGCCATCATCGCTTCACCAACTGGTACTGCGCGAATGCCAACACAAGGATCGTGTCGACCCTTAGTTATAATTTCAGTATTGTTACCATTGATATCGATCGTTTTCCTTGGAATTAGGATTGAGCTTGTTGGTTTGACAGTGAACCTCACCACTAAATCCTGACCCGATGAGATGCCACCTAGCACTCCTCCGGAATAGTTAGAAGCAAAGTTAACTTTACCATCTTCACTCCACATTTCATCGCTAAGTTGCGACCCTAGGGCGTACGCAGCTTCCGAGCCAATACCGATATCTACCGATTTTACCGCATTGATACCAAGCATAGCACTCGCTAAACGAGCATCAAGCTTGTCATAGATTGGCTCGCCAAGTCCTACTGGCATATTTTTAGCAATAATTTCAATTTCAGCGCCCACTGAGTCACCTTTTTTACGAATTTCAGTTAAATAGTCAGCGAAATTAGCTGCCGCTTCTTTATCGGGACAGAAAAAATCGTTATTCTTAATCTCATTAACATCAAAATTATCATAATTAATTGTCTTCTCACCAATTCTGGTGATGTAGCCGTGAATTTGAATATTTTCCTGCTCGATAACTTTTCTGGCTACCGCTCCAGCAGCAACCCTCATCGCTGTTTCTCTAGCCGAGGATCTACCGCCGCCACGATAATCTCTGATGCCATATTTTTCATGATAGGTGTAATCAGCATGACTAGGGCGAAACTTATCTTTAATGTCACCATAATCCTTGCTTCTTTGATCTTGGTTGTGAATTAAAAGAGCAATTGGAGTACCGGTAGTCTTACCTTCAAAAACACCAGACAGAATCTCAACTTTGTCATCCTCTTGGCGCTGGGTTGTGAATTTTGATTGACCAGGCTTTCTTTCTTCTAAATATTTTTGAATATCAGTCTCATTCAAGTCAAGTAGCGAAGGGCAGCCGTCAACCACACAGCCGATAGCCTTACCATGACTTTCACCAAAGGTTGTAAATGTAAATTTTCTACCAAATTTATTACTCATTTTTTATAAAATTATTATTTAATTATTTTTTCTTGTAACTTTTAATTACTAACACCGGATTTTGCGAAAAGGTAATATTATCACCATCTTGACCAACGGTAACTTTACCGGCAGTGATAGTGCCTATTTGCCCAACTGCCTTGACATCATACATAGTTACGTTATTTTGATCAAAATGCGAGGCCTTCTTGGCTTTGATTTTAAAAACCTGATCATCATCATATTGAAAATTAATGGTCGGATTGGTCATAATCTTCTCGCTTTTAAAAGCACCTTTATCTTTCTTATAGTCATTGACAATTTTATATTTTTTAACTGGGTTATTAAAAATATAAAAAGCAAAAATAATTATTGCCAAAGCAAGTAGGCTATATGAGGATATTGTCAGCACCTTTCTTAAAAGCTGATGAAAGGCGAGTTTTTTCAAAATAACGTTAGTTCTTAGGTCCATTTCCCCTTTCCTTAGTTAGTGTCACCGAAAAAGATTCAACATCTTTAATAACGCCAATTTTGTCAATTTCTAATATACACCTATCTATTCTACCGTCACTCATTATCATTTCAAGAATTTCTTGATTCATTTTTTCAATTAATTGAAACTTTTTACTTGATACATAATTTTTTATCTGTTTAATTATAGTATCATAGTCTATAGTTTCATCAATGCTATTTGAAAATTTTGCATTGTCAAAATTTGTATGAATTTCAGCATTGATAACAACTGGACGCATTGTTGTTTGTTCCCATTCGTAAATACCAAGAATGGTTTCAAGCTTAAAGTTTTTAATTTTAATTATCATTATGGATAAAAAAATTATTTCAATAAAAAAATACCAAAACAATAAATATATTTCTAAATTTATGTTATTTATAATTATACTTCTTTGTGTCATAGTTGCAAGCCTATTTTGGAAATTCCATATAGAAAATCAAGAAATCTTAGAAGCGCCAATCCCGGTATCACAAAATATCGCTTACAATGATAGCCGTATCGCTCTTGTCGAGAGTGCTGATTTAGCTAATCAAATCCAAAATAACAGCAATAAGCCAGTATTAATATATTTTTATACGACATGGTGCAGCTCTTGCAAGAAAAACTTTGCTAATTTCAATGAAATTGCCAGAGAATATCAAAATACTGACCTAAAAATTATAGCAGTGGCAATCGACAAAGATTCTTCGCAAGATAATTTAGTAAAATTCTTGGCCAATAAGGGTGATATTTATTTTCAGCCACAGATATTATTATCAAAAAACGGTTTTAAAGAGTTCTTACAGAATTTTAATATCAAATATCGAGGTCGAATACCATATACCGCACTACTATCAGCTGAAGGTAAACTGCTAGTTAGCTACAGCGGAGCTAAGCCAACAAAAAAGTTAGCAATAGCAATTCGCCAGCAAATCCTAACTACGGAGTATTAAGGCTAATCTTGTCGTTTTATTGTTGCTTTGCTATTTTGCAAAAATATACAATATTGCTTTAGCTAATGTCAATTCTCATATACGAATAATTTATGTTAATATTACTAAAATACAACGCTCAGTAATATTATAATATACATTATTCAGTATGTCAAGTCTTTTTTAATATTTTTTTAAATTAATTGTTTATTGGCTGATTGTTAACTCAATATCGCGATAAATATGTATTATATCGATACAATAAATTATAAATACTATTAATTATTGACATAAAGCTCAAAATATGATATAATTAAGTTAAGGGTAATATTATACAATTTTATCAAATTATGTAATGTTTAAATATTAATTAATTTTTATATTATGAGTAAAAGTGCCAAAGGTGGAGATCAAAGAAATGCGATAATCGATCGCTATTTTCAAAAAGGTAGTGGGATTAGACCTCATCGTACAGATCTAAAGCCACGCCCAGAAAATAGTGATATATCTATATTGCATGTTGATTTATCAAATGCATTTAAAGACTATTGTCAAAGACTTTCTGCTTCTTCTATTGATGATATTAGAGATGAAGATCTAAAGGAATTTACAGATAAAATGACACAGTTCGCTGGAGAATATTTTAAAGAGGGTGCTAGTGATAAAATTGGTAAAAAAAGAATGGATAAATTTAACGCTGCGCTAGAGGGTGCTATATATGCTATACGCATGATGGATGGAATAGATCGAAGAAGTTCGCAGACTGCTCCACTTAGAGACCCAGACAGCCATTTTGCTAATCGCTTTACTGAGATTGGAGGTGGAGTTGGTTACGGTCCTGCAATTGCAACAGGAGGTGCTGGTGAAGACGAAGGCCATATCTATGGGGCGGCTGTAGCAAGTTCAGCAGCAGCAGAATATATGAATGCTAATACTGGTGGTTACATGGATGTGAGTGCGACAGTTGGTGGTGCTACTACTGATGGTGCTACTAATACTACTACTGATGGCGGCTACATGGAAGTTTCGGGCGGCGGCGAACCTTCTCCTGGTTCAAGTCTGTCTGAGGCTGGCGCCGAGGCCGCAGCTAATACAAAAGGAAAGGATGGTGCAGATAATGCAGGTCGCTAGATAGCCCAAGCAAGTAATTAAGAGCGCAAAGTTACCTGCAATCAACGGCAATCAATAGTTGCTGTTAGATCTAAGCTTTACAGATAAAATTGATTTAAAACTTTTGTTACTTTTTTATCTTTTGAGCTCATCAACAAGGTGTTTATTGTAACTTTGCCCGGCTCTTTTTTAACGCCATCAAGCATGTCTCCATCGGTGACACCGCTACAGACAAACAAAACATCGCCTTTGGCCATCTCTTCAGCGCTATATTTCTTATCTAAATCTGTAATTCCCATTTTTTTGGCTCGATCAATCTGCTTTTGATTATCGTTGAAAATCAAGCGACCCTGCATCTGGCCACCGATTGTTTTAAGAGCGGCTGCTGCTAGAACACCTTCTGGGGCGCCGCCAGTTCCAACATACATATCAATCCCAGAGCTACCATCAACACAAGAAACTACGCCAGCAACGTCACCATCAGTGATTAAGCTAACTTTAGCTCCGGCTTTACGATGGTCGTTAATCAAGTCTTGATGACGATCGCGATCCAAAATTAATACTTTTAAATCGGAAATAGCGCAATTTTTAGCTTTTGCCAAGCTTTGTAAATTTTCTTCGGCACTATTGTCTAAATCAACGACACCAGCTGGTAAGTCAGGGCCAACTGCGATTTTTTGCATGTAAACATCAGGCGCATGCAAGAAGTTACCAGCTTCGGCAATGGCAATTACCGCCAAGGATCCTCTAGTGCCGTCAGCGCAAATAGTTGTGCCTTCTAGCGGGTCAAGAGCGATATCGACCTTAGGACCATTTTGTTTCAATCCGACTTCTTCACCAATGAATAGCATTGGCGCTTCATCTCTTTCGCCTTCGCCAATAACAACTGTGCCATCAATATCGATTTCATTTAATGTTTTGCGCATTGATTCGACTGCTGCTGCGTCAGCGGCCATGCTATCACCTTTACCAATCCAGTCGTAACAAGCGATTGCTGCTTGTTCTGCGGTTTTTACTATGTCAAAAGAGATATCGGTAAGGGATGATTTCGTCATTTTTATATTTTTATTTATTAATTAATATTATAATTATTGTATTCTATTTCTATTATTTCAAAATATCAATAAAATTCAAGTAAATAATTACCATTAAATAGTGCGTAGAGAGTCTAAAGCTTTGAAAATGGCATAATATCTACCAAGGAGCAATAGTGAAAAATTAAAAATACAGGAAGATAAGTTAAGAATTAGCTAGAAAGCTTTTTCTCTTTAAATTCAACATGCTTTCTGGCTCTTGGATCATACTTTCTGAAAGACATTTTCTCTTGCTTTTGCTTAGGGTTTCTGCGCGCAAGGTAGAAATAGCCAGTACCAGCAGTACTTTCCATTTTGAATAGAATTGAACTTCTTTTAGATTTTGATGGTTTTTTAGCAGCCATTTTTGTTTAAAATTAATTATTATTCTTACATTATACATCACCAAAATTTAAATTTCAAGAGAATTTTTCAACAAAAGTGGCAGCTTTTGTTGAAAAATGGGGATCCCCACAAGGTGGGGCGCGCCACGTGGCGCGTAAAAAACATAAACAAAAGTGGTAGCTTTTGCTAGAAGTTAAAAAGTGGTAGCTTTTGCTAGAAGTTAAAAAGTGTTAGCTTTTATTGAAAAGTGAAGCTTGTTCTCTTGTGTCAGTTGCTAGGGGTCCGCGTTTTTAGGGGGCGGCTGACAGTTCAGTCGTGTAAAGAAAAAATTTAAGCCTCACTAAGTTTTTTCTCGCCTTTAAAGCCAGCAGCAACACCAGTTCTAGAAACTCCTTCTAAGCCTAAAACTGAGAATTTTTGCAATATCTCGTCGATATTTTCTGAGGTACCAACAATTTCAAATACTACTGAGTCGCCAGTAATATCAACGATGTTGGTGCGGTATTTATCAGCTATTTTTAAAGCCTCTTCGCGCTTTTCTTCATCTCCGATGATTTTAACTAGCGCCAGCTCTCTTTCAACATAACCAAATTCTTTAGTTAGTTCGACAGCGCGATGGACTGGAACTATTCTATTTAGTAATTTACAGATCAAATCAACAGTTTTGGAGCTGCCATAGGTTGTAATGGTAACTCTGGAGAGTTTTTTATCTTCCGAGATAGGTGCTACATTTAAAGACTCGATATTATAACCTCGAGCAGAAAATAGCTCAACAATTCTCGCTAGGGCGCCAAATTCGTTATCAACCAAGATGGCAATTACATGTTTTTTTACGATATCAGACATATTTATCAAATTTATACTGAATTAATATCCTTTTGGACATACTCTTTTGCTTGTGAACCAAGTAAAATTTCGTTATGAGCAGCTCCAGCAGGGATCATTGGGAAAACGTTCTCCGCTTTGTCAACCAAGCAATTGAATAAAACAGGGCCGTCATGATCGATCATTTCCTGGATTTTAACTTCTAGTTCGCTGGCTTTATCACAAGTAATACCTTTGATGTCAAAAGTTTCGGCTAATTTCATAAAATCAGGTAATGATTCCATGTAAGACTGACTCTCGCGCTTTTCATATACTAACTCTTGCCACTGACGAACCATGCCCATATATCTATTATTTACGATAAATATCTTAATCGGTAGATTATATTGGCGGATGGTGCTAAGTTCTTGCATATTCATTAAAAACGAGGCATCGCCACTGACACAAATTACCAAGTCGTCCGGGTTAGCAACTTGAGCCCCCATAGCGGCTGGTACGCCGTAACCCATAGTGCCAAGGCCACCAGAAGTTAGCCATTTTTTTGGCTGATCAAATTGCATATATTGCGCTGTCCACATTTGATGCTGTCCAACGTCAGTTGAAACGTAAGGTTTTTGTGATTTAGATGCCTTATTTAAAGTTTCTAGAGCGTATTCAGGCTTAATAATATCGTTTTCTGAATCTTTATAGGATAGCGACTTGACATCCTTCCACTTTTGTAGCTGTTGCCACCAATCCTGGTTATCTTCCTTGGAAATACTGATATTTTGATCTTTAAGTTCAGCGATGATTGCCCTTAAAGCGTTCTTGGCATCGCTAATAATTGATAAATCAACGTTGATAATCTTGTCAATCGATACGTCGTCAATATCAATATGAATTTTTTTAGAATTAGGTGCAAAAGCGTCAACTCTACCAGTTACTCGGTCATCAAATCGAGCGCCAATGTTAATCAAAAGATCACATTGATGCATAGCCATATTGGACTCATAGGTGCCATGCATACCAACCATGCCAAGGAATCTATCGTCATGGGCGTCAAAACCTCCTAGACCCATCAAGGTATTGGTAACGGGGGAGTTAATGGTATCAACAAGTTCTTTTAGCAAAACTCTAGCTTCCTCTCCGGAGTTAACAATACCACCGCCAGTGTAAATTAAAGGTTTTTTCGCTTCTTTGATTAAATTTACCGCTGCAGCAATCTTTTTGTGGTCAATTTCGCTGCTGAATTTTTTGATTTGGTAAGAAGGGCGGTCAATTTCGATTTTACCATGATATTCCGTCTTGTTATTTTGTACATCCTTAGGGATGTCGATCAACACGGGGCCAGGGCGACCTGTTTTAGCGATATGGAATGCTTCATGAATAGCGTAAGCTAAGTCTTTGACATCGGTAACTAAGTAGTTGTGCTTAGTGCAAGATCTGGTGAGGCCAGTAACGTCGGCTTCTTGAAAGGCATCGGTACCAATCAGGCCAGAAGGAACTTGTCCAGAAAAACAAATTACCGGAATTGAATCCATATAAGCATCAGTAAGACCAGTGATTGCATTAGTAGCGCCGGGTCCAGAGGTAACTGTCATAATACCAACCTTACCAGTAGATCTGGCATAGCCTTCGGCGGCGTGGGAGGCTGCTTGTTCGTGACGGGTCAAGATGTGCTTAATATCATCTTGCAAGTATAAAGCGTCGTAGAAAGGTAGGATCGCCCCTCCTGGGTAGCCAAAAATATCAGTTACACCTTCATTTTTAAGGCATTGCAGTATTATTTCAGCACCGCTAAATAGTTTTTTATTGTTAAGCTTGTTTTCGCTCATAATCTTTTGATCAAATATTTAATTGCAATAATTATATTTTAGTAAATTTATAGTTTTTTTTCAAGTAAAATCTTGCTTTTTTCATAAAAAATTGAAAAAATAGCTAATTTTACCAGTTTTTAGTCAAAAATACCTAGAAAATCAAATATTTTTTTATTAAACATTGACAGAAAGTTTTTTATATGGTATCATATTATAACCTAGTAATTAATGATTTAAAATGACTACGCAAACGACGGAAAACAAATTGATTAAAATCGACAAAATTCTTAAATATCTTCCACATAGATATCCCTTTTTATTGATCGATAAGGTGGAAATTGTTGAGAATTATAAAAAAGCCATCGGTTATAAAAATGTTACCATGAACGAGCCACAATTTACTGGCCATTTTCCTGAAAATCCAATCATGCCAGGAGTTTTGATTGTTGAAGCCATGGCGCAGACTGCGGCTGTTTTGATTATGGGATCAGAAGAGGGTGAAAAAGGCTGCGTTAAAGAGAAAAATGTTTTATTTATGTCAATTGACAATACTAAGTTTAGAAAGCCTGTCATTCCTGGAGATCAGCTGGCTTTAGAAGTTGAAGCGTTGCAAGGTAGAATGAATGTATGGAAAATGAGATCAATTGCTACAGTCGACGGTGTTAAGGTTGCTGAATCACAGTTCTCGGCAATGATTGTTGAAAAAAAATAAATCAAAATGTCTAATATTCACCCTACAGCAGTAATTTCGGATGATGCTAAAATAGCCGCAGATGTTACCATAGGGCCATTTTGTGTCATCGGTGGCGAGGTTGAGATAGGGTCAGGAACGCAAATTTCTTCCCATGTAGTAATTGAAGGTAAGACCAAGATCGGTGAAAATAATAAAATTTTCCCTTTTGCTATTATGGGTGTTGTACCTCAGGATTTAAAGTTCAAAGGAGAAGAGGCGAGACTTGAAATTGGCGACAGCAACACGATTCGTGAATATTGCAACTTCCACCTAGGTACTGAAGATGGTGGTATGCTAACCAAAATCGGTAGTAACAACCTGTTCATGGTCGGAGTTCATATTGCTCACGATTGTATTATTGGTGATAATATTATTATGGCAAATCATGCTACAATGGCAGGTCATGTCGAGGTGCAAGATGATGTTGTGATTGGTGGTTTAGCCGCGGTTCATCAATTTGCAAGAGTTGGAAAAGGGGCGATGGTCGGTGGATTGTCGGCTGTGGTTAGTGATATAGTACCTTTTGCTACTGTATCAGGAGAAAGAGCTAATATCGCGGGTCTTAACTTGGTAGGGGTAAAAAGAAAGGGTTATTCTAAAGATCAAATTAATGACTTACGCGCTTATTTTAAGGATGTCTTTCAGTCTGAAAATGAGTTATCGTTCGTTAAAAAAATTGCAGAATTTTCAAAAGATAAAGATTCTGATCTAGTAACGCAAATTGTAGAGTTTGTTAATACTGAGAGCTCTCGTCAATTTACGCAAATGAAAAAATAATGAGAGAAATCTGTCTTGATACTGAAACTACTGGCTTAAGTCCTAATGAGGGTCATAAAATAGTTGAGATTGGTTGTGTCGAAATGATAGATAAGGTTAAAACCGGGAATAATTTTCACGAATATATAAACCCAAGAAGAAGTATGCCAGAGGGCGCTTTTCGAGTGCATGGAATTTCAGAAGAGTTTCTGGCGGATAAGCCTATTTTTGCTCATGTGAGTGAAAAATTTCTAAATTATATCAAGGGGGCTAAGTTAATTATTCATAACGCTAAGTTTGATATGAAGTTTTTGAATTTTGAGCTTGAACTAATAGGTAGCGAACCATTGTCATTTGATAATGTAGTGGATACCTTGGTCGTTGCAAGAAATAAGTTCCCAGGTGCCAAAAACTCTCTAGATGCATTATGTAAGAGGTTTGAAATTGATTTAGGCAAAAGAACTCTTCACGGAGCTTTGCTTGACTCTGAATTGCTGGCCGATGTATATGTTGAATTAATGGGTGGGGCGCAAAAAGGCTTCAAGCTTGAAAGTGATAATGATAAAGCGAATGATAACTTGCTAAACAGTCAGGAAAAGAAAGTTGTAATACCAAGCAGAAATTTTAATCTTGATCCAGATATAGTAGCTAAGCATAAAGATTTTGTTACTAAGAATTTTAAAGATAGCCAGTGGGGCTATTAAAGTAAGAAGTTAAACTAATAATATTAAATCTTAATTATTGTCACCGCCAATGATAAGGTTCAAGCCGATCCTAACCTCTGAGTTAGAGCAATTCATTATCGATCTCAAAAGTAATAGCTTTCCAATATGCTGCGCATTTTTTATTGCTACATGTTCTTTTTTGGTATATAATAATTCTCAAAGTAGCTTTTCAAGTAGTGCTATTTTTTATTGTTTGATCTCCCTGTTGTTTGCGGTATTGCTTTATGTTGTTAATAAAAATTTTTTAACAAAGATAGTTTTATGTGTTATTTGCGCCGCTTTATTTGCCATGATATTTTTATCTCATCATAATAATTATCAAAAAATTCAAGGTAATCTTTTTGCTAATATCTCAGGGGAGATTATTGATTATCACAAAATAGATCGCTCCAGATCTAAACGCTTTAATTATAGGGTGATATTAAAAAATATCGAAATTACAAAGCCTATTTATAATAAGAAGAAAAAAAATACCAGCAAAAAGAAAGTGGTAAGCTCTAGATATGTCACGAATAATTATCAAAATTTGAAAAATTACTCGGACATAGACTCAAAACATGTCGATGAGAGGGGTAAGTATTATAATCCAAAATGGAGTGAGGTTAGTGGCAAGTATTTTTTTGATAAGCCGGCGAAATATATACAGGTTTTTCTGAAGTCCGATGAAGATTTATCTGTTGGTGATATAATTAAAGCTGATGCAATGATCGCGGAGCATCAATCTAAGAGTTTTTTTAGGCAATATGATCATTCTTTCTATCTGTTAGCTAATTCGATAGCTAACAACGCATATGCAACAAAGAAGGTGGAGCTATTGAGTTACAGCAAGGATGGTGTCCATATCAATAGCACCGGCTATTTTGCTAAATTGAGGAAGGGTATTTTTAATAAAATATATCAATTGCAATCGCAGCAGGAAAATTCTGCCGTAATAGAGGCTTTGCTATTAGGAAATAAGAAAAATATTGATTCGTCTTATTACAAAGTTATTAAGGATTCGGGACTTGCTCATTTAGTATCTATTTCCGGTCTTCACATGAGTCTTGCCGCAGGGATATTTTTTATTCTATTTCGATTTGTATTATCAAGGTCTGAATATTTGCTACTAAGGTGGGATGTGAAAAAAATTTCAGCTATATTATCGATTTTCGCTGCTTATGTATATTTAAATATTGCCAATATGCCAATATCTGCGATCAGGGCTTTTTTAGCAATCTCGTTTTTTATGATAGCAATATTGCTGGATAGAAAAATATCAGCATTGAGAATGGTCTTTTTAGCTGCGCTGATAATTGTAATTATTAATCCATTCTATGTTTTTTTTATTGGCTATCAACTGTCATTTTCATCGGTTATTGCTATTATCTGTACAAGAAAATTCGCCATTTATTTGTTTCAGGAAAGATTTTCTCAGTTCTTCCAAAGCAAAACCACTGTCGCTAACTTTAGTAAATATTTTCTTGAAGTAGTAATGATTTCATTGGCGACGCAGATTTTCACTCTACCATTTCTAATTTATCACTTTGGCAATTTTCCACTATATAGTATTGTTTCTAATATTTCTGCCATCCCAATTGTAAGTTTTGTTACGATGCCAATTGGCTTTATCTCGCTTTTTTTAATGATTTTCGATTGTCATGAGTTTGCACTTATTGCGATGTCAAAGTCAATAGATTTGATATTTTTCATAGCATCTAGCGTCACCAAGATAAAACATAGTGTTGTTGATTATGATTATTATATACAGAGTCATATTATGATTATAATAGTAATTTTATTATTGATTTTTAGCATCTTTTCATCCCACTATATTAAGATTATTACGATTGCAGTTGTAGCAATCCTAATTATTAAGGTCGATAAAGAAAATAACTATCCTAATATTTTAATAGATTCGAAAGGTTCACACCTTGCTTTATTTGATCGAGACAACGGCTTGTTGTTTCCAAGAAAAGTGAGAAGTTCGAAGAGGGTTAACTTGTGGCTGGATAAACTGCCAAATAGATATCGAGATAGCGCTAGTTTAAATTCAAAAAAAAGCAAAGGCTTAGATTGTGATAAAAGATCATGTGTAGTAGACTTAGCAGAATATTTTAACAATAGCGGTTTAATGGGTAAGAAGCTATTGTCAGTACATGGTAGATATCAAGTATCACAAATATGCAATCAAAGATATGATATCGTAATTAATCTAACTAGAAAGTATGAATTAGCAGATTGCTTAATAGATGATAATATAGTTATAGACAATTCGTCAATACTAGACAAAGGTGGGCATTATATCTTTATCGACAAAGGGGGTAAAATGACGATATACTACTCTAAAAGTTAGTCGATGTTAAGGCTTTTCCAAACATATTCGCTGGTAAATGGTAGCATTGACGCACTTGCTTCACACATGTACACTAAGCAGCTATACAAAACATCATAAGCATCTTGCTTATCTTGATTATGTTCGCTACTCCAAAATCTTTGCCTAGATCTTCTGATGTACCAATTGTTTAAAACTTCAAAGAAATTATCAAACTCTGCACAAGCGCTAACGGTATCATATTTGGTCAGTGACGTATCAATTTTAGTCACCGCTCCTTTTAGTTTTGATAATATATAGTTATCAAGTGGATTGCTAAAGTCTCTAGAATATTCAATCTTGTTAGCCTTAACACCATCAGAGTTAGCATATAGACAGAAAAAGTTGAAGGCGTTGATCAAAGGTTTAATGGAGATTCTTAAGCTATCAATAAATGATTTACCATTCTTATCTACCTTTAATTCTTGGCCCCGCATTACTGGCTGCGATATCATATAAAACCTCAGGGCGTCAGAGCCTATTTTATCAAACATCTCCACCGGGTCAGGGTAGTTTTTTAGTCTTTTTGACAGTTTTTGCGCCTTTTCATCCAATATCGTACCATGACAGATTACATTTTTAAATGGAGCGCGGTCAAATAGAGCGGTTGATAACACCATCATGGTATAAAACCACCCTCTAGTCTGGGCTAAATATTCAGTAATAAAGTCGGCAGGGAAGTTTGCCTCAAACCACTCTTTATTCTCAAATGGGTAGTGAACCTGAGCATAAGGCATCGAGCCGCTTTCAAACCAACAGTCTAAAACGTCAGAAACCCTCTTCATTTGTGAACAATTTTTGTGATCTTGGTGCGCAGAGTCGCTTCTGGGGTCGTCCGGATTGAGTCTGGTTAGATTGTCAATATGAGGTCGATGCAAATTATCAGGTCTGACGCCAAAATCTTTTTCTAAATCATCTAGTGAGCCGTAAACATCAATTCTTGGATATTTAGAGTCACTACTAGTCCATACTGGCACTGGGCAGCCCCAAAATCTGTTTCGAGAAATTGACCAATCTCTGGCTCCTTCTAGCCATTTGCCAAACTGTCCATCCTTAATATGATCAGGAATCCAATTGATCCCACCTCCAGACTTTCTTTTAATGGTAAAAAAACTTTCTTCGTGGTCTGAATATCCTTTGGGATAGGTATTTTTTGAAGTTCTACTAAGTTCAAAGCCGACTTTTTTGAGAACTTTCATCGATTTTTCGTTGGTACCAGCAACTGCGGCTACTAGTTCATCGACAGGGTAATGCCTGAAGCCAAACTCAATTAACGCTCTGGCAATTTCAGGTGCTAGGCCTTTACCCCAGGACTCTTTAACAAATTGATACACAATTTCTGCCTTACCAGTTTCGAAGTTTTCATGCTTAGGGTCGTAAAAAGCAAAACCTGCTAAGCCGATGAAATTATCAGTTTCTTTGTCAAAAAGGCAAAATCTAGGCATGCCCTTACTTTTTTGATCATTAAAATAGTCAATATAATCTTGAGTGCCTTTTTCGTCACAGAACTGTTGCTTAGCGTAGTAATAATGTTCTCTAACTTCTTTATCTGAGAATATTTTAAGCAAGCCATCGAAATTATCTTCATAGGAAGCGACGCCGTACATTCTGTCAGTTTCGATAGTATTAGGAATTTGATCAAGATTGAAAACTGGCTTGCCGGAGTTGAGCTCCACCATGCGATCCTTAAAGTCGGTAACTTTAACGTACCAAGAAGATACCGCCTTATATATTAAGGGAGTGTCGGTGCGCCAGCAATGAGGATAATTATGTAAATATTGATCGGTCTTAATCCATAGACTCTTAGCTTTTAAGTATTTTATAACATCATCATTAGTTTCAAAAACCTGCTTGCCTTTTAAAGATATTTCTAGATCGCCAATCTTTATGTCATCGATTTGAATAAACTTAACATTACTTTCATTATCATATACTTTGGCGGCGTCAAATTTGCCGGCTTCATCGACTGGGCAAATTGTTGGAATATTATTAGCTTTACATAGCAATTGGTCATCCTCACCAAAAGCAGGAGCTAAATGCACTATACCAGTTCCTTCATCAGTTGCTACAAAATCACCATGTAGAATTGTAAAGCAGCTAGTTTGAGACGACTTTACTTCTTTGAAATAGTCAAAAAGCGGCTCATAATCAAGTCCAACAAGATTTTCACCTTTAAAAGACAAGATTTCATGCTCATTATTTTCCAAATCGAAATCTTTAGTAAATTTTTCTACTAAATTGCTAGCAACAATCAATATTTCTTTTTTATCAGTAAAAATAATAGCGCTATATATAATTTCTTGACCAACACCAAGTGCTAAGTTTGAAGGCAATGTCCAAGCGGTAGTGGTCCATGCAGCAATTCTAACGTCAAAATCATTTAAATCTTTACTGGTCTTGCTGTCGTTGTTAAGGGGTTTTAAAAACTGCGATCTTTTATCGTTTTTGCTTAATTCAAACTTCAAGGTGACGGCCTTGCTCTTTTTTTCGCGATAAGAGTTATCCATTCTGGTTTCAAAGTTCGAAAGGGGGGTTTGGCAAGCCCAAGAATAAGGCACTACGCGATAATCTTCATAGAGTAGGCCTTTATTATGTAGCTCTTTAAAAGCCCACAGTACTGACTCCATATAGTTGATATCCATTGTCTTGTAGCCATTTTCAAAATCAACCCAGCGGCCTTGTCGTGTTACATAGTCTTGCCACCGGTCAGCATATTTCATGACCGACTTTTGACAAGCTTCATTAAATTTATCAATACCAAATTCTTCGATAGCAATCTGCCCAGACACTCCTAGCTCTTTTTCAGTCTCCATCTCAACTGGCAAGCCATGGGTATCCCAACCAAACCTACGCTCAACTTTTTTCCCCTTCATGGTTTGGTAGCGCGCAAATAAATCTTTGATAAAACCGGTTAATAGGTGGCCATAATGTGGTAAGCCATTGGCGAATGGTGGACCATCATAAAATACAAACTCATTTTTTTCTTCATGATCGTGACGGCAATGAACGTGGTCTTTTAGGGCGCACGGTTCAGTGACTGGCGAAACATTATCTTCATCAAGATCGCAATCATCGCGCAGTGCGATGGATTTGTTAAAAATATCATTTTCTTGCCAAAATTGCAGAATCTCTTGCTCCATTTTAGAAAAATCAAAATTCTGGTCAGCTTTAGGATAGCGAGCTTTTTTCGTCATATAATAAATTTTTTTATCTATAGCCTTGAAAATTATCTAATTTGACATTATATTATAACTATAAACTATTTTTCTTAAATTACAAGAAAAACAGCAATATTTAATTAATATTTTTATAATGAAAAAACTTAAAGTTGGCCTGGTAGGCCTAGGTACCGTTGGCAAGTCAGTTTACGAAATAATTACTACACAGTCTGATATCGTCAATCCTAGAAGTGCCAATAAGATTGAATTAAAAAGTGTTTCTGCGCGCTCAAAAAAAGACTTTATTGATGAATCTAAAGTACAATTTGTTGATAATATCGTCGACATTGCTAACGATGAAGAGATCGATATCGTTATCGAAGCTGCTGGTGGCGAAAGTGAGGTGATTCTCGATCTATGGCGCAGCGCTTTAAAAAATGGTAAAAAAATCATTACTGCTAATAAAGCGCTAATGGCTAGTCGCGGCCTAGAGATGGTCAAGTTAGCTGAAGAAAATGGTGGTTATATTGCCTATGAAGCAGCAATCGCCGGCGCAATTCCAATCGTTAAATTATTTAAAGAAGGATTGTCTGCGAATCAGATTAAAACCTTTTACGGTATTTTAAATGGCACCTGCAACTACATTTTGACCAAAATGCGCGATGAGGGTATAGATTTTGATGTTGCTTTAAAGCAAGCACAAGAAGCTGGTTACGCCGAGGCAGACCCAACTTTTGATATTGAAGGTATTGATGCTGCACATAAATTATCGCTATTGTCAGCTATTGTATCAGCTACCGAGCCAAATTTTAACTCGCTATTTATTGAAGGAATTACTAAAATTTCTTCTGATGACATCAATTTAGCTACCGAGTTTAGTTATAAAATTAAACTGCTTGGCATCTATAAGGATTTGGGAGCCAAATCTTCTCAGCAAACGGTATATCCAGCTTTAATTAAAAATGATGAACAGATAGCTGCTGTTGAGGATTCTTTTAATGCAATCTTCACTCAAGGTAATAACTGCGGCGATAATTTAATTGTTGGCAGGGGGGCTGGCGGTTCTCAAACTGCATCAGCCATTGTCGCTGACTTGATTGATATTGCCAATGATCGTCACTCTTTTGAGTTTGGTGTTAAAACTACAGATCTGGTAGAGTCAAAGGTAAGTGCAATAGCCAACAGAAATGGTAAATATTTTATTCGCTTAAATTTAGATAAGGAGGAGGTAAAAAATAAAGACTCTTTGCCCGAAGAGTTCTTCAAGGATCTGAACCCGTTATCGACTCATTATTATATTAATCAAGATTCTCAGCAGGCTATTTGCGGCATCATTACATCTGATATTAATGAAAAAACTGCTTTTGCTGCTATTGATAAAATTGATCAAAACACTCTTTTATCATCAAATGTCATTAGAGTTGAAGAAATTATATAGACTTTTAATTAAAAAACGATATAATTCAATTAATTACTATTAAAAATTATTAAAAATGAAAATATTAATCTTAAAAGAAACCAAAGAAACTGAAAGTCGTGTTGCTTTCACGCCAGATTTAGCAAAAAAATATATCAGGCTTGGCTTTGAAGTTTTGGTAGAGAAGGATGCTGGTTTGAAATCTGAAATAAGTAATGAGCAATACCAAGAAGTTGAGGCTAAAATTGTTGATAATATTGACGATGCGCTACCTCAAGTTGATATTATTGCTTCGGTACAAAGAACTGAGGTTAATCTAGAAAAGGTGAAAAAAGGGGTAATCTTTGTTGCCACTTTAAATCCTCATTTTCAAAAAGAAGAAATGTCAAAGCTATTGGCAGCAGGAGTATCTCCGTTTGCTTTAGAATTTGTTCCTAGAATTACTAGGGCACAATCGATGGACGTCCTTTCTTCACAAAGTAATTTGGCTGGTTATGTTGCGGTTGTTGACGCGGTTGCTAATATGAAAAAATGCGTGCCAATGATGATGACTGCTGCTGGAACAGTATCTGCTGCTAGAGTTATGATACTTGGTGCCGGTGTTGCTGGTTTGCAAGCTATTGCCACTGCCAAAAGATTAGGAGCAATCGTTTGTGCGTTTGACGTCAGAGCGGCGGCTAAAGAGCAGGTGCAAAGTTTAGGAGCAAAATTCATTGAAGTTGAAGCTGATCAAAATAGTGAGACCGAAGGTGGTTATGCTAAAGAAATGTCAAAGGATTATAAAAGGCGACAAGAGGACCTTATCGCACAAACTATCGCTAAACAAGATATCGTGATTTCTACCGCCTTAATTCCAGGTAAAAAAGCACCAATTTTGATCAAAAAAGAGATGGTAGAGTCAATGAAAGCTGGCTCTGTGGTATCTGACTTAGCTGCTGTCAACGGTGGTAACTGTGAATTGACAAAGTTAAATGAAATAAATGAAGTTAATGGTGTTAAAATTATTGGTCACGAAAACTTTCCAAGCTTGGTTGCTAGCGATTCATCAAGACTGTTTGCTAAAAACATATATAATTTTGTTGAATTATTAGTCAATCAAGACAGCAAAGAGATCGAAATTAATCTCGAAGACGAGATTTTGGCTGCTAGTTTGATTAAAGAGGGTTAATTTTTTGTTGACAATCAAAATTTCTAGGGTTTTAATAGTATTAATATAAATTTGAATTAACAAAACATCATGGCTTTAAATATAGATATTCCACAACCAGACACTCTTAAACCTAAAATTACCATTTTCGGCGTTGGTGGAGCTGGTGGCAATGCTCTAAATAATATGATGAATTCAAATTTAGAAGGTGTAGAATTTGTTGCTGCTAATACTGATGCTCAGGCCTTAGAATACTCATTATCAGAAAATAAAATACAACTTGGAGAAACTACTACTAAAGGTCTAGGAGCTGGGTCTTTTCCTGATCGTGGCAGAGCGGCCGCTGAAGAAAATATTAAGGAGATAGAAGGTTTACTTGAAGGCAATCATATGATTTTCATTGCTGCAGGAATGGGTGGTGGTACCGGTACCGGAGCTGCACCAGTTATTGCAAAATTGGCTAAAGACAAGGATATTCTTACTGTTGGCGTGGTCACTAAGCCATTCCATTTTGAAGGTAAATATCGCATGGAAACAGCTGAAAACGGCATTGAAGAATTAAAAAAGAATGTTGATACTTTAATCGTAATTCCTAATCAAAATCTATTTAGAATTGCAAATGAAAAAACAACTTTTGAATCTGCTTTTAAAATGGCGGATGACGTTTTGAATGCTGGCGTTAGGGGTGTTACTGATCTAATCACGATGCCAGGCTTGGTAAATTTGGATTTTGCTGATATTGGCACAGTTATGACCAAAATGGGTAAGGCGATGATGGGTACTGGTGAGGCTGAGGGTGAAAACAGAGCTATTGACGCATGTGAAGCAGCGATTTCTAATCCGCTATTAGATGATATCTCTATCAGGGGGGCAAAAGGTGTTCTAGTTAACATGACCGGCGGTCCAGATATGACGTTATTTGAAGCTGATATGGCGGTTAATGCGATCAGAAAAGAAGTTGATGATAATGCTAATATTATTTTTGGTTCTGCTTTTGATGAAAATATGAAGGGAAAAATCAGGGTTAGTGTAGTAGCCACTGGTATCGACGAAGAGGAGTACCGTAGAAACATCATCAGAGATAATGTTAATGAGCAATCCCCGTCAAGATTTAAATCTCTTGACACTGGCCTTAACTCAGCCCCAAATGAGGAATCTACTGCGCAAGGGGAGAGGTCATTTTTTGACCCAACAAGTATCAAGGCTCCGGTAGAGGAAGGTCTGCAAGAGATATCTGCTAATGATTTTCAATCTAGGACTGAATTTCAAGAAAAAGAAAATTTAGAATACGGTAAGGCTGATAATTCTTCTTCTGAAAAGCAAATGCAAAATGCAATATCTCAAATTAGCTTTTTCAGCGATGATAATGAGGGGATAAATAGCGACTTACCTAGCGAAGATAGAGCTTCAAAACCCGATGTTCAGAAAAAAAAGAAAAAAGAAAAAGCTAAAGAAAAAGACGGTTCGGGCTTCTCTTTGTTTAGTTTTATGTCTGGTGGCAATAAAGAGAAAGATACTGAGGCGGAGGAGTTGTGTGACAATAGGGATGATTATGATAAAATCTCTGAGCTAATGGATCGTAGCAAGAGTGGTGATAGCGTCCTTGATAATATAGCAGAAGATTTGGTAAGTGTTACCAATGACAATATTGAGGATCTGGATGTGCAAGATGATGTTAGCGATAAAAATACGCATGAAGTTGGTAACGAGACTATTATTTCAAGCCCCGATCTTAATAATAAAATAAATGATGATTCGGTAATTGAAAAAAATATTTCATTACAAGACTCTAGTACTTATCAATCAGGGTCTTCTAACGACTCCTCTGATCAATCTGATGATCTGCTAAACGTTCCTGCATTCTTTAGAAGAAAAAACGGCTAATGACAAAAATATATCTAATATCTCCAGAAGACTTTGTTTTGGATGACTTTATTGCAAAACTTGAAAACTTGTTGCAAAAATTTGATATTGATATTTTTCAACTTAGACTTAAGAATAAAAGTCGTTTTGAGGTGCGGCAATATGCTAAAAAGCTGCTGGATAGTTGCAACAAGTATGATTGCAAACTAATTGTTAATGATTATGCTGATATAGCGTTAGAGATTGGCGCTCATGGGGCGCATATTGGTCAAGACGATGTTGATATTTCTCAAATTAGAAGTAGCGCCCGGGGCAAAGATTTTATTATCGGGGTAAGTTGCTATGATTCCATTGATATTGCTACTGATTATGCTAAAAAAGGGGTTAGCTATGTATCGTTTGGAACTTTCTTTACTAGTAATACTAAAAATTCGCACGGCAAGCCAGATGTTTCGATTATTTCAAGAATGCGCAAGGTGTGCAATGTTCCGATAGTTGCTATTGGCGGTATCAATTCTGATAATTGTATAGATTTGATTAGGCATAAAGTAGATTATCTAGCTATTATTTCATATATATGGAATAATCCGCTAGGGCAAGAAAAGGCGATGCGGGATGTGTTATTCAAGCTAGAAAGTGTCGATTAATTTACCCTATTAACCTTATTCGTTGATTTTGACATTATCAAGCTCGATATCAAGGTATCAAGATGGTCTCTATTTTTTATCTCAATATCAATAAGTAGGTCGCAAACATCATCTCCCTTTTTAACAACTCTCATATTCGTAATATTAACCCTATTTTTTGATATAATTGAAGTAACTTTCGCTAATTTTCCCAATTTATTGATTATAGAAAGTTGAATTCTAGTGTGATAAAGCGCCTGGTCATCCTCTTTATCTTTCCAATGTACCTCTATAATTCTTTGGGGCTTAACCACTAGTTTCTTAAGATTGTTGCAGTCTTGATTGTGAACGGTGATACCTATGCCAGTATTAATAATGCCAACAATATTGTCGCCAGGAATTGGATTGCAACAAGTCGCTAAGTTAGTTGACATTCCAGGCACGACACCATCAATTGCAATAGATTTACTGCTATCTTCTATCTTGCTAAGAGTGGAGCTTGGCTTGTTAATTAAATCAATTTCTGATGGGTAGACTAGGGCAAAAATCTTCCTTCGCGTTATTAACCCTTCGGCAATTTTTATATACAACTCATCAATTGAGTTAAGGCCTAGTTTTGGCAAAATCTTTGCCATCAAATCTTCGCTAAACATCTTATTCTTAATTAAAAAGAATTTGCTAATCAGTGATAATCCTAGCTTTTTATTTTCATTGAACTTCTCCTCTCTTAAGTAAGCTTTAATAGCGGATCTTGCTTTGGCAGTGGTGACAAACTGTAGCCAGTTTGGACTGGGGGTTGAATTCTTCCTGGTGATAATTTCTATCTGGTCACCATTCTCTATTTTTTGTCTTAAAGGAGAGGTAATGCCATTAACTTTCGCAGAAATGCAGCTATTACCAATTTCTGAGTGAACGCAGTAAGCAAAATCAAGTGCCGTTGACCCAACTGACAGATTGAATATGTCTCCATTGGGAGTAAAGCAGAATACTTCATCTTTGTGGAGATAGAGCTTGTTACTTTCCATCGCTTCTTTAGCGCTGAATGAATTTTCAAAAAGTGAAATCAAATCTCTAATCCATCGATAATGCTTAGTTATTGATTTGACATCATCTGATTTTGAAATATTGCCAGGATAGTTGTCTTTATATGACCAGTGAGCAGCTAAGCCCAGCTCTGCCTCGTCGTGCATTCTAAAGTCCCTGATTTGGATTTCAATTTTTTTGTTAAAAGGACCAAGTACTGCCAGATGAATTGATCTATAGCCATTATCCTTGGGTGTTGAAATGTAATCATGAAAAGTGCCAGGAATCATATTGTATTTTGAATTTATAATTCCAAGTACTTGATAGCAAGAAGGAATGTCGTCAACTACAATTCGAAAGGCCATGATGTCGTGCAAATGGTGGAAGCCAGCATTTTTTGCTTTCATTTTATTCCAAATGGAGTAGTGAGTTTTTTGCCTACCCATAATTTTAAATTTAACACCTTCCGACGATAGCGTATCTTTTAGGCTTTCAATAATTTTATCAATGAAACCCTGTCTTTTATCTATTAAGTCATTTAGCTTGTTGGAGATGAATTCCCTGGCATCTGGGTCTATAACTTTAAATGCTAAATCCTGAATTTCATCCTTGATTTTATTGAGCCCAATCCTTCCAGCTAAGGGAGCGTAGATGTCTAAACTTTCTCTAGCCTTGCTAACTCTTTTATTTTTTGAAGGAATGAAATGAATTGTTCTTAGATTGTGTAACCTATCCGCAAGCTTAATAAGCAAAACCCTAATATCTTCAGACATTGCCAGGGCTAGTTTTCTAAAATTTTCCGCCACTGTCTCATTGGCTGAATAGCCACTTATCTTATTTAATTTGGTAACACCATCAACTAATCTTTCAACGCTAGCTCCAAATTCATTTTCTATCTCATCTAAAGTTACCTCAGTATCTTCAACGACATCGTGAAGTAATGCGGCGACAATCGTATCATCATCAACCTTTAAATCGATTAATATCGATGCCACTTCCAGTGGGTGGGTAAAATATGGCTCCCCAGAGTGTCTCTTTTGAGATCCATGATTGCTTTTTGAGAAGATATATGCTTTTTGAATTAGTGCAGAGTCGCTAGTAGGGTTATATGATTTGATTTTTGAAGTAAACTGTTGTGCTGTAGTCATAAAGATAAATCAAAATAATGATTAATATATTTCGAAATATCACGTAGTCAAAGCAGTTCTGTAACTGACCTTTTTGTTACATTGAATTAGTCTTCAACTTCGATATTTTCTGATACAAAGCTAGCTCCGGCGTTAGAGCTGGCAGCAAGTGATTGTTGGTTAATGGACTCGATAATGTCTTCTGCTGCTTCAACTTCGTTATTTTCGTTACCTGAAGAGTCTCTATTTTTAATTGTAGATACAATATCATCTTTAACAGCTTCAATATCAATCATATTCTCCCCAATTTCTCTAAGGGCGATGACGGTAGATTTTTCTTTACCTTCGTCCAGTTCGCTGTGAGCTCCAGATAGGATGTTTTTTGCTCTTTTGCTAGCGATCAAACATAGTTCAAATCTGTTAGGAACCAATAAAACACAATCTTCAACTGTAACTCTTGCCATAATTAACCTTGCTTTAATTAAATTTTTATGTAAAATAAAACTTATATATTATATAATAACAGTAATGACTGCTTAAGTCAACATTTTTTTAATTGTTATGCCAAATATTACAATACACACTAAAGAAGATTACGAAAAAATGAGAAAAGCTGGCGAGTTGGCTGCTTTTGTTCTTGATTTTATTACTCCTCATGTTCAAGTAGGTGTTGCAACTGAAGAACTTGATAGGCTTTGTCATGATGAAATTACAAAGCATGGCGCAATTCCCGCTCCTTTAAACTATAAGGGTTTTCCTAAGTCGATATGTACATCGATTAATCACGTCGTCTGCCATGGTATTCCAAGCTCTAAGAAGGTCAAAGATGGCGATATTGTCAATATCGATGTTACAGTTATTTTGGATGGTTGGCATGGTGACACTAGCAGAATGTTCTATGTAGGCAATCCTGCGATTAAAGCTAAGCGCTTATGTCAAGTGACATATGACGCTATGATGCTCGGTATTGAACAGGTAAAGCCAGGAGCTACCACTGGTGATATAGGATATGCTATACAAACTTATGCTGAAAAACAAGGTTATTCCGTAGTTAGGGATTATTGCGGTCATGGCCTGGGTCGAGTATTTCATGCCGAACCAAGTATTTTACATTACGGTAAAAAGGGGCAGGGCGTGACTTTAGAAGAAGGTATGTTTTTTACCATCGAGCCCATGGTTAATATAGGTGGCTATAAAACAATATTGAGTAATTTTGATGGCTGGACTGTAACCACCAGGGACAAGTCTCTATCGGCGCAATTTGAGCATTCATTGGCGGTAACTAGAGATGGCTTTGAAATATTTACGCAATCACCAAAAGGTTTAGATTTTCCACCTTATGAGCTATAAAGTTCTAGAATCCTAGATATCTTGAAATTATTACCACAAAGTCTTTCAAGAATAATATAAATCCTAGGTTTAAGAAGGCAATAAGCACAATCACCATTTTAGAAGGAAGTCTTTTATGAAATTTAATTTGTGCACTTGTGGCCTTATCAAAGAACATAATTTTTACCACTCTTAAATAGTAATAAGCACTGACAACGCTGAATAATATGGCTATGGTAGAGCTAATTATGTAACCCTCTTTGATAGTGGCAATAATTACATAAAACTTTGAAAAGAATCCGGCTAAAGGAGGAATTCCAGCAGTTGAAAACATCAGGATAGCAAATGACAGAGCTAAAATAGGATGGTTGCTAGCAATACCTGCAAGTGATGATATTGAATATTTTTTATCATCAGCTTTATCATTATCTGATTTATCGTTACCAGATCTAGAAATTAAAGTTAAAAATCCAAAATTTGCGATTGATAAGGTGGCATATATTGTCATATAAATGACGCAAGATTTGGCTCCTTCTAACGATATAGCAGAAAGACCGAATAAAACAAATCCAATATGACCAATCGAGCTGTATGCAAGTAATCTCTTCAAGTCATTTTGTTTGATAGCTCCAAAGGCGCCTACCGCAATGGATAGAATTGCAACAAGTATTAGCACATTATTCATACCATCGAATCCAGTCGATAGGTCGAGAAACATTCTGACTAATATCAAGCTAGCTGAGAACTTACTAACAGTAGCAAAGAATGAAGTTACTACCGAATTAGAGCCTTGGTAAACATCCGGGGTCCACATATGAAAAGGTGCAGCTGATATTTTGAAGAAAATAGCAGTTAATATAAGTACAAATCCTAATATTACAGCTGGAGGGACTTGATTTTGTGCATATAAATTGAAGGCAGCATCAAAATTGGTTGTACCAGAAAAGCCATAGAATAGAGATATGCCAAATAGTAAGATACCCGAAGCTACCGATCCTAAAATAAAGTACTTAACGCCACTTTCTGAAGATCTAACGGAGGATTTATTCATCGCTGCAAGTAGGTAAAGCGGAAGCGATTGTAACTCTAGAGATAGATACAGGATCAAGAAATCGTTAGCGGAAATCAAAAACATCGCACCTACAGTTGAGATCATTATAAGTGATAAGAATTCGGCGCTAACTGACGACTTCTTTTTGATATATTCATATGATAAAATTATAACAAAAATTAACAGGATCGATAGACATATTTTTACAAATACCGTGAAGCCATTAGAGAATAGCATTGAGTAGAAGAAATTTTCTGGCTGCGTTGCGGTATTAAGTGCGAAAAATAGAGCTGTGAATACTGACACCAATGCAAATGAATATGAAAATTTGTAGAAATTTTTTATTTTGCTTGACAAGAATACATCGGCCATCAATATAAACAGAGCCGAGCTGAAGATTATCAGTTCTGGTAGAATAGGAAATGCAATTTTATCAATCATCATTTTATATTGGTTTAGATTTATTTAATATGTTACTTAGTTAAGAATGTTTACAATATGCGAAACTGGCAGTTTGTAGTAGCTAATAACTATATTGGGTAAGAAACCAAGCAAAATAGTTATTAAAGCTAGGCTGCCAAGGCTTAATAATTCGATAATGTTTAGATCCTTCATTTTTGCAACATTATCATTTGTAATTTCACCAAATGCAACCCTCTTATAGAGCCAAAGCATATAGCAAGCACCTATGATAATTCCAATTGTTGCAAATATTGCAGTAATTTTACTAGCTTTGAAAGCGCCAATAATAGTTAAAAACTCTCCAACGAAGCCACTAGTTCCTGGAAGTCCAACGCTGGCAAGGGTAAAAATCATAAAAGCTAAGGCAAAGTTAGGCATCTTAGTGGTAATACCACCCATTTGCGCAATTTCCTTCGTTTTAATTCTGTCATAAATTACGCCTACACAGATAAACAAGGCAGCAGAAACTACGCCGTGACTTATCATTTGCATTACCGCGCCATCAATACCTTGTTGATTAAAGCTAAAAATACCCATCGTAACATATCCCATGTGTGCAACTGAAGAATAAGCGATCATCTTTTTCATATCCTTTTGCATTAAAGCTATTAAAGAGGCGTAAATTATTGCAACAATACTCAAGGCAAATACTAGATTAGCAAAGTAAGCGCTAGCATCTGGAAAGAATGGTAACATAAATCTAATCATCGCATAAGCGCCTAATTTGATCAGAATACCCGCTAATATCACGGAGCCGGCGGTGGGGGCTTGTACGTGAGCATCTGGCAGCCATGTATGAACCGGAAACATAGGTATCTTGATAGCAAAAGATACGAAGAATGCTAACCATAAGAGTTTTTGTATGTCAGCTGGTGTATAAGGTAGAATATTTCTTAATATATAAATATCAGTTGAGCCAACGTTGACATAGATATATATAATTGCAACCAAGAATAATACTGAGCCAAATAGGGTGTATAAGAAGAATTTATATGAAGAGTAGATTCTATCCTTACCGCCCCAGATACCAATTACCAAGAACATTGGGATCAGCATAGCTTCAAAGAAGATGTAGAACAGTAAAAGGTCTATCGCGCAAAAAGATCCAATTACAAAGCCCTCAATAAGTAAAAAGCATATCACAAATTCTTTAACTCGATTTTGAATTGATTTATAGCTGATCATCAAGCAGATTGGAGTCAAGAATGTTGTCAATATGATCATTGCCAAAGATATGCCATCGATACCTAGGTAGTATTTAAAGCTAAGGTTATTGATCAGGCTATAAACTTCTTGGTTTTGAAAGTCTAGCACAGACTTGTCGAATCCAAGTAGTAATTTAATTGAGATTACAAAATTAACAAAACAGACCAAAAGTCCAGCATTATAAAAGTTTTTATTATTTTTTGATTTGACAAAAGCCAGAACTATTGAGCTCAATATTGGCAGAAATATTAGTATAGATAATATTTTATCTTCTATCATTTGAATTAACTTTTATATTTATATTCTGGACATATGTTAAATTATCAACAATTAATTACTTTTTGCAATATATTTTTACAAATTATTGGTTAAATTAGTTGAATAATTATTATAAGATTGTAATATTATTGCCGTAGTTCATATTATACAACATAAATTGCAATGATTCAGTTAGATGAAAATCAACAACAGCTGCAAACCGAATTTGATAATTTAAAAGCAAAAATTGAATCTGGCAACTTTTTATCTAACTCCTTTTTAAAGTTACTATCTAAAAAGGATAGACCTCTGGGCCTGTATATATATTCAAAACCGGGCAGGGGTAAGACGATGTTGATGCAAGACTTTTATAATAAAATAAAAAGTGCAAAAAAATATTTTCATTTTAATGAGTTTATGTATCAGATTCATCGCAATAATCACCAAATAAGATCTGCAAAATCAAAGGATCAATACAGCAACAAAGATCTAATAATTAGTTTAAAGAAAGTGATAGGCAGGGTTAGGTTAATATGTTTTGACGAGTTTCAGGTCACGGACATAGCAGACGCTATGATTCTAGAGAGAATATTTTCATATTTTTTTGATCAAAATATATATGTTGTTGTTACTTCAAACTCTCATCCGTTAGAACTTTACCCCGAAGGTATTCAAAGAGAGGTTTTTATGAAGTTTGTAAAATCAAAAATTGTTAATGACCTTAAATTGATTAACTTTAAATCGGATATCGATTACCGGTTAATTCACAAAGATAGCATTAGTAATAGATATTTCTTATCCGACCAGGATCAGTTGCAGGATTTTAACGCATTGGTTGCAAACCTAACTAACAAGCAAAATCCCAAATCTAGAGCTTTGGAGGTTTGGGGTAGAAAAGTAGAGATTCCAAGCGCGGTAGACAATATCGCCATTTTTAGTTACGATGAGTTGTTTCAAGAAAATAGATCAGCTGCTGATTATCGGGTAATAGCTAAAGAGTTTGATTTAATTATATTGCGGGATTTAGATAAATTCAATAGTGAATCAAAAAATGAAATTAAGAGATTTATGCTGTTCATCGATGAGATATACGAAAACAAAACCGCCTTGGTTATTAATGCTAAAGTTGAGATATTTGATCTTTACAGTAAAGAAAAAGATGATAAGATGAATTCTAGAGTTACATCGAGATTAAGTGAAATTAAGTCGGATTATTATTTTAACAATTCAAAATATATTCAAAAATGATAACTAAAATATTATTAAAGATTTGGCCAGCTATCACCCCAATATTGCTATATTTGTTTTGGGTATTTTTTAGCACCATAATCGTAGCAAAAGTTAGAAAGTTTGCTTATAACTTTGTCAACAAAAAGAATAACAATAGTAAGAAAAAGAAGAAGTGCGTTGATGGAAGTTACAAAGTGGTTAGTCAGGACGGTAAGGAGGCGGATGAATTTAAGTCAAAAATATCGTTTTCTAACAAAAACTTCGTAATTTCTATCTATTTAGGGCTGATTTTACTTATTTTATTGATGGTTTTTGGTGGTTTATTTGAAGAAAGAAATCTCAAGCAAACAAATGTCGAAGATTTAAAAAAGAATATTCGCTTCGAGTAATAAAGGTGTAAATTTTCACTTGAAATATAAAAATAACACTATATAATTAAGCAGGTGGTAATCATTTTGATTATTACATTTTAATAATAATGCCACAATTTACAGTGCTTTTGGTGTCTACTTTAAGTGGATTTTTTTTGCTGTAAGTTGGTAAATAACCAAATATAATTATGACTATTATACCTCAATTCACAGTTAAGCAGCTACTTGAAGCTGGTGTTCATTTCGGCCATAAAACTATGCGCAGAAATCCTAAAATGACTCAATATGTTCATTCAAAAAGAAATGGCTTGAGTATTATTGATCTTAACAAGTCCGCTAGAATGTTGCATCAGGCTCTTATAGCTACCTATGATGTTGCAAAAAATAATGGTAAGATATTATTCGTTGCCACCAAAAAGCAAGCGGCTGACATCGTTGCTGACGCTGCGCAGAAATCAGGGCAATACTACGTTAATCATAGATGGTTAGGTGGTATGTTAACCAACCTTAAAACTGTTTCAGGTTCAATTGATACTCTTAAAAAGACCGAAGAAAAATTACAAGATCCTGAGTCCGACCTTAACAAAAAAGAGAAGTTAGTTCTGGATAGAAAAAGATTAAAATTAGAAAAAACTCTTGGCGGTATTAAGTCAATGGGCGGTTATCCTGATTTAATCATCGTGATTGATGTTAATAAAGAAGATATTGCTATTAAAGAAGCGCAAAAACTTAACATCCCAGTACTTGCGATAGTTGATACTAACTGCTCACCTGAAGGTGTTAAATATGTCGTTCCTGGTAATGATGATTCAACTAAGGCGATCAAATTATATTGTAAGTTGCTATCAGATACTATTTTATCTGGAATTAAAGAAAATATGGCAGCCTCAGGTGTTGATTTATCTAAAGTATCACCGAAGCTATCTATAGATTCTAAAAAGAAAGAAGAATCTACTGCACCAGCTAAAAAAGAGTCGGCAAAAGAAGGGGGGAAACCTAAGGCTTCTAAAAAGAAAATAGTTGTCAAAGCTAAGGGTGAAGAAAAAGCAGAAGAAAGTCCGAATAAGAAGGTTGTTGCGAAAAAAGATACTAGCACAGAAATTAAAGCTGACGCTGCTGACGCTAAAGCAGAAAAAGCTGAAGAGAAATCTGAGTAATAATAATATTAATATAATTTTTTAAGAAAATGGCTGACTTAAAATTAATTAAAAAACTTCGTGAAGCTACTGGATGCGGTATTTCAGATTGCAACAAAGCTTTGGCAGAAAATGGTGATGACTATGATAAATCGGTAGATTGGCTTCGTAAAAAAGGTCTTTCAGCTGCTGTTAAAAAAGGCGGTAGGGTAACCTGTGAAGGAGTTGTTGCCGTCGCTTCTGATGACAACAAGGCTTGTGTTATCGAGTTAAACTCTGAAACTGATTTTGTTGCTAGAAACGAAAAATTCCAAAATTTCGCTTCTGCCTTAGCTAATGCTGCATTAGGATTTGGATCAGATATTGAGAAGTACAAAGATGCAAAATATCAAGACCAGGCTCATTCAATTGATGAAGAAATCAAAAACCAAATCGGTGTTATTGGTGAAAACATCAACTTAAGAAGAATTGCTAACTTAGAAGTTACTAAAGGTAGGGTTGTGAGTTACGTTCACAACGCCGTTACCACTGGTATGGGTAAAATTGCTGTTCTAGTCGCTCTTGACTCAGAAGCTGATGCTGATAAGGTGGAAGAATTGGGTAAGCAAATCGCTATGCATATCGCTGCTACTAAGCCAGAATCATTAAATGTCGAAGGTCTGGACCCGGAAAAGCTTAATCGTGAAACTGAAGTTTTAAAAGATCAAGCTCGCGCTTCGGGTAAGCCAGAAAATATCATTGAAAAAATGATCCAAGGTCGTATCCGTAAATATTACGAAGAGGTTGTTCTTCTTGAGCAAGCTTTTGTAATGGATGATAAAAAGAAAATCAAGGATGTTGTTGCTGATTTTGCTAAAGAGAATGCTGCAACTACAATTGTTGATTTTAAATTATTTGTCCTCGGCGAAGGAATTGAGAAAAAAGAAGACGACTTCGCGGCTGAAGTCGCCTCTATGACAAAATAATTATTTAGCAAAATTTATTTTTCAAAGAGGTTTAACTTTAATTAGTTAAGCCTCTTTTTTTTTGAGCTCTATAAAATTAATATTAAGTTTAATTTAACACATATGACAAATGGTGGTGATCTAAAATTTAAGAGAATTCTGTTTAAAGTTTCTGGTGAGGCTTTAATGGGAGATCAAGATTTTGGTCATGACCCAAAGGCAATGTCGTCAATTGTAGCTCAAATTAAAAATGCTCATGATATGGGCTGCGAGATATGTTTAGTTGTTGGCGGTGGCAATATTTTCCGTGGCGTTTCTAAAGCCGCGCAAGGAATTGAAAGAGCGAGCGCTGATTATATGGGAATGTTGGCAACTGTAATGAATGGTATCGCATTGCAAGCTGCACTTGAAAAAGCTGGAATTAACACTAGAATGCAATCTGCTATCCAAATGGATACAATCTGTGAACCTTATATCAAGAGAAGAGCAACTCGTCACTTAGAAAAAGGCAGGGTGGTGATTTTCTGCGCTGGAACCGGTAATCCATTCTTTACCACTGATACTGCGGGGGTTTTAAGGGCGGTGGAGATGAATTGCGACGCTATTTTAAAAGGTACGCAAGTTGACGGGGTGTATTCTGCTGACCCAAAAACCGATAAAGACGCTACTCATTACGATCAAATTAAATATATTGATGTCATCAAGCAAGACCTTAGGGTAATGGATCAAACGGCAATTACTCTGGCAAAAGATAATAAACTTCCAATCATTGTATTTTCTATTAAAGGCGAAGATGCGCTGTGCGAAGTTGTCAATGGCAATGGTAAATTTACGATTATTTCTTAAGGATTGTTGCTATTCTCATTGCGAGCGAAGCTTGGCAATCTTATAATAACAAAACATAAATAAAATGGCTGGACATTCAAAATTTGCTAATATTAAGCATAGAAAAGGCGCTCAAGACAAAAAAAGAGCAAAATTCTTCACAAAATTATTGAAGGAAATCACAGTTGCTGCTAAAACTGGCCAACCAGATGCTAATTTTAATCCAAGACTGAGAACTGCGATAATTGATGCTAGATCAAGCAATGTGCCAAAAGATAGAATTGAGGCTGCAATAAAAAAAGTTGCTTCTGGGGCCGATACTAGCAATTATGATGAAATTCGTTATGAAGGCTATGGGTCGGCTGGGATTGCTTTTATTGTTGAGGCTATGACTGACAATAAAAATCGTACTGCTGGTGAAGTTAGAAGTATTTTTACTAAAGCTGGTGGCTCTTTAGGTGAAACTGGGTCGGTAAATTTTATGTTTGATCATGTTGGAGTAATTACTTATGAAGGTAATAAGGCTAGTGAAGATGAGTTTTTTGAATTTGCATTAGACGCGGGCGCTGATGATGTTGAATCTAGTGAGGATATGCATATTGCCTATACCCAAATTGAAAACTTTACTGAGTCTAGGGATAAGTTAATTGAAAAATTCGGCGATCCATCTTCTGCTAAAATTGAATGGAAGGCGAAAGAGACTATAAAGGTTGATGATTTAGAGAAAGCGCAAAAAATTCTAAAACTTGTTGATACCCTAGAAGACTGCGATGATGTACAAAATGTATTTGGAAATTTTGACTTTACCGATGAAGTTGCTCAAGGATTAGAATAGATAGATTTTTCTTTATTTTCAGATTGCCATATATTAATCTTGACATTTAAAATGAGCGTTGTATAATAATATTAGCAGTTGATATTATTTATATTTTCTGTTATCAGGCTTATAATTTGCCTACCCTGTGCTAAAATTCTTGCTTAAACATAAAAAAGATCCTTAGAAGAGTCTGGGTATTTTTGACACACTCTAGGCTGTCATTTAAAAAATCAAAGAATATTTTATGCTTGCAAGCAAACCGTAAATGTGATATAATTAAATTATAGATATAATTCAGGTGCAATAGTTACTATTTTTATAATTATTGGCCTTAATATTAATTAGTTTCTTAAATAATGGGTAACTTGTTTTTAGAATGTAAATATGGTAATTTAAGAAGAGTGAAAGTATTATTAGAAAAAGGTGCAGATCCCAATCAAGCAAGAGCTAGTGATGGCGCAACTCCTTTATATCTCGCCGCTTTACAAGGTCACAATGAGGTTGTAATTACATTATTAGAAAAAGGTGCAGATCCTAATCTAGCAAGAACTGCTAATGGCGCAACTCCTTTATATCTCGCCGCTCAACTAGGTCACAATGAGGTCGTAACTTCATTATTAGAAAAAGGTGCAGATCCTAATCTAGCAAGAACTTCTAATGGCACAACTCCTTTACATATTGCTGCTAGTCTTGAGAGGTCAGATATTGTAACTTTATTATTGCAGGCAGGTGCTGATCCTCTTCTAAAAGACATGGAAGGTAACACTGCCGCTGGAATGATAATAAATGCGATAGAGAATGATAAAAAGTTGATTGAGGGCATTAATGGCAATGATTTAAAAAAAGTGTCGGAGGCATTGCATAGTGGTGCCAAACCCAATCGGATAAAACATAGGGGCAAAACCCCCTTACTTATAGCTGTTCAAAATGGTAATTTAGAAATTGTAGCTTTATTACTAGAAAAAGGCGCTGATGTTAATCAAGGAAGCAATAAAGGTAAAACCCCTTTATATAAAGCTTCTGCAAATGGTCTCGGAAAAATAGTAGAAACATTGTTAGGTGCTGGAGCCAGTGTTGATAAAGTAAGAACGGTCGACGGCGAGACTTCTTTGATGATCGCTTCTTTCAATGGCCATGCAGATATTGTAAAAACATTATTAAAACAAGGCGCTAATCCTAACCAAAAGAGAGTTAGTGATGGAGTAACTCCTTTACAGTGGGCCGCCATTAAAGGTAACGCTGAAATTGCAAAAGAGTTATTGGGGGCAAATGACATAGATGTTAGTCAAGCAAGTAATCTGGGTAAAGCTCCTTTATATATGGCTTCTCAAGAGGGTAATTTAGAAATTGTATCTTTATTATTAGAAAAAGGCGCCGATGTTAGTCAAGCAAGCAGTAAAGGTAAAACTCCTTTATATATCGCTTCTCAAGAGGGTGATTTAGAAATTGTATCTTTATTATTAGAAAAAGGCGCCGATGTTAGTCAAGCAAGCAGTAAAGGTAAAACTCCTTTATATATCGCTTCTCAAGAGGGTGATTTAGAAATTGTAAAAGTATTGCTGGGGGCAGGTGGCATAGATGTTAATCAAGCAAGCAGTAAAGGTAAAACTCCTTTATATATCGCTTCTCAAGAGGGTAATTTAGAAATTGTATCTTTATTATTAGAAAAAGGCGCCGATGTTAATCAAGTAAGCAATAAAGGTAAAACTCCTTTATATATAGCTGCTGAAAATGGTAATTTAGAAACTTTATCTTTATTATTAGAAAAAGGCTCTGATATTAACCAAGCAAGCAATAAAGGTAAAACTCCTTTATATATAGCTGTTGAAAATGGTAATTTAGAAATTGTAGCTGCATTGTTAAATGCCGGGGCAGATATTGATCAAGCAAGAACTGATAATGGCGCAACTCCTTTACATATGGCTGCTAGTCTTGAGAGTTCAGATATTGTAACTTTATTATTGCAGGCAGGTGCTGATCCTCTTCTAAAAGACATGGAAGGTAACGCTGCCGCTGCGATAGCCGGCAAATCTAGGCGCATAGATAATATGAGAATGATAATAAGTGCGATAGAAAATGATAAAAAGTTGATTGAGGGCGTTAATGGCAATGATTTAGAAAAAGTGTCGGAGGCATTGAATAGTGGTGCCAAACCCAATCGGATAAAACATGAGGGCAGAGCTCCTTTATGGATAGCTGCTCAAAGTGATAATTTAGAAATTGTATCTTTATTGCTAGAAAAAAGAGCTGATGTTAATCAAGCAAGCAATAAAGGTAAAACTCCTTTATATATAGCTGTTGAAAATAGTAATTTAGAAATTGTAAAAGTATTATTGGGGGCGGATGGCATAGATGTTAATCAAGTAGAGCGTGATGAGTTGATTAGCCCCTTACATATGGCCTCTTCCGAAGATAATTTAGAAATTGCAGAAGCATTGTTGGGGGCGGATCACATAGAAGTTGATCAGAGAGATTTTTTTGATACCACTCCTTTGATAATCGCTGTGTACAATGGTTTTAAAGAAATCGTAACTGCATTGTTAAATGCTGGTGCAGATCCCAATCTAGCAGCGAGAATTGATAATGGCGTAACTCCTTTATGGATAGCTGCTAAAAATGGCGATATAGATGTTATAAAAGAACTAATAGCAGCTAAAGCAGGCCTTGACAAAGCAAATAATAGCGGCATAACTCCTTTATGGATAGCTGCTTCAGAAGGTCACAATGAGGTTGTAATTACATTATTAGAAAAAGGTGCAGATCCTAATCTAGCAAGAACTGCTAATGGCGCAACTCCTTTACATATTGCTTCTCAAGAAGGTTACAATGAGGTCGTAACTTCATTGTTAGCAGCTAAAGCAGACCTAAATAAAGCAACTGACGAGGGTGCAACTCCTTTATTTATCGCCGCTTTACAAGGTTACAGTGGCGTCGTAACTGCATTATTAGAAAAAGGTGTAGATCCTAATCTAGCAAGAACTGCTGATGGCGCAACTCCTTTACATATTGCTTCTCAAGAAGGTTACAATGAGGTCGTAACTTCATTATTAGCAGCTAAAGCAGACCTAAATAAAGCAACTGACGAAGGTGCAACTCCTTTATTTTTCGCCGCTTTACAAGGTCACAATGAGGTTGTAATTACATTATTAGAAAAAGGTGCAGATCCTAATCTAGCAAGAACTGCTAATGGCGCAACTCCTTTACATATGGCTGCTAGTCTTGAGAGTTCAGATATTGTAACCTTATTATTGCAAGCAGGTGCTGATCCTCTTCTAAAAGACAGGGATGGTAACACTGCCGCTGTGATGGCTGGTAAATCTAGGCGCATAGATAATATGAGAATGATAATAAATGCGATAGAAAATGATAAAAAGTTGATTGAGGGCGTTAATAACAATGATTTAAAAAAAGTGTCGGAGGCATTGGATATTGGTGCCAACCCCAATCGGATAAAACATGGGGGCAAAACCCCCTTACTTATAGCTGTTCAAAGTGATAATTTAGAAATTGTAACTGCATTAATAGAAGCAGGTGCAGATCCCAATCAAGCAAGAACTGATAATGGATCAACCCCTTTGTTTATAGCTGCTCAAAGTGATAATTTAGAAATTGTAACTGCATTATTAGCAGCTAAAGCAGATCTAAATAAAGCAAGAACTGATAATGGCGCAACTCCTTTACTTGCTACCGCTTATCAAGGTCATGCTGAGATTGCAACTGTATTAATGGAAGCAGGTGCAGATCCCAATCAAGCAACAACTAATGGTGGCGATACTGCTTTAATGGTGGCTGCGTATAATGGCCACCTAGAGGTCGCAACTGCATTATTAGCATCTAAAGCAGACCTAAATAAAGCAAGAACTGATAATGGCGCAACTCCTTTATATGTAGCTGCTCAAAATTGCCATATAGATGTTGTAAAAGAACTAATAGCAGCTAAAGCAGACCTAAATAAAGCAAGAACTGATACTAGATCAACTCCTTTACATATTGCTGCTAGTCTTGAGAGGTCAGATATTGTAACTTTATTATTGCAGAAGGGCGCTGATCCTTTTCTAAAAGATGATCAGGGGATTGCCGCTGCTATGATAGTTGCTAATCGTGGAGGTCTTAGAGAAATTGAGCCACTACTGAATGCGAGGCTCCCAGGCTCTAGCGTTACAGATCCTATATTCGGTGCTCCTACTTGCAAAACCTCGCTAGACAAGCCTTTCGAGAAAGGGAATTGATTAAAGCAGGCTTACACAAAGACATAGAAGTGGCAACTAAGGTGCAAATAAAGTTCTTGGCAAATTAAAAGATTACTGTAAGAGTCTTGACTTCATTTAAATAAAGATTAGCAAAATTTGACAAAAAATTCTTTATATGCTATAATTTTAATATAGATAATAAGATTTACCAAAATAACAATATATAAGCTATGGCTAAATTAAAAGTAGCGGTTCTTGGGGCTTCAGGCTATACTGGCGCTGAACTAATTAGGTTACTGCTCAATCACAATGAAGTAGAAATCTCGGCTTTGGTCGCTAATTCAAATGCTGGGCAAAATATTGCTGATATTTATAACCATTTCACGCATTTTGATTTACCGCGGCTAAAAAAAAGTGGATCAGGTTGATTTTGCTAAAATCGATGTCGCATTCTGCTGCTTGCCACATACCACTTCGCAGGAAATAATTGCGCAAATTATTGCCTCGAAAGCTAATCCTGAGCTGAAAATCATTGATTTATCGGCTGATTTTAGGCTTGATGATGTTGAAAATTATCAAAAATGGTATGGTAACGAGCATAAAGCTAAGGATATCCAGTCAAGCGCGGTTTACGGCCTTAGCGAGATTAATAAAGCTAAGATTAAGAATTCCAACTTGGTAGCATGCCCTGGCTGCTATCCAACATCAGCTCTTTTGCCTTTATTACCATTGCTTGAATATAAGTTAATTAAGTCAGAAAATATCATCATTGATTCAAAATCAGGTGTTAGCGGTGCAGGGCGCGCTTCGAAAGTAGCTAATTTATTCGCTGAAGTTAATGAGTCATGCAAAGCTTATGGCATTGGTACTCATCGTCATATTGGCGAAATTGAGCAAGAATTGTCAAAAGTTGCTGATGGCGATATCGAAATTGACTTTACCCCACATTTATTACCGATAAATCGTGGTATTATCTCAACTATTTACGTCGATATTGACGACAAATTTACTATTGATGACCTGAAAAACTGTCTAAATACTAGATATCAGGATGAGTATTTCGTAACCATTAGTGATAATGTCCAGATTAGCGATGTTAAGGCAACAAATTTTTGCCATATTAGTGTCAATAAGGCTAGGTCAGGCAATAAAGCGGTGATAGTTAGTGTTATTGATAATTTGTGCAAAGGAGCTTCTGGGCAAGCGGTACAGAATATGAATATTATATTTGGGTTTGATGAGAGGCTTGGGTTGACCAATGCGCCATTATTTCCTTAAAAATCAAAATATTCTGTGATATTTGTCCGTTTTTGATTTTTTATTTGTCACCAGCGAGGAGTCTTGGCGACGTGACAATCTAATGGATCGCCGCGCTGACGCTCGCGATGACAAAGGAAGGGGATTGCGATAACAAAAGAAGAGGTAATCCAACTACAGCGTCATTAAAGAGGAGCGGTAGCGACGCGGCAATCTAAAAATATAGTAAATTTTAACTTATGACTACAATTTTCGCCCCAATAACATCTTTAAGTGCTTCTAGCGTGATTTTACTGAGGATATCTGGTGAAAAAGCTATCGATTGCCTTAAAAATCTTGACTTTAAAGCTGACCTCACCCCTAGCCAAGTGCAATTTGGTAATATCTATGATCAAAATGGTGAAATTCTTGATCAGGTGGTTGTTACTTATTTTAAAGCTCCATATAGCTTCACTGGTGAAGATGTTGTTGAAATATCGCTGCACGGTTCTAGTTATATCTATAACCAAGTAAGTGCAATATTGCTAAAAGTTGATGATGTTAAATTAGCTCAAGCTGGTGAGTTTTCAAAAAGAGCCTTCCTCAATAATAAATTTGACCTAGTGCAAGCTGAAGCGATCGTTGATCTGGTCAATTGCCAGACTGATCTGCAGCATAAGCAAGCGCTTAAGCAGCTTCGCGGTAATCTAGGTAGAATTTACGATGATTGGCGAGGGCAAATCATCAATATTTTAGCTCTAATTGAAAGTTTTATTGATTTTCCCGACGAGGATATTCCGCAAGATCTAACCAATCAGGTTCGGGCTAATGTTCTGTCGCTAACTGATCAAATTAAATCACATCTTGACGATAATAAAAAGGGTCAAAAAGTCCATGATGGCTTAAAAATGGCGATAATTGGCGCCCCCAATGTTGGTAAATCATCTTTGTTAAATTTCTTAGCGCAAAGCGAAGTGGCAATTGTCTCTGATATTGCTGGCACCACTAGGGATATTATCGATGTCAGCTTGGATATTGCTGGCGTACCCGTTAAAATATCGGACACCGCTGGCATTAGAGCTAGTAAAGATGTAATTGAGCAAGAAGGAATCAAAAGAGCAATCAATAAAGCTCAAGATTGCGATATAATTATCATTTTATCGGATTTGGCTCATCAAAATGATGAAATTAGCAATTATATCAATGAAAAAATATCTCAAATCGAAGATTTATCTGAAAAATCAGTAATTCGATTATTTAACAAACTTGATCTTAAAGATAATGCTGATAAAGAAGACTGCGATCTCGAAATTTCGTTAAAAGAACAGCAAAACCTTGATCAGCTACTAGCTTTAATCGAAGTAAAAGTACAGGAGTTAATACCAGATCTCAATGAAACTTTAATCACCAAGCAAAGATATCGCGATAATTTGACTGAGGCCTTGGAATATCTTCAAGAATTTAATTTAGATAAAAATATTGAGCTTGCTGGTGAAGATCTTCGCATAGCAGCTACTGCCATTGGTAAAATCACCGGTAAAATCGAAGTTGACAATATTCTAGATGTAATTTTCTCAAAATTTTGTATTGGTAAGTGACAAAATATTTTATTTACAAAAAATTATTTTGTCATCCTGAGGTTTTAGAATTTCCAACTGAAGTCGTAAAAAATATAATTGATCCTAAGTCGCTACAAATCCATTAACTAGCAACATCTTGTATTGTATTATTTTAAGGTTCTTCTATGGTAGAATAAGGTATATTAGGTTTATCGGCGGGCACCGCGGGTGAGCGTGGGACGGTCGACCATGCGGCCGCGAGAAAAAATTACTGTCATTCAAAAGCGTTAGAAGCTATTTTTACTTTGCCATTCAGAGGCTTAAGAGCTCTTTTAGAGTTAGTTGTCGATGAAATCTATTTAAGATAGAATATTTTGTTTTGTGCTGCTAACTATTTCGTCATTATGTCAGATTTGTTCCATCAAAATGATGAAATCAGTAGTTATATAAATGAAAAAATTGCTAAAATTGAAAATTTAAGTGAGAAATCGGTACTTCGATTATTTAATAAGTTTGGTAATATCTTATATTACTTTTTGTCAATATTTTTTCAGAATATTTATTGTATCAGAATATAGATATTATTTGCATAAAGATAATAGTATGTTGTATTTATGTAAATACAGCATACTATTATAAACAGTAAGAAAGTAATTATAGTAATCTGAAAAATTAATGACCACACAACGAAATAGAGCCAATCGCTCATCTAAAGCAGTTCTGTCAAATCGCGCGGCTAAAGCTGTAATACCTAAAATCTTAAAACAGCGTGGTGGTAATTTGTCAAATTTTAGGCAAAGGTCTGCTACTGAGTATAGTAAGGGTGAAGAAAAAGGAAAGTCTGCAGGGTATCATAATAGAAAAAGAGGAGCTGGTTCTGTTACCTCTAAAGAATTTGTAAAAGCGAAGTCGAAGAAAAAGTTAAATAAACCTGTTGCTAGGGCTGCTACTATTGCAGCTTCGAAACCAGGAAGAGGGTCAGGTCAAAATGCTAGGGATGCTCGAAAGGCAGAAAGATCTCTTGCTTTGTTTTTGCTGGCATTAGGTGTTAGTGCCAAAGTCGCCTCAGCACAAAAATCTTCAGATTTAAGTGGAGTCGAGGCATTAAAAGTTTCCCCACTTGTTTTTGAGGTTTCAGTTAGTGATGGTGAGTTAAGCTTTGGATATGAATATAATGCTGCAAAGTACAACATAGATATTGCTAATTACTCATCAGGACTGTTCCTTTCTAGTAATATGTCTATTAAAGATTCTTATGGTAACGATGTATCTCGTGACAAATCAGAGGCAATCTTTAAATCATTAACAAAATTAGCTAATGACAATATGAAGGGTGTCACTAGAAAAACAGAAGGTTCTGCATATGGTGGAGGGGGTGAGTTTAAGGTTAATAGAGGTGTATCCAGGGGTCTCAAAGTAAGTCCAGAAGATCCTGCATCTAATGTAGCTTCAGATACTAGCGGTAAAATTATTTTCGAGCGAGCATTGAAGGAGGGAGTTCTTGGTGATTTAGAAAAAGTTTTAAAAGATAGGCCTGTAATTATCCATGAAGCATTTCCCAATGGTTTATTTCCTATACATATCGCCTCCGAAAATGGAAATGAAGACGCTGTCAGGTTTTTATTAGAAAATGGAGTAAATCCTAGTATGCTAAGTAATTTGGGTGATCATCCTCTTGATATTGCGGCTCATAATGGTCATGAGAAAATTGTTAAGCTTTTACTGGGTCATGGAGCAGAAACCAATCTCAAGAGAGTTAGCGATGGAAAAACTGCTGCAGAAGTAGCTAGGAATCTTGGTAAGGATCTTATAGCTGATATGATTGATGCAAAGTCAGCACTGGTATCAAGTATTTTTCATAAAATTTCTACCTCTTCAGGCTCGATAGCTGATGATTTTGCTGATTTGGCCTTTATGCCAGGCAGGAAGGAATATCATGATTTTGAATTTATGATAGATTCTACTCCGGTTTTATATGAAGAGCAGCCTTATCGTGTTAACTATAAAGGTGGAAGTAATGATGCGCAATTATATGAAGCATCATTAGCGCTAGGTTTACAAAAACTCGGGGATGAAGATATAAATCCTCCGCAGAGTATTACCTTACCTTTGCCCGTTAATATTGTAACTCGTGGTTCAAACATTTATCCGCCGTTTAAAATCATATCTCCAGATTTAAAAGTTGCATCTAGAGTAGTTTCAGTGAGGAAGGTTAATCCTTTAACTAAGGTTTTAGAAGTGTCAAAAGAAAAAATAATAAAGGATGCGGTTGGTGGTGATGATGTTTCAGAAAATTATTTTAGATCAATTAATAGATTAGAAGCATTTGGAGTGGGTGATTTAGCTCGTCACAATACATTTCAAAATTCACAGTTGAAATATGTTTTTCCGGATCTTGATACCTTTAGAACTCCCCAAGTTGAATCTCTTGGTTTTTTATTTAACAACCTTACCTGCAGGAATACATCTGATCTCAGTGAAGTTTGCGTTGAAGGGTTGTCGTATTTGAAATTTTTTGTTAATGATATGGCTATATTAATTGATTCCCAATGGTGGCAGAGGGCAAAGTCAATTAAGCTAGGGATTTTGGCGCAAGATGAATGGGAAAGACAAGATCATGAAAAAGGTTTTTTAGAAGTGGAAAGTGATATAAGAAAATTATCCGCTACAATACCTATAATTAAGAAAGCTATAGATGCTTTAAATCGTTATTCAGAAAATCATCATGATCAAAAACTGAAATTTGATTACATTAAAAGTTTTCATGAAAATTTGGATAGGATGTTAGAAGGACTTTCCTTGAATAAGCAGCAAGAAAATATATATTGCGCAGTTGAAGGATATCATTTGGAACGTGATGAGGGTGGTAATGAGGTTCTACTCGCAACTGTTAGAGATATTAGTGCTGGTGGTAAGTCAAGATATTTTAAGCATTTAAAAGAGGTATATGCAAAATCTGAGTACGCAGATACGCCATTACGATTCAAGGATTCTAATGAAAGAATCATGTTTCTACCATTTGATTGCCTGCCTAAATATTTACAAGGTGATATGAAAATTATTGGCGATCTAACAAAAGAACAGAAGGATTTAATGGCAAAAGGCTTAAGACATACTGAGCAGGTTCAAGCATTATATGATGCATGTTTGATGAAAGGTGCAGATTCTGTGGCCGCCATTAAGGCGTTTTTCGATAAGGGCGTGAGTGTTGATACAGTATTTGAAAATGGTGCAACAAGCCTTCATATAGCTTCTCAAAGAGGAGATGTAGAGCTTATGGAGTTTTTATTAAATAAGGGGTCGGACCCCTCAATAACTTTTAAAGGTGAGGGTAATGCTCTAAATTTGGCTACTGAAAACAATCATACAGCAGTAGTTAAATTGCTATTGGGTCGTAGTAGTGTAGATGTCGATCAGAAAAATGATAGAGGTGAAGCCCCACGAGACGTGGCTATTAAAAATGGTTTCAAAGAAATTGAAGAGTTGATATTGAAGAGTGATCTGCTACATGCATGCTTGCGTGAGGGTATCGCATTTATTAGGAAAATTCTAAAAAATGATAGTAAATATGCTAATGCGGTGTTAGATGATTGGTCTACTGTGCCAATACATCTTGCATCTAAAGCGGGAGATTTAACAATTGTGAAGGAGTTGTTAAAATTTGGCGCCGACCCCTCATTAATCGATAGAGATGGGATGAATTCGCTACATTACGCGGCCGAAATTGGAGATGAGAAAATTGTTAAGCTTTTATTGGATCATGGCGTGAGAACCGATCAAAAAAGAGATGGCGATGGAAAAACTGCTGCAGAATTAGCTAGGGATCAATTTAAATTTTATGATGATAATTTTTCGGCAGATGACGCAGAAGAGGCTAGGAGGTCTTCAGCATTAAAAAATATTGTTTATATGATTGATGCGCAAATAACTGAGCATAATGTTGATAAAATTAATTTAATTGACGCGTGTGCAGAGGGTAAAATTGATATTGTAAGAAGAGTGATAGAAATTAAACCCGATGCCGTTAATGCAGCATTTTCTAATGGTGCATTTCCTATACATAGTGCCTCTGAAAATGGAAAGGAAGATGTTGTGACTTTTTTATTAGAAAACGGAGCCGACCCTTCAGTTACATTTGAAGGTGGTGAAACTCCGTTGTATTTTGCAGCTCAAAATGGTCATATAGAAGTGGTAAAGGAATTATTAAAGAGGGCCGATGTAGATATAAATCAACCTGCTAATGATAATGTAACCCCTTTATTTAAAGCTTATGAATTTAGAAGGATGGATATGGTTGAGTTGTTTTTGCAGCGCGGTGCTGATTGCAATATTGCTCGAAAAAGCGATGGGACAAGTATATTCCATATTGTGTGTGAAACTGGAAATGAGCATATGGTAAAGTTATTGCTAGAACATAATTGTAATGCTTCAGATACCATGAATAACGGGGTAGATGGATTATTTATGGCTGCTCAAAATGGGCATGAAAAAATTGTTAAGCTTTTACTGGATCATGGCGTTAAGACCGATCAAAAAAGAGATGATGGGGAAACTGCTTTAGATATGGCTAGGCATTGGGGTTACCATAATGTTGTCAAGATGATTGAGGCTGTTAAAAAGTCAAAAGAAAAACCTTCTGAGAGGTTGATCTATATCAGGGGTCGTCCAGTTCCTGCTGTTATAACAGAACATGAAGGTGCTGAGCTTTGATAAAAGTGGAGGTCGTGCTGCAATTGCGAGAGCTGCATATGAAATTATGTTTCCAAGGGTTTTTTAGAACAAGACCTGGTCCAGATGCTGTTGAATCCAATGATTCAAGAGGTGATCTTGGTGGAGGAGGTGGGTCCGCAAGAGCTTAGGCTCAAGAGGGCGTGCCAAATCGGCCAAATCCTGAAGTTCAAGCTCCTGATGGTAGTCGTGTATTAAGGTGTCAAAATGAAAGTGATCGCGGCGGGGGTGGAAAACGTTAATAATTGATTTATAGAGAAGTTACATCAGTTTCTTTTTGGAGGAGATGGGGTGGTTAAGAATATAGTAGGTAATTATCTTAGCGATATTTAATCTAATTATTTAAAGATAGTTGGGGCTTTACGATAAATAGCATTCTTATTCTACCCCCAGCTTTTACCAATTTCAATATCAACCTTAAGTAAAACATCCAAGACCATCGCTGTTTGCATTTCTTTTTCAATAATTTTAGCTATTTCTGTCGCATTTCCTTCCTTAGTCTCAATTATTAATTCATCGTGAATCTGCAAGATAATTTTAGCATCAATATTTTTGCTACGAAATCTATTATCAAGATTGATCATGGCAATTTTTATGACATCGGCGGCGCTACCTTGAATTGGAGCATTAATAGACAGTCTTTCACCCTCGGCCCTAACCATCGGATTTTTATCATTAATAGCCTTGATATAGCATTTTCTGCCACTAATAGTTTCAATATAGCCATGTTCCTTAGCAAAATTTTGATAATTATTCATAAAATCATCAATTCCAGGGTAAGTTTCAAGATAGTTTTTGATATACTGCGCAGCATCAGTTCTAGAAATTCCAAGTTGCTTTGCTAGGCCAAAAGCGCTAATACCATAAACGATACCAAAATTGATGGCTTTAGCTTGTGATCTTAATTCAGAAGTGACATCATCCTCGGCCATACCAAAAACTTGCGCAGCGGTTATTTTGTGAATATCCTTATCTTCTTTAAAAGCCTTAACTAATTCTTTAATATTAGCGATATGAGCCAAAACCCTGAGTTCCACTTGCGAATAATCAGCGCAGATCAGAACATTTCCTTTGCTAGCAACAAAACATTCACGAATTTTTTTACCTTCTGGACTTCTAATTGGAATATTTTGCAGGTTTGGTTTATTAGAAGCAAGTCTACCAGTAATGGTTGATATTGAAGATAAAGTAGTATGAATACGATTGCTTTGAGCATTAATTTCTTTAGGTAGAGCGTCAGTATAAGTATTTTTTAGTTTTGAAAATTTCCTAAAAGCTAGTATTTTATCAGCAATTTCGTGACCTTGCTGCGATAATTCTTCTAAAACGCTAGATTTAGTTGATAAATTACCAGTTTTTTTCGATTTTTTCTTCGAATCTAGGCCCATTTTCTCAAAAAGCACCTCGCCAAGCTGCTTGGTAGAAGCAATATTAAACTCACTACCTGAAATCTCGTAAATTTCTTTAGTTAATTTGTTGATATTTTCCTCAAACTCTTTTGATAATTGTGTTAACCTCTTAACATCAACATTAACACCATTATGCTCAATTCTAGCTAAAACTTCCAATAGCGGCTTTTCATATGAATAATACGAGGCGGCAAAGTTATTGCTAATAATTTTTGGCGATAACAATTTATATAACTTCCATAAGCAATAATTCTTAAAGCAGTAAAAATCACGCTGGAATTCTTCATCAGTAAATTGCTCTGGCACTTTACCTTTTTCAAGTTCAGCAAAAACCTTATCATAACCTTGGGATTCAAAATTTTCCCCTAGATTGAAATCAGTTAGTTGGCAAAAATCATTTTTAACGCTCGAATTGATCAAATGATTAATCAAAGAAACATCTTCGTAAGCGTTGAGTTCAACTTTATTACTATCTTTAACCATAAATAGCAACAATCTAACAAATCTTTTAGCGTCAAAAAATACCTTTTTTATTGAGTCATCAGCCAATAATTTCAGCAAAATTTCCAAGAATTGTTCGCGATCAAGTTTTTTACTTTCTTTCGGCTCTTTTTTCTCGGCAAATAAATCTTCAACATCTTGCGGAGCGTTCTCTGCTTTTTCATCAATTTGCAAATAATAAATATGGCTTATTTTATCATTTTTGGTAGTTGAAATCGCAATATCATTAAGATTCTCGCTAGAAGGCTGGAAGCTGATCACTAAATTACCATTGGCAGTGGCATAATCTGCCAAATCCTGAAGTTTATTAATATCATCAAGTTGAATCTTGATTATATCGTTAAAAGTTGAGTTGTCTTTTTTTTTAACCACAGCACTTTCCTGCTCGCCAAGATCGCTATCGCTAACATCAAAATCTTTCTTAACTCGCTGCGTTAGGGAACGAAAACCTTGCTCACTTAGGAATTTGATTAATTTTAGTGGCTCAATATCTTGCAGCTCTAGATCTTCCTGGGTCAAGCCAATTTCAACATCTTCCTTTAACCTAACTAAGTTACGAGATAGTAAGGCGCTTTCTTGGCCATTTTCAAGATATTCTTTACGCTTTTTTTGTTTAATTTTATCTAAATTAGCAAAAATTCCCTCCAAATCGCCATATTCATTAATTAACTCAGCAGCGGTTTTCGGCCCAATGCCACGAACTCCAGGTATGTTATCGGCAGAATCTCCCATTAGTGATAGTAAATCTAGTACTTTTTCGGGCTTGACGTTGAATTTCTCCAGAACCTCTTTTTCACCAATATTGCGATTTTTCATCGCATCATACATACTAACATTGTCGTCGATGAGTTGCATTAAATCTTTGTCAGAAGAAACGATCACCACTTGATAACCTTCTTTGGAATATTTTTTAGCTAAAGTAGCGATGATATCATCAGCTTCAAATCCTGCTTTTTCTAAAATAGCTAGATCTAAGGATTCTGCTGCTTCTCTAACGATTGGAAATTGCGGCTTCAAATCTTCCGGGCAGGGTGGACGGTTCGCTTTATAATCCTCATAGATATCATTTCTAAAAGTCTTAGAGCCAGCGTCAAAAACCATTGCAACGTGACTGACATCAAGTCCAGCTAATAATTTTATTAGCATATTGGTAAAGCCATATACTGCGCCCACAGGAGTACCATCGCCCCTAGTTAGGGGTGGTAGTGAGTGATAGGCTCGAAAAACAAAACCATAGCCATCGATTAAAGCGATTTTCTTCATTGTAATTTATAAATTTATTATTTTTTTAAATTATAGCGAGCGATTAATTTAAAATCCAGTAAATAAATTTATAAAGTTGGTAATTTACAGCCATAATTACATCATAATTTACATTGTAATTGCTTAATATTATTAGAGCTATTGTTAGTGCAATTATAATTATACATCGTTCAAAATAAAAGTCAATAGTTTTTTCACATTAATAACAAAAAAGACAATATTTGCTGGAAACTTATAAAATTGATTTGCAATAAGTTATAAAACATGCTATAATTATACTAAGAAGCTATAAATATATATAATTTATGAATAAATATGTTAACTTAATTATACAAAGATTTGTTTTGTTGATGATGGTGATCGCCTCAGCTTCTGCGAGGTCTTATCAGCAAAGTAGCACGGAAATTGACTTAGGCAGTGATTATGACGCAACTAGCGTTGATGAGGCGAGTATCACTGCTTTTGATAGTACTGTGACGAGTTTTAAGTCGGCGCTAGCATCTGATCCTATTGGTTTTTATGAACCGCCGAATCCTCTTGCGGACGCTTATCGTAAAGACGGCAAGGTTGGGAAAAAAACTGATGGTATTTTCGCGTTAATAAATTATAATACGGTTAAATTGGCGGACGGCGCTTTGCTTCATAGTAAACTAAAGCCTCCGGTAATAATACCATACCGTCACAGAGTTTTAGACTCTTTTCTTAACACTTTTGGCTATGAGGTTGAAGAAATTAATGGCTTGAAAAATGTTTGTGAGGCGGTTGACCCTTCGTCTACATATAGCGATGAGTGTGCAGATAATGTTAAATTGTATAATGGTATTGTTGAACTTTATGCTAAAACATCGGACCTTGATCATCAGATGTCGATGTCTAGATCAGAAGGCTTAGGGCATGATAGAGATCTTTTTGAAAGTATGGAAAATAAGATAATCGAACATGATAAACAGCGTCAGGGTCTTGATAGTGATCTTATTGATTTGGGGGCGCGTTTGGTGAAGCAGATTTTTTATGACAAGGGCAATGATTTAAGGTATCTTAAAATGAGCTTGCTTGGTGTGGATGATTTATTAATGGTAGAGAACTCGCATTTAGAAAATGGCCATTTGGTTTTTGTTGATATAGATGCTTACAGGACTCCTAGTGTTGAAGAGCATTGTTTTGAGGGTGTTAAGAAAAATTTTGCAGCTTTAAAGGAATTTGTGCAAAGTGATTCTTACAAAAGTGCGTTAATTTATAAAATCAAATCCTTGTCATTATTGTTTGGTCATGACTCCGAAATTGTAGAAGAAATGTTGGAGTCTCGGGATAATGTTATGGAGTTTTTTAATAGAAGAGAGTTTGATATCGATCAGATAGAGATGCTTCAAGGCAAATATTATGAAGCATTAACTTCCCCAGAGGCTGGTCAATCGGGAGAAGTCTTGTTGAGCTATTCGGATCATGAAGACCCTTTGGTTTTTAATGAAGATGTGCAATATAGCTTTTTTAATGATTCGCAAATTGAATTAATGAAAACGGGTTTGACTAAATTAGCAGCGACTAATAATTCTAGATCAGAGAAACCTATGTCAGCAGTAAGGGCGGAAGAGGGCAAGAGGGTTGAGGCAGTTAGCACTGGTCACTCTCTGGATCTTTAATGTCTTTGAGTCTTGTCAATTAGCGATTAAAGCTCGTTGTTTCAATTACCTCTTGCCAGCAAAAATATTTATTTTAAGTGATTGCTGAAGTAGTTTCGGCGGTGCTAAATTTTTATCTTTAGTATTTCTTTTGGCAACAAACTCTTCCTTAGCAATACTTCCTCCAATCATAACATTACCTTCTTTTTGCTGTTTAACAGTCGATAAAAACTGTAGATCGCGGTTTTTGGGATAATCATGACCAGTATAGAGGTTGGTATTATTTGGTAGTTTGAATATTTTTTGTACCGAATCGTAAGATTCTTCGGCGCTACCGCCAGGAAAGTCGCATCTAGCACTACCAATATCGGGCATAAATAATACATCGCCAACGAATATATTGTCCGCAACTTTGTAGCAAACACAGCAAGGAGTATGACCAGGAGTCGATATTACTTCTATTTCATGTTCTCCTAATGTTATTTTTTCACCATCTTTGAGTAATTTATCAAAGTGAGATGCTGATTGTAGCCTGGAATCGCTGAAATTGAAATGCTGAGCCCAATATTTCGTTACTTTTGTAACGTCTACACCGATAGCGGATTGTACATTTTTGCCAAAACCCTCGCTGATTGCCCTTTTTTTAATATAATCGCAGCCAGTGGCATGATCGGCGTGAATATGAGTCTCCAATATCCATATCAGCTTTAGGTCTAGCTCTTTAATTTTATCGATGACAATATCAGCTTGCGTAAAGGTTAAGGCTGATGATTGGTCGTTGATAGTGGCTACTGGATCTATAATGGCGCAATATCTACTATTCTGACAATATAGCAGATAGCAAAAGCTGCCAGTGATCTGATCGTAAAACTCATTAATTTTTAACATAGTTATTATATTATTAATTTATGGCTCTAGATATTATTATACAACGCTCATTTACAATGTCAAGTGTTTTTTATGAATTATATAAAAAATATCAATTTTATTGCTATTAACAGCCAAAAAGTAAGCTATATAGCCATATATTTATTGACATAGTTGCCAAAATATGATACAATAGCAATAAGAAGTGTTTTTTGTTTTGTAACTTTAATATGTAGCTAGATGCCAACAACAAGGTTTAGATTATCGAATTCTATGATTGTTTTCATGATGATGGCATTATTAGCTACTGTTAATTATTTTAGATCAATACATGTCGGCAATAGGGTTGCTAAGCCAACAAGCAATGCTCCGGATGTTCTTTTTGCGCAAGAGGGTCAATGGGATGACTATTCAGAAGGTGAAGAATATCAATATGGCGAGTATGATCCTAAGTTGATTCGTGATTTCAAATTGGGTCGATTTGAAGATATGCAGTTGGTTAATTCTAAAATTCTTGGGTCATTTGCTACTGATAATGATAAAATATATGCTGATGGATATTTGCATCACAAACCCAGTCTGTCATTTAATATTTCGGATCCATCTATAGAAGATTGGAAGAGGCAAAGTTTAGTTAGAAAAAACTTGCAGGCCAAGATGGTAATTGACAATGAGGGTTTGGATTCTTCATCCTTGGTTAAAGATCGTCAAAACAGAGCTCATTTAATGAAGAGTTATGGTGGGATTGTTCATGTGGCAAATTATGCTGTTTTTAATGCTGCTATGGAAGTTGCTGCTCAATTATATCCTAATTTTTACGATGGCGACAACTTGCTTGTTGCACATCGAGAAATGGCGTTGCCAAAGTTAGTGGCGGTTGAAATCGCTAAATATGACTCCAATTCTCTTTATTCTATAGGTGTTGCTCAGCCTAAGATGGATTCTTTGACATCATTTGCAAGATATTCTAAAAATAACCATAGCCTACTTTCGGAGTCTGATGATAGAGTCGCTCATCTTGTGAAGGTTATTGGTGGTGCAATTGGCATATCAGATTTGACTGAAAGAAATATTATGAAAACAACAGAAGGGGGATTTGCAGTTCCTGATGTCGGTAATTGTGTTGTTCCGGGTGTGATATTGGGATCTGAATCCGAGAATGTTAAAGATGTGTCATTTTTAAGAGGGGTTTTATCATCTCCTGCAGTAGCTGCAGCGATAGATTTTAAATCTTCCTTGTTATCGATTCAAAATCCTTCGATGTTTGCAGCTTATAATGAAAGAGCAGGGTCGATCAAATTAAATGCTTCAAATCTTGAGCTTTCGGATGAAGGGTTTTCTAAAATCAACCCTTACGATGAATCAATGCAGACGCATGATCTGGAATCTGTATTGGTTCATGTTGATTATGATGGTGGATTGAACCCTATTCCTAAGTCGGGAATGTCTGGTTCTTTGGGATTAGTGGGATATGTCAATATATTCAAAGCGTATGAAGAAAATTCTCTGGCGGCCGCTATGGATCAAGCTGAACATGAGTATCAAAAGTTTACAGCGCAAATGTCGAAAATTGCTGATGGTAGGCAAATTCCTGCTCCGGATATCGATGATAATTATTATGATGATTTACAATTTGATCAAACCCCAGATAAGGGGTTTGCTAACAGCCCTAGCGCTTCCCTATCTCCTTATGGAGATAGACAGGCTGTCAAGTATAGTCGTGATAGAGGGGTTTTTTAAACTGCCAATTGTTAGCTAGTTATTAATTTAACATAATTATTTTGAAATTTAGTAAATATTCAGCATTTTGGATGGCGTTACAAGCTGTTTTTACTGCAGTTGCTGCCGGATTTGGTAAAAAAAGCTTTGTTGATGGTGTTATTAATAAGAGACTGCCCGAGATTTGTCGACAAGAATATGATCCAGAGTTGATTGCGCAAATTGCAAGCGCTCATCATGTAGGTATCCAGCAAGACTCTCAAGAGAAATATTATAACGGTGATTCTTATTATTTTAAGTCATTCGGTGGAGCTGCAGCGAAGGTGGGATCGGATATTATGTATGTTGTCGGAATAAACAGTGGTCTTGATCCTGTCCAAAGCTTTCCTGTTATGTCGTATCTACCGCCGGATGAAGATCGATATTTTGAATCACAAGCTTCTGTTAGAAAAAGTTCTGATGATATCGTTTTATTATCAAATTACATGTATGATAAGGGTTTTTATGGTGATGATAGTACGTTTGGCGAAGCTACTAGATCGTGGATCTCTAGTCTTGACGCAGAAAGCTCCTTAAGTATATTGCAAGAGATTGCCAAGTCTCAGATATTGGGATTTGAAGATTTGGTAACACCAAGTAATGCCTATTTAAATCCCAAGCAGATGAGTCTTAAATTTCCCGATGCAGATACGTTTACAATGCCGTTTTTTGACATGAGAGGTTATGTTGATCACTTCCCAGACGGTTTTTTAAAGAAATTGCAGCTTTTCATTCGAGAAGATTCGAGATTTACTAATGCCATGTCTTACAGAGATAGATACTTTCAGCGTGAAGAGGGTATTTTCTCTCCGGCTGTTATTGAAAATGGTAGAGGTATGACACGTCTATATAATTTATTCAACGCAATAGAAGGTGTTACAAATTCTGATCAATTATATGCTTCAAGAAGAGATGTGTATCCAGATCTAAATTCAGTATATAATGATCGTGAAGGTAATGATATTTTGGTTAGCTGGTTTCCTGATAAATATAGTTGTGATAGCTTTTGTAAGCATTATGGTTATCAGCCTTTTTATATTGAGTTCGAGGGTGATGCTGTTTATATGTATCTTGATATTAATAATCAGCCTCAAGCAAAGCCTTATCATTTATATCGGCCAATTCAAATAAGAAGTAAATCACCTTCTTCGGAAGTGTCACCAAATTTAGTACAAGAAGATCGCGAGAGTGAAAATTCGCATCGTCTGCAAAAAAAATATCAACCAAATACAGAATTATAATATGCCAAATAACGCAACAAGAAGGGGTGATAAAGCGACCAAAGTGGGAGTTAAAAGAGTGGCCAAGGGGGGAGCTAGAAGTAAATTACCATCGCTTCAAAGAGTCGATGCAAGAGCGGGTCACCCTGCCAGACAAGGCAGAAATGGTAAATCTGGTCAACATAAAACAACTAGGAAAGCCAACCCCAATAGGTCAACGTTGACTGTAAAAGAGGTTACCAAAAAAGCTGTCAAAAGAGTGTCATCTGAAAGGGTAAAAGTAAAAAGAGTAAAGGTAAAAAAAGCAGTTAAAGGATCTCCTGCGGCGTTAAGTAATGCAAGTATTTCTACGAGGTCAGTAAAGCTAAGTGTCAAAGGTATTGTGGCAATAAGTATTTTAGCGGCCACAGCCAAAAAATCTGGTGCGGTTAAAAAAGATGGTGGCGGGGTTTTAGAAAGTGTATTTAGAGATAAAGTTTTCCTCCCTAATCATGGTGGTTTTGGCGCTCATGAATCGTCTAATATATCTGGTTTTTTAATTAATGCCAGAGGTTGCAATGATAAGAAGATGTATGAAATATCGCAATTGGCAGGATTGAATTCGCAACTGCATAAGCCAGATATTGTAGATCTTGAATTTCCAGTTCTCAAGGTCGCTACCGGGTCGAACGCGTATCCGCAACACGCCATTGGCACTAAATCTTTAGTTGATGGTAGAAAAGTTGTAGCTGACCCGTCGCAATTAAAAGCCTTGGGCTTTAAATCGTCGGTAAGGCGAGGGGCTAACTCAGGTGAGTTTATTCAAGGTGTTACTGTCGATGTATCGGATCAAAAAGCTATAATAGGCAATCCTAATCTCTTCAGGCTTCATGCTGACCTAAATAAATTAGCGGCAATTGGCGTCGGTGATATTGTGATAAATCCCGAAAATATTATACAACATGTTGCGACAGGAAATTATTCATTTCCTGATCTCGACGCTTTTTATCGCCCAAATATTAATAATTTAAAATATCAGGTCGAACAATATACCGGTCGCTTTTGTGGTGACAAGATTTATGATGGTAAGTTTATGGCTGAATCTTTGGAGGTTTTACAGGGTTTCATTATTGACATTAAAGGTTTTATTAGCTCTAGTAAGTGGCAAAAAGTTAAAGAAAGGAAGTTGGAGATTTTTTCACAAGATCTATGGGAGAGCGAGGATCACATGGATGGTTTTGATGATGTTGAAGAATATGTTGACGATTTGTCTACAAAATTGCCAGAGATCAAAAAAGCAATTGAACAGATTTCTGCTTTAAAGGGAGAGGGCTCTCATCGAGATATTGATGTAATAATTAAAAGTTTAAGAGGACATGTCGAGCCATTTGAAAGGGTTGGTAATTATGGATCTTACGCTAGTGTTTTTATTAGCTATTGTGTAATAGATGGCTTTCACGTCGAAAACGATACTCGAGACGGCAAGGAGGGATCCGAGATGATTTTTGCAACCATCAGAGACCTAAATCAGGGCTATTCACGTCAATATAAGCGTATTATTGATAAAGTGCATCCTGAGTCACCAGAGGCTGATATTGCGCTACGATTTGCCGGACCTGAACACTCTATTGCGATCGTTCCCATTACCATATTGCCAAGATATATGCAAGATGGAATATTGCGGTTGCAGGATTTAACTAAGAAGCAAAAGAGTGCTATTTCGGGAGGTAGCGTAGACTATACTCAGGAACCTGAAGTTGCTGCAGATCCATCTGTTGCCATAGCTAATGATGATAGTTGTGCGGCAACAAAAAGCGACAAACCATCTCCCAAGGTGGCATTAGAGGATGTTGCTTACATTAGTGGTTCGGATGGTAAAATTGCCAGAGTCTAGCTATAGCTTTTGACAATTTATATCAAATCTACATTTTGCACATATTCTATTATATTTATTTAATATTAATTATTTTTATAATAATACTATTATACAACGTTCATTTATAATGTCAAGTAGTTTTTTAAAAAAAGATGTAAAAATGAATTTAAATTTAATTTTATTGACAGTAAAATTAATATATAATATCATTTTACGATAATAATAAAATAAATTAATTTAAAAATTAATGTCAACTTTTGTCACAATATTATTTTTAATATTACTTAATGGCTTTTTCGCTTTATCAGAAATGGCGATAGTTTCTTCGAGAAAGCCAATCTTAAAAGAGATGTTAAAGAAGGGTAATAAAAATGCGAAACGTGTAATTGATATCATTGAAAACAAGAGTAGGTTTTTGTCTTCAGTTCAAGTTGGCATCACTACTGTAGCGATGCTAGCTGCTGCGTATGGTGGCGCTACTATTGCTCATGACTTTGGAGTTGTATTATCCAAGATTCCATTCGTTGGAGTTTATGGTCAGTCTATCGCTCTATTTATTGTTGTTTCGTTGCTGACCTATTTTTCGGTAGTAATAGGTGAATTGATACCAAAAAGGGTTGCTCTGAAAAATCCTGAAATGATTTCAATATTTATAGCAAAACCAATGTTGGTTTTTTCTCATATTTTTGCTCCGGTTGTTAATCTCCTTGATAATTCTGCTAACATTGTGTTACGTTTTTTCGGAGTGTCAACTGAGGGTAAAAATAACGATCCCGAAGAGGAGTTGAAGGCTATTATTAATGAAGGTGTGCAAACCGGTGAGATTGAGAAATCTGAACATGAGATGATGCATCGAATTTTTCGTCTTGATGATCGCGATGCTAAGTCAATAATGACTCATGTCGGGGAGTTGGTTTCTCTTAATATAGATGACGATCAGGAGAAGATCAAAAAAAAGCTAACAAAATCTAGTCATTCCAGATATCCGGTAATTGAAGGGGAGGCTAAGAAGATTTTAGGAGTGGTGCAAGCGAAAGACTTGTTTTCGCAATTTATATTGACTGGAAAAATTGATTTACAGTTTCATATGAAGCCAGCACATTTTATCTCAGAAAATACCAATTGCCTGAAGGTTTTAGAAATGTTCAAGGAGTCGGCTGTTAATATGGCCATTGTGGTTGACGAATATGGTCAGACTGAGGGTGTAGTTACTGGATCCGATATGTTTGAAGCTATCGTCGGCGTTATTCCTGGCCATTATGATGAAAAAGATGAGGTGATGATTGTTAAAAATGATGAGAATTCGTGGCTTGTTGATGGCACTACTCCTGTTGATGAAATCAGTATTGTTATGGGTATTGAGGAGATTAATCCTGATGAAAAATATGACACTATTGCTGGCTTTGTTTCGGACAGGTTTGGTAATGATTACAGGCTTAATTCTAGTTTTTCTGATTATGGTTATGAGTTTGTGATCAAAGAAATAGAGGGAATGAAAATAGAGAGAATACTAATGAAAAAAGTTAAAGAAAAAGAATGATAACAGTTTAGATTATATTTTTTTCACCAAAAAAAATAAACCCAATATTCATGACCACTAAAACTGCCCGTTCTCAATCCTTTACAAATTATAAAAAAGGACTGATTTTCGAAGAAAAAGCCCGGATATTTTTGCAAAAAAAAGGTTATAAAGTAATAGCAAAAAGATATAAAAATCAATTTGGCGAAATTGATATCATTGCTGAAAGTTTTGATGTTAGGGATAATGTCTTGAAAAATGGCTTTAACTTTAAGAGTTACAAAAAGTGCCTGGTTTTTTTTGAAGTTAAATCTCGTAAAAGGGATGATCTAATAGAGGTTATCATTAGAAAAAGTCAGGTTGAAAGAATTAAAAACTGCGCTTCTATCTTTTTATCGCAAAATTCACAATATGATAATTACGACATAAGGTTTGATTTTATATTATTTAGTGGCTCAAGATGTCCACGACATTACATCAATTACTTTTAACGATTGACTTTTACATAAATTATATTTATAAATAGTTAATGATTTTTAATTTTTAACTACAGCTATTTATTTTTACAATGTTAGGGTTTAATTCTGTTCGTGAATTGTTTGTGGCTACTTTGGCCATGACCTCTGGCCTTGTTACAAACGCGATTGGTTCTAAAAATATTCCTGCTCAGGGTATTGTTGTACCATGGGGTCTTTCTAGTGCCGATAATGCTGAGCAAAACTCTATAGTTTTTCCTGGCGCTCATCCCGCAACCTTGACTAAAAATGGCGTTGAGATTGATGGCGATGAAGCGTTACATCGGATAGATGCTGATATGAGTGATTTTGATCGGCTTACCCATAGAACCATTTTAACATATGGTGGTTATACAGAAACTTTTGAGCCAGTTGTTGGATCTAGCTTAGTTCCTGACCTAAATCATAGCTTATTTTCTTTAAATCGTAGTGATAGTGTTTTTGATGTTTACATACCCGATCTTCAGTCAAGCCCAAGGTTGTACGTTATAAAAGGCAGTATAAACATTGATAAATTAGTATTTAATTCTCAAAAAGAGGATTCTTTGAAGGTGGTTAGTGGGTTGGTCTTTCCCAACGGGGGCGATATCTTTGGTTCTCCAAAAGAAGATTACGCAGATATTGATGAAAAAGTAAGAAATGGATATACTATGATCGATGTTATGAATAAAAAAAATGACAGGCTAGTTGTGAAGTTGTTATTGGATATTGACATCGTTAGTTGCGAAGAAATGATTAGGTCGCAAGATTTTGAAATTAAGCTTCAAGCTGATCTTGATACCGGCAAATTGTATAATAAATTTGCAAACAGTATTGCTGCTTCTTTTTCAAAAAATCAAGAGTTGGAAGTTGAAAAAAAGAAGAATTCTTATTTGCATAATGAATTAAGAATTTATAAAAATCCAGATACGATAGCGGGGATATGTGATTTAACAGGGGCTGAGGATCCTAAGAGTGGGGTCGTAAATCCAGAGTTGACAAGTAAGCTTGTTAACGATTATGATAATGTGCAAGGCATTTAATTGATTCAAAATATATTATTTTCTAAAAAAAATCAAAAATGATTTGACTAAATGCTAAAAATATGATAAAGTGGTAATAAGGGTTATTTTTTAACGAATAGAAATCATTATGCCATTATCAGGAAAAGTATCAAGTGCAAAATCTCGAACAAGATCTTCTGGAGGATTGCAAAGAGCTAATGATAGAAATATGACCACAGAAGGTTCTGGTGGTGCTAAATACCTGAGTAGATCTGATAATTCTGGAAAAAGAGAGGTGTCAGGTAGATCTAGGGATCGTAGATCTTCTCAAGCAGGGGGCAGGACCGGCAGTACTCCTAGAGGGGGATCTCAAGGCTCTGTTAACAAAGATGTTACTAGACAGAGATCTAGACAAGTGCAAGTAGGGGGGTTGGCAGATCAGCGGTTACCTAGTTATAGTAGGCAAGAAGCTAGGTACTATAGAGGGGTTGTTGCATCCAAGGGGGCCTTTTTAAGTTCTGCTATGGCAACTGCTGCTGTGTTATCTTCAGCAGTAAGGGTTGGCGCTATCGATTCTGAATCTTACGTTGCAAGAGGTGGGGCTTTTGATTCCTTAGATGATGTTTCAATATCTTATGGTCAAGCCGGTCCATATTCTAATTATACATTTCTTGATGGCACTAGGGCGGAAAGCTTGGTATCAAACTTTGTCAATCAAGTATCTTCTCTGTCGTCATTTAGATATCGAGATGACGGGGTTAGTTTTGGTTTAAATGGTAATTTATTTCAAATAGATGGTGTTACTCGATCTTCCGATGGTCGGTATCGACTTGATCCCACGTTTGTAGCGGACAACGGTTATAACGGCTATCAATTACGTATCAGCAATCTACCATATGCAAGCTACAATAGAAGTGATATTAGTACGGGTGGTGTTGTTCAGGCAAATGATGTAATATTACAGCAGATGGCCACCGTAGTTCCTGAGGTTTCGCAAATTGAGATGGTCGTTCCTGAGGATCAGAGTTTTTATACTGAGCTAACTAATCCTATTACTTTATCATCAGGCTCTACTGGCTATTCATCATCGGGTTATAATGATTGGACGGTTTTGAGTAACGGTACAACCATAGAGTCATCACAAGGTCATGAATTATTTTTGGTTAATAAGCAAGGCGTAGTTCATAAATTAAGAGCTGGTGGTGAAGTATATAAGGTTAGAGATCGTTATGGCGATTTAATTAATGGTTTATATTGTCAGGAGTCTGAACTTGGAGAGATGGTATATCGTCAGGATATACCGGGTCCAGATGGCGGCACAGGGGCCAGATTTTATTTATCTTCAAATCCAGAAGGTTTTGTTGATGTGCCAAATTTTAATGAAGCGGGCTTGATTAACAACTTTGGATTTACCAATCCTAGGCAGGTAGGAGTTAAAATTGCTAATGGCGTAGGTAATGCGATAATGTTAAGTAGCAATAGGGAGAATCAGTTTTCCGGATTGAGTTTCTTAGCTTCTCAAATAAATGTTAAAGATTATAGAATATTTTCTCGAGATCATTCATTAGGCTTTTTGAGTGAAAGAGTTTATGATTTGGGGTTTGATGACGGAGAAAGTTATATTATAAACATTGCTCAAACTTTCCCATTACCAGCTATTGATAAAGCAAATTCTATTTTGTTAATGGAGTGCATTGGCAGTGCTGGTGAAAGAATCTATGGATTCATTAACTCTGCTGATTTGGATTCCGATTCAATTGATATAAGTTTTAATAGTTTTGAAAACGTGGAATCAATTTCTCAAATGCTCAGTGGCGGGAGTTATACTATTTTTGATGTTGGAGATGACAGATATTACAAATTGTTGCCAGGTCCTGTTGAGTCGCAATATTTAAGAATATTGGGTAATGGCACTGTATCCGTGATTGATAATGGTGAAGCGATTGCGCAAATTGGGGATGTTGAGCAAAGCAATGCTCGTCAAAATGTTCTAAGATATTATGGCGCTGAGATTAGTGTAGATCTCCAGGGAGATGTTACTGCTAAATCTTTGGGGGCGCAAGAATATCACAGGCAGACTACGACTACAACCACTCCAACTTCAACAACCTCTACCACCAGAACCAATACCGATGGCTCGACAACTACAACAACTACCACTAAAACAAAAGATCCAACTACATCATCGACTACTAGCAGCAGAACTGAAACGACAACGTCATCAACTGGAACGATAACTTCATCAACGACGACTGCAACAACAACCAGTGCAACTAGGACTTCAAGTACCAAAACTACTGTTACTTCTACCTTGACATCCTCAAGTTCCACTACACCAACATATACCACTACAACTTCTTCATCATCGATAACAACGTCAGGAACTACTATAACAGACACTCCAACTACAACCCATACTACAACTTCAACGTCAACACCAACTACTACAACAAGTAGCACAGGAACGGTTACCACAACTTCAACTAATACTAATACTGGTACATCCACTACCACAACATTAACTCCAACAAGTTCAACCTTAACATCAACAACCACAAGTAGCACCACTCCTACTACGCAGACAATAACCACAACGCCCACTTCAACTACCAGGACCACAACCACAAGTACCGGAACAACCACTGAGAGAAATAGGGATGCTGGGGTTGATGTTGCATCATATTGGTGGATAGCGGTAGTTCTTGCTGGTGCAGCCGTAGCAACTGGTGCGATCATAAAGAAAAGGAGACAGCAAGGTGAGGAAGTGCAGCGAATAGCTGCTGATGGTCAAGGAGCGTTATATAATAATCCTGTATATGGAAATGCGCCGCCCCCGAGGAGAGAGGCATGGGGAGTTGAAAGAGGTGGTGAAGCTTTGTACGCTGCGCTTCCAGATCAAGAAGGGAGTGGTCGACCTGCTGGTGGCGCGTATGATGATATTCCAGGGAGTGGTCGACATGCTGATGGTATGTACTCTGATTTGCCAAATCTAGATGGTCAACCTGCTGATAACGGGCCCGAATATCTAGATGTTTCAGGCGATACAGGGGGTGCTCAAGCATCTGATGGTGCGTATGATGTTTTTCCAGGGACTGGTCGACCTGCTGATGGTATGTATGATGATATTCCAGATTATGCAGGGGATCGTCAATTAACTGATCTTCCTGGCCAACCTGAAGGCTCTTATATGGAGGTGCGCCCTGATGACGATGGGCGTTCAGCTGGTAATTATGCTCGTGAGGGCGTAACTGATGAACGCGAAAGGCCTGGGCAAGTAGCTATTGGGGCTGCTGCGTTGCCATTGGGAGGTGGAAAAAAATTAACAAGAGAGACAGAAGTATAAAATAATTGGGATTTTTTTGAATCAATAATGTAAATAATGATAAAAATTATTTGACTAAATATAAAAATGAGATAAGTTTAATATTATAGAACAATTTAACTAAATAAAATTACTATGCCGTTAGCAACAACAAGAGGTAAACAACCTAGTGGTCAGGAAGGTCAAGAAAAACGTGGTAAAGCTGCAGGTCGCTATGAAGAGAGTCATAATAGCTCCTTGTTAACACGACGGGAAAGAGGACGTCGCTCTGCAGCAAGAAGTGGTAAGAGGGGTGGTCCGGCAGGTGGCAGAACTGGTAGTAGCGCTCCAAAAGTTGCAATTCAAAAAGGTAACGGGAGTGCAAAAGGTAGTCAAGGTCCAGTTACCATGAGAAGAGAAGTATCTTATGGCCGTAATTTGCAATTAGTTCTTGCAATGTTGGCTACTCAAGCCTTGGCAAGATCGGCTTCAGCATCGCGTGAATTTAATACATCAGATTATATTGGTTCTAAGCAACCTGATGGCTCTATGGCTGTTTTGCAGCCAGGTTCATCTGGACCACAAACTGTATTTAGTGGTGATCCAATTATTCAAGCATTAGCAAATGCTACCTCTCAGCAATCCGGGTCCGATAGCTTTCGTTTTGCAGATTCAACAGTCTCATTCAATGCATCTGTTACGGTTGGTAGTACTGATAGACAGTATAGATACACTATAGGAGGTTTAAAAGAAAATAGATTTGGTAATTATGAAATAGATCCTGATTTTCATGATGTTAGATTTCGCAATACATATCCTGACATTAATTTTCCAATAGCGGCTGTTAAGGTAGAGGATGAAGCTGGTCAAGTGCTTGATTATGATGATGCGCATCGTGCAATTAAGGGGCTTGGCCGAGCTCTCAAGGATATAGATATAGAGGCTGTGATTCCACCCGGTGGTGAGCTTGCAACGCAGTTATCAGATCAGAGTATTGTTTTAGCTGATGGTGCATCGGTTTCCTCGGGAGCTAGAGGAAATGATTATAAAGTAGCAAACGGCGATGTCGCAATCGAAGCTCGGTATGGTAAAAGTGCTACTTTAATTGATGATGATTGTTTTGAGCATAAACTATCTAATGGTACCATTATGAAAGCGGTTGACGGCGAAGGCGAAGAGATATCTGGAAGTTATTATCAAGAATCACAATCTCAATCGCCATTAAGCAGAATGGTAAAGCTTTCTATTGCCACAGATGGATCTGGCGCTTCTGATTTAGTTTTAGAGTCTAGTCCGTCAGTTAGGGCTCATTTACCAAGTTTTGTTCATGGCGGCATGTCTAATTTTGGCGTCACCAGTCCTGTAGCAAGGCAAAATACAATTTCTGGGGTAGATGCCGTTGTCAATGCTGGACAAGGTAATCAATTCCAAGCGGTAAATTATTTCTCTTCGGGTGTTAGAGTTCGCAATGTTGATATTTTTGATCCTCTAAACCCTCAATTGGAAAAAGAATTCACTGTGCAGTTATCTGGACGAAGTGTCTTAATTAATTCTGTCAGTAGTCATGTCGTACCTGGGCCAAGTTTCGGAACTGGTATATTGGCATTGGAGTTTTTTGATCGAGGTCGTCGACAATATGGTACAATCCCTATTTCTGAATTATCAGGATCGTCTGGAACTGTCCAAGTTAGTCCTGGTAGCTATAGATTTAGTAATATGGTTAATAGTGCGGGTGAGTTTAAAACATATAACCTTGATGATGGTAGTATAGTTTATTCACTTGGCAGATTCAGAGGCTCAGGATATCTTCAAATTGCTGGCGACGGTACTGTGACAACGCTAAGCGATTCTCAAGGCACAGATTTAGTTGCCGGTATTGATCCAGTAATGATTAGTAGTAATTCTTTCACTACTTCTCAGGGTGTCGTAGTTTCCAGATCTGGCACTGGAAATGTCGTAGCAAATTTACCTAGTGCCACTTTAAAACATGCATCTAATGTAAATTTAGATAATAAAGAGGTATTGTCACTGGTTGACTCTGCTACTATTTTCGAGTCTGGAAATTATGAAGTGGTAAATTCTGATGATCATAATGTAATATTAAGCTACGCCAATGATGATGCCTTAGCTAACTCAATTTGTACAATAAGATCTGGTGTCGGTAATGGTGAATTTGAGTGTTATGTGGTTGCTAGATCAAAAGCTAATCCATTAAATTATGCTGGTAGCCAAGGGTTTGATAATTTTATAAAAACTGATGGCAAGGTCAAGGTCGATCCTTTAACTTTTGATGCGAGTGAGTATCTAGACAGTGATCATTATATCGTTATGAATCCGGTTGGTACAAGCTCTTTAGTAGTTTTTGATACCTTCTTGTCTGATGGCTTGGGCCAGTGTCAACAAGCAAGCTATGCTACAACTGAGGCAACCACCACCACCGATCCCGCAACGCAAACTACTACAACTACCACAATCACAACAACAACTAACCCAACCACCAGTACACAAACTACCACTACCACCACAATAACTACTGCAGCAGGATCCACTACACCAACTACTTCTGAAACTACAACGGTTACTAATACCCCGACTAGCACTCAAACCACAACCAAATCTACAACGGCATCTGAAACTGGTACTACTACTCAAACTACCAGTGAAACTACTACCGATACAACGACAGGTACTAGTACCGGAACAACAACTAAGACTATTACTTCGGTTGGATCCACTACACCAACAACTTCTGAAACTACAACGGTTACTAATACCCCGACTAGCACTCAAACCACAACCAAATCTACAACGGCATCTGAAACTGGTACAAGTACTCAAACTACTAGTGAATCTATTACTGATAAAACGACCGATACCACCAGCAGAACTACCACCGAAACCACTACTGCAGCAGGATCCACTACGCCAACTACTTCTAAAACCACAACGGTTACTAATACCCCGACTAGCACTCAAACCACAACCAAATCTACAACGGCATCTGAAACTGGCACAAGTACTCAAACTACTAGTGAATCTACTACTGATAAAACGACCGATACCACCAGCAGAACTACCACCGAAACCACTACTGCAGCAGGATCCACTACGCCAACTACTTCTAAAACCACAACAGATTATATAACCCCTGAAAGTACAGTAACGACAACCGCAACTTCTACGGCCAGTTCTACGCCGTCATCGACGGGTAGTACTAGCTATACAACAACTGTTACTTCAACACAAACTAGTACTCAAGGTACATCGCCGACAACATCAGCAACTACTTCACCAACAACAACGCAAACTTTTACTAGCAATACTACGCCAACAACAACAATGAGTAGTAGCGGTACCACAACCGTAACTATTAGCCCTACTACAACAGTTAGCGCCACTCCAACTAGCACAGGCACTACTACGCCAACATCTAGTATAACAACTACAAGTACTGATACTACCACAGGCACTACTACCGCTACTACAACTAAAGCAACGACCGATACCACAACAGGCACTACTACGCAGCAATCAACTATAACCACTACACCAACAGATTCGCCAAGCACCACCGAAACTACAACGGTCACAACAACGCCGACATCTAGTGCTAGCACTAGTCAAACCAGTACTTATACATCTACTGTAACATCAACTGTCAGTAGTTCTGATACCACAACTCCTACCGCAACCCATACCAGTACTGCAACGTCAACACCGACATTAACAGTGACTCATACCGGAACCACGACAGGAACTACAACTCCTACTACGACGCTATCTAGCACTAACAGTATCACTGGTACCACTTCGCAGACCGTAACAGGTACTACAACACCTAGTACTACAGCATCAACTAGCGCAACATCTAGTATGAGATCAACATTAACAACAACACAAACAGCATCTGACACGACAACGGTAACCTCAACTAAAACGGTAAGTGATACGACGACGCCATCGACGACGCAAACCACCACGGTGACAACAACGCCAACATCGAGCAGATCAACAACGCCAACTACTAGCGAAACAATAACTGTAGCGACAACTCCAACTACTACAGATAGTTCAACTTTAACTTCAACGATCACAAAATCTGGTTCCACGACTGAGACTACAACAGGAACATCGACAGCAACACCTACTACAACTCAGACTACCACAGGAACATCGACACCAACTACTAGCGTAACATCAACACCTGAAGGGATTAATGTAGAAGTTAATGATAACCGGGCAACAATTGCAGCATGGGTAGTTGGAGTTTCTGTTGGATTGTTAGCGATGGTAGGAGCTGCTGTAGCAGTTCAAAAGCAAAGAAGGAAAAACCGGGTTGCTCACCACGATCCGCATGCTGGTGCTCGGGATATTCCTGTGCATCAATTAGAAGCAGGAGGGAATATTGTAGCAGCTGCAGGCCGTGAAGTCGCTGAAACTAATATTGATGCCGCGCGACGAGAAGGTATGATCACGCCACCTCCAGAAGATGGTCAAGTCGGAGGCGTTAATGAAGCTTTATATGAAGTAATTCCTGGAGGTGGAATGAAAGATGATGGGGCTAGTCATGAATATATGGAGGTGCATCCTGACTCGGCATCGCAAGATGGTGATTTAACAAGTTCAGATGGACCAGAGCTTCCAGAGAGGAGGCAATTGCCGCCACCATCAACTTTTCCAACTTCAGTTGTTGGTGATGAGGAGGGGCAACTTGACGCTTCTCCACAAGATGTAAGGTCAAGTAAAGGTGGTGGTGATGTTCTGTATGGGTCTACTAGTGAACCACCTAAGCCACCAGTTCCAGGTCAACTACCGCCGCAATCATCTACTGCTGTAGGTGATGGTGAGATTTATGATGTCCCACAAGGAACAGGGGCAGCAGGTACGGATGTAGAGGCGCTTTATGCTACTGTTCAAAAAAGAGAGAATCGGGTTCAATCGGTCCCTACTGAAAGCGGTGATGAATTTGATATCGCTACCGACGCATTAGCGCGTTCAGCATCTAGCAAAGATGGTGCAATTGCGGTCGCTACCGACGTGCCAGAAGTATTAGCATCTGGCGAAAAAAGTTCTGCGGCTGCCGCATCTCCATTTCCACCGAGGGCTTATACAGGGCGAGATGGTGCAGAAGCTCCTAGCGACTCCGCATCTACTGACTCATCACCGACGCCTACGCTTGAAGAGGTATTGCAAAGTAGAGAGGGAAGAAGAAAAATACCAAAAAGACCAGGAAGGGACTTGAAACGGGATGGTTCTGGTGGTGCAGATTCAAGTTTGGTTCGTGTTTCAGAAGCTACAAGAGGAGATTTTGTTAATGTTGTCAAGCGTTCTAATAGTCCTCCATCAGTTAGAAATGGAAGGCGCGCTCCTAATCTTCGATCGCCTATTGAGGGTTCTGAAGAGCTAACTCGTGGGCCAGCACCATTGCCGCCTGGCATGATTCCGCCAGGTGCTGCAGATGAGCATGTAAAAGGGCCGAAAGCTAGAACAAGAAAGATAGGCAATGACTCGCCAGTAATGCCAGTTCCAACTAGGCTGCAACAAGGGGCTTCTTCTGAAGCGGTTGAGCCACCTAAAGTCAAGACCGCCTGGGAAAAGAGGCCGGTTAGAAGAAGATCTGACCCAACATCGCAAAGCGCCTCAAGTGGTGCGGAATTGCCTAAGAAAAGGCCGGATGGTAAACGTATAGCTGTTAGAAGTGAAATGCTACCTCCTCAAGGCGGCAATAGACAAGGGGTGGCACCTCCTAGGCCATTTAATGCACCATCAGGAACTCCTCCTCAAGCACGAGGCAGAGGCGGTGTTAGACAAAGAATCCCATTCACTGCACCGTTAGGAACTCCTCCTCGAGGACGAGGCAGAGGTGGTAGGTCACTACCCCCAAGAGGTGGTAGAGGCAGCGGTAGACAAGGAATGCTACCTGGACAATCCACTATACCGATCACTCGTCTTGGTGATCCGACAATGAGTGCTCCGATGACCCCTTCTGGCTCAAAATTTCCGATATTTACACGTCCAGAGATTCCGGCGGCTGCAAAAAGGGATGCCTTTCCACAATCAAGAAAAGAGGCTTCTGCAGCAGAAGGTGGTAAAGTGCCATTTGGAGGTGTTCAAGTACTACCAAGAAGACCGCAAAGTGCTGAGGGTGGTAATCGCACGCCTCATCCTCCTAGCATGCCAAGACCACAAAGCGCTGGTGGTAGTAGTGGTGCATCTGGTGAGGCACGTCCTTTATTTCCTAGACCGGCTACTGCTACAACTCCACAAGCAGGTTCTGATCAAAGAGTGAAAAGTGTCAAAGGTGCGCGTTCGGGAGAGACTAGATTGTAAAATAGTCTATAAAATAAATATCAAAAAAGGGAGATAAAAGTTTATTTCCCTTTTTGATATAATTATTTCGTTATCTAGAATAGAATTCTGTAATTAGGTGTGGTTCCATTTCACATGCATATGGAACTTCAGCAAATGTTGGTTGAGCAGCTAGTTTAACTGCAAAATTTGCTTTATCAAATGATAAGTATGAAGGAATGTCAGTATCTGCGTTTTGAAGTGCTTCGATTACTATGTTAAGATTTCTAGATCTATCTCTGACTTCAACGACATCACCAATCTTTAATCTGTAAGAAGGGATGTTAACTACTTTACCGTTTACAAGAATATGCTTGTGATTGACAAATTGTCTAGATGCAAATATTGTAGGTACAAAGTTAGCACGAAATACTACGACATCAAGTCTAGACTCTAACAAGCCGATAAAGTTTTCACTAACGTCTCCTTTAATCATATTAGCAGCTTTAAAACAATTTCTAAATTGCTTTTCAGAAATATTACCGTAGTAGAATTTCATTCTTTGCTTAGCTTTAAGCTGAGTACCATAGTCGGAAGGACGTCCTCTAGACATCGTTTTACCATGCTGGCCAGGACGGTAGTTTCTTTTTTGAAAGCTATCATTGGCTTTGCCCCAAAGGCTAACACCAAATTTTCTGCTAAGCTTTTTCTTAGCTTGAATTCTTTTTGACATAAAAGTATTATTTATAGTTAATCCAATATATTACCGAGATTTACCTTAATGTTTAAACTAAGATTATTTGCCCCGATAAATTTCCTAATATCAAATAATATTAAGAAGGTCCATAACTATATTATGGAATCTAAATTATATAGCTATTTATTTAAATTGTCAAGTTGTAATAATTAACTCTCTATTTGAGTGGGATAATTGCCGATAACTTTAACAAATGGCTTGGATTTTAATGAAGACATCTTTACCACCTCTTCGCTAGATTCGGTGTAGAACCCTTGGACCTCAATTAGGTAAAAAGTAGCATTTTTGTTGACTTTATCCGATTTTACTGATCTTAATATGCTAAATTGATCAAATTTCGATCCTAAATCGGACTTAATTTGTGCTTCAGTTATTTCTCTTGAAATTTCTACACATAGTAAACTATTATCGCTAGATGATTGCTCGGCGTCTTTAATGGCAAGAGCCAATAGATTCTCTTTACTATCTTTCATTGGAATCTTGGCAAATATCTTGATTCCTGAAACGTTATTTGCTATATTTATCCACCAATGATCAGCAAGATCTTCTTGGTCGTATTTAGAAAGTTGAAATATTGCTATTTGAGATTTGTTAGATGCAAGGTCGGTTATAACGCTAGAAGCGGTGTTGTGATTGGTGATTGGAATCGAATCGTTGTAATATGACTTAATGATATGTTTAAAAGATTCTGTTTGTTGTGGATTATGTAGAGAAATGTTAACTTTTTGCTCAGAGCAGTTAGAAAAAGTAATAATTTTACGCCAAATATCAATAATTAATGATGAGGGTAGAGTGTTTTTTGACTTTGCAATTAAAGATTTAATCATGTCAGCTTCACGAGCAGATTTTATAAAAAATTTATCGTTATGATTCTCTTTTAGTGACTTGACTTTTTTTACAATTTCAAGTCTATTTTCTAGTAGTTTTAAAATATCATCATCTATTTTATTGATATCATCTCGCAGTTTTAACAATTCATCAACAAATGTTTTATTTTCTTGATTTTGCATTTCTATATGTTATAATATTATTATGAATTAATATTAGATTAATATAAGATGAAAGTTAAGTCAAGTTTTGGAGAAAAATATACTCAGTATGAGATCGGAGATGTTGTAAAATTAGCCAAAGACCAGCCTTTAAAGCTTAAAAATGGCCAGCAAATATCAAATTTTGCTACCGCTTATCAAACTTATGGTGCGTTAAATGAAGAAAAAAGTAACGCAATTTTAATATGTCATGCTTTAACTGGTGACCAATATGTTGCCTCTACTAATCCAGTAACAAAAAAAGGTGGTTGGTGGGACTTTATGGTTGGACCCGGCAAGTCGATAGATACTGATAAATATTTCGTTATTTGCTCTAATGTGATCGGGGGTTGTATGGGATCATTTGGTCCCAAGGAGGAGAATCCGGAAACAGGCAAGGCTTACGGCTTGGATTTTCCATTCTTAACCATTGAGGACATGGTTAATGCGCAAAAAGCTTTGATAGAAGAACATTTTGCAATCGAAAAGTTACATGCTATTATAGGAGGTTCGTTTGGTGGTGCTATGGTGCTAACATGGGCGGTGCTTCATCCACAAATGTCTGATAGATTTATTCCTATTTCTACTTCATATCGTCATAGTCCGCAAAATATTGCTTTCCATGAAGTTGGTAGGCAAGCTATTATGGCTGATTCTGATTGGTGTAATGGAGCTTATATTGGTGAAAAAAAGCATCCTAGTAAAGGTTTAGCAGTTGCTAGAATGACTGCGCATATTACTTATTTATCAGAATCGTCGCTACATAAAAAGTTTGGTAGAAATTTACAAGATAAGGATTATTATTCGTTTCATTTTAAGCCAGATTTTCAGGTTGAAAGCTATTTGCATCATCAAGGTTATAGCTTTATCGAAAGATTTGACGCTTTTGTTGATGCTTCTAAATATAGACCAAAATTTTGCGTTATTTCATTTTCTGATGATTGGCTGTTTCCACCCTGCGAAGCGAAAAAACTAGTAAACTCTTTAATTTCTAGTAATTTGGATGTTAGTTCAATCACTATAGACAGCTCGTCTGGCCATGATTCATTTTTGATTGAAAATGACTATTTGAAAGGCGCTATCAGGGGTTTCTTAAGTTAATTTAAATTACAAACCGTAACCTAAACATATTGCATTATGGTTAATGATGTTAAAAAAAGTGATAAT
>JBDOIV010000039.1:0-22920 GCA_047404215.1 Rickettsiales bacterium
ACGTTTTTAACCGGAGTGAAGGCGAGGGTGAGGTTGCTTTTCTGCTGCTGCTGCTTGATCTGATTGAGTATTTGTAGCGAAGTTTGATTTTTCGATATTTGTGAGATCTGTGCTAAAAAATCACCATTTTTGCCATTAAACAACTCAATTTGATCCCCATTTTGTAGCCTCATCACTTTATTTAAGTAATGATGGTCATTACTTTCGACTATGATTTTAGCTCCAGCCTCGATGGGATCTTTTGCGACATAGAGCCTAACTTTTCTCATAAGTATTATTTTGAATTTTTTTATTTGCGTTGTTGCTTTCTTTATTGTTTTTATTTATAATAACTTAAATGTTACTATATGTAAATAGATAATTGTGATGTTAATAATTTCATTATTTCTTATAATTCTTACTTCTGTTGTTGTGAATCGCAGAATCAGGGATTTGAAAAGTTCATCGTTGCTGGTAAGTGACGGCACTAAAAGGTTGTCATCTTTGCCTATACACTATGCTTATTGTTTCGCGATATGGAGCATGTTGTCCTTGATGGTTATCATGAGCCTAAATGTTGCTATTGGCTTTAAATATTCTTTGGTAATTTTGGCGATAGTTATTTTTTATTTTGCCGTTGATTACTTCTTTCAAATTGGCTTTGATGCCCAGTCTCATGTAGAAAAGTCCCTAAAAGCAGTCATGATGGCAGCGGCTTTATTTGGTATTTTGATAACTTTGGCAATTACATTATCTATTTTGTTTGAATCGGTGAGATTCTTTAAGATGATTAACATATTTGACTTTTTGTTTGGCTTGAAGTGGAATCCGCAGGTTGCGATGCATTCTGATCAGGCGGTATCGGATAGTTCTTTTGGCGTAGTGCCGGTTTTACTTGGTACTTTGCTCATCACTTTTGTTGCCTTGTTCGTTGCTATTCCGCTTGGAATTATGGCCGCTATCTATCTATATTTTTATACCAATTCGAGAATTAGAGACTTTCTGAAGCCGATTTTAGAGATTCTGGCTGGAATTCCAACTGTTGTCTATGGTTATTTTGCAATAGTTGCAGTAGCGCCATTTTTCAAAAGTAGTTTTGCATTGGCGGGCGTTAATATTTCGTCGGAAAGTGCGCTAGGGGCTGGATTCGTGATGGGTATTATGATTATTCCTTTTATTTCATCATTGGTTGATGATGCTATAAGTACCGTGCCAGGATCATTAAAAGATGGGGCGTTGGCACTAGGAACTACTAAGTCGGAAATGATAAAAGATGTGGTGATACCATATGCAATGCCGTCAATAGTTGGCGCTATTATTTTAGCATTTTCTCGAGCTATTGGTGAGACGATGATTGTGACTATGGCTGCTGGTCTTGTTGCGAATTTGACATTTAATCCGCTGGATTCGGTAACTACTGCTACTGCGCAGATCGTGACTTTGTTAGTTGGTGATCAAGAATTTGATAGCCCTAAGACTTTGGCTGCTTATGCTATTGCTTTGGTTTTATTTATTACAACTTTTGTTTTTAATATTATAGCATTAAAGGTAATCAAAAAATATCGTAGATGATTGACGTAGAAGATAAGATAATAAAAAGTCTGAAAAAGAGATACAGTAAGGAAAAGAGATTTAAAATATTGGGAATGGCGGCTGTCGTTTTTGCTTTAATATTTTTGTTAACCTTCTTGTCAACAATTGTGATTAAAGGACATAAAGCTTTTGTGACTCACAAGATTTTGATTGAAATTGATTTTTCAAAAGAGTCAATAGAGAGGAACTCGTTCTTGAGTGATAAATTCTATCATTTGGAGACTCAGGATTTGATAGAGCAGATCAGTTATCGCAACCTCATCAAAGAATCTTTGAGAAAGAAATTCGTGCAATCTAAATCACAATCTGAACTTGCGTCTGTTTATAGATTAGCGGGGGATATCGCTGAATATAACTTACAGTCTATGCTGAGCGAGAATTTGTTGCTTCTGGGTAAAAAGGTTGAGGTGTGGCTCGATGTTTCTTCTCCAGTGGATATTTATTTGAAATATGGTGAATCGCAATTTAATATTCAAGAAGTATCAAGGATTGATTTACTTCATCATAATGGTGAAATTAAGAGGTTCTTTAACTGGAACTTGATATTTTCTACTGATTCGAGGGAGCCTGAATCTGCTGGGATAGCTGCTAGCTTGACAGGGTCATTTTTTGTGATGATGGTGTTTATCATTTTTGCATTTCCAATAGGGGTAATGAGTGCTTTTTATCTTGAAGAGTTTGCGACCAAGGGAAAAGTGAAGGACATTATTGAGGTATCAATCAATAATTTAGCGGCAATACCTTCAATTATATACGGCTTGCTGGGTTTAACAATATATTTGCAATTTATGAATTTACCAAGATCATCTTCTTTAGTCGGTGGGATGACGCTATCTATGCTGGTTCTGCCTGTTGTAATTATTGCAACTCGCAATACTATTAGGTCGATACCAAGATCTATTAAGGACGGTGCGATGGCAATGGGAGCAACAAAAATGCAAGTTGTATTGCATCACTTGTTGCCAATTTCAGTGCCAGGAATAATGACAGGAACTATTTTATCTATTTCTAGAGCTTTAGGTGAAACTGCGCCACTTATTATGATTGGTATGGTTGCCTTTATTGCTGATACTCCTGAAGATGTGCTGGATCCTACCACAGTACTTCCTGTTCAAATATATTTATGGTCAGATAGTCCAGAGGTTGGTTTTGCTGAGAAGACATCTGCTGCAATAATGGTATTATTAGGATTTTTAGTGCTATTTAATCTTGTTGCAATTATAATTCGTAAGAAATTCGAACGCAGGTGGTAGATTTTTCACCAAAACTATTGCCTCCATTTTATAAAAATTATATTATTAAGTTATATCGAGTGATTGATGTATTTTTTTAACTTAATTTTTTAAAATATGAAAAGGTTTACCGCTCTATTTTTTATTTTTAATTTAGTGTCTGGTTCCGCTATTGCTGCTAATCACATGAATCACGCAGATAGTGGTCATAATAGTTACGGTAGTCACTATGAAAGTGAGTATGGCTACAATCAAGGTCGTTATAATCAGGGTCGTTATAGCCATGATCGTCACAGCTATAATCGTTATGATCGATCAGGTAACAGGCACACAAAGTCACGATATAAGTTACGAACAGGGGAGTCGGCAAAGCATAAAAAATACTCCAAGTCTAGCAAAAGGGGTGAGAGGGTTAGTTATAGCAAAGGGGTAGATAGTTTGAAAAAAAGAATTAATAGATTGCCACAGGATAAGAAAAATGCTGCCTTGAATGAGTTAAAGCGACATCGTAAAGAGATGGAGAGAATAGTAGGTGGTGATAAAAAATTTCCTGAATTTAAATACAGAAAAAGTGGTGGCAAGGTGAATAAAGTTAACAATATAATGCCGACTATCAAAGGCGAGAATTTAAAGTCAGTAGATAAAAAAAGCAATAATGAAAAGACTGATCAAGGAACTGATGTTAAAACTGATCAATCTAGTGACAAACAAGAGGTAAAAGAGCAAGAGCAGGATGTTAATAGCCAAGGTGCTACGAAGCTAGTAAGGAGAAAATATAGACTAGTATAGCTCTAGCTGTCTCTGTCCTTGACATAATGCGCTAGATCGGTTAGTGGTTTTGCATATTTACCAAAATATGAAATATGACTCTTGGCTTGATTAATCAATAAATCAAGCTGATTATTGGCTCTTTCTAAGCCTATTGCATCCACTATACTAGCATTATCATCCTCTTTTTTGTTGGTAATGGCATCGATATTGATTTTTTCAGAATCAAGACCTTTGTGATCTAATATATCATCTCTAATTTGAAATGCCAAGCCAAGATCGTGAGCATAATATCGTAGCTTATTTCTATCTTCTACGGATGCTTTGCCAAGTATCGCTCCCATTTCGCAAGATGCCATAAATAGTTCTCCTGTTTTTTGTCTATGTAAATTAGCAATCTGTTCTTTGCTGATTTTTTTTCCTGAATTTTCAAGATCGATCACTTGCCCTCCAATCATTCCTTTGAAGCCAGAGGAGTGGGCTAGAGTTTTTATTAAATCGCATCTTATCGAGGCGTTGCTGTGGGTTTTGGGATCTGATAATATTTCAAAAGCGTAAGTTAGCAATGCATCTCCGGTTAGTATTGCGGTTGCCTCGTCAAACTTCTTGTGGCTTGATAATTTACCGCGACGAAAATCATCATCATCCATCGCTGGTAAATCATCATGAATCAAAGAGTATGTATGAACAAGCTCGATAGCAGTTGCAGTATTAAGTGATGAAATCATTGGAATATTGAAAATTTCTGCACACTTCATTAGCAAAAATGGTCTTATTCTTTTACCTCCAGACAGTGCTGAGTAGCGCATTGACTCTACTATTGCCGAGTCCGAAAAGTCTGATGGCAATATTTCATCTATTTTCTTTTGTACTAGAATCGAGCAATTATGCATTGATTCTTTAAGGGATTTTTCAAGCATTATTTGAGTAATTTTTTGAGATATTTTCCGGTGACAGAGTTTTTGTCTTTTGATACTTGTTCCGGAGTTCCTTGAGCAACTATCTCTCCTCCTTTTTCACCACCAGAAGGTCCGACATCAACTACCCAATCTGCAGTTTTTAATACATCAAGATTATGCTCGATAGTTAAAATGGTGTTACCAGACTTTACTAACTGATGTAAAACTTTAAGTAACTTATTAATGTCTTCAAAATGTAATCCGGTAGTGGGTTCGTCAAGGATATACAAGGTGTCGCCAGTAGCTTTTTTTGAAAGCTCTTTGGCCAATTTGATTCTTTGTGCTTCGCCACCAGATAGGGTGGTTGAGTTTTGGCCTATTTTAATGTAGCCAAGACCAACATCCACTAATGACTGGAATTTGTCTTGAATATGCTTGATATTGGAAAAGAACTTAGCAGCCTCCTCAGCTGTCATTTCCAAAACATCGGAGATCGATTTGTCTTTATATTTAATTTCTAAAGTTTCCTTGTTATATCTCTTGCCTTGACATGAGTCGCACTTGACATAAACATCAGGTAAGAAGTGCATTTCTATCTTGATTACACCATCACCTTGACAGGTTTCACATCTACCGCCCTTGACGTTAAATGAAAACCTTCCTATTTTGTAACCTCTAGACTTAGATTGAGGTAGGTTTGCAAATAACTCTCTGATGAAAGTGAATGCTCCGATATAAGTACATGGGTTAGACCTAGGAGTTCTACCAATAGGAGATTGATCAATTTTAATTATTTTGTCAATATGCTGAAAGCCTTCGAGTGAATCATATTCTCCAGGTAGATTTTTTGATTTATTTATTATGCGATTTAGCGCTTTATATAAAGTGTGAATAATTAAGCTAGATTTACCGCCGCCAGAAATTCCTGATACGGCATTAAAAACTTTCAGCGGTAGCTTTAGATCGACATTTTTCAAGTTGTTGGCTTTAGCACCTTTGATTGTAATGGATTTTTTCCAGTCTATTTTTCTTCTCTTTTTAGGAACCTCGATGGTTTTTAGCCCCTTTAGATATTGGCCGGTGATACTTTTTTTATCGTTAATTACAACGTCTGGCTTACCTTGAGATATTATTTCGCCGCCATGGATACCAGCACCAGGTCCAACATCTACTAGGTAATCAGCGGACCTCATCATTTCTTCGTCATGCTCAACTACTATTACAGAATTTCCTAAATTTTGTAAATTTTTAAGTGTTGATATTAGTTTGTCGTTATCAGATTGATGGAGTCCTATCGAAGGCTCATCAAGAACATATAAAACCCCTGATAGTCCTGATCCTATTTGAGATGCGAGCCTGATTCTTTGTGCTTCACCGCCGGATAAGGTGTTAGATTGCCTATTGATAGTAAGGTAGTCTAGGCCAACATTTTCTAGAAACGATAAGCGTCTCGATAATTCTTTTAATATTCTAGCTGATATTTCTCTTTGTACAGAGCTTAGGGTGGAGGTGACATTGTCAACCCAATCCATTGCTTCAACAATTGACATCTTGCATAGTTGTCCAATATTCATGTCATCGATTTTAATCGAAAGAGCTTGTTCGTTTAGTCTGTAGCCGTTACATTTTGAGCAAGGTCTGGTGCTTTGAAATTTTGATAACTCTTCGCGAGTAGACTCATTGTGACTTTCGTTAAACTTTTTCTTAAGTATTGAAAGTACACCTTCGAAAGGTTTTTTAACTGTGAAGGATTTTAAGCCATCGTCATAACTGATTTCTATCTCCTCCTCTCCGGTACCGTTCAGAATTTTATCCTTAATATCTTTGGGTAGTGATCGATAAGGTTCATCGAGGCTAAAATTATATTTACTAGCTAAAGAGGACAGAACTTGTGAGAAGAATTTGTTTGAAACTCCTTGCCACATTGCAATTGCGCCTTGTCTTAGGGTTAGATTTTCATCTTCTATTATTAAGTCAGCTCTAAAATATGATTCAGTACCAAGGCCATCACATGATTTACAGGCGCCGTAAGGGCTATTGAAAGAGAATATTCTAGGCTCAATTTCTGGTATCATAAATCCAGAAACGGGGCAGGAAAATTTTTCGCTAAAAACTAATATTTCATTGTCGCTATTTTCTTTCAGCACTTCTACCAATAATAATCCATCTGATATTTTTAAAGCGGTTTCTACTGAATCAGCAATTCTATTACCTAATTCATCATCTATGACCACTCTATCTACTAATACTTCAATATCGTGCTTTTTATTTTTATCAAGTTTTGGTAAAACGTCATTTAGATTATGCACCTTGCCATTAACTTTCATGCGTTGAAAGCCTTGTTTGCGAGCGCTAAGCATTTCTTTTCGAAACTCTCCTTTTTTACCTCTGACGATTGGTGCTAATATGTATATTTTGGTCTTTTTTGGTAGTGCAGTAATCTTGTCAACCATTTGTGAAGCTGATTGACTAGTAATGGGTAGATTTGTTGCTGGGGAGTAGGGAACGCCAATTCTAGCATAAAGTAATCTGATATAATCATATATCTCAGTTACTGTACCTACGGTTGATCTTGGGTTGTTAGAAGTGGTTCTTTGGTTGATAGCAATTGCAGGAGATAGTCCTGAGATAGATTCGACATCAGGCTTGTCCTGCAAGTCTAAAAACTGCCTTGCGTAAGATGATAGGCTTTCTATAAATCTTCTTTGACCTTCTGCATAGATAGTATCAAATACCAGCGATGATTTTCCGGAGCCACTAAGTCCAGTTACCACTACAAGCTCATTTTTTGGCAGTTCAATACTGACATTTTTTAAATTATGCTCTTTTGCACCAGTAACTTTTATAAATTTTTCTTCCATATTGCTTTTTTGATTTGATATAAGAAAAGCTTAGCATATTGTTATAATGAATGCAAGATAAAGTTGCATAAGATTTAAAACCCGACCACTTATCGGAAGTGGTCAGGCAGGGGAATCCTCACTTTTGCGAGATTTTCCTCGGGTTTTAAGTCGCAGTAAAATACACCGCACCCAAAATCATTACAGCTAATGGAACAAATACCATTGTTATTTGGATTCGATGTTAATATTAACTAAATTCATAAGAACCTAGTTTGCGAAAACTAAAAACCTTCAAAGTGAAGATTTTTATAAATTCTTGAAAATTAAATATTCTCAAGAACCTTACTCCTTATCCTCCTTAATTCAAATTTGGATAATGGAATAAGACCTTTTCGTACTAAAAATCCATCACCACCGATAGCTTCTGGTGATATGATGGCTTGCACGAATTCTTTCGACCCTTTTATTAGTTTTACATGCTGTGGCTTAAAATAGATAAATAAAGGTCTTGAAATTTTATATTTTTGTGACTTAATATTTTTCAATGTAGGTAAAGTGTTGTCAATCCTCGCAGCTTGAATTTTTGATAAATTCTCATTTAAAAAGCTAAAACCGAAAATGCCAAAAGCTTCTCGATCATTGTTTAGTTTTTGTAATATTAAGTTATCATTTTCGCCAGCCTCGATAAAGTGACCATCACTTCTGATAATATGACATCTTTTTTGTCTCATTTTCTTATTAGCGTAAGCTTTTTTAAAGACCCTGTTTTGTGAACATACCTTTTCCATTGCTAGCTCAACAAAAGCGTCTCTGGTTCCGGAGCTGGGGGGTGGTCCATAAACTCTAATGTCATAATTTGGTAATGATGGGTGAATATCTGACCATTTTTTGTAGAAATTTTTGACCAGCCTGTCATTAAGAGGAACTTGATCCGCTAGTGCTAAAAATAGTTGATATTTTGATAATGAGATTGGTGCTGTTTTGTTGGAGTTGGCCACCACTATACCATCATAACCAATTTTTATTTCAGTAATATCGCGGATACCATTGGCTTGGCAATTTTTATATTCACTAGTTTTTACTGGCCTGGAAGCGTTAACAAAATCAGGAAATTGATAGCCAACTCCGGAGCAAAAAAGCTTAAAGCCACCACCAGTTCCTGTTGATTCGATAGTAGGGGTTCGGTATTTGGAGTATTTACGACCAAATTTTTCAGCAATCACTGCGGCAAAAGGGTACACAGTCGAAGATCCTACTACGCTAATATGCTTTCTTTTGCTGGGTTTGAAAAGGTTGTTGAAAAATCCTTGCGATTCTTCCATTCGGGTATTTTTGGCCCAGGAGGAGATGGTTGCAAGATTAACCGATACAAGGATTGCCATTAATAAACTGGCAACTTTCTTGATGCGAAAATGCTGTCGCATAACTAAACTTTAATTACTAATTAAATTGCCAATTATTATAACTTTTAGGTCATTATAGTTCTTAACTTCAAATTTGTCAAGGATCAATTAGTGATTATTTTGCAATCAAACAATCCTTTATTTAAGGAAACATTAAGAGAGTTTGTGACATTTTTTAAATCTTCAACGGCTTCTGCGATATCGGTTTCGGTGGAAATTTCAAGTTTTGCAATCTCGCTTTTCATAGATAGATTGTTATCAGACTTGTACTTTCTCACTTCGGCGATGATTTTTTTGACTTCTTCACCGATTGTAACGTTATTTTCATCAAAAATTAACTTTTCATGACTTGGCCAATTACCTCTAGCATTAACAGATTTTTTGGCTTCAAATTCATTGTGATATAAGTTAGAATATAATTCTTCGCAAATATGAGGCATAAAAGGAGCGAAAAGCTTTAACAAGTTATTTAAAACTAGTTTTAGAGTCAAGATGGCACTAATCTGTTCGTTTTGAATTTTATGTTTTTGTTGCTCATTAAGTTCAATATTTTCATATTTTAAACCTGTTGCACCATAAGATCTAACTTTGGCGATTTCCAGATAATTGTCACAAAAATCATTCCAAAAGAACTCCTCAATAGCTGTTCTAGCTTTGGCATATTCAAATTTATCAAACTGCAATGATGCGTCCTTGATAGTTTTTTGTAACTTGGAGATCACCCAGCGGTCAGCACTTTGGGTAATCTTAGTAAAAAATGCTTGATAATCTTGATCGCCATCTTGGCTAGCTAATGAAAAGTCAGGGAAATTGTGATTATCAACTTCGGTAAAATTAATAGCAGTAAATTTCGCTGCATTAAATAGCTTGGTAGATAGTTTTTGGCCAATTTTAAATACATCTTCACTATAGGCGGTGTCAGCCCCTAAATTTGACGTTGAAGTCCAATATCGCACGATATCAGAGCCTTTCTCGGTAATTAAATTAGTTGGCGTCACGACATTACCCTTGGATTTACTCATTTTGGTCTTGTCAGCGGCCAGGCACCAGCCAGAAATCATTGCACCCTCCCAAGGAATTGACTGATCGTGGTCTTTGGAGGTTGGCTTTTGCTTTTGATCTTTATCAAAATTATGCAAAAAAGCCTTGCAGATGGTATAAAATGCCCAAGTTCTGATAATTTCGTGAGCTTGCGGCCTTAAATCTGCAGGGAATAGCTTGTTGTGGCGAGATTCAATCTCTTCTTTTTCTTGCTCAGTAATTTTACCACTTTTTAGTAAATCATCCAACATTTCACTGCTAACTAATCCTGAAGAAAGCTGTGGCGAGATTGAAGAGGTGGCCCAGGTATCCATAATATCAGTCTCTGGAGTGATTACAAAATCTTTACCATTCATGGTGGCGGTAATTTCTCCTTTTTCATTGATATCGGTGATATTATAGCCTCTTTTTTCAATGATAGCCTTGATCTTTGCTTTTGACTCTTCGCAAGAAGTATCGCAAGGATCGATTGGTAACTCATGAAAATTAGCGACAATTTTATCGCTATCTTTTTGATCTTTATTGACATGCCAAACTGGAAAAGGTACGCCAAAATATCTTTGACGGCTGATACACCAATCTTGCGATAATTTTTCACACCATTGAATGGCGCGAACTTTCATAAAGTCTGGATGCCAGTTACATTTGTTGATTTGCGCAATCAACTCCTCTTTAAATTGCGTGATTTTAATATACCACTGATCTTGAGTAATGAATTCAATTAGTGAGCCTGATCTTTCGGCGCATTTGACATTTTGTTCGGTAGCTTCAGATTCTCGTGCAAGTAGGTTATTATCAGCTAAATATTGAATAAAATCTTCGCGAGCTTGTTTGATTTTTTTACCTTGCAGTACTTCTTCATAAACTGTGATGAATTTTTCTATATCTTTGCAGTAATTTTTACTATTTACATCACTGGTTATTGCACCATCTGGCGATGAAGTTTGGATATATTTATCTCTTGCTTCGTAGAAGAAGCTTAATTGGTCGGAATTACCTTTTTCAAGATTGCATAGTTTGCCATATTTGGTGACCATGCATCTTAGTGGAAGGTTATGATCTCGAGCCCAATTGACATCTGTTTCATCACCAAAGGTACAGCACATAACAGCGCCAGTTCCCTTGTCAGTCTTGACATTATTGTCGGCGATGATTGGAACTTTAACGCCAAAAACTGCACTATAAGCATAATAACCGGTAAAACCCTGATTATTCTCATCGATCTGGTTTTGATCGAGATATTTTTGCCATTTTTTGCTGCCATCTTCCTCTTCGTGGCTAGCGTTGATTATCAAGGCAACGCAGGCCGGTAATAACTCTGGCCTGGTGGTCATGATTTCTATTTCATCACCCTTTTCATCTTCAAAATTTAGGTAATTCATTTTTGAAGAGACTTCTTTATCCTCTAAATCAGCTTGCGATAGGGCGGTTTGGTCAACACAGTCCCAGATCACTGGTGCGAATTTTCTTTCAACCAATCCTTTTTGATGTAAATCAACAAAAGAGCTTTGCGATAAAGATTGTGATTTTTTGGAGATGGTTTGATATTTTTGCTCCCAATCAACCGATAAAGCGATAGAGTTAAAAAGTGCTTCAAATTCCTCTTCAGCTTCATCAACGATTTCTTGGCATTGCTTGATAAATTCTTCGCGCGGCATTTGGTTAGCGCGAATTTTTTTAACTTTTTCAACCAGCCTCTCGGTTGGTAGGCCATTATCATCATAACCCATTGGGTAAAAAACATCTTTACCAATCATTCTTTGGTAGCGGGCAACGAAGTCTGCTTGGGTATATGAAAAAACATGACCCATATGCAAAACTCCGGATACGGTTGGAGGTGGCGTATCGATAACGAAAGTTTCGCTTTTAGGCTTATCATCTTGCCATTGGTGGACTTTTTGCTGTCGCCAATATTGCTGCCACTTAGCTTCTGATTCTTTGTGATTATATTTCTTATCTAGCATCTTGTTACCAAATTTCTATTAAATTAGTTCTAAACTTACCCATTGTGTGAAGGAGTATTTTACCGTTAACTACGATAGGAGGGTGTATAGCTCGTTGTTTCACTTTAAAAGTTTGTTCGATTTTGCCATTTTGAGGGTCGGCAACTAAAATTTTAGATTTTTGACTGGTGATAAGTAGCTTATCTCCGGCCATGATAATGCTATTATATATGATTTTAGATTCGGGCTCATCTTCATCGTAATATAGCCCTAAGTCTTTGATATATTTTATTTTACCATTTTTTTGAGATAGCGATATTAGTCTATTTTTGTTATCGACCATAAAAATAAATTCTGAAGCGAGCCAAAGATCTGTAATTGAGGAGATTTTTTGTTTCCAGATGAATTTACCATTATTGATGTCTATTGCCATGAGAATTCCGCCATTACCAACTGCGTATATTACGTTATCTCTTACTACTGGCGTTGCATCAATATCATTTAAATAAAAATCAGAATCTATCGCCTTGTTGAGATTTAGGTTTTGACTCCATAGCGTCTTGCCACTGCTTTTATCCAAACAAGTAATCTGTCCATTGGAATGACTGATGAATATTTTGTTGCTATATATTACTGGCCTGGCGGAATCAAAGATTGCTGTTGGTTGAGAAAAAGAGGATGACTTCCATTTGATTTTTCCAGTTTTGGAGTTTATTGCATATGATTTGTTGTCATTGGTCAATAAATATATGTTCTCGTCATCGGCAACAATTGTGGAAATAGGAATTGATAAAATTTTCTTTGACCACTTGATTTGCGCACTTTTAGCATCGATAGCGTATATGGTGTCAGTTCCTGCTATTGCAAATATCTTATCATTATAAAAACTTATTCTTGGATTTTGGTAATTTTGAAAATATTTTTTTGGAAAAACTCTCTTTTTATAAATTCTTTTTTTTGAATCAATATTATATGAACTCAAAACTCCAGATGAGTTTAATAAATATATAATATTGTCATTTATTATCGGCTCAAAAACATTATCATCATTATTGTAGTCGTTGAATACTGACCAAGTTTTTTTTCTTTTAGTTAAGAATTTATTTTTTTTATTGTCAATAGGGCTGAAGAGAAAATTTTCAGTTTTCTGATTGTTTTGAACTGTTTGATCGTAATAATCAAAATTAACTTGTTGAGGTACCTTGATCGTTACTTGTTGTAGATTAGGATCTATCGATAGTTTGTTCTCGTCTCCGATAGCGCTTATAGCCTTACTCTTGTCGTAATCATCATCGCTGCTACAAGATGATAATATTACGAAAATATTAAATATTAAAATTGTGAAGTTAAGAATTCTTTTCAACTATGATATAAGTTTTATTAAGTCATTGACCCGAGATTTGATCTGAGTAGATCCATCTTTACTACTTCTAATACTTTCAAGAATTTTTCTAGCTTCGTCATTTTTGTTGACCTTGATGTATAAAATTGCTAACTGTTCTTGAGCCTGTAGTTTAAGAATCTTATTGTTATTAACGATTCTTTTAATTCTAGTAACAGCATATTTTGCCGATTCTTCATTTGGCTGATCTCCGAGATTGACAATTATCAACTTTGCAAGCAGCAAGCCAGATAAATTTTGTAAATAATCATCATATTTTCTCTTAAAGGCTATTTCTTCATACACTTCAAGTGCTTTGTCAATTTTATTGCTTGAGATTGAAGCGGCGGCATATCGTAGGGAAGCTAGGGCTTTGACTCCAGAAGGAGCGTCGTCAGAATTGTATATTGACTTTAATAAGGTTAGCGATTTATTGAACTCGCCATTCTCCTCATGAATAATTGCTTGATGATAGATTTTGGAAAATGCAACTTCATTTTTATATTTTGCATAGTCATAAACAAAGTAGGCAACTAGTATCAGAAATATTGCTGCTGATGTAATTAATAAAGGTTTTTTATTTTTTGTAATGAAGCTGGTTACTTTATCTTTTCTTGCTTCATCTTTAATTTCTCTAATTAACGAATTATCCATATTTTATTGATTCAGTTTAATGCAACAATCTAATGTATTTTTTAGTAAATAAGCAATAGTCATCGGACCAACGCCACCAGGGACGGGGGTAATTGCTCCCGCTACTTCTTTTACGTTTTTATAATCAACATCGCCTTCAAGTCGATAACCACCCTCACCAAGATCTACCCTGTTGATTCCTACATCTATTACAGTTGCACCTTTTTTAACCATATCTTTGGTGATTAGGTTGTGAACTCCGGTGGCACTAACCAAAATATCGGCCTGCAAACATTCTGCTTTTAAATCTTTGGTAGCGCTATTAGCAACTGTTACTGTGCATTTTTCGGCACCAAGAAGTCTTGCCATTGGCTTGCCAACGATATTGGAAGAGCCAATAACTAGTGCTTTTTTACCCTTAAGATCGGTGCCAATAGTCTTTTTTAGTAAATATAGGCATCCCATTGGGGTGCAAGGAACCATGGCGCGATTTGGTCCGGTAATTTCACCAACCGCTAATTTACCAGCGTTATAGACATGAAAACCATCAACATCTTTGTCTGGATTGATTGTGTGAATAACTTTGTTAGTGTTAATATGTTTTGGTAGTGGTAATTGCACTAAAATTCCATGAACCTTTTCATCTTTATTTAACTCATCTATTTTAGTAATTAGATCGCTTTCGCAAACATTACCACTCATCTTGAACTCATAAGAGTTCATGCCAGCTTTAGCTGCTGCCTTCTTTTTGTTATTAACATAAACAGTGCTAGCAGGATCTTGGCCAACAAGAATGACAGCTAGCCCAGGAACGACTTTTTTACTTTTCTTAAGTTCGGCTACTCTTTTGGCGATATCCTCTCTTAATTCTAGTGCTATTTGCTTACCATCGATAATTTTTGCAGTCATTTTTTGTTGCTAATTTAATATTAGATAAAATTATAGCATAAAAACTTTAAAAATCATCAATTTTCTTTAAAAATTTCAATACCACCAATGCCACTGCAATAACTGAAGATTTTATTGATATTTGAGTTTTTGATTCCCCCTAGGGCAAAAACTGGTTTTGTAGCAATAGTTTGCGCCCTTTTTAGCTGTAAAATTCCTTTTGTCGGCGCCCCTGGATGAGAATTGGTGACAAAAATTGGCGAAAAGAATAGTATATCGATATTACTATTTAGGGTGATGTTCCTTAAATCGTGGCAGGAGAGGGTGGTGATCATATTTTTTGGTTTTTTTAGTAATATTTTTTGATCATGATCAGAAAAGTGCACGCCGTCAGCTCTTACTCTGGTGGCTAACTGCAAATCTTTACCAACTATAAATTTATGCTGGTATTGTTGGCAAACTTTTTGTATTTTTAGCGCTAACTCTTGCCTTTTTGGTTTTTTCAAGTTATACTCTCTAAATATAAGGGCGCTATTTTTTGGCAAGCTGGCTATAGTTTTTTGATAATCTGGGTATTTTTCAAAGCTTGAGAAATATACGCAGCAAAAATCTAGTCCACGCTGTCCTTGCTTTTTTTTAACAAAATATCTTAAATTGTGACTATTGATCAAATTGAAAGAAATTTATTGGTTATCAATCATAACATTGCAAATACCTGTAAAACATACGAGATTAATCCTCAAAAAGTTAACCTCATTGCAGTTTCGAAAAAGTTTTCTGTTGAAAATATTATAGCAGCTATAAATGCAAATTGCAAAATTTTTGGTGAAAACTATATCAATGAAGCTCTGGAGAAGTGGCCGCAGATCAAAAAGAGCCATCCCGAGGTTAAGTTGCATTTTATTGGTCATCTACAAAGTAATAAAGCGGCAAAAGCGCTCGAGCTTTTTGATTGCATCGAATCTTTGGATAGTGAAAAGCTTGCAAAAGAGTTTAAGAAGCAGATTGCAAAATTGGCAGTTAAAAATAACCCAGAGTTCTATATTCAGGTTAATATTGGCCAAGAGCAGCAAAAATCTGGTATCGACCCTTTACAGGTAAAAGATTTCTATAATTTTGCTAAGAATGAGTGCAATCTTGACATTACTGGTCTAATGTGTATTCCTCCGTCTCAGAAGCCGTCTGTTATGTATTTTGGTTTAATGGCAAAAATGGCGCAAGAGTTGGGTGTTAAAAATTTATCAATGGGAATGAGTGCTGATTATCAAAAGGCAATAGCGTTGGGTGCAACCCATATTAGAATAGGCACTGCTATTTTCGGTGACCGCCCTTCTCCTTAGCGGCCTTATCTAAAGGTGTAGCTGTAATGGTTATATTTTTTCCTGGATGTTTTTTTAAAAGTGCACTGGCTGCTTGTATTACCTCTGTAGGTACACTTACAAAGCTTGGCAATGCCTCGGATGAAGCTGAGGCGGTTTTTGATTTTGTTGAGCTTTCTTGAGCTACGGGTTCGGATTTATCTTCACCCACTAAACCTTGAAGGGTTTTCCGTGTTTTTAATTTTGACACACTTATTCTTTTGAGTTCGACAATCAACTCTTGAATAGGAAGTACTACTTGACTTAGTCTATCTATTACCTCGTCACTACCTTCTTGATAACCGGCTTCTGTTGCTAAATTTCGAAATATTTCTTGTGATTTCAATAATGGATTTTCAGATTTAATTATATCTACAAGATGCAAGCGGCTATATTCATGAATCAATTCAGTATTTTCAACTAATAGCTTCAATGCCTGACCCCTTTTTAAAGATAGAATCAGATCTGCTAATTGAAGAATTAGATCTTTTGAGGAATATTTATTGATAGTTGATTGAAAAAGCTCTTCGTATTTTGGCACTTTTATTTTGATATGGTGCGCCCTAGACGATTCGAACGTCTGACCCACAGCTTAGAAGGCTGTTGCTCTATCCAGCTGAGCTAAGGGCGCATATTGGATATCAATAAATCACCTCTTTTTGTTTTAAAATGATTGAGAGGTAAGTTATATTAGGATTTTACATGCTCTAAGGGCAGTACTAGCATTGCTAAATGCAAAAAACTGCGATGCTAATTTTAAAATCCAAACATATTGTAACATTGTTTCTTGTAAAATGCAAGAAAATAGTTATAGTTTATCTCTGGTTATCTTGGTCATTCTTGATTCCTTCGTAAAATCTTTTCATATTTTTTAGACTTTCAAGGGTTGTTGAAGTCGGTGGTGGCCACCCTTGCTCTCCAATTTTATTCACCTCCCTGAGTAAGTCATTATCATTAGCCTTGCTTTCTTCTGGCTCTTTTTTAAGAACAAGTGTTTGTTTAAATTCCTTGCTGGCTACGCCCCCCTGATCCACTTCCCCGTCTTGTCCGGCAAGTGTCGTTCTTATCGAATGAAGCGTTCTAGCGCCTCGAGCTGCCATTGCAGCTCTTCTTACTAATCCTGGTAACATGATAAAGTGATTAATTGATATTAATTGGTTTATTTATTAAAAATAAAAAATAAAATACAAGTAAAACTTTAAAACGAATTAGGCCTCATTATCTATGTCCAGTTGGTAAAAAGCAAGAAAAAAGTTAAATTTTTTTATCCCATTGTATCAGAAATAGAGGCTTCGAAGGCAATATTCATGATTTAATAATTTACAAAATTTACAAAATTTATTATTAAAAATGCTATTTTAATAGATGTTTTTGCAATTGTTGCAAATAATTTTAATCATTTTTGCAAAAATTAACGAAAAATTGAAAAAAGCGCTATCTTTTTATTTTTTGAGTTATTATAATGATATATATGACAAAAAGTCATTGTTAACTAACTAATATATTATATGTCAAGTAACCAAGAGGTAAATAAGATCTTTGATCTAATTAAAGAAAATGATATTAAGTTTGTCGATTTCAGATTTTGTGATTATAATGGTAAATGGCTTCATATTAGTCACTGCGCTGATCAGATTGATGAAGAAAAGTTAGTCGAAGGAGTTTCTTTTGACGGTTCTTCAGTGGCTAACTGGAAGCCTATTAACGAGTCCGACATGACTTTGCTTCCCAATTTATCTACCGCATTTGTTGATCCATTCACAATTGCTCCAACTTTAATATTAATTTGTGATATTATTGAGCCCAAAACGTATAAAGGGTACGAAAAAGATCCGAGATATACCGCAATCAAGGCTGAGAAATATCTGAAAGAATCTGGAATTGGCGATGCTGCTTACTTTGGTCCTGAACCGGAATTCTTCATCTTTGATGATGTTAGATTTGAAACTGGTGCGAATGGTAATTTTTATCAAGTTAACTCCGAGGAATTGCCATCAAACTCCGGTAAAGTAGAAGAGGGTGGTAATTTGGCGCGCAGATCGTTGCCAAAAGATGCTTATTTTGATTCAGCGCCTCTTGATACAGCTTATGATATCAGGTCTGAAATTATTGATGTTTTGCGTCAAGTTGGTATTAAGCCGGCACTTCATCACCATGAGGTAGCTAATGCGCAGCACGAGATTGGTTTTCAGTATGGTACTTTGGTAGAAACTGCTGATAATATGCAGAAATTCAAATACGTAACGCATAATGTGGCTCAAAGCTATGGTAAAACTGCTACTTTTATGCCAAAACCAATATATAATGACAATGGCTCTGGTATGCATGTTCATCAGTCGATTTTTAAAAATGGCAAAAACCTTTTTAAGGGAGAAAGTCATGCTAACCTTTCTGAGACTGCTTTGTATTATATTGGCGGAATCATTAAGCATGCTAAGGCGATCAATGCTTTTGCTAACGCTACCACTAATAGTTACAAAAGATTGATCCCGGGATTTGAGGCGCCAGTAATGCTAGCTTATTCAGCTTGCAATAGATCTGCTGCAATTAGAATTCCGCATGTTAATAATGAAAATGCCAGAAGAATTGAAGCTAGATTCCCGGACCCAGCTGGCAACCCTTACTTGACTTTTTCTGCTCTTTTAATGGCTGGTATTGATGGAATCAAAAACAAGATCCATCCCGGTGATCCAAGAAATCAGGATTTATACCATCTTTCAAATAGAGAGCTTAAGAGAATTCCAACGGTAGCAGGATCACTTCGTGAGTCACTAAAAGCTCTAAAAAGAGATAATAAGTTCTTACTAGAAGGTGGCGTTTTCACAACTGAGCAAATTGACGCTTATATAGATCTTAAAATGCAGGAAGTTGAAAGGTATGAGCATATACCGCACCCAGTTGAGTTCGAAATGTACTACAACAAATAATTTTGTCGCTAGAGTATTTTTTTTCTCGGTCAAGTAGGTTGCTACATGACGCTCGAAAGAAAAACACTCTAGCAACAAAGTCTCTTCGTTAAAATAACTTATAATTTCATCACTAGAATATTTTTTCTTTACGGCGAAATGGTTCTCCGTCTTGTTTAGGTTGCTTCATTAGGCAGGGCGAGTGCTCATAGCAGGTGATGGCATGGGGAGTGGGTTGTCGAGTCTTCTATTAACTTCTTGCGAGTGGCGAATCTTTTACCTCTTATGTTGCCCTTCCACTGTGGATTTTTGAGGAGTATTGGGTTTCTGAGTGCGGGTGGAGGGCTGTTGTGGGTTTCGATTAGCAGCTTCTCCGCCTCCAGATGTTGTATTTTGTTCTTGCTTTATCTGATAAAGGGCCTTACCCCCAGCGGCACTTTGGTTTGATTTGCTAGCATTAGCGGCATTACCAGTGTGCAGGGATTGTAACGGTTCCTTTGGTGGGTTATGATTAAGCTGTATTTTAGCTTTTTTTGCCAATGGCCGATCCTCTTCAGCAGAGCCACCACCGCCGGTATGATTGTCAGATCGACCTTCATCAGCAGCAGCATTACCTCCGCCATAGTCAATGCCAGCAACATCTTGTGCTAATTGCTCAGGTGTTTTGGCGCCATAACTTTGCAGGAGGCCTGTTATTCTCCCATTTCCTTTGGCAATAGCTAATGACATTAAAGTATTACCATCGGAATAAATTTTATTTATATCAAAATAATCTCCGTCGTCTGGATGAAAGGTTCTTATGGATTTTAGTGTCGATTCAACAAAATTATAACTACCAAATCCATTAGTTTTAATTGCATTTATTAGGGGCGGAGATGGATTGGCGCCCAGTGATATTAGTAACTCCTCTGGCATAATCGGTGAAGAGAGATCATTTCCAGATATATTAAGTAAGGATTCGTTAATTCTAGCTTCCTTTTTATTCCTTTCTTTTTCTAATTCAGCAATTCTTGCTTCTGCTGCAACTGCTCTTTCTTCTATGACAGCAAGCCGATGCAACATGTCATTAAGAGTTCCTATTAATCTGCTATTTCCGGTGGATTGTGTATGATTTGATATTTCTTCTTTGGACATATCTTTGTATTAAATTAATAATAAACAATAGATAGTTACAGATATTTTGTTAATTGTCAATATTTAATTGTGGAGTGTATTGGATGCTAATCGTTGTCCTGTAAGTGAGGACCTAGGTTGATGGTGACTTAGAGTTTCTTGCGACTGAAGAAATATCAGGTTCATCACAAAGAAACTGTAAAACGTTTTAATATTTTTTAATGACGGGTTGAGGGGTTGTGCAATAACCCCTAACGCTCTTTAGTGATAGCTGCGGAAACTCTTGGATATTACCACTTTTTGCCGCTTTTTGGTCTCGAGCTATTTGATGATCTTCTAGAATCACCAGAATCTCTTCTGTTGAAGCCACCTTCTGATCTTCTGGAATCGCCGGAATCTCTTCTGTTGAAGCTACCTTCTGATCTTCTTGAGTCGCCAGATGACCTTCTGTAATCGCCAGATGATCTTCTTGAGTCGCCAGATGACCTTCTGGAATCGCCGGAATCTCTTCTGTTGAAGCCACCTTCTGATCTTCTTGAGTCATCAGATGACCTTCTTGAATCGCCGGAATCTCTTCTGTTGAAGCTACCTTCTGATCTTCTTGAGTCACCAGATGACCTTCTGGAATCGCCGGAATCTCTTCTGTTGAAGCTACCTTCTGATCTTCTTGAGTCACCAGATGACCTTCTTGAATCGCCGGAATCTCTTCTGTTGAAGCTACCTTCTGATCTTCTTGAGTCACCAGATGACCTTCTTGAATCGCCAGATGACCTTCTTGAATCGCCAGAATCTCTTCTGTTGAAGCCACCTTCAGACCTTCTTGAATCGCCAGAATCTCTTCTTTTGAAGCCGCCTTCTGATCTGGAAGAGTTTCTAGAGCTTCCAGATGAAATTTTTCTTGGTTTCGATCTAGAGCTTCCTGATTTTGATTTTCTATTTGCAAGGCTATCATCATGATATGGCTGATCATTATCAACTGCAATTTCTAAGTTAATGGTTTTTTCAACCGCCTTTAAATTATTAATCTCTGATTTGTCGCAGAAGGTGAGGGCGTGACCTTTTCTACCAGCCCTGGCGGTTCTACCTATCCTGTGAACATAGCTCTCTGGGTCTTGGGGTAGATCGTAGTTAATTACATGAGTAATTGTCGAAACATCAATTCCTCTAGCAGCAATATCGGTAGCAATCAAAACTTTTATTTTACCTTCTCGGAATCTCTTAAGGGTTCTCTCGCGAGCAGATTGAGTTTTGTTGCCATGTATTGCAGCAGATTTGATCGATTCATCTTCAAGTCTTTTGGCGATTCGATCGGCGCCATATTTGGTTTTGGAGAAGACTAAAACATGCTCCATTTCTTCACTTTGCAGCACGTGCTTCAAAAGCTCTGGTTTATTACCTTTATCAACAAAGTAAACTTTTTGATCAATTTTTTCAGCAGTAGTAGATTCTTTTGCTACCTCTACTCTAATTGGATCTCTTAGTAAAGATTCGGCAAGGTTGGTGATATTGCTCGGCATTGTAGCTGAAAACAATATTGTTTGTCTGTCGCCAGGGGTTTTTGCTGCGATTTTTCTAATGTCTCCAATAAATCCCATGTCAAGCATTCTATCCGCTTCGTCCAGAATCAAGGTTTCTACACCGCTGATATCGATAGCTCTTCTATTTATTAAATCTATTAAACGACCAGGAGTGGCAATCAAAATATCAGTTCCCCTGCTTAAGTGTTTGATTTGGTTGTGAATGCTGACACCGCCAAATATTGTTAAATATCTCAGGTTTAGCCCCTTGCTGTAGGATTTGATGTTATCGGCAATTTGCGACGCTAATTCTCTTGTCGGACTAAGAATTAGTGCTCTTACACCTTTCTTGCCACAAGGTTTGTTGTTTGCGATTAAATTGCTTATAGTCGGTAGTGCGAAGGCGGCAGTTTTGCCAGTTCCGGTTTGCGCTATACCTAGTAAATCTTTGCCTTCTAGGATATAGGGAATTGATTGTTCTTGGATTGGGGTTGGTTGACCATAGCCTTTTTGTGCTAGGTTACTTTGTATTTTCTTGTCTAAGTTAAGGTCGGTAAAGCTTTTCATAAATTTTAGATTAGTTTAATGCAATTTATATTGCCGCAGCAATAGCAATTAATAGGAAATTGCTGGTTACCATTGCATGTAAAGTAACCTAAGGATATTTGTTAAGATATTGACGAGAGATGAGGCGTAAAATTATTAAAAAATTACGCCAAACGTCTTTTTTAGGCGAATGTCAAGTTGAAAGCTTCTGGCTTGCCAGTTCTAGGACTGGTTCTTACCTCGAAAGAAACTGTGTCTCCTTCGTTAAGTGTAGAAACGCTATCATCAATATTTGATTTGTGAATAAAAAGATCTTGTCCATTTTCTTGTTGAACAAATCCAAACCCTTTCTCTTCATTGAAGAATTTTACGGTTCCTGTATTTAATTGGTCAGTCATGTTTTAAATGTTTAATAATTAATAATTTACCTATTGTCTGATTTTAATTAAAATCAATTTTATGTATATGCAATAGTTATTAATTAAAGAGATACTATAAAATCTAGGTTATATACCCTTGAAACTCATCATAAAATGTCGCCTCTAGGTTACGTTTATAATTATAGCATCTAAATTACAATAAGTCAAATTTATTAATTAACCAAGATATTTTTTAGCCTTATTTGCGAAAAAACGTCAAAAAAAGCTGTTTTTTAATAATGAAACTACTCTATTTAGCTTAATAAATAATCATTTGCATTTTATTTTTAAATATGTAAAATTGAATTTTAACAATAACTTTTATAAAAACTTAACAATTTAAGCTATGTCTAAAGAAACTTTTTCAAGAGAAAAACCACACGTTAATATTGGTACTATTGGCCACGTTGACCATGGTAAAACTACATTAACTGCTGCTATTACCACTTATTTAGCAA
>JBDOIV010000040.1:0-1040 GCA_047404215.1 Rickettsiales bacterium
TTTACTAGGTTAAATAAATCTAAGCCAAAATATCTTGATTATAGATTTAAATCTTATTCTAAGGAGTCCTTGAAAAATAAGGATATTGAATATATTGATAGTGACTATGTAATTGAGAATTATATAGATGAAGATGTTTTGGCGGGCTTTGATAAAGGAAAAAAATTATTGATGAAAAAAATTGATAAAAAATATGTTATTTTTAAAAATAGCAATTCTCGTTTAGCGATTGTACCAAAGTTAGATGAAGAATATAAAAAGGAAATAAAAGCGCTGCTAACGCAAGAGGTTATGATGAAACTTGTTGAAAGTGTTATTAAAAACAAAGAAGTGGTAATTTTAGATGAATATAGGTAGTTGGTTATGAATAAAATTTGGCTATATGGTTTACACTGCGTTAAATCAATAATTTTGGAAAGCAATAGATCTATTGATAGGATACTGTGTACCAATAAATCACTAGATGAAATCAGGACAGCTATTGTTGCAAGTTCGAAAGGTAATGGTCTACTTAATAAGATTGATGTAGTTGATAAAAGTATCATCACCAATCAATTGGATAGTAACAAAAACCATCAAAATGTTGCAATATTGTGCTCTAAGAATCCATTAATATCTTCTGATGAGTTAATTTCGCAAATGGATAATGTTGATATTGGTAATATAGTGGTATTGGATCAATTAAGCGATCCTCAGAATATTGGATCTATTATTAGAAGTGCTGCTGCATTCGGGTTGCGAAATATAGTTGTTCCTGAAACCTTTTTCCCTGGAGAAACTGCCACAATGGTAAAGGCTGCTTCAGGAAATTATGAAAAAGTAAGGATATATATTGCACCTAATATAAATAGTTTTTTACAAAAAATAAAGAAATATGACTATTGGTGTATAGGGCTTGCAGGCGAATCCAATGCCGATATTACGCATGTCAAGGGGTTTGAAAAAGCTGTCCTGATTTCATCTAGTGATTTATTGGTACACAGTATCCTATCAATAGATCTATTGCTTTCCAAAATTATTGATTTAACGCAGTGTAAACC
>JBDOIV010000041.1:0-1169 GCA_047404215.1 Rickettsiales bacterium
CAGTATTAAATTAAGCAGAACTCACGGACTGGCACGGTGTGCACTAATTATTTCCAAGAAAGTTACATATTGTGATATAAAGTGAGAATCCCTAATTAATATGATGTTCTGAGTATAATAAGTATTTATAAACGTTTTTTTTTCCTGTACAGTCTCGTTAAGACTAAGCCTAATGGATTATTGCGAGCTGTTAACCTTTATATCACAATATGTAACTTTCTTGGAAATAATTAGTGCACACCGTGCCAGTCCGTGAGTTCTGCTTAATTTAATACTGTTATAACAAGTTATGACAAACTATAGGGTTAGTTAAAACCCTAACCTAACCTAAGATGATTAGATCTACCACTAGTTTACCTGTTACCCAGACAGAGCAACTTGGAATATATAGAAAAAAGCTTAATTATATATATAATAGTCCTTGTCTAGACTTTTCATAAACATATTTACTTATGGTAATAGCATAAGGGTACCAAAATCGAAATTTAGGTATCCCAAAAAAATATTAAATGCCGTTAGAACATACACTGGTCGTCCAATATACCGTTGGAAAGCTAAGCACAGCTCTTCCTTGTCCTGGCAGAATGGTGTGTGGGTAAGGCTACTTTCTTGTAATATTCCATTCAAATGTAGTACACCTGGGATTATATACTGCGCCGAAGCTGAAGCAAGATCCACCTCCGCCGAGGGAAAGTATTGCCGATTCATGTTTCAAAGTACAATGCCGGATCAGAAGCAATTCGCTATGCAGTCCTACAGCGTTCTATTGAAATGGAAAAGGGAAAAGAAAGGAAAAGAAAAGAAGCAAACAACACAAGGATCAAGTTAATTCACAATAAAAAAGAAGAGTACACTAGGATCAGGCACAAATAGAATTGACAACTTACTCCGGCCTCGATATAGCACCATTGGTTCGTTGCCAAATCCTGACGCAAGCATGATGAAATCATATGAATATATATAATACACATACGGAACGGGAAAAGGATGCACCATTAGCATAAGGCAATGATCCGGAGAAGACGAAAGGATTTGCATTGCATAATATACAAGCTGCGAATTAGTGTTCTCATTTTTTGCTGTTTTAGTAGCTCATATTGTCGGTGACTTACAATCAGTAAAAATTGTTCTTTCCACGTTAGAGCTGATGACCCAACACCACCTACAAG
>JBDOIV010000042.1:0-1149 GCA_047404215.1 Rickettsiales bacterium
GCGCTGAAGTCATTAGATTTTATTAACTCAATTTCGCCTTCTTTAGTATTATTTTCATCATTACTGACTGTTTATTTGTTATCATCAAACAATGAGATAACGATAATAAGATGCTCAGGATACTCTATTTGGCATTTTGCGGCACCTTTGGTTATTACATCTTTTATAATGGGGGTTTTTTGGATTACTATTTTTAATACAATAAGCATTCATGCATATAAAACGGCAGTTAATATCGAAGAGAATATTGGGGTAATCGATCAACCAAGAGAGGTTTTGAGTCCTAAGACTGGCATCTGGATTAAGCAGGAAAACTTTGATCATGCCAAGGGCTATATAATAATTAAATCAAATATGCTGTACAAAGATAAAATTGAGCTTGTAGATAACTCTATTTGGTTTTTTAATGACGAGCAAAGATTTTACAAAAAGATTAACTCAAGGCAAATGTTTTTAGAAGAGAAAAAGTGGCGAGTCCCAACTGCCAACGTTAGCGCAGCTAATGTTATAAATCAAAAATATAGTAATTTAGAGATTTCTACAAATTTAGACTACCAAACATTCTCTAGTAAATTTTTAAGTAATTTTGAAGAGGCAAGGATGTTTTCAATGTTTTCCATACCTTTGGTAATAGGGGATTTGAAAGAGCTTGGTCTGTCATCAAGAAAGCTTTTAGTGCAGTTAAACTACCTTCTTTCTTTGCCGATATTGTTTTCAATCATGACAATATTTTCATTATTCTTTGCAATCAGCAATGCAAGAAATGATAATGTTGCATTGAAGCTATCGCTAGGTGCCGCTGTCGGGTTAGCAGTATATATATTTACCAACTTCATAAGGGCGCTAGGAGTTGCTGGAATGTTGCCAATCTTTATTTCGACCTGGTTGGCGGTGATTATTTGCTTTGCATTATCTGTAATTGGAGTTTATAAAAAGGAGGGTTAAATAATGATAAAACAATATATTGTAAAGCTAATAGTTTTACTGGTTAGATTCTATCAAAAATATATTTCGATCATGTTTGGTCAATCAAAGTGTAAATTTAATCCAACATGCTCTCAATATTTTGTTGAGGCGGTAAAAAGGAAGGGGGTAGTTAAGGGGTGCCTGCTTGGAATATACAGAATTTTAAGATGCAACCCTTATAGT
>JBDOIV010000043.1:0-1026 GCA_047404215.1 Rickettsiales bacterium
GTTATCCACTTTCCTCTGTAGATAAAGAAACAATGATACATGCTGCAGCTGAAAAATATGGAGAATTCCTTACGGCTTTAGGATGTGATTGGAAAAATGATCCAGTAAATGAACCTGTAGATGAACCAGTAAATGATCCGGATAACATAGAAACTCTACTACTAGAGAATGAACCAGTAAATGGACCATCACCACTTGAGGCAAATGTACCCGATGTTATGTTTATTACTGATTGACTTTCAGCATATGAAGCTGTAACTGCAAAAGAGGCTGAAGTAATCGTACCTAATACTACTGAGGCTGTATCTGCTGATGTTGCATTTCCTTCTAATGCACCTATAAATTTAGTAGCTGTTAATGTATTAGTAGATGGAACATAAGTAAGAACATCATCTGTATTAGCTCTATGACTACCAGATGTACCTTGAGCAAATAAAACATAATTTGTACTAGCATCACTATTATCAGGATTTACAAATATATTTGTTGCTAATGTTGCTTCACTAGAAGAAACAGCATAACTAGATGAAATAGCATGACTTGCTGTTACTGCATGTGATGAAGTAATAGTTCCTGTTAAACCTGATCCATCACCTTGATATGAACCACTAAATGAACCACTAATATAAGGACTATTTAAAGAACCTGATATAGTTACACTACCCGTAAATTCATGAGTATCATCTGTTGAATCTCCAAACTTAGTAGAACCACTAGCATATATAATAGAAGCAGATTCATAAGTAGTTACTAAATAGGCAATAGAGGCAGTACCATCTATAATTAAATCTCCAGATAAACTTACAGCTCCTGTAAAAGCAGTTGTTCCACTTACAAATAATGATCCTGTAAGTGCAGTTGAACCTGATAAATCTAAAGAAGCGGTTAAACGAGTGTATCCTAATCCATTTTGGATTCTCTCATTTTCTATGTGTAATAACTGATCATAGGTAGACTTGATCGTCCTATTAGTGAATGTAGACATTTACAGCTGTTTTTTTGTACAATAATAAATATATAAAAGAG
>JBDOIV010000044.1:0-1404 GCA_047404215.1 Rickettsiales bacterium
CCCCAAGCAACTGATAATTGGGAATAAGTAATTTAAAAAAATGAATAAAATTGTAATAAAAACACACCAAAAATGAGAAGTCATAACGTGGCAACAAATAATTTATCAGTTTTGGGTAAAAACTGGCAGGAGAAATTTATCGATGAGCGACAATTGTTGACCCTGCAGCAAAGATATGAGGATCTTGGTGATGCGGTGTCGCGACTGTTATGTGTTAAAAATATTGAGCTCGATGATGTTGAAGAGTTTTTGAATCCATCGATTAAAACTAGTTTGCCGAATCCTTTTGAGCTGCTGGACATGGATCTGGCGGTTAGTCACATTATTAAGGCGGTTAAAAATAATAAAAAGATTACAATTTTTGCGGATTACGATGTTGATGGCGCGACCTCCTCTTCGTTGTTGAAAAGATTCTTTGCTGATCTTGGAGTTGATGTTGGAATTTATGTTCCCGATCGTATCTTGGAAGGCTATGGGCCAAATGCTAAGGCGTTAGTTGATTTAAAAAAGCAGGGTACTGATCTAGTGATTACTGTTGACTGTGGAACTGTTGCTTTTGAGCCATTGCAAAAAGCGCATGAGGCTGGGCTTGATATTATTGTTATTGATCATCATATTGGTGTTACTGAGAAGCCAAAAGCGCTGGCGGTTATTAATCCTAATCGTATTGATGAAAATTTTGAGCATAAGAATATTTGCGGCGCGACGGTATCTTTTTTAGTGGCGGTAGCGGTTAATAAACAGTTGCGCGAAGAAGGTTTTTATCAGGATAAAAAAGAGCCAAATCTGATGGCTTTGCTTGATTTGGTAGCGCTTGGAACTGTCTGTGATGTAATGCCGTTGACTGGCTTGAATCGCGCTTTGGTATCACAAGGGTTGAAGATTTTGAAGCAGCGTAAGAATGTTGGGATTAGGGCCTTATTTGATGTTGCTGATTTAGATGAAACACCTTCAGCTTATCATTTAGGTTTTGTTTTGGGGCCTAGGATTAATGCAGGTGGTCGTGTTGGTAAGTCTGATCTGGGGGCAAATTTATTGGCCTCAAACTGTGAAGAATTTACTGGCGGAATCGCTGAGAAATTAAATAAATTCAATATTGATCGCAAGGAGATTGAGATAAACGTTCTTAATCAGGCGATTGATAATTTAGAAAATGGCGTTGGTGGTTTTAGTGTTGATGATGATGTGATTTTTGCTGCTAGCTATGGCTGGCATCCTGGCGTGATCGGTATTGTCGCTTCTCGGTTAAAAGATAAATTTGGTAAGCCAGTGGCAGTAATATCACTTGATGATGGCAAGGGTAAGGCGAGCTGTCGTTCGATCAAGGGCGTTGATTTTGGCGGCGCAATTTTGCAAGCGCGAATGCAAGAATTACTGATTGAAGGTGGTGGCCATGCCATGGCT
>JBDOIV010000045.1:0-2016 GCA_047404215.1 Rickettsiales bacterium
CCGAACCGTTTCCTGACTTGTCGCACCTCCTTCCGGGCTTGGAGATCGACGTCGGAGTCTATAGTTCTCAATATTCTGATGCTGCCAAAGCCTGGGAAAAGCTAGGGTTCACCTCGTTGGCCAATCGTAAAAAGACGATGAAGATGATTGCTGATGGCACTATCAGCACGTACACTAATGATGTGTTGACACTTGCCGGATCCGATATTGAAACGTTGCCAGGCTCAATTGTTAAGTTGACGCACTTGAAGATGTTGAACGTGAGCTACTGCAAAAACCTTAAGACGTTGCCTGAAACGGGCGTGGCAGGGTTGGTCAACCTCGAAGTGTTGGATCTGCGCAACTGCAGGAAACTCAAACAACTTCCTCAATCCATTGCAAAGTTGGCCAAGCTCAAGATGTTGAACTTGTCCGAATGCAAAAACCTTAAGACGTTGCCTGAAACGGGCGTGGCAGGGTTGGTCAACCTTGAAGAGTTGAATCTGGAGTCCTGCTCGAAACTCAAACAACTTCCTCAATCCATTGCAAAGTTGACCAAGCTCAAGACGTTGAACTTGAGGATCTGCGAAAACCTTGCCGAACCGTTTCCTGACTTGTCGCACCTCCCCCCGGGCTTGGAGATTAGTGTATTCCGTGCTTCTGATGCTGCCAAAGGCTGGGAAAGGCGAGGGTTCCCCTCGTTGGCCAACTGAAACCATACACGTGCTACCATTACGCAAACGCCTGCATGTACATACGCACTTAAAAACACGCGCACGCAGACGGTGAATGCACGTCAGCCAAAATTCCTAAAATTATACAATTAAATCCATTCCCTTGCTTTTTTTTTATGGGGGGCAAGTTCCACTGCCATTTATGTCTCGCTCTCTCTTGAACGAACAGGATTTCATTGATATTTTAATCTTTCTTCTTTCCTCTTTCAATCAGCGTGTGATGATGCTCCATAGATACTGCAAGACGATGATGCTCTGCAAATGAATAGCAATGTTGCATTCAGGGCGATAACTTATTTTAATATAGGATGATTAGCTGTTTGGTTCCATTTTCTCGTGAGTTTCTCAATCTTCTCGTCATTTTCTCGGAGATATAATTATTCCAATTTAACAAGATAAAGCTCGTGAGAACTCGCTGCCGCCAACTTAGGGAGACGATATATGATGTATGATTAAATAATGATGGGAGAAGGCGATAACTTTATTTGATTAGGATTCTATAGAATGTAATACATTATTGGTACTTCTATTTATTTATTCTTTGTACTTCTAATTTAATCAGTGCGAATGTGCTCTATAGATAATGTAAGACGGTGAATGCTCTGCAAATGAATAGCAATGTAGAGGGCGATAACTTTATTGATTTGATTCTATAGAATGTAATATATTTATTGGTATTTCTATTTATTTATTCTTTGTACTTCTAATTTAATCAGTGCGACGGTGATCTATAGATAATGTAAGAAGATGATGCACCTGCACAGAGAGCACCAATGATTGATGATTGCAGGAGCGGGGACGATGTACATTAAATACACAATGACGACGCGTATTGTAAACCTATTTATTTATTATTTTTTTCTAAGAGTTTCTAAATAATCATGTATGTGTGTTTTTGTGTTATAGATAGTTATATATATATTAGGTGAATGATTCTGTTTAATGATTACACAATATACATATTGACGAAGAGAATTGCGAAACTATTTATTTATTATTTTTTTCTGAGAGTTTCTAAATATCCATGTATGTGTGTTTTTGTGTTATAGATAGTTATATATATATTAAGTGAATGATTCTGTTTAATGATTAATTCTTTTGATGTGATATATTTATTAAGTGAACGATTCTGTTTAATGATTCATTTAATTGGTGTTACACAATATACACATTGTCGAAGAGTTTTGCAAAACTATTTAATTTATTTATTATTTTTTTCTAAGAGTTTCTAAATAATCATGTATGTGTGTTTTTGTGTTATAGATAGTTATATATCTGTCTCTTATACACATCTGACGCTGCC
>JBDOIV010000046.1:0-7177 GCA_047404215.1 Rickettsiales bacterium
CTTATCCACCCAATTGCTATGGCAGAGGGTCTTCGCTTCGCTATCCGTGAAGGTGGAAGAACCGTTGGTGCGGGTGTTGTATCTAAGATTATTAAATAGTATTTAATTACTTTTTAATTAACAAAATTCTAAAACCCCTCTTGATAATTGTCAGGAGGGGTTTTTTTATGCCCGTAATATTTATTTTATGTTTTAAAAAATAAAAAAAGAGATTTCTTATTGACAAGTTAAGTTTTGGATAATAATGTTGAGTAGGTTATATCGCTTTATCGCTTTATTGTTTTATTGTATTATTGCTTTATAGTTATGCTTCAAGAAAATTCCGCTTTACCTTCTACCCCTCCTCGCGAACAACATCGATATCCTGAGTCTCCAGTTGCGAAAAGTAAATATATTTCGCAGCTAGTAAGCTTAATATTATCTTCGAAAACGCAAGATGCATTAGGATATATCGATGGCAAAATGCCGGGTCGCGAGTTTTTTGTTGAAATTGCTAGTTCTGGAGACCCTTTGGCTACATCGCAATTAGTATTAAGAAGATTGGCTAGATTGGGTAGTTTTGCTCATAGCGATACAGATAATGAGGCTCTAAGTAAAACTACGGCAAATGTACAAGAGTTGATTGTTGCTCTTAAAAAACAATCTGCAGAAGGGTTGGAAGCGAAAGTTGTTGATCAAGATTTGGAATCTGCAAGAGAGGCTACTATTGAAAAATCATCACAATCAGAAGAAGAGCGTCGATCACGAACCCTACTGGGTCTTTTAAAATCTCCAGGGGAGGTAGAGGGTTTGAATGACTATTTGGCGGATTCTTTATTGCATCACGCTCCTTTCAATAACGATATTTATAGATCAATGTTAGTAGCTGCAGCTAACAGGGGAGATGACAGGATTCTTAACACTTTGCTTGAAAAAGTGGATAATCCATTTTTCTCAATTGACGTTGAGGATGTTGTAGAAATTGCTGATATAGCCTATCGTAGGGGTTTTGATTTTAAAGAAAGTGGTGAAAATTTAGCTAAAATGGTATTGGCTCATGCTGTGGATGGGGATGTGCTTCGAGGGCGTCCTTTGACTCAAGAAGCGCAAAAATGGTTAACTAATAAAATAACTTCCTTGCCGCAAGATGATAAAGCAGAGGCGATTTTTGCAGTTGCAACAAGATCTTTGGATGGTTTTAATTCATTGGTGGCTTTAAAAGGTTTTAACTTTAAGGATTTACAGTTAAGAATATTTGTCCCTAACCGTGGTATTTGCAGTATTCTTGATAAAGTTTTAGCGGCTCATGAAGAAGGCGCTATTGCCCCGGAATTAATGATGGTATTGGTTGAAAATTGTATTGATACAGATTTGGATATAAAAAGAGTATTTTTTGCCGTTTTTAGAAATGAAAATAGTAAAAATTCAGAAAGTCTTGTTAGATGTTTTGCAGGAGATACTATTGTAGAATGCGGAAGCGCAATTCAAGAAATTGCCCAATATATTTTGAGCAATGACATGGAGAATTTGAAGTCATCTTTGCAAGAAATGGATGGGCCTGACGTTATCAAAGCGTCTATGATGTTAGACATGATTGATGATTGTAATACGGTGACGTCACCCCCTATGAAATCGTTATATACATTAATAGAGATGGCTGCAGCAATGCCACCTATAGTTGCCAAAAGCGTTCCTGAGGCAAAATTCTTGTTAGCACAGTATCAAAAAGAGGGTTTAGGAGATAAGGCAATACTATCTTGTGAAGCAGTATCGAGGCTTGAACATAAAAAAACCGAGGCCAGGAGTTTAGCAAAAACTCTGGTAGAGGTTGGATTATCAACTGAAGAGCGGCGTTTAGCTAGCTTTCCTCCTTATGGAGAAGTTGTATTTGGTGGCTTTGAAGAAGTAATAGAGCCTCAACCCGCCGTTACCCCACAAGGTCACTCACAATTAGAAGGCGAGAGGGAGTTGGAAAGGTAATAAGATTCAATATTTTGTATCTAGTAAAAAAAATTAAAAAAATCATTGACATTAATTATTATACGTTGTATCATAATCTATATGAATATTGTTCATATAGATATTTATAAGTTGACAATATTCATGAAGCTATATAATCTGGTGATCAATATTAATGAATTTTTAAACATATGTTAAGGAGTTTGTTAGAAAAATATACTGATGAAGATTCTCAAAGCGCCATTGAGCAAGAACAGTCTGGTGCTGCACTTGATGAGATACGTCTGTCGTCAGATCGCACAATATTACACTTGATTTGTGAATTTGATGATACTGAGGTTGTGGAGAGGGTACTCAAAGATGTTAAATCTCGCTTAAGTGAAGAGGGGTTTTTGCGATTTATTGATTATCGAGATGAGATTGGATATACCGCTATGCATTATGCTGCTGAAATTGGTTCCGTAGGGGTGGTGCAATTGTTATTGAATAAAGGTGCAGATCTTGATGGTGAGACCGATATAGATGATGCGGAAATTAAAAAAGAAGATCTATTGTCAGTAATAGAAAGTGGCGATGGGGACAGGTTACAAGCCTTACTTATGAAGCTGACGGAGTCAGTAAGTGAAGAGAATATTAATGATCGTGCGCAGATTTTAGTCGATGTCGATAGGCAGATCAGGACTATTGATGATGTTGCGCAAAGTAAGTTGTGGCAAAGGGGCTTATTTTTTAAGGGTTTTGCGCAAGATGTGATTGCTCATGAAATATTGTTGCGCGCTGCACAGATGGCTGATGGTATTAACTTTAAAGTTAAAAGTGGCTCAAAAGAGACTTCGTTACAATACATGTTAAAGTCTTTTGTTCCTGATCGTGAATTAACGAAAGGTTGCGACATTCCTCCTGCTAGCAAGGATTTATTTAATATACTGATAGAGGGGGTTTGGTTTGGTGATCAGTCAATGCTAATATCTAAGGATTATATTGCTGTTTTACAAACTGCGCTTAAAGTCGGTGATGAGGGTTTGTTTGATAAACTTTTTAAAAAAAGCATCGGTAGGTTAACTGTAGGTCAGTTTCAAGGCTTAATAAAGACTATCACCAATCCAGATAATAATGCATGGTCTGATGAATCAAGAGGCTTTGATCGTAACGAACTTTTATTTAGATTGTTATTTAATTTAAGCGATTGCTATGATCAGGAATTTTTCATCGAAGTTATTGATGGGGTAGTTGGTAGGTCAATTATTGCTCCGGAGTTATTATCAGAATTGTTAAATATGTATTCTGTAGATGGTGATTTTGAGTCCTATCGCGCAGATGGTGCTGCTGGTAATCATTTTGAATTTGAAGATCAAGCAATTGTTGCGCAATATAAAAGCGAATTATCCTCCGTTGCTAAACTCTCTCCATTAGGGTTATTGATTCTTAATGACAAAATTAAAGCAATTAAATATTTGAGTGATAAAATTGCAGTAGAAATTAAAACTGACGGCATCCATCCTTTGATAATGGCACTTAAAGGAGTGGCAAATGAAACTATGAAATATTTGCTGGATGATTGTAAGATGAAACCGGCAGAGATTGTTAATCCTAAGCATTTAGCATTGAATTGTAGCGCTGATGTATTGCGTTATGCTGATGCTATTAAGGATATAAGGGCAAAAGGTATCAAGGTCTCTGTTGTCAATGATGCTCACCCACTGTTGGTAGCTTGTGTAATTGCAACTCCTGAAGTAGTTGGGGCTCTTGTAAAAAACTATAGTAAGATAAAGTTTGATAATATAAAGGGTGATTTGAAGGATAGTGTGCTTTTAAAAGCTCTTTGTATCACTATTCAATCCGACCGGATGGATAAGGTGGACGCCTTTCTTAGTAATAAAAAAGGAATCAATCTTGCGACTAAGGTTGATAATCATAACGCTTTGGAGTTGATTGCTAAATATGGAAATACAGCTATGATGGAATCCGCTTTGAGATATGCACAAGGTGATGGTATTAGCGAGGAAGTAAAATTTGAAGTGTTGCGAATTTCTGCTGCAAAAGGTTATATTGATTCTGTGAATCTATTGCTCGAACAAGGGGCTTTGCCTGTGTACAGCGATGATTCTGCTTTTACCGCTACTACTAGATATGGACATATAGAGGTCATGGAAAAATTACAACAAAAACAGCCAGATATTGCGAGTATTGCAGATAAAAAGGGAAATTTACCAATAATTGTGGCTATTAATTCTGGCGGTACTTCTGGCGGTACTGATGTTGTTGAGAAGGTTATAGCTATGGGAGCCAAGATGGAGGATATTGACCAGGACGTGTTTTCGGGATGTTTGGTGAATTTGACGGGTAAAGAGTTTGGTCACCAAATGTTGGAATATTTATTAGAAAAAGAACTATTAGACTGCAATAAAGATATCGTGATTCACAGCTATGGCGATGGTGGCGGAGCAGATAAGAAAGTATCGTTATTGCAAATAGCTATTTCCTACGGCAAAGAGGAGGTGGTGAACCTATTGATGCAGCAGCCAGGAATTAAGATCACAGAAGGTGCAATAGAGGCTGCGAAGAGTTCTGGCAATGAATCAATTATGGCAAAACTGGGTATAGAGAGCGAAAGAAAGACTTCTGGCTTTATACCTTTACCTAATCTTGAGCAGGAAGCGGGTGACGTTGGGATGTCGCAGGAGGAGTATATGCAAAATGAAAGGCGCAAAGCCAGTGTATCAAGGGAAAAACCGGGTCTTAAATTAGAAATGATATCTACTTCAGGTGTGGCTCCTGCTTCGGCTGCAGAAGTTCCTGCTCCAGTCGTAACTCCCACTGCTGAATCAGTGGTAGGTAGTCATATTGGCGCAAAGACTCAAAATGAGAGATGAGTTTTTTTTGGTAAAATAGGGCTGCGAATGATCTAGTGATTGATTATGAAAAAACACTTGACTTTATCTATATACACTGTATAATTAATTCATAAGTTAAAAAATATACCTTCTCTTGATTGCGTTACTGTAAAATATATAACTTATAGATTGTAAGATTTGCGTTAATAAAAAGATTTGTCGGTCAAAATATTCATCCAAGGGCTTTGTAAAATGCTGGGTGATTTTTGATTAAGAGGTTAAGCAAAAGGCGGTTGCAAAGGCCGCGGTAAGATGTTGCGTCAAAACTATCAGCTATTTTTTACTCGTCATCTAACCTTAGAGCGGCCAAGAAGGCAGTTTGTGGAATCTCAACATTACCAAACTCCTTCATTTTCTTTTTACCTTTTTTCTGTTTTTCAAGTAGTTTTCTTTTTCTGGAAATGTCACCGCCATAACATTTAGCAGTAACGTCTTTTCTTGATGCGGATACTGTTTCGCGAGCAATTATTTTGCCGCCAATTGCTGCTTGAATAGCAACAGCAAACATCTGCTTAGGTATTAGCTCTTTGAGTTTTTTACATAAAGCGCGACCACGACTTTCGGAGCGGCTTTTGTGCACTATTAGTGATAAAGCATCAACGTGATCGCCATTAACTAAAATTGACATTTTAACTAGGTCACTTCTCTCGTAACCGTCAATTTGCCAATCAAAGCTGGCATAGCCCTTGGTGCATGATTTTAAGCGGTCATAAAAGTCATAAACAATTTCATTTAGCGGCAGGCGATAAACAGCCATGGCGCGGTCACCAACGTAGGATAGGTCCTTTTGCACACCTCTTTTTGAGGTGCATAATTCTAAAACTGATCCTAAATATTCGTCTGGAACCATAATGGTAGCATTGATCCACGGCTCTTCCATATAGTCGATTTTTTGCGGATCTGGCATTTCGGCTGGTGAGTGGACGCGAAGTGCTGCGCGATCCCTTTCCTTTTCACCAATATCTTGATTTCTTAATTTGGTGTCATGAATTTTGTAAATTACTGATGGTGCGGTCGTGATTAGGTCAAGGTTGAACTCGCGTTCTAATCTTTCAAGGATAATTTCAAGGTGCAATAGTCCCAAGAAGCCACATCTAAAGCCGTAGCCAAGAGCTGAAGAAGTTTCTGCTTCATATTCAAAACTGGCATCATTAAGATGAAGCTTTGTCAAAGCGTCGCGAAATTTTTCAAAATCAGAAGCGTCAATTGGATAAATGCCGCAAAAAACCACTCTTTGCGTTGGTTTAAAGCCGGTAAGGGCAACTGCGTTTTCATTATTTGAATGAACTAAGGTATCGCCAACATTGCAGTCAGCAACTTGTTTAACTTGAGCGTTGATAAAGCCAACCTCACCAGCGCATAATTCATCGCAGAAAATCTTTTTTGGTGTAAAATAACCAACGGAGTCAACTTGGTATGAGTTACCACTGGAGAGCATCTTGATTTTTTGACCTTTTTTGACCTTGCCATCGATTACTCTAACTAAGGCTATTACACCAAGATAGGTATCGTACCAGCTGTCAACCAGCAATGCTTTGAATTCTCCTTCGGGATTGCCTTGTGGGGCAGGGAGTTTTTCTACTATTGCCTCTAATGTTTCATTGATACCAACTCCAGTTTTGGCGGAAACTAAAATACTTTCAGAGGCGTCGATACCAATTACTTCTTCGATTTGTTCTTTGGCTTTTTCTGGGTCAGAAGCTGATAAATCGATTTTATTTAAAACCGGAACTATGTCATGATTATTATCAATCGCTTGATAAACGTTGGCTAAAGTTTGCGCTTCTACACCTTGAGTTGAGTCAACGACCAATATTGAACCTTCACAGGCAGCTAGTGATCTACTGACTTCATAAGCAAAATCAACGTGACCGGGCGTGTCGATTAGGTTGAGCATATATTCTTGACCATCTTTAGCTTGGTATTTTAAGCGCACTGTTTGTGCCTTTATGGTGATGCCGCGCTCTCTTTCGATATCCATTGAGTCAAGCACTTGTTGACTCATTTCGCGCTCTTCCAAGGCACCACAATCTTGAATCAAGCGATCAGATAGAGTTGATTTGCCGTGATCGATGTGAGCTACTATTGAAAAATTACGAATATTCGATATTTGCGTCATGTAAAATATTTGATTTTTAGCTTTGATCTATTATAATAGCATTATAATTATATTTTTCCAGTATTTTATTGGGTCAAAAGTTTAAATATATTGTCTATGAGTGATAATAAGATGCAAACAGTTCGAGGCACTAAAGATCTGCATGGTGAGGATTTGGCAAAATTTAACCAAATAGTTGATTTGGCACGAATTTTGGGCGACAACTATGGTTTTAAAGAGCTACAAA
>JBDOIV010000047.1:0-47174 GCA_047404215.1 Rickettsiales bacterium
ATACACTGTATATAAAATAAAGTCAAGTGTATTTTTACAAAAAATTGTTTAATTTTTTATAAAAATGGGGATCCCCACAAGGTGGGGCGGCGCTAGTGCGCCGTGAAAATATAAAAAATTGTTTAATTGTTTTTTCACGGCCGAATGTTCGACCGCCCCGTTCTAGTTTTTTTAAATTATTTTGAACGGGGGCCCGTGGTAGATGAAGGCCTTGAGTTTGCTAAGTTCAATTCCCCTTCCTTGAAGGGGTGGCAGCCGTAAGGCTGACGGGGTAGCTATATCTTTATCTTTATTTTCACGACGCAATGGTGCGTCGTCCTGCCTTATATTTTTGCGGCCTATTTTAGTAGGTTACAATGTTAAATAAGAGTCTTAAAATCTATCATCCATTTCGCGCCACTCATTAAGGAATTCGGTTAGGTGCGGACGTTCTTTGCCTTCTTTTTCAAGTAACTCTGCGAGATCTTTTCTGGCTTGTAAAAAATTCTCAGAAGAAATTGAGCCAGTATGATGTTGATAAACTAAATATAAAAGATAGGTGTTGGCGACATCGGTTTCACAGTAGTCTCTGATTTTACCAATTTCACCTTGATCGTAAAAATCGGTAACCATCGAGCCATCAATGCCGGTTTTGCCGGGTAGGTTGGCGCAAGCACATACTTCATTCATTTTAGTCCTTGAAGAGGCGCCAAAATCGGAAAATGCTTCTGCTAAATCGCAGTGCCAATCCAAAGAGTATCTCTGATTATAATTATTCCATTTATCGCCAGTTTTATAGAGCCATGGCGCGCTAATCTCGTGCTTCATAGCGCGATATTTTAGTACTGGTAGGTCAAAATTGCGACCATTATAGCTTACAAAGCGCGGTGTTTTCTTTTTTAGGTGGGAGAACAATCCTTTGATCAACTCTTTTTCATCAGAGTTCTCTTCGCCACCAGTCCTTAAAGAGGTAATTTTGTAGTTTTCGGCGCCGTCATAATCGCGGACAATGTCGGCTTCTAAAAAAGAAATGGCGACCACTTTATGAAATGGCTGTCTTAAGAAAGAATTTCTACCGTCGGTGAGCTTGAGGTGGTAATCAGTTAAATTTTGGCGCAGCTCGTGCTCGTTACTTTTCTGGTCATCGAGTAATATTTTAGCGGTATCAGTGTCAGGAATGGTTTCAATGTCGAAAACAAATAGAGATTGGTGTTGCATTTTTTTATATTTTATTTAGTATTTAATTATGGATTGTTTTATTTAAACTAAAATCTAAAACAAATGCAAGCGATTATTTTTGATAAAGTTGGTGGACCGGGAGTTTTAAAAGTTAAGCAGGTCGAGGATCCAAAGAAATTTAAGAAAAATGATGTTTTAATCAAGCATACGGCGATTGGTGTTAATTTTACTGATGTCTGCTTTAGAAGAGGGCAGTATAAAATGATGCAAAAAATGCCAGCTGTACTTGGCATGGAAGCGTGCGGAGTGGTAGAAGCGGTTGCTTCTGGTGTTTCTGAGTTTAAAGAAGGAGATCGCGTTGCTTATTGTACCGGAGGAATGGGTGCTTATGTCGAAAAAAGAATTATCGATAAATCAAAATTAGTATTGGTGCCAAGCTATATTTCGGATTCTGTTGCTGCTGGTAGCTTATTGAAGGGCTTAGCTGCTCACTCTTTTTTATTTAGAGCTTTTATTGCTAAAAGGGCGAAGCGCATCTTGGTGCACTCAGCTGCTGGAGGTGTTGGTCAATTCTTATGTCAATGGGCAAAATCATTGGGAATCGAAACTATTGGTACTGTTAGTGGCAATGAAAAAGTGGCAATTGCTAGCGAAAATGGCTGCACTTATGTTATTAATCGTAAGAATGCCGACTTTGTTAAAGAAGTATTCGAGTTAACCAATAATGAAGGAGTTGGCGCAGTATATGATGGTATTGGTAAAGATACCCTGGACCAGTCTCTTAGTGTTTTATGGCCAATGGGAATATGTTTGTTTTACGGCGAATCTTCTGGTGACAAAAGAGATGTTAATATGGGTCATGTGATAAAAAATTCGCTATTTCTTACCAGACCTTCAGTTGCAATGTATAAGGCAAATAGGATTGAGCTTGCCTTGGGTGCGGCGGAGCTGTTCAGTAATATTAAAAAAGGCGTTTTGAAGCCTCATGTTACCGAATATGAGTTTAAGGACGTTGCTAAAGCTCATAAGGATCTTGAGTCGGGGCAGTCTAAGGGGTCTTTGGTTTTGAAGCTTTAATTAACTTTGAAATTTTGTCATTAGAATAAATTTTAGTTCGCAACAGGTAGGTTGAGCTACATGATGCTCACTAGAAACTCATTCTAATGACAAAATTTCGGTGCTAAAAGGCTTTGTCATTAGAAAGCAAAATAAGTATCGGCAGTTTTTTTTCTAAACTTCCTGCGGATCGGTGGACGCGAATTGTCTTCGAGCATAAGCGAGAAAAGCAATGAAGCGAAAACAAATGATTGTTAATAGTTTTTTTCTAAGCTCCCGTAGCTCAGTGGGCACTGAATGGTTTTTGCTAAGCAAAAATAAAATGCGTAAGCATTTTAAAAGAAGGGCAGGGTCAGGAGTCGTAAGACGACGCATACCCCAGGCGCGAATTGTCTTCGAGCATAAGCGAGAAAAGCAATGAAGCGAAAACAAATGATTGTTAATAGTTTTTTTCTAAGCTCCCGTAGCTCAGTGGATAGAGCAATGGTTTCCTAAACCATGTGTCGTATGTTCGATTCATACCGGGAGCGCCATTAACTTCGTATTTTTGACTCTAGACTATTTTTGGTTTCAGGCAAGTATTGTTCATACATGCCTTCATCAGAAAAAAATCCCAGCATTAAAACTACTTTGTTAGGTCTGATTACACTTCGTATTCTTGGCTATTCATTTCCCGACGCCATGAGTCGCTGCTTTGCTCGCAGGGAATTACAAGGTAATTGACGATGTTTGCTGTAGTCCTCAAAAACCACCCAGCCTCTTGCAAGGATCTTTTTTTGCCTAAAAATACTATAAATCACCGCTAAAACTAATATCAAAACTAACATTAAGAGCGGGGTTATATTTTACCCTAAATATATTATACAACGCTCACTTATAAAAGTCAAGAGATTTACTATATATTGCTGTGCAGTAAATCGACCTTCTTCTGATAAGGTAGTAAGGCCTTTACATTTTAATTACCACAACTAAGCTTGTAATTAAGATTAATTTAAATCTTGCAATAGATCATTAAAAACAATATCGACGATAAAAATGAGAGAAGAATTTGGGGAAGAATTTGAAGGTTATTTGACCGGGTTGCGTGAAAACGATCCTACCTTAACTGAGTTAAGTCTTTATTGTGATCGAATCGGAGATGATGGCGCTGCGTCTATAGCTAAGGCTTTGCAGTGGAATAGAACTTTAACTGTATTAAATCTTCAGGGCAATCAAATCGGAGATGATGGTGCTAGGGTCATAGCTCGGTATTTAAAGGAGAATAGGGCTTTAACTAAATTAGCACTTTATTCCAATAAAATTGGAGATGATGGTGCTGCGGCTATAGAGGAGGGTTTGCAGTATGTTAAAACTAACAAAAAGATGTTTAGTGAAGATCTACTTGGCGGGACCGCTGAAAGATATCATGATTTAAATAAGTTGTCAAAGGTGCTGCCAGTGCTGCCTGCTAAAATTTATCTAACTATTATTAGGGATTTTTTATCCGCGACGCTGTTGGTGAAAGGTAGTATTGAAGAGAAGTTAGATCATGTTGAGATGTTAAATTTAAAAGATCCAAAACTGCCAAATAAAGATGAGTCTGCATATTTGATTGTAAAAGCATTTGAGAAATTTACGCAAGACGTCGGTCAGCTGTATAGTTATGAAGAGATGATTGAAAAAGAATTTGAGAAATCTATGCAATACGTTGAAAAATATCCTGAGCATTTTATTGATCCCTATCTTATTTATGGCACTGAGGTTGCTGGTCCAATTTGCGCTAGTGACAGTGTTTTGTTGGAAGGATTTTATCAGCTGTATAGTTATGATAATAGGTTGGGAAATGGTATTATCCATCTTCAAGAAAGTGAGGAAGGGGGGAAGGTATATAAAACGCCAACTACAACACCATTTAGTCAAATAAAAGTAGATCTTGATACTTTAAGTAGAATGTTAACTAATGATGTAGAAAAACCAGAAGATAAAAAAGAATATAAAACAATCGCAGGGCAGCAAGTAGAACTTCCTGGCTTTGATTTTGCGCAAATTGTTGAGGCTAGAAGACCAATCTTGCTATTGAATATCTTTACAATTACTCAAGGAGTGTCATCATTAATGACTGCTTTTGAAGAGAAAATGCAAGAAAATGATAACGCGTTATTAAATATAGTAGTAGAAATGACGTTAGATTACCCAGTATTTCAAAGACAATTGCAACAGGTTATTGACAGAGTGGGTAAAATAATGGAGATTGTCGAAGATGAAATCAGTGCTGAAGGTGATATCGCAAGCGACAAAAAGAGACCTCGCGCTGCCATTAAACAGCCACAACCAAGTATAGATAGCGCAGGTTCGGCTCCTCTATTAGGGGGTCGAGATAGAGCTGCTAGAAGGTTATAATCAGATAATCTTGACAAAAAACATTATTCATGCTATAATTAATTACCCATTTTTTAATTAAAGCAATAAAATGATAAAAATTGGTGATATTGAACTAGAAAATAATGTGCTTTTGGCGCCGATGTCGGGCGTTACGGACTTGCCTTTTCGTAAATTGGTCAAGAGTTTTGGTGCGCCGTTGTTAATTTCGGAAATGATTGCCAGTAGGGCGATGATCTTACAAACCAAGGAGAGCTTGAAAAAGTGCCAAAAAGATGAGATGATTTACCCAAATTCAGTGCAATTAGCAGGCTGCGACCCAGAAGTAATGGCGCAAGCGGCGAAGCTCAATGAGCAGTTAGGAGCTGATATTATTGATATCAATTATGGCTGTCCGGTGAAAAAAGTTGTTAATGGCATGGCCGGATCAGCTCTGATGAAAGATGAAGTTTTGGCTTCAGAAATTGTTGATGCAGTCGTTAAAGCGGTAAAAATTCCGGTAACAGTTAAAATGCGTATGGGCTGGAACTCACAAAACCTCAATGCTCCATCTTTAGCGAAAAAATGCGTCGATTTGGGGGCGAAGATGATTACTGTCCACGGTCGCACACGCTGTCAGATGTATAACGGCGTTGCGAACTGGGAATTTATTAAAAATGTTAAGGAAGCGGTCGAAGTACCTGTCATTGCCAATGGTGATATTAAAAATAGCGACGATGCCAAAAAAGCTCTGGAGCAGTCAGGAGCGGATGGCGTCATGATTGGCCGCGGCGCTTATGGTAAGCCTTGGTTGATTGCGAAAATTTCTCATGAACTTAGAGGTGAAACTTACCAAGAGCCAGATTTAAAGGCTAGAAAAGACATTGTTTTGAATCATTTTAAGGACATGGTGGAGCATTATGGTGAGCGCACAGCAATCCCATTAGCTCGAAAACATATCGGTTGGTATAGTGGCGGCATTGCAAACTCGGCGCAATTTCGTGCTAAAGTTAATATTACCCCTGGATATCAAGATGTTTATGATATGATTGCGCAGTTTTATGATGAGGCAATCGCAGCAGGTTAAAAAAAATCTAAAATTTTTTCTTGACAATTAAACTGAATAGTGTATTATTATAATTAGAGCTTTAAATTAGATATTAAACTTTATTAGGAGTTGTGTATGATATTTAAGGATAGATTTGAAGCGGGAGCTTTGTTAGCGCAAAAATTATCACAATATGCTAACGATCCACAGACGATAGTATTAGGAATCCCTCGGGGCGGGGTGCAGACTGGCTATGAATTAGCAACAAGGCTAAACCTTGGGCTTGATGTAATTTTGACCAAAAAGATTGGCTACCCGGGCAATAAAGAATTTGCGATTGGCTCGGCAAGTCTCAATAGTGTTTTTGTTGATCCGAGATTTAGAGAGCAGATGGCTGATCATATTAAACAAGAGGTGGCTAGAATTAGAGAGTTGTTAACCAAAAGATATCAGCAATATTTTGGCCAGCAACGACCTGCCTCATTAACAGGCAAAAATGTGATCATAACTGACGATGGCATTGCCACTGGTCAGACTTTGCTTTGCGCAATTGACCTCGTGCAGCAGGAAAATCCCAATAAAATAATTGTAGCAATGCCAGTAAGCGCGCAAGATAGTTTGCAAAAAGTACAGCAATATGCCAATGAAGTTATTTGCTTGCACGCGCCGGCGGAATTTGGCTTTGTTGGTAAATTTTATCAGCAATTTACGCAAGTACCTGATCAGGAGGCGATTGACTTGCTGCAGGCTTTTAAATCTGAAGGTAGGAGCTCTGGAGGCGAGGTGTTTTTGTGATATTAATTAATATAATGATAAAAAATGAAGGAATATAAGGCGATTTTATATAAAGAGGGAATTTTAGGCTCAATTTTTTTAGGAGGGTCGAAGATTAACCCGGAGCGCATGACCGACTTTATCAACCTGCACGCTAAAGAGGGCTGGGAAGTGGTAACGATGGAAAAGGACATTAGAAGAACTTTGATTTTTTTCAAAAGGGAAGCTTATGTCATAATTATGCAAAGAGCAGCTTAAATGTCAGCGCGACAACTTGAAAAACGACTATTGAAGCTAGTGATAATAGCAAATATTGCCTATTTTTTGCTGGCCATGGGGCAGTATTTTGTGGCAACTATCTCAGATGCTGTTTTCTTTAATATCACTATTGCGCTATTGCTATTTTTTTTATTGACGATAAGCGTCTTTGGCGTTTATGATTATTGGCACCAGCGCCAACGGATGAAAAAACATAACTATACAAATTGATGAATTATCTTGAAGAAAAGGCGCATGGGATTTATGTTTTTTGTGTGACTGGGATTTTGCTCTGCCTGTTGTCAATTTTTGTGCTGCAGCGACAATATGTGCTCAATTTAATAGTGACAAATATCGGCCTTGAAAGGGAGAAATATTTTGGCGACCTAATTTTTGATTTATATCAAAAAGAGTTAAAGATTGTTGATAATCAAAAAGCGGCGCAAGAGTTACAAAAACTAACTGCTTTACTATATCGCAATAATGATTTTGCTAATTTAAATTTGCGGTTTCATATTGTCGATGACGATACTGTTAATGCAGCGGCAATGATGGGTGGTCATATTATTGTTAATAAAGGCTTGGTGATAAAAAGTAAAAATGGCGAACAGCTGTTGGCGGTTTTGGCTCATGAAATTGCTCATGTTAAAAATAGGGATGTTCTAAAATCGGTTTTTGCGCAAATTGGAGTGTCGGGATTTTTAGCGCTATTATTTGGTGATGCTAGTGCGATAATTAATAATTTGGCGATGACTTCTTCGGAATTGATAAATTTAAAGTTTTCTAGAGAGGTGGAGATGCGGGCTGATGAGGGGGCGGTTGATATTTTGTCTAATGCTGGCATTGCTTGCACAGGATTGATTGATTTTTTTGAGGATAATGATAAGAGGCGAGGGGGTGCTGTTTTTTCGTCAAAGGCTGAGATTTTGATGACGCACCCTGTTGGCGTCAAGCGTATTAAAGCTATTAAAAATTATATTAGCAAAATGGCTTGTGATAAATATAATTTACCGGCGGTTGATGTAACTTATCTGCAAAGCTTATTGTGAGATAAATTAGGTTGAGCCTAGGACTAGCCGCTTTATTCCTTAAATTAAATAATACGGCTAGAAAGTTAGTTATACATCAGTAGCAGCATCATTTCCTCCAGTACCTCTTCCTCCTTGGGAAGCTCTTTGCCGTGCCGCTGCTGCGGATACTACTGACCCGTCTGCACTTGCGACAGCGGTAGAAGGGGTGTTGGAACTCATAATTCCAGGTGAGTAGATGACACTTGGTGATGGAACTGCCGGCGCTGGTTGGTTTCGTTGCGCGGCCGAGGCTCCCGTTAAAGGATACTGTCCTCCTTTAATTCTACGTGCGACTTCATCATTATGAAGAGCGAGTGCGGCATAATTTACGTCATTTGCGGTCTCTACTGCACCATAGATTTCAAGACCGTCAGCAGCGGCAGCATGATGTACACTGTCTGCGGCCTGGGCTTGCGGTCTTGCGTCAACGGCGGCATAAAGACCTGCGGCTGCAATTGCTTCGCTTGCAGTTCTTCCTGATTCTACCAATTCATGAGCTCCTGCTACTTGCTGAGTAGTGAGTCTTTGAAATGCTGCCTGAGCAACTGAACTGAGACCTGCAAATTCTGAATATTCATAGGGACTTGGGTCACCTACTGCTTGACCCCCTGCGCCATAGAGAACAGTATCCGCCGCCGCATTAGGTTCAGCGTAAGCAGCGGCACCTAGTTCTGCATTAGGAGTAGCGTATCTGCCATCATCAGGTGCAGCGTAAGCAGCGCCCATTAGCGCCTGTTGTGCTGCTGCATATTTTCCTGGTTGATTTGGGTCTGGCGCCATGTATTCAGGCGCACCGCTACCGTTAGCTGAAGCTACGCCGCGAGGTGGTGCTACTGGAGCTGCGTAATCGGAACCGGCGGCATTGCCACCACCAATTCCGAAAGTTGTGAGGCTTGGATTGGCAGAGCCCATTGGCACTGTATAGGCTTGTTCGCCATCTGCTGGTGCTCGTCCATCTGTTGCTACAACTACGGTATCGGTGCGTTCGCGACTGTACATGGGATTGTCAACGGTTGCAGTTGCAACTTGATCACCATTCACAAATTCGGCTATAGCGGGAACGTGTAGAGCGACGGCTTGCCCTCTTCCGAAGCAATAATTGACTAATCTCATTATTTGCTCCCGTCCGAAGTAAATACCGACACCGACTGCAACAGCGCCAACTGATCCAGCTATTGCTGCTGTATTATCTGTTTGATCACCTCCCCCTGTGTCTGTACCATTATCTGTGAAATTGCCGTCTGTATCATTACCTGTGAAATTGCCGTCTGTACCATTACCTGTGAAATTGCCGTCTGTACCATTACCTGTGAAATTGCCACCGATTCCTGGAGCTGGTGATTGTGCAATTGCTGAAAGTGTAGTCATTAATGCCGATAAGGTTGTTGAAAGTACTTGTTGCGCGGCGGTTGTTGTTACTTGCTGCGCGGCGGTTGGTGTGAGTGCGTCTGTGAGTCGTTGTAGAGTTGTCGTCGGTTCTGCACGGGTTGTTTGGGTAGCATCAGGTGTTGGTGTAATGGCTTGAGTGACTGCGTCAGTTGGCGCTCCTGTATTGGTAATTGATGTAAAAGTTGGGTTTGTAAAAGATGATGTTGATGTTGCGGTACTCGTCGTAGGTGTTTCTGAAGTGGTTGTTGTCGTTGAAGATTGGGTTGGAATGGTTGTAATGCCACTTAAAAAATCTGATATAGCAGAGTCGGTGCCTGAAACTGTTCTTGTGCCGACTGCAGTTATCGTTTCTACTTGACTAAAATCAGGGCTATATGAGCTAAAAGATTGCATGCCCAATTGCTCATTGAAGTTTAGAGATATTATAGGGCCACTACCTAGCTGCATGAATGCTTGGTTGCCAAGTGTTCTAATTCTGGATCCGTCTATGTCAATTTCATCAGCACGACTTCCGTCAGTATTTCTGAGTGATAATGATCCGTTTTCACCTCTATTTAATGTTCCAACTGCACTGCCTCCGATAGTTAACACTCTTTCCCCTTCTCTATTGAATGATGCCACTGTATCGCCAGTATTAAGCTGGGCTAATATTCTTTGCGCGTACAAAGAAAATTGACTTTGTGGAAAATTTGTTCTTGCAAAAAAATCTCCAAGTCCTGCGATTCCTCTTCGCACTCTTTCTCCCGCATTTTCAAGTCCTGATGATATTAATGATGGCATGTTTAATAAATTTAATTAATAATTATGATATCAGAATATCAGACGATTTGCAATAGTCAATAGTATTAAGGCTGCATACCCTTATTTTTCTGCCTTTAATTGATCTAAGATTTTTTGTGCTATTTTTTTACTGATACCCTCAACTCTTTGTAGATCAGCTATTGAGGCCTGCTTTACTTTATCTAAAGATCCAAAATGATGCAATAATAATTTGTTTCGTTTTGATCCAATTCCCTCAAGATCTCGTAATTTTGACTTAGTAATTGTTTTTGCTCTCTTGGCTCTATGAGTTGATATTGCAAATCGATGAGCTTCATCTCTCAACCTTTGTAAAAAATAAGCTAGTGGTGAATTTTGTATAACGTTAATTTCTGATCTATCAAGATCGTAATATGTTTCTTCACCAGCATTTCTATTTTCTCCTTTGGCCATGCAAATTAAAGGAATCTTAATGCTATAGTTATTAAATATTTCTTGTGCAGCGCTAAGCTGAGGCAATCCGCCGTCGATGACAATTAAGTCTGGATCATTTACTTTTGATTGTTCATTATTATCTATTTTATAATGTTTAAATCTTCTAGCAAGAGACTCTTTGATCATCGCAGTATCGTCACGATTATCGTTTTTGGAGCCGTCGTAGCTATATTTTATATTAAATTTGCGATATTGACTTTTGACAAAGCCATTATCATTATATACAACCATGCCAGAAACGGCATTTTGACCAAAAGTGTGACTATTGTCGTAAATTTCAATGCGCCCAGGTATTTTTGCTAAGTTGAATTTCTCTTTTAACTCTAGAAGTAGCTTTTGATTGCTTAAATTTGTTGCAATATAGTCTTCTAAGTTATCGCGAGCTACCTTCTCTTGATCTTGAATAATTTGTAATTTTTTTCCTTGCTTTGGAATTTCGATGATTACTGATTTACTTGATATTTCTTCTAGTAATTTTATTACCAGCTCTTGATCGGTAATTTGATTATTAATTAAAATGTGATTAGGGATTTCTTTTTCTAGATAAAATTGCCCCAAAAATTGTGATAACAGATCTTCTGCACTTAAATCTTGCAGATTGCTATAAAAGTACGGAATGGATCCGTAATTATTGCCATTGCGATAAAAAGAGATGTGAATACATATCTTATCTTGATCAGCAATAAGACAGATGACGTCGCTATCAATAATGTTGCTTAAATTGATGTTTTGGCTCGCTTGTATTGAAGAGAGGGATTTTATCTTATCTCTGACCATGGCTGCCTTTTCATAATCTGTGTCGCTGCTATGTCGCTGCATTTGCTGTGCAAGATCTTTTTGAATTTGCGCAGAGTTGCCAGACAGAAACTCAACAGCTTTTTTAATCGAATTCTGGTAATTCTTTTTTGAAATGTAGTCAACGCAAGGGGCGGTACATTTTTTGATTTGATATTCAAGACACGGCTTGGTACGACGAGCAAACTCAGAATCGGAGCAGCTTCTAATCTTAAAGCATTTACGCAAAATATCCATTACGCGATTGGTGTCAGAGGCGCTGGCGAAAGGGCCAAAAACATGCAGATTTCTATCTTTTTTGCCACGATGTTTGAATATGCGGCCAAAATCATGCTTTTTATCAATCGCTATAGAGCCAAATTTTTTATCATCTTTGAGAAGGATGTTGAATCGTGGTTTATGCTTTTTGATTAGGTTATGCTCCAGTAGAATCGCTTCTAAATCTGAATTGGTTGTTACTATTTCGAGCTTTTCTGCTAAAAACGTCATCCTAGCGATGCGACTTGATAGTTTTTCTGGATTGATATAGTTCAATAATCTTTTACGCAGACTTTTTGCTTTGCCAATATATAAGATTTCATCATCTTTGCTGATGAATTTATATATTCCGCTCGATAGTGTTATTTTACGTATTTTGTCTATTAAGGCTTTTTGCAATTATAGGTATATTATTTGTTATTAAATATAATTTTTAGTTGCTTTCCAAGTGTATTAGTATTAATATTAAATAAAATTGAAAGAAAATTAATTCAATCTAGATAGTATTATATAATAAGTAATTTTAAAATGGTAATAAAAAAAGAGCATTTAGAAGAGATAGAGAGTTTAAGAAGGGTCGAGGGTAAGACGATTAGACCTGTTTCTGCTGAGTTAGAGGAGATCCTATATCAGCCAATTGAGCTTTTGGATCATGGCTTCGTAAGGGTGATGGATTATATGGGAAATGATTCTTCCGTAGTGCAAGCGGCCAGGGTTTCTTACGGCTCAGGTACTAAGAAAGTTAATGCGGATAAAGGGTTGATTAATTACTTGATGGCACATCGCCATACCACTCCTTTTGAAATGTGCGAGATTAAGTTTCATATTAAATTGCCAATTTTTATTGCTAGACAATGGATTCGCCATAGGACAGCTTCAGTAAATGAATATTCGGCAAGATACTCTATTATGGAAGATGAGTTTTATATTCCAAAAGCTGAAAATCTAGCGGCACAATCAAAAATTAATCACCAAGGTCGCGATGAGGGTAGGGTTTTAAATGCCGAAGAGCAGAAAAAAGTGCTGGAAATTTTGAAAAAAGACGCCTTGAATTCTTACGACCATTATCTGGATATGATTAATCAGGATAAAGACGGCAATATCACTGACGAAAGTAAGGACGGCTTGGCGCGCGAGTTAGCGAGAATGAATTTGCCGGTAAATTGCTATACGCAATGGTACTGGAAAATTGATTTACATAATTTATTTCACTTCTTGTACCTAAGGGCTGATTCTCATGCACAGTATGAGATTAGGGTCTATGCACAGGCAATGCTAGATGTTGTTAAAAAGTGGGTACCATTTTCTTACGAAGCTTTTATGAAGCATAGAAAAAGTGGTAAAGAGTTGTCTGGTGCCGCTATTGATGTTATTAAAAAGATGGTAAAGGGTGAGAAAATTGGACAAGAAGACTCTGGTCTTTCAAAAAGGGAATGGGGAGAGTTGCAAGATTTACTCGGCTAGTTTTTATATATTTGTAAGAAATTTTAATTAAAATATTAAATATTATGGGAAGAGTCTGGGAACTAGTGCTTATTCTGGCAATTATTTTAATATTCTTTGGTGCTGGAAAGTTGCCAAAAGTTATGAAAGATGTTGGTAGATCAATCAAGGGTCTTAAAGATGGTATTAAGCAAGGAGAGGAAGACCTTTCTGACGAAGGTGGTGATAAGAAATCTAAAAAAAAGAAGTAGTTTTTGTAGGCGATTTATGAGGTTTAATTAATAACTTTTTAAATGGATAAGAGGCGAGCAGTTGCAACTCACAAAATTGAAAGTTTCGTTGAAAATACAGAAAGCGATAGAGTTAAAATCAGTGACTTGATTGACTCTATGGAAGGTGCGGGCTTTGGTTTGACGCTAATGGTTTTTTCGGGTGCATTGATAATGCCGTTACCACCGCCGCTACCAAGCTTAGTTTCAATTCCTTTATTGATTTTTGCTTTTCAGATGATGATAGGATTGAAAGCGCCAAAGCTACCTTCAAGATTCTCAAGCTATACTATTAAAAGATCGCTGCTAGCAACTACCGTTCGCAAATCATCTCCTCATATAGCAAAAATAGAAAAGGTCTTGCGACCAAGAATGCTATTTATGATGACTATTGTTGCCGAAAGGATCTTAGGGGCTTTGATTTTTATCTTTGCCGGATTTGTAATTATTCCGATGCCTTTTTCGAATTTTATTCCTGGTTTGGGAATTTTAGTTATGTCTTTTGGACTACTGGGCAGGGATGGATTGGTGATATTTTTAGGTATTTTTATAGGATTTTTGGGAATTTTGGTATCAATTATCGTATTTTTACTGGGATTTGAGGTCTTTCATATAATTAAAGATTGGCTATTTTGATAAATGTCTTGACTTTAAATTAATAACGGGCTATAATTTAATTAAAGGTGTTGTGCTATGCAATTAAAATAGAATACAGCAACCCTTGATGGATCATAGTTAGGTGTCTTAATAAAAATCTCGAAACAAGTTTAATTATTTAAGTTTTAAAGGAGTGGCTGCGTTTGGCTTCCCGAGGTCCTGATTATAAATACATATCAATTCTACAATTTTTCACATGCCAACTTTAAAATTAGACAGCGGATCAAGCTCTAAAGTTAACAATTCTGATAATGCAAAAAATAATAAAAACTCAGAACAACCAAATAAGTTTGGAGTTAAAAACCTAATTAGCAGAGGTGGTAAGCCGGCATTAAAAAAACCTAACTCAGGAAAGTCTGCTGCAGGACAAGATTCTGGTGATAAAAAGAATAATGAAGAAGTGAAAAAGTTAGGCAATGGCCCTAAGACTAAAAATAAAGATAGCAATGACTCTGATAAGAATAGCCAGAAGTTTGATCAAAACTCCTCAGGAGATGCTGAAACTATGGAGCTCAAAACCTTAAAAAACAAGACTGTTGAAGATTTGATTGAAATGACCAAGGAATATGGTCTGGAAAACGTCGGTGATTATGGTAGGCAGGATTTGATTTACTTTATCTTAAAAGGATTTTCTGATCAACATCAGGGCAATGCTATTATCGGCCAAGGTGTACTGGAAGTGCTACCAGATGGCTTTGGATTCTTGAGAGCTTTTGAAAGTAACTATTTTCCTGGATCTGATGATATTTATGTTTCTCCGAGTCAGGTTAAGAGATTTGGTTTAAGGACTGGTGATACTGTTAAGGGTCAAATTAGAGCTCCTAAGAGAGGAGAAAGATACTTTGCTTTACTAAAAGTTAGTGAGGTTAACTATGATGCTGTTGAAAAGATTAGAAATAGGGTGTTGTTTGATGATTTGACGCCATTATATCCACAGCGAAAAATTAATTTAGAGGAAGAGAATCCAGATAATGGTGACGTTAGTACTAGAATTATGGATTTTATTTCACCTCTTGGAATGGGTCAGAGGGCTCTTATTGTTGCTCCACCCAGAACTGGCAAAACATCATTGATGCAAAATATTGCTCATGCCATTACTTCAAATCATCCAGATGCTGAATTGATGGTTCTTCTTATTGATGAAAGGCCGGAAGAGGTGACTGATATGGCTAGAAGTGTTAAGGGTGAGGTTGTTAGCTCTACCTTTGATGAGCCTGCTACTCGTCACGTACAATTGGCTGAGATAGTAATAGAAAAGGCAAAAAGATTGGTTGAGGCAAAGAAGGATGTGGTTATTCTCCTTGATTCAATTACTCGTTTAGCAAGAGCTTATAATACGGTAATACCCTCTTCGGGAAAAGTTCTAACTGGCGGTGTTGATTCTAATGCACTACAAAAGCCAAAGCGCTTCTTCGGTGCAGCAAGGAATATCGAGGAAGGTGGATCTCTGACTATTATTGCAACTGCATTGGTAGAAACTGGTTCCAAAATGGATGAAGTAATTTTTGAAGAATTTAAGGGGACTGGTAACTCCGAGATTATCTTGGACCGTAAAATTTCTGATAAAAGAATATTCCCAGCTATTGATATCACAAGATCCGGAACCAGAAAAGAGGAGTTGTTGGTTGATCGTGCCGATCTTACTAAGACTTGGATGTTAAGAAGAATCGTTAACCCGATGAGCTCTTTGGATGCAATGGAGTTCTTGCTTGCAAAAATCCAGTCGACAAAAAATAATACTGAATTTTTCAAGTCCATGAATTCTTAAGTTCTAAAATAATATTCTTTGCTTGATTTTCCTTATTTGCTATGTATTATAAGGTTATATGTAACTTATAATATAAATATGAAAAGCAATGAAGTGTATTAATTTTATCTGCTTAGCGCTGCTATTCTTCATCTTGTCATGTAAAAGTAGCCTTGACGATCTTACTAACCATGAAAATAAATTAAAACAAGAGAGGTTTTACTCTTCTTATTTGGCGCTGGAATATTTGCAGCTATCCAGAAGTTTGTTGCAAAACGAAAGTTTTAATGATTCAGAGCATTTTGCAAAAAAGGGCTTGTTGGCAGCTGTTGGCCTGGACCCGATTCCAGAAAGTCCTTATCGCTGGAGCGTTGGTACTGATAACTTTGAAGATCTGGTTATGGCGCAAAAAAGATATCAAGAGATAGCGACTATCGATCTAAAAAATACACTACCAATTCAGATGGCGCATTTAACATTCTTGTATGATTGCTGGGTTGCTAATGAATCGAAGCCAGCATTCAGGTTGCAAGAGATGAAGAAGTGCAAAGAAAGGTATTATAAATTGGTCGAAGAGATGGAATATTTTGTTGAAAATGTTGGTAAGAAGCCACCGGAAGCTAAAATTCTGGAAAGAGAGATAAAAAGATACCTTATAGTATTTGATTTTGATAAATATAAAATTACCGCTATTGGCAGAGATAGAATAGCTCTTGCTTTGGAGTATATAGATAAATTAGATGGTGACTATAAATTGGTACTGGTAGGTAATGCTGATAGCTCTGGTAAGAGGCTTTATAATGAAAGATTGTCTTTAAAAAGAGCGAAAGCGGTTGAAGGGTTGTTTAGAAAAAATGGCGTTCCTGAGGATGTAATAGAGTTGAAAATTCAGGGTGAAGAGGTGCCGGACGTGGTGACTCTTGATAATGCGAGACAAAGGTTTAATAGAACTGTTGAAATTTATGTGGTTCGGGGCTATGATTCAGTTAAAGATATGCCGTTGCCAGTTTTATATAATGAAGCTTATAGAATGGAGATAGAACTAGAGAAAGAAAAGAGGGGTTGGGAGTAATAATTTTATTACATTGATAATGATAAAAGCGAAAAAAATAGTAATCAAAATAGGATCATCTTTGTTAATTAAGGGTGGTGCGATTAATAAAAGCTGGCTCCAGAGTTTAATGGAGGATGTTACTTATTTGCTAGATAATGGTGTAGAGGTAGTTTTGACAACTTCGGGATCGATTGCGTTAGGAAAGTCAAAAATTAATCTTGAAAAAGATCTAACTATAGCGCAAAAACAGGCTGCAGCTGCAATTGGCCAAATTGGCTTAATGTCCGACATTCAAGATTCGGCAAGCAAATATCGTTTTCAGGTGGCGCAAATCCTACTGTCTGCCAGCGATTTTGAGGATAGAGAGAGGTATGATAACTTATATAATATTTTTCAGGAGTTGTTGCAAAGAAGGGTGGTGCCAGTTATTAATGAAAATGACTCAGTATCAGTAGATGAGATTAAAATTGGTGATAATGATAGGCTGGCTGCACGAGTAGCGCAAATTTGCGGCGCTGACTTACTGATATTATTTTCTGACATCGACGGCTTGTACGATAAAAACCCAAATTTACATAGGGGTGCAAAATTTATTCCATATGTTGAAAATATCACCAAAGATATTGAGGATATGGCGGGGCAAAGTGCTTCCGACTATGGAACTGGAGGTATGGCAACAAAAATTATAGCAGCAAAGATGGCCTCCTTATCGGGCTGTAAAACAATCATCGCCAATGGACAGCACTACAATCCCGTTGCTAAGATCATAGACGAAAGTTCGAGATTTACCGTATTTGACGCTGCAAAAAAAACTGCCGGTTATCGTAAGAAATGGATTTCGGGGTTCATGCAGACGAAGTCGGGGGTTGTAATTAATAAAAATGCAGCGAAGGCTCTGACGAATGGTAACGCAAGTCTGTTACCGGTTGGCGTCGTTGCAATTGACGGCGACTTTAAGCAGGGTGACTTGATATCGGTGAAAGATGAAAGCGGTAATCACATCGCCAGTGGCAATGTTAATTATGATACTAAAATAGCAAAATCTTTGATTGGTAAAAAGTCTAGTGACGCCGTTGCTATTTATGGCAAAAGCTTTAGGTATGAATTAATTCATATTGATAATTTGGTGCTTATTTATTCCTAAAAACCATAAATTATTGCTGATTTTTAATTTCTTTTATTTATAATAAATAACAGGTGTTAACAAAATAAAATATTTATGAAAATAAGTTCTATTCGAGCAATTGAAGTTTTGGATTCCAGGGGTTTTCCAACAGTTGAGGCGGTTGTTACTTTAGATAATGGAGTTTCAGCTTCAGCAATGGTTCCCAGTGGCGCTTCTACTGGAAAATTAGAGGCTTGCGAACTAAGAGATGGTGATAAAGATAGATACCTAGGCAAGGGGGTGTTAAAGGCAGTTGCTAATGTTAATGAAAAAATTGCTGCTCACCTTCAGGGCATGGATGCTGGCGATCAAAGAGCTGTAGATCTAGCGATGATAGATCTTGACGACACTGAAAATAAATCTAACCTAGGTGCAAATGCAATATTGGCGGTTTCCTTGGCCAATGCTAAAGCTTACGCAGATTCTAATAATACTCCTTTGTTTGATCATGTTAGGAGTTTATATGAGATTGATGTGGATGGGTATAAAATGCCGGTACCAATGATGAATATTATTAATGGCGGCAAACACGCCGATAATGCTATTGACATTCAGGAGTTTATGATCATGCCATTTGGCGCAAATACCATGGCTGATGCCATTAGAATTGGCGCTGAAGTTTTTCATCATCTAAAATCTTTACTAAAAAAAGACGGTTTTGCTACTAATGTTGGTGATGAGGGTGGCTTTGCTCCTAATTTTGGTAGTGCTACTCAAGCGCTAGACTATATCATGAAGGCTATCGAGAAGGCTGGCTATAGGCCGGGTCAAGATGTTAAGTTGGCTTTGGATTCTGCTTCTTCAGAGTTTTACGAGAATGGTATTTATAATATTGCTGGCGAAGGTAAGAGGCTAGATAGTAAGCAAATTGTTGACTATTATAAGGACTTAGTGGCGAAATATCCAATTTTCTCAATTGAAGATGCTTGCGCTGAGGATGATTATGAGGGCTGGCAAGAAATTACCGCAGAACTCGGCGATAAGGTGCAGTTGGTAGGGGATGATCTTTTTGTTACCAATCCAAAGATTTTACAAAAAGGAATTGACGAAAAAATGGCTAATTCAATTTTAATCAAGGTTAATCAAATCGGGACCTTGACTGAAACTTTGCAAGCAATTGCGCTTGGCTCTAAAAATAACTATCGTTCGGTAATTTCACACCGCTCTGGCGAGACTGAAGATTCGTTTATTTCTCATATTGCCTTGGCAGTCAACGCTGGTCAAATTAAAACTGGATCTTTGTGTCGTTCTGATCGTATTGCAAAGTATAATGAGCTAATTAGAATTGAAAACTCTTTGTCGGGCAAGGGTCGTTACGACGGTGTATAATTTTGTAAGGTATGCAAAAAAAAATCGCTATTTTAATCAATGAAGATTTTCTTGAAATGCGATTGGGTATTAATACTAGCTTGGCTTATATTGCCAGTAGCATTGACCTTGGGTATCAGCTATTTATAATCAATATTGACAATCAGAATCCTTTTCAAAAGAAGCTACAAGCATTATCGATAGATCAAGGTGATCAGGGTATTATAGTTGCAGATTTTAAAAGGCAGAATGATTTGTATTTTTCCGATGTAGAAGCTAAAGTTCGAACTGTCGCTGATCTCAATTTACATCTTAGTAGTCAAAAAGTTGAAATGTCGGAATTTGATCTTGTTTTGCAAAGACTAGATCCTGTAAATCGACCATTTCCGCCGCTTGGAGAGCAAGATATTGACCAATTTTTACTAGATTTTTTTGATTTCCATCGATTTGAAAATAAAAACTTCAATCTACCGGTTAACTGTTTTAAAGATAAGGAGTTTGCGCAAAACATTGACCCTGATATGGCTATTGCAACTAAAGAAGCTATTGATGTTGCTACTATGGCGCAAAACATAGTGCAATTCATGGAAGTAGGTTTCGCTAAGTTTGTTATTAAGCCAGATAACCTAGGGCAGTCAAAAGGGGTTTTTGCTATTAATGTTACGACAGAAGGCTTGGATGAGGCGAGTTTAAAGAAAATGACTATTTCTGAGATTCAAAGTCAACAAATCTATAATATTAAAAAAGACGTCGGTAGTCTGAAAGAAACTGTGTTAGACCTGTTATTTTGTGAATCACTAAAAGAGCGGCAGCAAGCGCCTCAAAAAACAGCGAATGATTTTACTAATGATGAAAAATTGCGGCAAATCAAAAAGCTATATAATTCAAAAATTTTGCTGCAGCCCTTTATCGCAGGGGTTTCTAAAGGAGATATTCGAGTTAACCTCGCTAAGATTGACAATAAATTTTGCTTATTGGGAAAGGTTTTTCGTAAGCCTGATTTTACTAATCATGATGAAAATTTTACCACTTGCGTTACATCCAGTGCGGCGCGTGCAGTTGATGTTGAGCAAATTTTAAACAAACAAGAGTTTGATGACTTGAATGCTAAAATAGAATTAGTATTGCAAGCGTTAAACAATGAATTTTCCGATAAATACAGTCAATGTAACGAAATTGGACTTGATTTTATTGTCATCGGAGACGATAAAGGGGTTCTTCTTAATGAGGCGAACCACTACTGCCCAGCCTTAATTACTTTATCAGAGATGGTTGATCAAGGGGTTGTCGTAAAAAGTGATCGGGGCTTAGGGATATCAAAACTTTTAATCAAATCTTGGCTTCGCTAGAGATTGATTTCCATCTTTTTGTGACCAGATAGGCCGAATTCAATTTCGCTAAAGTATGGCGGCTTGTATAAGAATTGAAACTTTGGATTGTTGCTGTAACCAAATTGCTCTTTAGCTAAGCCTAAAAAGTTATAATCAAGTTTTTTGTTACGATTTTTGTCAATAAACACTTTTATAGCATAAATACCTTGTTTTAAATCTATTGCTTTATGTAATTTTGATTGATTATTTTTTACTTCTACAAGATGGTATTGAGCGTCTTTATTGTTTTTGCGACAGGTGCTGGAACGCTTCTCTTGATAAAATAAGTCTGGAGATTTGTATATTGCAATACAGATTTGTCCAGAAGATTTGATGTTGTTGATATTTAAGTCAAGAACTGCGGCATTGCTAATTGAAATATTAACGAGTAAGGCAAATGATAATGTCGATATTGATGATTTTAGTAGATATCCTGCTATTTTTTTTTGTAAAGCGTTGTAAATCATAACCAGTTTTAACTCATTAGAATATTAAATAATTAGAATTTCTTAAAATTGTAACATAATTGGGTAATTTTGTCAAGAGTTAAATTTGTCAATTAATAATGTTGAAAATTTATAAAAAAAGATTATAATATAATAAAATATTAATTTTTATAATATATATGAAGGTTTTATGCCGATTTGCACCCTCTCCGACAGGCTTTCTGCATGTTGGAAATATCAGGGCTGCAATTATTAATTATCTATTTTGTGCAAAAGAGCAAGGCAGCTTTATGCTTAGATTTGACGATACCGATAAATCTCGCGTTAAAGAAGAGTATAAGTGCGCTATCAAGGAAGATATGAAGTGGATGGGGATTGAATATGATCAATTTATTAAGCAATCTGATAGAGTTGATAGATATAATGCCGCTAAAGACGCATTGATTGAGTCGGGCAGGATATACCCATGTTATGAGACTGACACTGAGCTGAAAATGCAGCGTAAAAATCAAACGTCCTCAGGTTCACGACCTTTATACAACAGACATGCGCTAAATCTAACGCCAGAAGAAAAAGTGGATCTTGAATCGCAGGGTAGAAAGCCATATTATAGATTTTTGCTAGAAGACAAGAAGGTTTCTTGGGAGGATAATATCAAGGGCAGAGTCGAGTTTCCCGGAGTTCATTTCTCTGATCCGGTGGTATTTAGGGATAATGGCATTCCTACATATACGTTTTGTAGTGTAGTTGATGATATTGAGTGTGGAATAACTGATGTTATTAGGGGCGAGGACCATATTACTAATACAGCAATTCAAATTCAAATATTTGAAGCTTTGATTGATGCTGGTTATCAGGCTAAGATTCCTAATTTTGCTCATTTGGCCCTAGTCAAAGCTTCCGAGGGTAAGATATCGAAAAGGATAGGGGGTTTTGATATTAGAGGGCTTAGAAGTGCTGGAATTGAAGCAATGGCCCTGACGAACTTTCTTGCCCAAATAGGGACTTCAAAACCTGTTGAAATTAAGAAAGACATTAATGATCTTGTTACAAGCTTTAGTTTTGAGATATTTAATAAATCAGCCACTAATTACGACTTAGATGAGGTGATGATTGTTAACCACAAATATATACAGTTGCTTGATTACGAAGATGCTAAAGATAGAATTAATGAAATAAATAGTCAAATCGACAAAAAATTCTACGAGGCAATTAAGCCAAATTTAAATAACCTTAACGATCTTAATATTTGGTTTGATATTTGTAAAAAGCCATTTCGCAATCCTAATAAGGACAAAGACAAGGAGTTCTTGTCGCAAATATCGGAGCTATTGCCATTGGACACCATCGCTAAAGAAGCTTGGTCTCAATGGCTGTCGGATATTAAGCAGTCAAGTGACCGCAAAGGAAAATCCTTATTTATGCCAATTCGAGAGGCTTTAACAGGTAAGCAAAGTGGCCCAGAGCTCAAAGATTTGATCAATGTAATAGATCGAAAAGAGATATTGGCAAGATTGTTAAATTAAGACTCTTTATTGTTCTTGCTGATTGTTTGAGTTTGGCAACTCCTGATTGTCAGCAATGTTATCATCAAGGTTTACCTTCTTAAATTGACCGTCTATTAAAGCGCCATCTTCAACAGAAAGTATACCATACTCGATATCGCCTTTCAAGAACCCCTTGCCGTAAATATTTATTGATTTAGCATGAACCTCGCCTTCTATCTTGCCTTTTAGCTGTAAATTTTCACAATGCACGTTACCAGATACCGAGCCCTCCTCCCTGATGATGATGGAGTTTCCTTTAACAGTACCCTTTATTGAGCCTTGGATTTCAATAATTCCCCTGCTCTGTATATCACCTTCAATTACCAGGTCTGGAGATATTATGGTAGGGGTTGATTTAGAAATTCGATCTGTTTTTTTTGCCATGTTATTTATATTTTGGTTTGAATTTCCTGAAGCTCAAGAACTGCCTCAATTTTATTATCTTTAAAGAATCGATCACCAGCTATGATGAACTTATAGGGATCGAGGGGTTTATTTTTGTACCTAACTTCATAATGTAGATGGTCGCCGGTACTTCTGCCCGTATTGCCTTGAAGCCCTAATATATCGCCTTTATTAACGAGCTGACCTTTTTTAACTAATATTTTTGACAAATGCCCGTATCTTGAGGTAATGCCATAGCCGTGATCAACAATAACAATATTCCCGTAATCGTAAAATGTGCTAGCTTTTATTACCTTGCCTTTTGAGGGACTGATTATTTCTTGATTTTTTGAACCGACAAAGTCAATGCCTTGATGCAAGGCCATTTTTTTTGTAATGGGATCTGATCTAGGACCAAATCTCGACGATATGAATTGTTGTTTAATCGGTCTAGAAAATGGAATAAATTGCGTCATTCTTTCTAAAGATATTAGTCTTTCGATCTTGTCAGCAAATTTAGCAGCGTCAATAGTTTTGAAGTCAGATAGGTTTTTCATTGCAGCTTCTTGGGCACTGAAGTTCTGTATAGGTATATAAGGACCACCCAATCCCGATCCTCTATTTTTTTGTATATCCCGATATTGCGAGGAAGCTATCTTTAGATCAGAGTTTCTGATCTTTAAGCCGGTTTTAGCTAAGGTATTCTCAATTTGACTTAATCTATGATAAGAAAGACTTTTAATCTTAGCCATTTTGTTAACAGCAACTTCTATTTTATTAATTAACTGTTGCTCTTGTTGCGAAATTTTAATAGCACTAATAGTTTGTGGCATTTTAAAGCTTTGATCTTGTAACCTTACTTTTGTCGCATCTTTTTCTTCAATAGGTATTATTGAGGACATGTAGTCAGAAACCTTACTTAGTTTATCATTGATATTTTCAAATTCTGTATCATAATAGCTTGTAATTGTCTCAAGCCTAGATATTTCTTCAGATTTTTGACTAATAATTTTGTTATATTGCGAAGATGAGTAGAAAAAGCTCACTACCCAGGATATTAAAAATATTATTATTAGCTGCGAAAGTGGACCTAGACTGACGGTTCTTATCTTCTGATTGGTAACAAAGAGGACTTGTCTTTTAGCAAATATGAAACTAAAGGAGTGTTTGAAGAGTTTTAGGCACCTTCTACCAAGTGAGTTAAGTACTAAAACAAACTTCCTTTTTGTTACGAACAAAACGTTACTCATATCTATAAAATAAAATAAAGCGCCTATTGATTTTATGATCAATATATAAGCGCCTCGGTATTTCGAACTTCTTATACTTATATTATGAACTATTTTGGGTTTTTTGTCAAGGTTATTTTTAGGAAAATCGATAATTTTTAACCTTTTTCTGATTTTTTTAGTATTTGGTCATATTTTTCTTGACATTAGTGGGTTAATATCTTATAATTATATCATCTTAATTGATGATAAATAGGTCTTTGATGTTGGTTTTATGCTAAAATCAGGGCTGATTTTAATGAAATTTTTAAATTATGGCAAAGAAACAAATCGGGATGCAAAGTCACCCAGAGCAGCATGAAATCGATGTCGTCATGACTGATGGCTCTAAGATTAAAGTTAAAACCACCTGGGGTAAGGCCGGAGATGTACTTACTCTTGATGTTGACCCAAAAAACCATCCAGCATGGCAAAAAGATGGTCAAAGCTTCATCAATGTTAACGATGAAAGAGTTTCTAAGTTTAAGAAGAAGTTTGGCGACTTTAAGTTGTAAATCGCCAATTTACTGACTAGCTACATTAAAATCTGTTTAAAGTTGCAATATCTAGGCTTGCGACTATATTTATATCATGATTTTACCACTTTCTATTTTAAATAGCTAAAAATTAGGCAAAATTGCACTAAAAGTGACATATTTAGATCAAAAATAGCATGAAATGACCAACGAAAAGCGCAAAATACTATGTTTTTCGGGCTGGGGACAGAAATACAACTCGCTGGAACCTATCTTTAAAGACAATCGTTTTGCGAATTTTGCCATCAACTCCTGTAATTACTGTGAATATTTTGGCTATCAAGAGCTTGTTGCTAAGCTGTTGGATGGTAATAATGGCAAGCCCTTAAGCTGCGATGTAGCAATAGGGTGGAGTCTTGGCGGTCAAATTAGTTTAAAACTTATTGCTGACCAGGTTATGGCTGCTAAAAAGCTAATTTTAATAGCTCCACCTTTTCAAATGGTTAAGGATTTAAGGATAAAAGCAGGGATGGCCAAAGACGTTTTTGCTGAATTTTATAGTAATTTTGCCAATTCTCCGGATACGACTTTGAAGAAATTTTCAATTTTGACAGCGATGAATGATAAAAATGCTAGTAAAATTGCTAAAAATTTGGATATTAATGATCAAAATCATCAGCAATTAACAAAATGGCTAGAAGAGTTAAAAAACACCTCATTTTTTGATTTTGATTTTAGCAATATACCGCATACTTTATTTTTTCACGGTAAAGGTGATATGATAGTCCATATTTTACAAATGTCTTACTTTAAAGAAAGAATAGCAAATTTTTCACCTAAAGTTTATGACAATTGTGGTCATGCAGTTCATTTAAGTGACGTTGAGAAGGTTGGGAGCGATATTATAGAATTCTTGGATAATTAGCGAGTTGGTACTGAATTCCCGGTATTTGCTATGTCTTGAAGAGCTTGTCTCATGTTACCACCTCCTATTTTTCCCAATTTTTGTTGCCATGTATTCGGTAACTCTCTCTCGGGAGCCGCAGTTTGAGTCGCATCTATTGGTGCTGGATCAGGTTTTGGTGTATCTTGCGTTATGGCGACTATCTCTGCTTTAGCTGCGCTGATGTCCTTAAAGGACTTATTATTGCAAATGATAGGATTGCCTTTTTCTGTAATAGTGCCATTGCCTCTGAGGTTGTTGGTTTTGCTAGAATCCTTAACGCCTGCTGCGTTTGTTACTTCTATTAAATGGATAAAATCAGCCGTTGGTGCAGGAGAGGCTGCAGCAAGCTGTCTAATACTAGCAATAGCTTGTTGTAATGAAGCAACGTCATTGCTTGATGAACGAAATGTTATCTTGTCGCCCGGCTTTAGTCCGCACTTGCCTGCAAAGCCTTCGGGGCAAATTTCATTTATAGTAAATTCAAATTGTTGTTGTGCTTGATTATAGCTATGACTAGTGTTAGCGCCAATGCCAGAATAAACTGTTGGACGATAAAACTCTGCTGACCCGAATGGTAAATGACGGTTGATCTGTTCAGTGGTCGATATTTTGCCTGCGGTGATTAACTGGGCTATGCTAGAAGGATTATTGCCAATAGGAGCTGGTGCCCTGGAATCAATTACTGTAGCTGGTCCAGCAATCCCATCATCGTATGCGTCGGTGACTGGCAATGCCATTTCGGGGGCTGTTTTTTTGGCAGCCGCCATGAGAGCGGCCATGCCACCGGGACTATTACTTGCTGCGACGAAGCCTCCTTCACCGTCTTGTAACGATGGGGCATGATCTGTTGCAGCAGAGATATGGGGTTCGATTAAGCTATCAATTGCAGTCATTAGAGCATTAAATTCTTCTGTTCTGGCGCCCTTCTGGCTTTGATAATATGTCTCAAATTGAGAATATAACTCTCTTGGAGTGTCGATTCTAAAATATGATAAAGAAGCGATGATATTGACAAATTTTGACTCTAATGAGCCATTAATACGTCTTAAAATATTTCGTGAATCACTAGCTTTGGAGCTTGCAACTTTTTGCGCGAGAAGATGTAATTGCTTCATTTTACCCATATCCTCTGGAACGCTTCCAGAAGGGGCAGCTTCTATTGCTGATAATCTTAAGGTGCAACTTAAAGCATCATCAGGGCTCAAGACTGTTGCAGGAGTGGTAGGATCGGGCGCTGTTGACGCCGAGCGTGTACTACCTCCTGTTAGTAGGTCTCGATTTGCTTCGATTATTGCATTTAGTTGCGGTCTTGCGTTAGTAATGAATCGGTTCCAGTTGTCATGATGTCTTTGGCCATCTACCGTTTTCAGGCTTGGAGCTTCAAGCTCAATAAAGTCATTGTTAAAATGCATGGCAAAAAGGTTGAAAATTGTATTTTCACAACAGGTATTGCCAAATCCTGCTGTATTAGCACCTTGATTGGCGCATGATACTGCTATTGGATCGGGAATTTGATAGCCGCCGGCTGAAGCTAATAATTGGGCTCCTCTGGCTATCATGATATTAGTGTCGTTTTCTGCCGCGCCTGGTATGCGCTCGATATAGCCATTTCCTGCAAGTGAAGCTAGCGCTGACTCGTCACCACCTACGAGATCGCTTTGACATTCCGCTATCATTGCATTTAGATTATCGATTATATGATAGACACCATCCGGAATATGATCTCCTATAGAGTTGGCGTGAAATATCATTAATCTCGTGGTGCCATCGGCATTGCTAACTTTTTTGATATTAAGAGCGGTCCAGTGGCTACTGCCGCTAATTTCTTGATGACTTCCGTGATTTGTGACATTATGGGCGCCGCATATGGCAATGGATAGACTGTCTTGATGATTGTTGCCAATAAATTTCAGTAAATCTCGTTGTAAAGATTTATTGGCGCTATCATTTGGGTCGCGAATATTTCGATAAGGGGCGACTATTAATTCTCGATCTGGCAAGGCGTCTGCGCTTGGTACTGTCTGGGGTAGGTCATGTGCATCTCTAATAAGATCTGCTCGGCGGTCTATGGATCTTGCAAGATCTGCAACTGGTAATGATTGCGCTAAGTGGTCGCTAGGATTTTCTAAAATATGCCTGATTAGATCATGAGCCTGTTGCATTGTGATAAAGTCATTGCGACCAATGCCCGCGCCAGTATCGTAAGCAAATGAAGCAAGGTCATGTGTTGTTACTGTAGTCGCTCCACCTCTTCTTGTTGCATCTCTTCCACTTGGCATAAAAACTATTTTAATTAATTATTAGTAACATTATATCATAAAACTGGTTGTTTGTCAACAATTAATGATATTTGGTAATTATTGCTTGTATTAATATTTTTAGTAACTAGATATTATTATACATTGTTCATACAAAATGTCAAGTAATTTTTTTAATATTTTTTATAAAAAGTTTATTGTGATAAAAAACGGTATTTTTAGCGATTTTATGCTAAAAAAATAGCTTTTTTACTCTCTGCGATAGCTAATTGCTTCTAAAATGTGGTTTTTTTCGATTTTCTCTGATTCATCTAAATCGGCAATTGTTCTAGCGACGCGCATTATACGTGAGATGCCGCGCATTGAAAATTTACCAGAATTGGCGGCTTTTTTAATTATTTCTTGTGATTTTTCGCTTAAAAATAGATTTTTTTCTAGTGTTTTGCTGTCGATTTTAGCATTATTTTGCAAATTGGCGGCAAATTCTTGATAGCGTATTTTTTGCATTCTTCTGGCTTTTAATACTCTGATTTTGATATCTTGCGAATCTTCGGACTGTTGTATATCATTATCAAAGAGGTCAACTTGAGGAACTTCGATTATAATGTCGATACGATCTAACATCGGTCCAGAGATTCTATTTTGATAGTCGGTGGCGCAAAATGGTGCTTTTTTGCACTCTCTTTCTTTATTGCCTAGAAAGCCACAGCGACACGGATTCATGGCGGCAACTAATTGAAAATTAGCAGGGTAGGTGATGTGGCAATTGGCTCTGGAGATGCTAATTTTAGAGGTTTCTATCGGTTGTCGTAATGAATCAAGAACTTGACGTGGAAACTCTGGCAGTTCGTCAAGAAAAAGGACGCCATTGCAAGCAAGAGAAATCTCGCCAGGTTTTGCTTTGGCGCCCCCTCCAACCATTGCTGGCATGGAGCACGAGTGGTGGGGCTCCCTAAAAGGGCGTGTGGTGACTAGTTGGCCATCTTTTAAATTGCCAGATATGCTATGGATTCTGTTTATTTCTAGGATTTCATCTAGTTCTGGCTCTGGTAATATTGATCGTAATCTGGAGGCGAGCATTGACTTTCCAGTACCAGGAGGGCCGGACATTAGTAAGTTATGACCGCCGGCAGCGGTGATTTCAAGGGCGCGCTTAGCATTTTCTTGCCCTTTGATCTCGTTGATATTAGGATATTGCTCTTGTTGTCGAATGGTTTTTACTTCCGGACTTGGTAGCTTGTTAACCTCTTTTAGGTGATTAATTAGCGATAGTAGGCATGGTGCGGCGATGATTTTAAGATCTTTTGAGGCCCAGCGCGCTTCTGAGCCGTTAACTTGAGGGCATATTATGCCGCAATCAGTTTCGTTAGCTCGAATGGCGGCGGAAATCGTGCCATTTATTGACGATATTTCACCATCTAGGGATAATTCTCCTAGGGCGTAGAAGTTTTTGAGATCTGCTTGACTTAAAATTTGCATTTCTATCAATATGGCTAAGGCAATTGCCAGATCGTAATGAGAACCTTCCTTTTGTAAATCAGCGGGGGCCATGTTAACCGTAATTCGTTTTTGAGGCCATGATACTCCTAATGATGAAATTGCAATACGAACTCTTTCTTTTGATTCTGCGATTGCCTTATCGGGAAGTCCGACAATAGTCATGCCGGGAAGTCCGGGCGATAATTTTACTTGAACATTTACATCTAGCACTTCTATCCCAATAAAGGATAGGGTTTTTATTTTAGCGGTCATAACTTGTGGTGTGTTAAAATTAACAAGAGGGTGGATGTGATGAATCAACCCTCCTGTAAATCAATAAACAGTAAAAAAGTGATGATGTTTTTACTGTTTTAATAATTTTACAATATTATTTTCTTATTGTAAAACAACCACAGGTTGACATAATTGTTTTTTTGACAACCTGTGGTTGTTTTACCCTATCTAGAGGTGCTTAAAATAAGGATCTATTTTTTTGCAAAAAAAGTGAAAAATTTTTATAAATCTGTAAATTAATAAAATTGGACGCATATTGTCCTGATATTTTAGTAAAAATTTGCATTTAATTGCGTTTTGTGATATAATATAAATAAATATTAATATTTGATTAAAATAAAATGCCAAATAAATATAGGGAAAGTGTGCTGAAAGATTTCTCAAGGATTGTGGGTGTTAAAGACCCTTATTTTCCGGGTGGCTATAGAACTACAATAGCCGCTGATTTCTTAAAAATATCATATCAGGGTTATTTTAAAAGCGTCAAAGATAAAAAGTTGGAAACGTTCTATTCTGAAGAAAAGCGTTATGAAGTTATTAAAAGAGGAGGAATCTTTAATCCTGCAGAGAGTCGGCCTAAAACATTATCGGAGTTGCCAGCTGATTCATTCAGCGATGTTGAGATAGTAAAACCCGTCCCTAAACACATAGGTACAAGGAAAGAGGTCGCTTATGGTCCAGTGTCAGATGAAATATTTACCGATGAAATACTTTTTGAGAAGGCTGAAAGGCCTGATAAGGTGGTGGTTGATGTAAATTTTGCTAATCAATTTAATCTTGGTGGTGATATAATGGTTCATGATGCTGCTCAAGAGGAGAAGATGGCGTCATCTTCGCCAGTAATCATGGCCTTGGCGTTTGCGCAGCAGGGTGGAGATAGGGCGAGATTTCTAAACTTATCACCAGGTAATGAAGGTGGATCAATTGTCTATAAAAATGTTCCAGTGATGCAAAAAGATGGAAGTGTGTTGGTAACTAATCAGTTGGCAATTGCTGCGATAGCTTCAGGTCGCGGCGGAGATATAAATAACGACTTAGCAAGGGCTAGGATCCACTATCAAACGGCTTTTAATGGCTTTGACTCCTGCAGAAATGAGTTTGGTGATACTTGTGTGGTGCGCTCAGGACTTTGGGGTGCTGGTGCTTTTGGTAACTCTAGGCACTTGATGATGGCGTTGCAGATCTTAGCCTCAAAAGAAGCGGGAGTTGAGCTTGAACTTTGCCAGGCATTTGATAGGAGAGATATAAAGTTTTTTAAAGCCAAAATTTTGCCTGAGGTTAATAAAGCTTTAGAAGTTGAATGTGCAATCGATGACAAAATTAAACATGTTTATAGTATATGCAGGAATATTGCTAAAGATGAAATATCCGTGAGTCGTCGAGCGATGACTTATGGCAAAGAGTCTGATTTTTATTTACCTGATGTGGTGGCAGTGGTTGGAGGAGGGGGTGCCGCAGAGCTTTCAGAATCCGAACGTTTAGCTAGAATTGCTGAAATTAATAGTCAAATTGCTGCAATAGACGATAATATTAGTGAAATAAGGGAGGCTCTGGCTGCAAAACAAAAGCGGCCGTCTGATATTACCGCTGATTTTCTTGAGATATTAGGCGCTGAAAGCTTTGAAATCGTTCCAGATGTAAAAGATCGTGAAAAGTTAGTGGCTAAGATTTACGCTTCTGATGGAGGTAATATTGCTGATGCCAATCAAGAAGAGATGTGGGCTAATGGTATTAGCTCGTTTTCTGATGAGAAGGGTGAGTTTTATGTTATGGGTCAGGATCGATTCGAGGCTTTTAAGAAGCAAACAGGCTTTGGTGCTAGTCTCGATCAGTTGCGGTCTAGTCTCGATCAGTTGCGCTTACTTGATTTTGCTAAAGCTAAAGATGCTGCCCTTGTTGACGATAAAAGAAGACCTGGTCAACAAGTTGTTAAATTTGAATTTGCTGATAAAAAGGGTGCCGAGGATTTTATTGTAAAAGGACAAAGCAATGGTAAGAGATGGTCTATAGGATTATTGGTGCAACAACCAGATAATTGTATCTATGTCGGTCCAGACAGATTCGAACAGATCATGAGGCAAGAAGATGATTTTAGTTCTCGACCTGTAGATATCAAACCTTTATCAAAAGAAGGAGAGGTAAGGACTCCGGGAGGTACACCAAGGCCACAATCTTCTGGCGTCGGTTCATTGGTGGCGGCCGATATCGGGGATCAAGGGCGTTAGGGCTTAAGATTTCTCGCAAGCCCTAAGTTATTTAATTACTGAATAGAGGCTCTAACTTCTTTAGTAGCGTCAACCATTGCCTTTAAAGCATCTTTAGTTTCTGGCCAAGCTCTAGTTTTTAAGCCACAATCAGGGTTAACCCAGATCTGTTCTTTTTTCAAAACATTGTGAGCTTTTTTAAGTAAGTCAACCATTTCTTGCTTATCAGGAACCCTTGGTGAGTGAATATCGTAAACACCTGGTCCGATTTCGTTTGGATATTTAAAGTCAATGAAAGCATCAAGAAGTTCCATGTTTGATCTTGAAGTTTCAATTGAGATAACATCAGCATCCATATTAGCAATTGAGTCAATGATATCGTTAAACTCAGAGTAGCACATGTGAGTGTGGATTTGCGTGTTATCTTCAACACCTGATGCGGTAACTCTAAATGAATCAACGGCCCAAGTTAAATAGTCGTTCCACTTAACTTTTCTAATTGGTAGACCTTCACGAAGAGCTGCTTCGTCAATTTGAATGATTTTGATACCAGCATTTTGTAAATCGACTACTTCATCGCGAATTGCAAAGGCAATTTGCAGGGCAGTATCTTTTCTAGGCTGATCATCACGAACAAATGACCATTGTAACATGGTAATTGGTCCAGTCAACATACCTTTCATATATCTTTTAGTAAGACTTTGTGAATATTTAGCCCAATCAACAGTCATAGCCTTTGGTCTAGCAACATCACCAAAAATTACTGGTGGTTTAACGCATCTTGTGCCATAGCTTTGTACCCAGCCATTTTTACTGAAGCAAAAACCGTCTAACTGCTCACCGAAATATTCAACCATGTCGTTTCTTTCGAATTCACCATGAACCAAAACATCGATATCAATATCTTCTTGGAATTTAACCGCTTTAGCAGTTTCTTCTTCTAAGAATTTTTGATATGCACCAGCGTCAATATTACCTTTTTTGAAGTCTGCTCTAGCTTTTCTAACTTCTTTAGTTTGTGGGAAAGAGCCAATGGTAGTAGTTGGAAGCAATGGAAGATCCAATTCCTTTTCTTGAATTTCTCTTCGAGCAGGATAGTCGCTTTTACGATTTCTATCAGCTTCAGTAACATTTGCCGCTCTTTTTTTAACTTCTTCATTGTGAATTTTAGCAGAAGTTTTGCGGTTCTCAACTGCTTTTTTATTCTCAGCGATAAAGTCAGCTAAAGAATCGTCGTTATCAGCTGCTTTAGCGATTGCTGCTAATTCTTTTAATTTTTGCGTTGCAAATGATAGCCAAGTTTTAACTTCAGCGTCAAGTTTATCTTCACCTTCTAGGTTTACAGGAGTGTGAAGAAGTTGGCATGATGGAGCAACTATTACTCTATCAGCGCCTAATTTCGCAACTGCCTTTTTAGCTATTTCGATTGACTTTTCAAGATTGTTGATCCAGATATTTCTACCATCAACTAAACCAAGGGAGATTGACTGATCGTCTTGAATCGCATTTAAAGCAGTTTCAAACTGCTCAGGAGCTCTAACTAAATCAACATGAACTGAATCAGTGCCTAGCGAGAATGCTAGCTCGGTATTTTCAAGCAAGTCATCAAAGTAAGTAGTAAGGTGAGTTTTGATATCACCTTTAGCTGCTGCAATTACTTCATAGGCTTTCTTGTATGCTGCTTTAGCAGAATCGTCAATGTCAGTAATTAAGAATGGCTCATCGATTTGTACATCTTTAACACCAGCTTCATTTAATTTAGCAAATAATTCTTGATAAGCAGGTAAAAGATTATCCAAAAGGTCTAATTTATTAGACTCGTCCGTTGTTTTGCCTAGTAACAAGAAAGAAACTGGGCCGATGATTACTGGTCTAGTTTCGATGCCATTATCTTTAGCTTCTTGATATTGATCAAAGATTTTGGTTGAAGAAATGCTAAATTTTTGATCTTTAGTGAATTCGCCAACGATATAGTGGTAGTTGGTGTCAAACCACTTAGTCATTTCCATTGCAGTTACGTCAACACCTTCTTTTTGAGCGCCACGAGCCATTGAAAAGTAGAGGCTAAGGTCAACATTGCCACCGTCGAAGTTATAACGAGCAGGAACCGCGCCAAAAAGTGCTAAAGTATCCAATACTTGATCATAAAGTGAAAAGTCGTTAGAAGGAATAAATGAAATTTCATTATTCTTTTGGGTATTCCAGTTTTTATTTCTGATGTCAGATGCTTCTTGTTGTAGTTCTGCTTCAGATTTTGCTCCTTTCCAGTGAGCTTCAACTGCTTTTTTTAATTCACGGTTTTCTCCAATTCTTGGAAAACCTAAAGATGCTGTTTTTAACATAATTATATATATTTAGTGAAAAATAATAAATATCTAGAGTATATAAAGGGGAATTTTGAATGCAAAAAGGCCTTGATAACTATAGAAATGATATTTTTCAAGTTTTCAATTGCAAGGCTTTGCTATTCTTGTGTTCCATATTATAATGTAACATTTTTTAAATGTCAAGTGTTAGTAGATGACATCATCTCCCAGAGGCTTTGGCGCTGGTAGATGCGGATCCCGTAGCAAGCGGTGAATCAGGGGTGGTAGCCGGGGAGGTGTTGGTTGATCCTGTCGCCCTATCAGATCTTGTTGCACTGCTTGATGATGAGGTGCTGGCTGTGGCAGTGGTGGGGTATGGTGCAGCAGCTCCGGCAGGTTCGTTAGTGGCAGAGCTGGTGGTAGCGCTAGTTTCTACAGCTCTGGTGCCCACTCCGGCAGCAGCGCCGCCTCCACTTGTATATGTTGACATTGATGGGGCTGTTACAGTTTCAGTGGCGGCAGCTTGCACCGTGCCAGCGATTGATTTTTTGCCCTTTTCACTTTGTGTAGTATTTCCATCTTCGGTACCATCAATTGATTCCTTCACCGATCTGATTACTTGTTCTGGTAATTGCAACTTATCTTCGGCAGCCTTTGCTATGGTATCAGATATAATTTTTGCTTCTGCTGAGTCTGGTGCAAATATAGTAGCTAAAGATGAATTGATAGTTGTAATGAGGGTGTTATTTTGGCGGCGATAAACTTCTTGTCTTGGGGCCATGCTGGCATAAAAATCTAGTATTTTGGTGACTATTTCTGGTGGCATATCTAATATCCCTGTTTTTTCGTCTGATCCTTTTTTGTGAGTAAGTCCTTGCTGCACTATTTCTTGCTATTGTTTTTAATTGACCCACATATTGATACTTGATGTTAACTTAAATAAAGTTACAAATCTATTATACAACGCTCATTTATAGAAGTCAAGAAGTTTTTTTAAAAATGTTGCATATTTTCTTGGTGGCCAAAAAATACTGGAAAAATAAACTATTATTATATATAATATAGTTATTGATTAATTTTTAATGTTATTTATGACTCATAAAACTGATATTGTAGTGATTGGCGCTGGACCGGTTGGATTATTCACTGTCTTTGAAGCGGGAACTTTGAAGCTTCGTTGTCATGTTGTTGACTCTTTAGAGCATATCGGTGGGCAATGTAGCGCCCTTTATCCAGAAAAGCCAATTTATGACATTCCGGCGCATCCAAAAATCTCAGGTGGCGATTTGATTGATAATCTAGAAGAGCAGGCTAAGCGTTTTGAGCCAGTCTATCATTTGAATCAAGGCGTACAAAAGCTTGAAAAAATTGATGATGGTTACATTGTGGAAACTTCGATTGGCACCAGAATTGAATGTAGTGCGATTATTATTGCTGCTGGTTGTGGTGCTTTCGGGCCGAATAGACCTCCGCTTGAAGGTCTTGAAGAGTATGAGGGTAAGTCGATTTTCTATTCCGTGCGCGCTAAAAAACTATTTGAAGATAAGAATGTTGTGATTGCTGGTGGTGGTGATTCTGCTGTGGATTGGGTATTGTCATTATCAGAAATTGCTAAAAAAGTAAGCTTGGTACATCGCCGCGATAAATTTAGATGCGCTCCTGATAGTGCTGATCAAATCAAAAAGCTAGCTGAAGAAGGTGTTATTGATTTGGTGACTCCTTACCAGCTTCATGGACTGGAAGGTGAAGAAGGTAATCTTAAAAAAGTATTAGTTAAGGATTTTTCCGGTAATGTTAAAGAGATTGAGGCCGATTATTTATTGCCGTTTTATGGTTTGGCTATGGACTTAGGGCCGATCGCCAAGTGGGGCTTGAATCTGGATAAGCATCAAATTGAAATCACAGATCCAACTACCATGAAAACTTCCGAGGAAAGGATCTACGCCGTAGGTGACGTTGCATCTTACAAAAATAAGTTGAAGTTGATTTTGTCAGGATTTTCTGAGGCAGCTTCAGCCTGTTATGATATTAATAAAGTTGTAAATGCGGATGAAGTATTTCATTTTGAATACTCAACTTCCAAATTCAACTAAAACTTAAATATTCTTCGATATTTTGCTGTTTTTTATTTTCTCAAATGCGCACCTATTAAAAAATAGGCTTACGCTTTTCAAAAACTAAAATAACAACAAAATTCCTTTGAATCCTTAAGTTTTAATGTTAAATTGTTTTAAAAGGCTTAAATATTCTTCGATATTTGTTTAGTTTTTGTTTTTTTCGTATGCGCACCTATTAAAAAATAGGCTTACGCTTTTCAAAAACTAAAATAACAACAAAATCTCTTTGAATCTTTAAAGTTTAATGTAAAGTTGAATTTTTGTAATTGCGAGAATTCTAAAAGGTGGTGCGGTAATCCAGAGGGGATTATCTACAATGGCTCTGCGAAGAGTGCTTACTAGTTAACTGATTGATTAAATATATGTTTTCAAAATTAGAATTTATGATCGCTGGTAGATATCTAGGCTCCAAGAGAAAAGAGAGTTTTATATCGGTCACTGCGCTATTTTCTTTCTTTGGAATCATGATTGGGGTGGCTACGCTGGTGATAGTGATGTCAGTAATGAATGGTTTTCGTGAAGATTTGATGGAGAGAATTTTGGGAATAAATTCTCATATAACTATTTATGGTCGCGGTGGTGGTATCAAAAACTATAATCAAATTGTCGATAAAATATCAAAAATAGATGGGGTAAAATTCGTCAATCCATTGATCGAAGATAAGGCGATGTTTACTTCTGAAGCTAAATCTACAGGCGGTATTATTAAAGGTATCAAGCTTAAAGACCTTGAAAGCAAGAGTTTGATTACTAATAATGTGATTGGTGATTATAAAAATATCAATAAAAAGCACCATGTTTTAATTGGGATTAATGTTGCTTCAATTATGGGTCTAGAAGTGGGTGATAAGATAAAGATTATTTCTGCGCAGACTAATAATTCAATTTTAGGAGCAATTCCAAGGGTTAAAACATATAGAGTGGGGGGGATCTTTGAAAGTGGAATGTATGAGTATGACTCAACAACTATTTTTATGAATTTTGATATGGCCAGGAAGCATTTTCAGATGGGAAGAAAGGCTTCGGCGATTGAAATATTCTTGGATGATTTGCAAGATATTGACGCGATGAAGTTAAAATTATTTGACGCTGTAATAGATAATAGAAATTTATTTTTCGTAGATTGGAAGCAGTCTAATGCCTCTTTTATTGAAGCTTTGGACATAGAAAGAATGGTTATGTTCTTGATCTTAACATTAATTATATTAGTTGCTGCTTTCAATATTATCTCTTCGATGATTATGCTGGTTAATGACAAGAATAAAAATATTGCTTTGTTAAGGGTAATGGGTATGACTAGATCCAGTATTTTAAGGATCTTCTTAATTTGCGGCTCATCAATAGGCATTGTGGGAACTTTGTTAGGAGTTGCTATCGGAATTGCTTTTTCGGCAAATATCCAGGAAATAAAGCTATTCATTGAAGCGGTAACGGGAGCTAATTTATTCAATCCGGCCGTTTACTTCTTGTCAAAATTACCTTCAAAAATATTGCTTAGCGATATTTTGATGATTACGGCCATGTCGCTTGGTATTAGCTTCTTGGCCACTATCTATCCAGCCTATAAGGCTAGCAAATCTGATCCGGCTGAAATTTTGCGCTATGAGTAAATTATTTCTTTGAATCTTTGTGATTTAAAGGATTTTTTAATAAAAATCATCATTTTTTTCTGTTATTTTTTAAAAAATGGATTTCTCAGGGAATTTGATTATCACTGGCAAGTTAGTGTTAAAAAGAGTTGCTGATGTTAAATATAAAGAATCTTTAACATCCTGTTTCAGGGAAAGATTTTTTGGTCGCCCTCTGGGTGTTCACCCTAGTTCAGCTGGCGTTGTCGCTCCAGATGCGAAAGATTCTAGAGCTGGTAAAGCGAGCTAGTATCAGTCCGATTCTTCTTGATTTTTTAACAAAAATCTTTTAAAATCAATAAATATTGATAAAAAATACCAAAATATGAAAATTTATCCAGCGATTGATCTTAAAGAGGGAAAGTGTGTGCGTTTATTCAAGGGTGATATGGCGCAAGCGACAATTTACAACGAATCAGTCCTTGATCAGGCGCAGCAATTTGAGAAGATGGGTGTTAAAAACCTTCATGTTGTTGATTTGGATGGTGCCATCACTGGTCAGGCGGTTAATCATGAATATATTAAGCAAATTATTGCTGGCACCAACCTAGAATTGCAAATTGGCGGCGGTATTCGAGATTTAAAAGCGATTGAAAACTGGCTGGAAATTGGCGTAAAAAAGGTGATTTTAGGTACTGTGGCTGCTAATAATCCTGAAATTGTCAAGCAAGCCTGCAAAGAGTTCCCCGGCCATGTAATTGTTGGCATTGATGCTAAAAATGGTAATGTGGCAACGCAGGGATGGGTCGAGGATTCAGGCATCAAGGCAGTCGACTTAGCAAAAAAATTCGAAGATTGCGGCGTTAGCAAGATAATCTACACCGATATTGCCCGCGATGGCGCTTTATCTGGCGTTAATGAAGAAGAAACCGCTAATTTAGCGAAAAATATCTCAATTCCAGTCATTGCCTCGGGCGGAGTGTCAAAAATCGAGGATGTTGAAGCTTTAACTGCCTACGAACATGATGGCGTTGAGGGCGTTATCGTCGGCAGGGCCTATTACGAAGGCAAAATCACCCCGCAGCAGCTGCAACACTATCTATAAATCATTATAATATAGCGTTAAAGGTTAAATTTATCCTTAATTCCAGCAATTACCTATTTGCAATAAAGTGAACAAAGGTTCACGATATTTATTATTTACATTATTATCAGCTATTATCCTCTGTTTGTAAATATGTTTCATTATGCAACATTAATTTAAATAAATTGTAAATATTGCATAAATGTAAAAGATATGATATAATTAAATTAGATAGTAATTTTAATTATTTTAATTATGTCATTTGAAGAGAAAAAAACAAAATATATCAGTCTTTTAATCTTAGCGAAGAAGTCGGGTGTTGAACTGGCGGCTATAGATTGGGATAAAACATGTACTATAAAACACCAGCATGATGGAGGTGAGGGGATGTTTGAATGTTATGGTCGTGATTTTGCAATATCCAGAGCCGCAGAAGAATTGAAATATTATGGACAGAAAGCTGCTGATTTTTTTAGGCAAAACATGAAATCAGTTGCACAGGCTAAAGGTTTAACGGGATTGTCAGTAGAAGAACTTATACAGCAAGGTATTATAAGTAGTAATTTTTTAGCAAATGGTGGTGAAGATCTACGTGCTTTTGTTGAAGCTGCTAATGATTTAAGAATGGAGGTGGTCATTAACTCTTTGGGAAATGGTCATGTGATTGATGATATATTGACAGCCTATGAAATCGGTGCAGATAAAATTGGCAAAATCGCAGCCAATATTCCCACTGCAGACAATGACGGAAAATCGGCAATTTTTGATCGCAGCGCAAGACAATTAGTGAAAATAAGAGACAAGACAAATGCAAACGATATAATGAGAAGGGGTCGTCGTGTTTTGATGATCGATGATTCAGATAGAGGCTTGCAAGATGCACAAGTAACGCAAATTGTTTCCCGTTCTGATAAAGGTGGCGCTGTATATGAAGCTGAACCTTTTGATCCCGATAAGTGGCAATACCACCTAATGTGTTCGGCTGGTGGTTTTGGAACTGTGGAGTTTGAACAGCAGATAGGCGACTTGATTGAGAAAAATAGATCTCATTCAGTTCCTGTGGAGCTATCAACGTCTTCATCAGTAGCTGTTGGCGCTGTAGGAGCGACAAGTCCAACATTTCAAGTTGGTGAGCGTGTGGGTCCCCATCATTATCAGGTAAGCTTTGGTGGGTTAGAAGCAGAATCTGGGAGTAATCCTGGATCGCGTACAGCAACACTGAGAAGATCTACTGACCCCAGGCTCGAAGATTGGGTTCCGCCTGGTAAGCCTTTCGAAGCTCAAGGTGGTGGATCTTCCGAATCTCATGGAGCAACATCAAAAGGAGATCGTCCTGGGTTCGAAGATTGGGTTCCGCCTGGTGCGCAGCCGCAGCGCAAAGCAACGTTATGGCGGCGACCTGATGCATCTTCTCAATTTCAAGGTGGTGGAGGGGCAAGTGTATCTTATGTTGATGCCTCACCTGATGCAGGTGCTGTTGCGACAATGGTAGAGGCGCCATCGATTGTAAAATTATCATCAGAGCGCGTAATGTCAGCCTTAGACAAGATTGTGCAGGCTGGTAAAAGTAGATCTGCAAACAAAATTGAATCTTTATTTACACAAGCTTTATGCTTAATGCAGATAGATCCGAAAATTTCTTTCACTTATTATCTTCCTGCTATTTCTGCAGTAGTTGAAGGTGCTACTGGTAGCGGATTTGCTTCTGATGGAGTGGCTGACCGGCTATTTAATTCTTTAAAAGCACCTAAATATGAAATTGCAGCTTTTGAAAATTCTGGCAGAGATAAAGGTTATGAAGAAGCTCAAAAAGTGATAGAATGCATTCGCGATGGCTCTATTAGAGCTTCGCAAGATCCTCAAGTAATATATGATGCTCAAACGCAAGCGATGATTGTAGATGTTAGGGAGGGGTTAGATGTGGATAGAAAAACCCGTATCGATCATGCTTTAGAATTGTTGGTTGATGCTAAAAAAGAGCGCAGTTCCGGTACTTGGTCGAAGATGAAGCTTGGTAGTAAGGCAGAAAAGCAGGGAAATATTGATGCAGCCTTTGCTTTGATGGGGGTTTCTGGTTATCGTGATTTTGTGCAAGAGATTCAAAACTCAAAAATAACAACTGAAAATGTGATGGGCGGAAAGCACGGAAGTGAAAAAGCTGCAATATTGGCAATTTGTAACGATAGTGTGTTTCAAGGCAAAGTAAATGCGTCTGGATCGAAGTCATTTGAGGGCGCTAATCAGGGAGATATCAAATCTAGGCAAGATGCAATGAAAATTTTAAGAAATATTCATGATCGTAAGTATAAACCTAGTGTTGAAATTGCACCAGGATCTAGTGTTGCTCAAGCCTCATCTTCTAGGTCTTTACTTAGAGGGGGTCCTTCAAAAACATCCCCGCGTTAAAAAGTAAAAAAACTTAAAATAATCTTCTTGACATTTATAAATGAGCGTTGTATAATAGATTTGCAAGATATAGAGCAGTGTATATATTAATAACTAATGTAATTTTTAAAATTATGAACTAATATTTTTAATTACCAACGATCTGCCAAAATTGTCAACAAGACTTTGCCTCGAAGGAAAGCTCTTTATAAGATCCTGCGGCTTTTTTGGGCTAGTTAAAAAAATGATGATTTTGCTTGAAAATTATTTTAAAATATTGTAAAATTAGCTTGTTGATTAATTAAATTAAAAAAATAGTGAGATATTTAGCTTTGACTGAACAAGATCGCCAGGAAATGCTCAAGAAAATTGGTATTTCTAGCGTTAATGAATTATATAACGATGTGGCGGACGCCTCATTGCTTAAAGAGCCTATTGCAGGCCTTGAAGACCATCAAGGTGAGATCGAGGTTGACAGTAGAATCACTTCTTATGCGGCGAAAAATAGAAGTGCTGGTGAAGGGCCATTCTTTTTAGGTGCTGGTTGTTACCGTCACCATATTCCTTCGGCGGTTGATCATATCATTCAAAGATCGGAGTTTTTAACTTCATATACTCCTTACCAGCCGGAAATATCACAAGGTACTTTGGCAACAATTTTCCAGTTCCAGTCTATTATTTCATTGTTAACTGGTATGGAAGTCTCTAACGCCTCACTTTACGATGCGGCGACCGGTCTTTCTGAGGCTTTTTTAATGGCCATGAGGGTCAAAAAGAAGCGTAATACGGTTGCGTTTGCTAATGATGTGCATCCAGATTATAAAAAAGTTGCCGCTACTTTCTTAGATATTGCCGAAGCAAAAGAGGTGGCTTTGGATCAAATTGATGAGCAAACTGCTGCTATTGCGGTGCAATATCCGGATTTTTATGGTAACGTGCCAAATCTTGATGATTATCGTAAGAAAGCTGATGAGGTTGGGGCAATGCTAATCGTTGTTGTTAACGAAATTGTTTCACTAGGATTGTTAGCAGCGCCTAGTCAAGCTGATATTGTTGTCGGTGAAGCTTCGTCGATTGGGGTTGGTCTTAATTTTGGAGGGCCATTACTTGGATTTTTTGCTTGTAAAAAGGTTAATGTTCGCCAAATTCCAGGTCGAATTTGCGGCGCGTCGGTTGACAAGGATGGTAAGCCAGGTTTTGTATTGACCTTGAACGCTAGGGAGCAACATATCAGGCGCGATAAAGCTACCTCGAATATTTGTTCAAACCAAGGCTTGTGTGCTACTGCTTTTACTATTCATGCTTCGTTGCTTGGTGAAATAGGTATGAAAAAATTGGCTTTAATCAATCATAAAAAAGCTTGTGACTTTGCTGATAAGTTGGCTAGGGTTGACGGCGTTAAGGTTCTTAATGATAGTTTCTTTAATGAATTTACTATTGAGCTAACTAAGGATGCCGATGAGGTAAATAAAAAATTGCAAGAGAAGAATATAATTGGCGGTTTAGCTGATGGCAACAAGATGATTTTAGCAGTTACTGAGTTAACTTCAGATGCTGATATCGAGCAATTTATCAAGGAATTACAAAATATTTTATAAGTTATGGAATTTACAGAAACAAATATAGGTTTAAAGTTAGAAACTGAATTGTTGATTAAGCAGTCAAATGAAGGAGCGTGTGGCGTCGATTTGCCGCAAGTTGCTGATTTTGCGGTTAGAACTGGTCAGGGTAAAAGAGAAGAAATCGGTTTGGCGCAAGTTACTGAACCGCAGGTGATTCGTCACTTTGTACGCTTGTCGAACCAAAATTACTCGATTGATGCTGGTTTTTACCCACTTGGATCATGTACCATGAAACACAATCCAAGATTGAATGAAAAAATGGCAAGATTGCCTGGATTAGCTAATATCCACCCACTGCAAGATCAGTCTACTGTGCAAGGGGCGTTAGAATTGATGTATAATTTACAGCATTGGCTTGGGACTTTGACTGGTTTGACCGGGGTTTCTTTGGCGCCAGCTGCAGGAGCGCAAGGTGAGTTAGCAGGGATGTTGGTAATCAGAAAAGCTTTGGAGAAAAAGGGCTTGAAGCGTGAAATTGTGTTGATTCCTGATTCTGCTCATGGAACCAATCCGGCAACTGCTGCTACTTGTGGTTTTAAAATTAAAGAAATTCCTTCCGATAAAGAAGGTTTAGTTGACTTAGAAGCTTTCAAAGCATTGGTTAAGGAGCATGAGGACAATTTGGCGGCGATTATGATCACCAATCCAAATACTTGTGGTAAATTTGAGAAAAATATTGTTGAAATTGCTGATTTAGTTCATAAAGTTGGTGGTTATTTCTATTGCGATGGCGCTAATTACAATGCTATTGTTGGTAAAGTACGTCCAGCTGATATTGGTGTTGATGTTATGCACTTTAATTTGCATAAGACTTTTTCTACTCCACATGGTGGCGGTGGGCCTGGTTCTGGGCCAATTGCAGTTCGTGAAGAATTGACTGAGTTTTTACCTGATCCGCATGTGGTTAAAGAAGGTGATAACTTTGCTTTTAAAAAATACGAAAATTCGGTTGGTAAAGTAAAGGGTTTTCATGGTCAGTTTGGTATGCATATAAGAGCTTTGACTTATATGTTATCGCACGGTTCTGATGGCCTGCAAAAAGTTGCTGAAGATGCGGTTTTAAGTGCGAATTATGTGTTGCATGAACTTAAGGATGATTATAATTTGGCATTCGAGGGTTCTTGTATGCATGAATGTTTATTTAATGATAAGTTGCAAAAAGCTGATGGTGTAACTACTTTGGACATTGCTAAGGCTTTGGTTGAATATGGAATTCATCCGATGACGGTTTTCTTCCCATTGGTTACTCCTGGCGCGATGCTAATTGAGCCGACTGAAACTGAATCTAAAGCGACTATTGATGATTTTGTTGCAAAAATGAAATACATTGCTAAGGAAGTTAAGGAGGGTAGAGGTGAAAGATATCATGATTATCCAGTCTCTACACCAAGAAGAAGATTAGATGAGGTTAAGGCGGCGAAAAATCCAATACTGACTTGGGTTGAGCAGGCGGCGCAAGAAGAAGCTTAATCTTGATCATTGCAATTTATTTTGTTACTCTTATAATTGTTTATATTGATAATAAGATAAAATTTCACAATGAATATTACCAGTAAAGACAGGTCGATGCTATTGTTGATAGCTACTATAGCGGTCTTCTTGTGGTTCATGGTTGCTCATGGTATTGACTTAGTTACCGCCCCTAACTTTGATAAATCAAAAGCGGTAAAATTCATTAATATCTCATCCTCTTATCAAGATAATCCTTACAACCTTTCGCGAAAGCTAAAAAAGACTGATTTAAAAAATAAAATTGTTATATTGTCTTTCTTTGACCCTGATTGTAAGAGTTGTTATGGTGATATAGAGTTTTTAAATGACTTGAAAAAGAAGTTTGGTAATAAAATTGCAATATTTGTTGTTTACGATGAAGGTTCGAAGTCAAAATTGAGTAAAAAGGCGATCAAAAAGATTATTTTAAGAAGGGGTGTAAATTTTGCTGTGGTGGTGGATGAAGGGTCAAAAATTGCCAAAGAGTTTGCTATGGAATCTGCTACTGGAATTGCTCTACTTGACTCTAAGGGGAGATATATCAAAGTTAATGATAAGAATATTTTGGATAAAAAAATTGCCAAAATAATCAGGAAATATCGCTATGATATCAATAATAAAGCGCTGCCGATTTCATTAGAAAGAAACGCTATAGTTAAAAATGTACTGTCTTTTCCCTCCAAGATTGAATATGCGACAAAATTTAAATATGAATCATATGAGGGTAAGGCTTTTTTTGTAGCTAATAGTGGTGCTGGTAATATTATGGCATTTAAAGAAAGTGGCGAAGTAATAACGAAGATTGGTTCGAGCGATTCGGGTTATTTGGATCTCGATATTAAGAGGTCTAAGTTTAGATCCCCAACTGGCATGTTGTTTTATAAGAACAAGCTTTATGTTGCTGACAGCCTTAATAATGTTGTTAGGGAAGTTGATTTTAAGAATAATAAGGTCACTACGATAGCTGGTAGTTCGAATCAGGGTGGGGTTGTTGCCAAGGGTAAGAAACTAGCGCTTGCAGTTGATCTGTTTTATCCAACTGATATAGAATTTTTTCCGGATAAAAAGAATTTTATAATTTCTAATTCAGGTACTGGGCAATTACTGCAATATAATATTGAAACGAAAAAGATACGAGTTGTTGCCAATATTGATAAAAATACTGCTAGCAAAGGCAATAATACACTGACGAATATCACTGATGTAAGTGCTCATAATGGAAAATTATATTTTGTTGATCAAAACCTCAATGCCTTGAAGGTGATGGATAAAAAGTTTAACGTTAAAACTTTAGTTGGTGGCAAGAAATTAGGAGCTGGTTATGTCGATGGTAGCAAAAATAAGGCGAAGTTGAATACTCCTACTGGCGTTTTTGCTAATAGAAACGGGGTTTATATTGCTGATTCGACTAATAATAAAATTAGGAAATATCAATATTCAAGCAAAAAAATCAAAACCATTTTTGGGAGTAGTGCTGGAGATAGACTAGGTTCGAAGACTGAATTTCGAGGCCCTGATGGCGTTATTATTGTGAAAGATAAAATGCTTATTGTCGATGTTGATAATAATAGAGTTGTAAGAATTGATTTCAAAAATATGAAATCTCGATTGATTGATGTGATACCTGATACTAAATTGCCACAAGAAGGGTTCTTGGAATATTTACCTAATCTTGAAAGACTGGGTAAGGTTAATCTTAAATCTAAAGCGGAAATACCAATTAATCTGTCATTTGATAAGGGTTGGAAATTGAATGACTTAGGTCCTAGTTTTTTAAATTTACTAGAGGTTGTCAATAAAAAGAGTGCTAATTTGATCGCTACATATGACTGGAATATGTTGAAGGATAATGTTGCGATACTGCCTAAATTAAAGTCGGGTAAGAAATATATTATTCAGGGTACGATTTATTACTGTCAGGATAAGAGAAATTCTTTATGTTATATTTCAAGTTATGAACAGGAAATTGGGGTTAGCAAAAATGGTAAAAAAGTTTTAAATATTGAAATTTAGTGATGAAAAAAACTGCTTTTAGTTTAATAGAGATATCGGTGGTCTTGCTAGTAATAGCCTTGATGGCGGTTGCTATTACCAAGGGCTCTTCATTGATAAGGACCGGTAAAGTGGCATCTGCGCAATCTGTGACTGCCTCTTCTAAAGTTGCACAAATTAATGGTATTGCGATATGGCTAGAAACTACAACAAAAGATAGCATCCAGTCTTCAGAAAGAATAAATTATAGCGCGATTTCTTATTGGCAAGACATTAGTTCACAATATAATATCGCTGAGCAAAAAAATAGATTAATTATTGTACCACCTGATGATGGTAAAGTGTCATATAGAGAGGATGGAATATCGGGACTGCCTAGTTTACAATTTACTTCGTCAGGATATTTGACATTAGCCGATTTATCAAATGGCAATTCTAACCTCGGTAGTATCTTTGTTGTGGCGATGCCAACATTTTCCCTTAGCTCAAAGATGACTATTTTAGATTCTAGTTCTTCGTCGTCGGATAGTAATGCTATAAGCATCTCAAGCTCTTTATTTGAGATTGACTCTGCGGCCAGCTATGTACATTCCACTAATCAATTTCAAGAAGGTAATCCTTATGTAATTGGAGTTAATGTTGCCAAATCGAATTCTAGGGTGTTTATTAACGATGCTGTGAATGGTAGCTCGATTGCTGCAGGGGATATTAATGGCTTTAGTGGCTTGACGATAGGCGCCAACAAATCAGGAGATAATAATTTTACAGGTCTGATTTCTGAAGTTATAATATTTGATCGAATATTGAGTGATATCGAAAGATTGAAGGTAATGTCTTATTTGGCCAAAAAATACTCTATCCGAGTGGAAGGGGCTGCATTTTAGGGTTTTTCTTGAC
>JBDOIV010000048.1:0-7254 GCA_047404215.1 Rickettsiales bacterium
CGTTTATAATAGATATTATATCTATTATGTCTATTATGTCAATAAAATTATATTATATCTTGCCCAATGTTTTAAACTAATGCTTTAAGTTAATTTTATTTTTTTAACAATGATTAAAAATTTCTTGACATTTATAAATGAGCGTTGTATAATAGGTTTGTTGGTTTAATATTTTTCTTGAAAAATGACAATTTGTTATTATGATTAGAAGTAGAGATTAAAATTAATATTTTTATATGAGTAAAGTTATTGCATATCAGGGTTGTGTTGGAGCGCATTCTTACATTGCCTGTAGAAGATTTTATGAAGATCATGAGCCGATTGCCCATGCTAGCTTTTCGCAGGTGTTTGCGGCCGTGGAAAGTGGTGAGGCAAAATATGGCATCATTCCTTTGGAAAACTCTTACGCCGGAAGGGTTGCTGAGATTCATAATTTACTGCATTCAAGTAATTTGTCGATCGTTGCTGAGCATTTTTTGCCAATTTCTCATAATTTATCAGCCATCAAGGGCGCTAAGATTGAGGATGTTATAGAGATTATTTCACATCCTCAGGCCCTGATGCAGTGCCAAAATAGCCTACGAGCCATGAACAAAACTTTAAAAGAGTTTTCGAACACGGCTAAAGCTGCACAATATGTCGCTAGTCAGAAAAGCAACTCTATTGCTGCTTTATGTTCTGCGGAGGCGGCAAAGGTTAATGACTTAGAAATATTGCAACCTGATTTGCAAGATCAAGAAAATGACAACACTACAGTATTTATTATTGTTGCCAAAGAGGGTGTTGATCCAGATCTTGAACAGGGTAAGGTGCTAACTACAATGTTATTTACTATCAGAAATATCACGGGCTCCTTGTATAAGGCGCTTGGGGGTTTTGCTACTAATAATGTTAATATGGTTAAACTTGAAAGCTATATTCCTGGTGGCATGTCACGACAAGCAAAATTCTTTATCACTATTGAAGGTCACCCTAGTCAGCGCAATGTTTCGTTGGCACTGGAGGAGCTTGGATTTTTCTCAAGAGGAGTTAGGCTGATAGGGGTTTATTACGCTGATAAGTCTAGAAATTAGTGAATATGCTTAGAATTATAGCTGGAGAATTAAGGGGCAGAAAGCTGCTGGACTCTTCTAAATTTTCTGACATTAGACCGACTACTGATCGCAATAGAGAGGCGATCTTTAATGTAATCAATTCTGTTAAATTTACAAGTTTTTTTAATATTGCAGACTCCTTAGTGCTAGATTTGTGCTCAGGCACTGGCGCAGTTGCTATTGAGGCAATTTCCCGAGGGGCTAGTCGAGCTATTTGTGTTGATAAAAGTGTTGCTCATGTTAACTTAATTAAGAAGAATCTTGAAAAGTTAGATATTGCAGATGCGGTGACGGCTGTTATTGGTGATGCTAATAAGTTATCATTTTTGAAAGATAAGCATGTGTTCGATTTGGTTTTTATCGATCCACCATATTCCCTTGCTGTTACAGATATGCTTGAATCTTTATTGGATAATAATTTAGTTTGTGGCTCCACTTTAATTATAGTAGAAACTGCCGAAGAATTTACTCATGAAAGGTGTGACATTATAGCGGTTAAAAAATACGGTATTTCTTATTTTTCCTTTTTAAAAATTAAGTGAAAGCGCTTTTCCTACCGAGGAAGGGGGATTGAGGGTAGGGTTATCTCAACATCTTTAGAGGTTTTATTTTTGCTGCTTGGCTTTAAAGCTCCTTTATCAATCAAAAAATCTGGAATTTGAGGTATTGGAGGTTCTTTTTTGTTTTGATTGCCACTTTTTTTGTTGCTTTCTGATGCAGCGCCTATTGCTTTTCCGATATTTGATTCTGGTAACGCCTCTATCTTTGGCTCATTAGATTGATTTTCTTTATCTACCATAGCTTTACTATCAGATAAAAACTGTTCTGAGGCGAGTTGAGCTTTGGATTTTATTTTATGCAGCTGTGGATTGGTTTTTTTAGGAAAAAGGTTGTTGATATAACGAGAATAGTCAGGATCGCTTTCCATTTTATCTACCACCTCCTCCCTTCTTGTTATTTCTTGATTTTCAATATTTATTAAAATTTCTTGAAATTTAGTGTCAAATTTTGATTTGAGATGACATTCTCCACGGTATAGGCAGCTATCATCGCCACAGTCACAGCCATAAGTTATGGCATTAACGCAAGGTAGGGATTTGTTATATTGTGGCAGGCAATTATCAACGCAGCTATTGCCATAAGCTCTCCAATTGCCTTTTATTTGATTGCAACTATTGACATCGTTAATAGTTTTAGACTCTAATGATGTCAATTGAAGTGTTAAAAATAAGATGGTATATAAAATGATTGATAGTCCAAAGTTACAAATAATATGTTGCTTCTGGTTATCGTGAATCATTAAATTAATTTCTTAATTTCGTTGATAATTTCTTCGCTCATTTGTGATCCAGAGATTGCATTCTCTCCTGCCTTAGCGATATCTGCAGTTCTAAAGCCATTTTCCAAGGTGCTATTGATTGCTTGATCAATAATTTGCGCCTCTTGTTGGTAATCAAACGAATATTTGAACATCATTGCTAAGCTTGAAATGGTGGCGATAGGATTAGCCATATCTTTGCCAGCGATATCTGGTGCTGAACCGTGAATTGGCTCGTACAAAGAGTGCTGTTTACCGTCGATTTTGGCACCTAGTGATGCTGAAGGTAGCATTCCTAGTGAGCCAGTTAACATCGAAGCGGTATCTGATAAAATGTCGCCAAACATATTGCCAGTTAGCATGACGTCGAATTGCTTAGGATTGCGAACAAGTTGCATTGAGGCGTTGTCAACATACATATGTGATAGCTCTACATCTTTAAATTCTTTTTCGCCAATTTCAGTAACAACTTCACGCCACATTTCAGTGGTTTCGATAACATTGGCTTTATCAATTGAGCATAATTTACCACCTCTTTTTTGTGCTAAATCAAATGCTACTTTAGCGATTCTAGAAACTTCATCAGAAGTGTAAGTCATGGTATTGTAGCCACGTCTCGTGCCATCAGGAAGAGTTTCTACTCCCCTAGGTTGACCAAAATATAAGTCTGCAGTTAATTCGCGAACAATCATTAGGTCGAGATCGGCAATTATTTCTCTTTTTAAAGAAGAAGAATCTGCTAGACAGTTATATACTTTAGCAGGGCGCAAGTTCGCAAAAAGATCTAACTCTTTTCTGATTCCCAAAAGTCCGCGTTCAGGCCGGTGTTCGTACGCTAATGGTTCCCATTTTGGACCACCAACAGCTCCTAATAGAACAGCGTCAGAGTCTTGAGCTAATTTCAATGTTTCTTCAGGAAAGGGGGTGCCAGTTTCATCGTAAGCAATTCCACCAAGAAGAGCCTCTTCACATTCAAATTTTTTATCAGAATTGTCGTTGAAAAATTTAAGTACTTTTTCAGCGCCAGCAACTACTTCTGGACCAATACCATCGCCCTTAATTAATAAAATTTTTTTTGTTGTCATTGTTAGATATTTTTTAAATGTTAAAGCCGTCGAAACTGTTAAGTTCGGCATATAATTTTTCTCTTAATTCACCACCCTTGTCAGAAAGCCATTGTTTTTTAACTTCATCATATGAGAAGTAATCAGCTCCTGAAACAGGAGAGGAGAACCAAATTTTTTGATTGGCATTATGTCTATTGATAACATATTGCCTGTTGTTAGCAAAAATCGTAATATTTAAAATACCGTCAGAGTAATCAGTCTCAAAAATTGAATCAACATCTTGCTCATCGATTTCATCGCACATAGCAATCAATATTTCTTCTGATAGGTTGTAAAAATTACTCATAATCTATGGGTTTAAAAATGTCTTAGCCCAAGATTTACCATCTTCCTGGAGTTGATAAAGGTCTCGATCGTGAATGCGGTGATCGCCATCATTCCAAAATTCTATTGATCTTGGGATAATTCGAAATCCGGACCAGTGCGGAGGTCTTGGTACATTACCGCCGGCAAATTTTTGTTCATATTCTTTAACTCTCGCCTCTAGCTCTTCTCTAGAATTTAGCTCTCTTGATTGATCTGATGCCCAGGCTCCTATTTGACTACCTCTTCTGCGGGAAGCGAAATAGTTGTCAGCTTCTTGTTTAGTAACTTCCTCAACTTGACCTTCGATTCTGATCTGTTTTCCTAAGATACCCCAGTAAAAACAGGCGCAGATATTTGGGTTAGCTTTTAATTGTTGACCTTTTTTCGAAGTGTAGTTGGTGTAAAAGCAAAAACCGCGCTCATCAAAATGCTTTAGCAGCACCATTCTTGAGCTAGGCCTGTCTTTAGAGTCGACAGTGGCGATATTCATGGCCGTAGGCTCGATAATAGCCTTGTTGTAATTTGCTTCATTGAACCATTTTTCAAAGATTTCGAACGGTTCTTTAAAATTAACTATTTGCATTTATTTTGTTTTTATTATATAATAATTATAATATTAAAACATTTTAAAATAAATGTCAAAAAAACTCGTAACAAAAATCTTATTTTTATTAATAGCGGTCTTTTTTACCATTTTCTTACTATCAAAGCCATATAATCAAATGTGTAGAGCGGTAAATTGGTGTCACCCAGTTTCTTTTTCTTATTTGTTGCCATGTTTTAAGGGTGATAAATCGCTACAAGTTAATTTTAAAGCACAATCCTCGATTAAAGATATTAAGTTTATGATTATTGGTGATGATAGTGTTAGCTTGAGATCAGGAGAAAAATATTCTGCCACGTTTAGAATTGTCAATGATAGTTCTCAAGATGTAACTTTGAGACCGGTTCGTTTTTTTGAAAACGGCAAATTCGGTCAATTTATTAAATTTTATGAATGTTTGTGCATGCAATCATATAAAGTTGATGCTGGGGACTTTGTTGATTTAGTAATGAGATTGAAAATAAAATCGAATTTTGATAACAATGCAGAATTCAAAGATGATAATACTATGACAATAGGTTACGATCTGACGGTCGAGTAATTTGATAATTTTGTCTTTATTTCGACACTTTTTTAGCATTAAAGTAACTAACTAAATAAATATCCTATGTTGCAGTATAATACACTTGCCATAAACAGTTTGCGATAGATGTTGCAGTGATAAAGGTTAGGTTTATAATTGAATTAGATAGCAAGTGGTTTATTAGCCATATTTATTATCGAAATATCAATTAATTATTTTATATTATGTTTAATAAAAATATTTTTGCTGCATTAGCTCTACTTGGGTCACTGGTAAGTGGTAACGTTTTTGCTAAAAACGAAGGGTTGGCATTAGGAGTGCATTATAGTCATAACGAAATGAGTATTGAATCTTTTCAGGTCGGTGGAGTTACCTTAGAGCTCTCAGAAGATGACAAGGATAGGTTTAGCAACGATGCTAGTGGGGGATCTCTTGGTCTTAAATATTATTTTAATTTATCTAATATTGTGATTGCGCCGACGATTTTTGTAGATTATTTGGGAAATGAAGTGTTGGATAGTGCTAGTAGTGATGCGTTTTCTGTAACTTATAGATTTGGTGGTGGTTTGGATCTTGGTTTTCAGATTAATGAAAGCTTTATGTTATATGCCACTGGTGGGCTTGTTAATACTGAATATGAGATTGTAGAAAATGATATTACTACAAGTGACTTTGATGATTCGATATATTATGGAGCTGGCCTCAATATAAAACTATCTAAAGATGCTCGTCTTAACTTTGAGTATAATATTTCTGAAGTTGGAATGGAGTTTAATGATGATACTGATGACACTATTGACTTTAAGGTGCAAGTATTGAAAGCTGGTATTATGCTTAACTTCTAAAATTTTACATTACGCGACACCTGTATTTTTTAAGCAGGTGTCGTTTTTGATATTGTAATTTATGATTTTTTGGCTATAGTTATATAAAAAACTATTGCTATGAGTATTAATGAAAGTGATGTTATTATTATTGGTGCTGGTGCGGCTGGGATGATGTGCGCTATCGCAGCTGGAAAACGAGGAAGAAGGGTGGTGTTAATTGAAAAATCAAAAGCAGCAGGAGAAAAAATCAGAATTTCTGGCGGCGGTCGTTGTAACTTCACCAATCTAAATATCAATAAAGACAATTTCTTGTCTGAAAATCAAAATTTTTGTATTTCTGCTTTAAAAAGATTTACTCAAGATGACTTTATCTCCATGGTGGAGAAGCATGGTATTACTTATCATGAGAAAACTTTGGGTCAGCTTTTTTGCGACGTCTCTTCGAAGCAAATTATCAGTATGTTATTGCAAGAGTGTCGGGATTATGGTGTAGAAATAAAATATAATACTCAAATTATTCAAGTTGAAAAATTGGAGCAGGGGTTCTTACTGCAAACTGATAATGAGCAGTTACAGTCTGAGTCGCTAGTAATTGCCACAGGAGGGTTGTCAATTCCAAAGATGGGCGCAACTGACTTTGGTTATAAAATCGCCCAGCAATTTGATATCGATCTAATAAAAACAATGCCAGCTTTGGTGCCGTTAACATTTTACGATGCACATTTGAACTTCACTAAAGCTTTAGCCGGTGTCAGCGCTCTAGCTGAGGTTAGTGTTGGCAAAAGAAAGTTTCGAGAAAATATCTTATTTACTCACAGAGGAATTAGCGGTCCTGCAATTTTACAAATTTCTTCTTATTGGCAATGTGGCAGCGACATTAAGATTAACTTATTGCCTGATCGTGACACTGAATCTTTGCTTAAAAATGCCAGAGATCAAGATCCTAAGGTTGAGGTTAATGTTATCTTGTCACGATATTTAGCAAAAAGATTGGTTGATTATATTTTACAAATTAGTGATGTTAATGGCCGAGTTGGTGATTTAAGTAATAAAAAAATTAGCTCTTTAGCGCAAAATATTAATTCATGGCAGATTGACCCTGCAGGTAGCGAGGGTTATGCCAAAGCAGAAGTAACAATAGGAGGCGTTAATTGCGACGAAGTATCATCAAAAACCTTTGAAAGTAAAAAGGTGTCAAATTTATTCTTTATCGGTGAAGTTTTAGATGTTACAGGTCATTTAGGCGGTTATAATTTTCAGTGGGCCTGGTCGTCGGGCTTTGTTTGCGGCAATTATGCCTAGAAACCCTCTATTTTGTTAAAAACTTTGTCTAGCTCGAGATAAAAAGGTGTTAGATATTTGTAAATATCCATAACTTGAAAAATAAGATTCTCTTTGGAGCTAACCTCGCTTTGATCTTTACGAACGGTAAAATAAATATTTTTCTTACTATAC
>JBDOIV010000049.1:0-1012 GCA_047404215.1 Rickettsiales bacterium
ACTATCGTTAGCTGCCTGACCAGAGAATATAAAGCTAGATTCAGCACCGTCATTGATTAACTCATGACCATAAGTTATGCTAGCCTTAGGGCTAATAACATTATTACCAAACTTGTAACCTTTGTGTAAAGCAGTAACTCCCACACTAGCTTCCAAGACTTCAACATCATCAATTCTGACATCGTTAGCAACAAGAAGTCCAGTCCCCTTCTCACTATATTCGTCTATACTTATATTGGAATAGTTCAAATTAAGTGCCGGAATGAAGGCAAAGTCTTGATATTGGTGAACCATACCACCTCCTAAGTTGAAGGAGTAAGCAGTACTATCAAAATCAGCGGTAACTGTAGAACCGTTTGTAATGATAGCGCCTGCATTATCGATAACATTTCTTCTTGATGAAGAATTTTCCTGCATACTGTAACCCAAAGCAGCATTAACGAAATACTTTTCTTTTAGCTTCTTAACTACCGACAATCTAACGTCATAGCTATCCTGATCTCTCTCTCCATTACTGTCAAAATCGATCTCGGTTTGATTAGCGGAGATATCAATTCCCACTAATAGTCCTTTTTGAATTTCACTACTCAGTCCAATATTCAAAGAATTTGAATCTAGATCAAATCCATTAATAACATCGCTGCTTCTATCTTGCTCACCGGATGTCATGCTATAGCTTAAGCGACTATTGATTTTCTTATCACCAATAAAGAAAGTTTGTGCATCATATCTTGATTTCATATTATCATTTTGTGCATACATCATAGAGTTACCCTGATCGGCACTGTTGGATGTCAACCTCCAATCTTTATCATCAACATTATCGAAGAGGCCATAAAATGCCAAATCTGTCATGTTAGAATTCTGATTCTGAAATTGATTCTTAAGTTCAGTCTCAGATTGCTGACTGAAAGTAGCGGCAGCTGGTAAGCTATCTATAAGAGCCTGAGCTTGTTGTTGAGGAGTGTTATCAGTGTTAAGAGACAGTAACATGAAAGGACTACTACCAGTA
>JBDOIV010000050.1:0-50122 GCA_047404215.1 Rickettsiales bacterium
GAGAGAGAGAGCGAGCGAGCGAGAGAGAGAGGGGGAGAGCCACGTACCTTGTCTGGCCGCATCCTGTAATCGGAAAGCGACACTTTGTCTGCAAACGATTGTGGGTACCATGTCATTGACAGCTTGGATGACGGGATCGTGACTCCAAAAATAGCATCTGCAATGGCAGTGCCGCCGGATTGGCCAGGATACCCAACCCACATGATAGCACCGACATCCGTGTTGTCGCGTGCTGATGTTAAGTCGAGCGGCCCGCCATTCATTGTCAGTAAAATACACGGGATCTTTGCCTCTGCAGCAGCGGCGCAGATGTTGCTTATGAGCGCGTCCTGATTGTATGGTAACGTGAGGTTGATGCGGTCATGCCTTCGTGAAAGTATGAGTTGTCGAAATTGCGCACGTCAGCATATAATTTCCACAAAAATAGAGCGCAACCTCGAGCGGATACTGACGGGATGGTCCTTCGTCCCTCTCGTATTGGGGTTGAGCAGAGGATGAAAAGTCCCTAGTCCTCTAGAGTGCTGCAACATAAATTGATGACGCCTTTCGTACCCTTCTACTTTTTTTTGACATTGAAACTACAGGATTGGACGTCCAGAAGTGCGGATTTAAGTGTGCAGTTGTTATTGATGAGGATGCCAACGCCCTGACATTTTCAAATGCCGACAAGTTTGCATCGTACCTGGTGCATGATGACAACGAAGACGCAACATTTGTTTCCTTTAATGGATTATCCTTTGATTTTCAGGTTATGTTTCATTTAAGTAAAAATGCCCGCGTGAAACGTAAGTTGCAAGACATTGCACTTCATCGTCATGTTGACATTATGTTTGCATTTTTAATTGAGCATGGATACTGTGCAAGCATGCAGAGTTTTGCAGAGCCACTCGGAACATCAAAAACGTGGTCTGGCAAAGAAGCTGCTGAAGAGGATGCCGACATTGAAGACGTCAAAACGTATTGCAAAAGTGATGTGCTGGTACTTGTGGAAATATTCAACGCTGGTTTAAAAAATGGTCTTCTTTTACGACTTACAAAGGAACAAAAAATAAGGCGGTGGGTGCTTCCGAATTGCTCGTTTTACGGTGTAGACAAGTGTATACAGCAGTGGGCAATAAGCCCAGCAGACCAAACGTGGATGTCTACCCCACTGAGCATTGCAAACATGCACGCTTGGACACGCACGTAAAAATATGTAAATAAATTATTAATCTTCTTCTTCGCTTGTACTGCCGTCATCGTCATAGTCGTCGCTTTCACTTGCAACAGGATGTGTTGGAAAATTGGCAAGTAAATCATCAGAATTACTGTGTGCAAAGCTTGCAGCATCAAAAAATTCACCATCATTTTCACCATCATCATCATCAGCACCATCATCAGCACCAGCACCATCATCAGCACTAGCATCAGCACCACTTCTTTTTCTAATTTTCGTTCCCCTGTTACTGTCTGTATCTTCATCTTCGACTTCTGCTTTTCGTTTTATAGAAAACTCTTCTAAACCCGATGTTTCAACCATAGAGACATTTTCCTTCGCTTGATCAACCAGCCATGGTGTCTCATCAAAGTTCCCCAAAGAAGGTTTGAAACTACGCATAATGTCTATAACCTTTTGTACTCCGTCTTTTGCGTCAGCGTGTTTAGTTGCGATTGCCTCTTTTTGTATCATTACATTTACTTGTGAACACACATTCATAATGGGGTCGGTCCAATTTTCGGGGTTTGCGCATATATAATTGCAAAACCCGGCAAGGTCATCATGCAATACTGTCCGTATACTGTTCTCAACCTTTGCTTGACATACTGAATGTAGTTCTTTAATATTTACCGCCCACGCAGTTAGGGCTACGGTTAACAAAATGTACATTTGACATATAATCATCATGTCTGAAAATTTAAGCAAAAAATCATTGATTTTTGAAGGATCGATTTCTTCTTCGTGTTCTACGAATGTAAGAACCAAATAACTCAGGAAATATGACGGCAGATTAGAATATTGGTAATTATTATCGTACTGAAGCAAAAGATACGGAACAGTTGTTGGGTCAGGGTTTTCCAATTCAGGAAACTGCGTTTTAAACAGTGGACTTACACTATAGACGTTTTCTGTTGATGTGGGTTGAAACAAATTGTACAAAATGACACGGTCCCCCCCGTATTTGGTATTTATGAAGGTAATACTATCATAAAGTTTCCATTGACAATGTTTTCCGCAACTCGTTACAAGTTTAGCAATACCTTGTAACCTATGTTGGGTACTGCTTATTTTTCGAAAGTTCACTTCAGTAATAAAATAAGGGTCAAGGTCCACAGACCTAAAGCATTTTAGCTTATTCATTGTGACAGTTCTTAGCGAACCAGTGTGACTGTTGAACGTAAGCGCTGCAGTATCTTCGCTAGGGTTTTCTGCAATGGTACCGGTATACAATCCAAGTTGCCCGTTCAATTCGGTGACATTTGTTAAGTTAATACTTTTTAATGCAGTGTTTGCAACATCGTTTCCTAAATGTAAATGTTTGCAAAAAAAAAAGGGGAGTTCTAAAATTAAGGTTTTATCATTTACGTTTACGGTTAGTTTCACACCGTTTTTATACGAAAGTACCTTTTTTTCTGGGGCGGTTTTTACTATATCTACAATGGCAGTACAATCACTTTCTACAGTTACAAAGTTATTTAGCTTATCTGTATCAATTACTTCATAGGTTTGATCATAATTGATTGATGCAATGCTACCTCCCAACAATCTAAAATTTGAGCCAATCCATTGATCAAGATCTTGATCCTCAAAATCGTTCAACACTGTCTTACCCGGGGTTAACATTTGAGCCAACGTTGTCAGTTGTGTATTGTTTTTATACTGAAATTGATGAGCGGATTGCATGCTGCTGCCAAGAGCAGAGCTGTACAAATTAGTTTCCAAACAACCATAAGATGCAAAGGTAGAATTAACAATTGTTCTTGGAATTACCCCTGCTCCCCCTCTTGAAGCCGGTTTAAAATATTCAGCTAGTTGTACGGATGAATTTGAAATTTCGTGGGTTAACTCTTCTAGTGGACGAAACTCTATCCCCGTTTGAGATTTAGCACTTAAACTCTCAAGAATGCCTTTTGACTCATCGATGCCCTGAAATATAATAATTGACGTTACAATAGGCCAGTAAAAAATTGTATTGTAGGTACCAAAGTTTTGCAGATACATCTCTTTAAATTTGTAAATATTATGTTTTTCACCACGCAATGATAACGCAGCGTTTACATATTCGTCTGCGTCGTTGGTGTGATCGTTTTCAGAACCATCCGCTGTGTTTTCTGATTGCTTAAATACATATTTACTTACTGGCTCTGAATCATTTGATGAGTCTATTTGGTCAACGTTTTCTTTTGTCACAGTCCAGCGGCTTACAAATTCACGATCAAATGTCAGACGTAATGTCATTCTTACTGAAACTGTGCCAGCAAACATATTTGTCTTAATGTCTTGAATGACACGTTCGAAAATTTCATAAATCCGGAAATTTACTGACATAACAACTGATAAGGGAGGCATGTTTTGAATAAGTACTGCATACAACGCTTCTAAAATTACGACATTGTCTTCTATCAAGTTGCCTGCTTCTGTCAAAATGCCTTGCCATGATTGAGGGGGGGTAACGTTGGTATCTTCTAATTTAGGCATTGCAAAATTGTATCCTTTAAGTTTTTTATTTATCATTTTTATAACTGGGTCAAGTCCAGTTTCATTTTCTGCAGTATCATCAAATCCAAACGCGGTTAAGCGATCAGACATGTAATGCCATACAGTAATAAATCCATCTGGTTTTGGATGAACATCGTTTGTGAATAATTGTAGCGGCTCTAAATTTTCATAGTCCGACATTCCGCGGTCAAATTTCTGCATAACAAAATCATACAAGGCTTCATCCGCCGGGTCTAATTTCTCCCCTTCAGAGTTTTTTACGTTGTGCATGGCTTCTGCCATAACCGTGGTGACAATGTTGAATTCTTTGTAGAGCCACACAGTAAAGTGTTGTTTTAAAACAGACATGGCCATATTTTTGCTAATTGCCCGTGCATTATAATTGTGGTTTGTTGTAGTGAACTTAAAGTTAATTACTTGTGGAACGGCCGTTGCATCGTCTGCGGAATTTTGGAATACGGTTGGCAAGATTTCAGAATTCTCAGAATCAGCTTTATCAAAGTGTGAAAAACACAGGTCGGTTACAAGTTTTTTAAATTCTTCTTTCTTTCCGGCAGCACGTTTACGGGAAGCAGGCATATTTATAAAAAATATGCTTTCTTGCTTTCCCTGTACGTGATGCCTTATACGACCTGTACTAATACGTCCACCGCACACATGTTACTATATAGTGTGCATTAAATTTGGTGTATCCAACATGCATGTTGTATTTGGTTTAATTGTTCAACATGCACTTTCTAATATTGAGTATAAGTACGACTATCTTCAAACCAATTTATCTACGCCACAAAAAAACACAACATGCAGCGGTGACGGCTTAACATACTTTATATTTAAGCAAACGATTGCGCCAGACAAGCTAACACTACTTAACGAAGCATGCGATCCTAAGGAAACACTTGAGCAGGAAACACCCCCCATACTTAACAGCAGCTTGCAATTTTTTCGTCAAAAAATAACTAATACCATTGAGGACATTCAAGCCATGATAACGCTGTCGGTTGACGAGGCACTTCAGCGGCGAGTAACATTGCCCCAAAACCACGCAGATTGTGAAGACGGCACTAACATTCAGTGCATGCCTGGTCCCTGCCGTATCTGGGAATATGATTACCAGGCACGCAATACACTAGGCAAGGATCTAAGTAATAGTAAATACACCACCGTCGATCTAGTTGGCAAACCTGTGTGCGGTCCAGTGTTTGGCATCCAGGCTGCCAGTTTTGCTGGTCTGTCGCCGGCAACAGTACCGGCAGTCGTGGATGCGCAAACGACCAAGATGTTTCCATCGCTGCAAAGTACAGGGGCCCCTGATTTGACCGACACGATTGAATACCGTGTTCCAATTGTACCTAATTCAAGCATCAATCTTAATCCCGTGTACTATTACAACACACCGGCGGCGCATTCGATTGGCAGCACAAAAGCAGAAGATTATGCTCCACTTAAGTGTTCCGAAAAATCATCTCCTTATTTAGTTCCGACATTGGCGACACGGTGGGGCACAACTGGGGGTTCCCAGCAATCCGCAGTTAGACATCTTGGGTTGTTTGACCTTCATGTTGCATTAAGCGCTAGCAACATGACGTCAATTGCACAAGCACAAGGTGATGTTGACAATGATTACCCGTACGTCAACACAATACCACAATTAAAACAAGGTAGCCTGTCTACTCCAAACAAAACACAGACAGACGTTCAAAGTGTATACAAAGATACCTGCGACCTAAGTCAATGTTCGTGGCTGCCGTACATCGACAACGACTCTGCTGAAGATACGGCTTCGCTAGAAACGTGTTACTTGGCCGAAATTTATGCACTGTATCGTAACTATACTAACTGGTATTGCGATGACCTGGACTCAAATGACCCAAATATTTGTTACGACCGCTCTGCTGATGCTCGAAGCAACGCATCTAATCCGGAAAATTATTTGCCCAATTATTGTTTTGCTCCTATCGATACCGACATCAACTTTCAAACTCCGAATTTTACAACAGTCGATTGCCAAAAATATCCATTCATGAAGAACGAAACTGCTACCATCGCAGACTGTACGCCGCCGAACCTTTTAGTTAAACCAGACGTAGCAAATTGCGCAACGTCAGAAGATGATTTAAGAAATTCTGGTATACCCGTACGATATACATACGAAAAAGTACAACAAATTAACGTTACTTGGTATCATCGACAACAAAAAAATTCCGTAGACGTCTGCGCGGAAAAAACATATAACTTCAAAAATATGTCAGACGTATATTTTCGATGGCCACTAAACGCATTGTTTAATTCTAAGGGTACAGATCCTAAACAATATTTTTGGCGAAATTCGGCAGAAGGATTTTATACTAAAGTCAAACAAAATACGAAAGCAGAAAAAGAAAAAGTGGTGACAATACCCTTTCAAGAAACACCGCGATATTTACCAAAATTTAAATGTGGTCCGCGATACGATCCAGGTAAACCTAACGATTTCTTCTATAATGTTGATCATCCTCAAAACAAACTATTAAAAAAAAACTTTCTTAAACGTGAATTTGGTTTCTGTTTTTCAAATTGGAATATAGAAAAATATCCATCATTGATTGCATGTCTTATGGATCACGGACTTGCCATGTCAGCAAAAAACACCGATAATAAGGCGTTAACACAACTTTACGAAACAAGCCCAAGTGCCCAGATGCAGATCTTGTCTCTTTTGACATACCTTTTTGGAAGAAACGATGTCAATGACAATTTTAACGATGACACTACTGAAGAGTTACTTTTATACGGTGCACATGGTCTGTTTGACGACAGTATTCTTTACGCTTTTCTAGAAAAACACAACATTTCACAACGATATGCCTTTGATTATTTTGATTCAACGACAGACTTTGATGAGAACAACCTACAACAATCGTACAAACCTATTCCGCAAGCCATTTTAGATGAACGAACGTACAAAGCTAAGTCGCCCATGTCATTGAATGCTTCTTTTTTAAACAACGCCAAATTTTCAGAAAGCCATGCATGCAACTGCGGAAACAGTCCAACAATGTATGCATTTGAAGGCATCCCACTCGAATACCAGCCGCCTATTTTTCGACGTGGGAGCATATTTAACAAAAACAAAGGTGATGCTACCAATACGTGGCTAATGCACGTCGGGTACTCATGGCTCGTCAACACAATGCCAGATGAACTTAGCATTGGCCTTTACATGCAGGGCAATCCATCGTACGTCAAAAATTTTACTATTGTTGAACGTGATTTTTTAGCTCCATCAACCACACTTTCATTCCCAGACAATACCACGGAATTTTTGGCAAATCGATATTACCTAGGGCCGATTGCACCGAAACCAGAAGCCTTGATAAACGAACTGCAGTTTGCAGACGTCAACACACAAAGTCGAGCGGACAGTACATTTGACATAATTAATAGTCACTATAACGTGACAAGGACGTACAATGGCGCTGGGCAGAAATTCGAGGTACACGAAACACATTTTCAATACGGCTCATGCGTTCGGTTTCCCTACGGTCAGCTTTCAATGATGGAACTCTCTTCTGACGCACAAACCTATTTCTACGGCCTTTCAGAACAAGTTAATGACAGCAACAGACCTGCCGTTTTGCAACACCATGTTGGCATTGAGTCCTTGATGGGCTACTGCGAAAATGTTGCAAACGACGAATCACAAACCCCAAAGTATGCATACTGTTTTGGCGATCCATACCATAACCATCGTGCAGAGTTTTGTTCGAACCCAGCTGCTCAGTACAATGTAGTAGGCAGAGCAGTAAACGAGCGACAAATTGATAACGTGTGCAACCAAGAAGAAAAATACTGCTTCTACATTCCTGGCGATCCGCTGTACCCAACTTTGAACGACATTTTAATTAACAACCAGATAACAGACATGTCGGGGTACACAATTCTAGTGTCGCCCTTTAATTTTACGGTCGCACGATTTTTGCTTGGGCCTGAAACGTACTACTACAAAGTGGGTGGGGGCGGGAATGTGGGCAATCAAAGCAGTTCGATTTTGATACCTAACAGCACCTTTGTTGAACAGATTTATGGCATTGAGCTTTTATCGCAAGACGAATTTAACGTGTTGACAGGCAATTGGTCAACCCCCACTCTTGGTCTCGACACTGCAATTCAACTAATTACGAATATTACAAAAAAAATTAATAATACAAAAACAGGCGAAATTTACAAATGGCCGGCCCTTCAGGTAAATTCGGGGACGGCAAACGATGCGTTTGTGTACCCGGAATTAACAGAAACCAATACTAAGGTGGCTCACCCCCATCTAACTATTCTATCTGCAGTAACTGGTGGAATCATTCGATACAAACAAGATTCAATTGATCATGCATCGCCAATTACATGCAACCGTTTTTTAGTATCATCGCCCGGTTTTATACTTAAAAATACATTTGTCAATCAAAAATCTTGTAGCAAAACTCAAGAAATTGACACGGCCGTTGTTTTGTTCGGCGGGAGCGATGTATCAAACAGCCAACTTACACTGGGCAGTGAGTTGGCAATTACGCCTGTGGTGTTTGCTGGGGATGACAGCCTCATGTTTCAGAAGCTTGTTGGGGCCAACGTTAATGCCTCAAATGTTACCATAAACTACACAAACACCGATTTTACCTATGCACTTGCGGCAGCGCGAACGTATACGGAGAAAAAGCAAAACATCACGCTCATCTTTCCTGACAACACACCAATTGTTAAAATAATTGTTCAGCCTATCAGCAGTGCAAGCAACTACCCAGAGTCAATCATTGGAATAAACGCCGTCGTCAAAATTGACATTATAAATATTTCTAAATATACGGCCGTCTTTAGCAACGCAGTGCTGCAGGCTGAATTTCCACTGCGCAATGTATCGCAACACGTTGATTACATTTTGTTTATTGGTCTTGTGTCAAGCCTTGCCTATTTTCTTTTGACCGTTGCCGTTCAGGTGTGGCATGTACTGCGCGAAACCGACATTAAGGAGACAACTGAAAACAACTTTACAATTACCAAACAATTTGGAACAACTGTTGCTGTTAATCGACATACAAATGAACATTGGAACGCGCATGATTTACGATCACGGGTTGTAGCTACAAAATTAGGCAACATGGATACAGGGGCCCCCGAAGAGCTGCAAACTTATTTATTTAATTCACACTTTAAAAATGAATAATTTTAATTTTAACTCATGCTTTTGTAGCAAGAAATTTTGCAACTTGACCACATTCTGTGCTCGTGTTTAGTTCTGAAAATTTAGCAAGTGTAATGTTGCTGCTCTCAACTGCAGGTTTTTTGAACAGGATTGATCCAGAGTTTAAGTTTGGATACTTTGAGGACAGCCTGCCAAGGTAAAGTGGCTCTATGCAGGTTCCATCCTTGATTTTTTCAAACGTAATGGTTTTGCTCTCAATCGTTGTAATCCTGTAAGTTCTTGTTAGTCGAAAAAAGAGCATTCCAACCGTAATTTCAGTCATGAGTTCGGACTCTAATGTCATTGTTGTTTGCGAGGTAACAACGACATGCCTGCCCGGGATTCGAACCTGAACTGCTGGTTCCAAGCCGCACGCACTGTATGTTGGCAAAAATGTGCACCAAATCGCCTTGTCCACAATAGATTCGGCTTGGCTCGATTTGCCAAAATCTTCAACATCAATGTCCAAAAACGACATGGATTCACTTTCAACATCAATTTCCAAAAAAGCAGGTTCAGTAGTCTGAACAATTGGGTACCGTTGTATTTCTGGGGTGATAGGGTTGAAAACCGGCATGAAAAGATCTGGCAATTCGGCTGAAAACGCATGTTGCAATTTGAAGAAAAATGCCTGGCGTTCTGCTGCAATGTAACCCGATTTCGTCAACGTACGAATCCGGCGTTTCCAGTTCCTGATAAATGGCACAGCATACTTAACAAGAAGCCACCACCTTGAAATTAAATCCACCAAACTTTTTATAAATGGCTGTTTCTTGCTTTCTTCGTCGATACGTTTTTTTTGTTCGGTTGTTACTATCTTTGACTTGTATGCCCCTTGTGAAACAGCGTTGCGCAGGGCCAACACTGCCTGTTTTCGTGTTTCTGCAACGTCCATCAAGTATGAGTCGACGCCGTGCAAGTCCAACTTTAGCAGGCTGTCATTCCAAACCGAGTGCTTGTAGTCAACTTCAACGTACAACCGGTACATATGGTGTTGTCCATCAATGGACATTTGTGCAAGTTTGTAAACTCCAAACGTGTACGCTGTGGCATGTTGCCTTTTAAATGTGGCAATCAACGACGCTCGTTTCGTTTCAAGTTCTGCCATTGTCAATGGTCCTGGCAATGTTCGCCTGTGAACTGTTCCTCGTGCTACACGTGGTCGTTTAACAATTTCAACTGAAAGTACATCTGCTTCTAGTGGAGGTAAAGTTGTCACTGTTTCTAGTACGTGAGCAGGTACAGAAGTTTGAAAGTTTAACGATCGTTTGATGGTTGCTTGCGGCTCACACATTTCTGCAAATTGCTCAACTGTAAGTTGGGTTACTTGTTCATATGTTTTTTGCTTGCATTCAAAGCATTTATCCAAGTAGATGCTGTGCTTGCATTTCCAAACAAGCCGTTTGCGAATGTTGGATGAAACCAAAATCCCAGGAAAGAACTTGTTCATGCAGACATTGCATTTGTGCAGTGGCTGCGAGTGTTCTTTGCAATACGGATACTTACGGGAGCACCCCATCACTACAAAACACTTTCGAAAAACGAGTAGTATTTTTTTGGTTTTGCAAAAAATAATTTTAATACTGCAGTTCTTGTTTTTTGTAAAACTATGTAAAAATCCTCTAGCACAACACATTTTACACATTTTACCGATTTGTATAGGAGCAAACTCGTACAACAACATGAAAGTAAGAGTGTGGTTAAATCCACAAGGATGCAAAGTCATTACAATGGACGCCAGTACACGAGATGAGTGGTTTGAGCAGTACACAGTTCGTGGAACGATACCCCCTGCTGGTATTTACCATGTTGCTGGAGTTTGCGATTTATTCTACATGGTTGATTTTAATGGGTTTCGCAGTGCAACGGCTTGTCAGCAGTCCATATCGTACAGCCAAGCAATGTCCATAACTCCTTTTGATGCAAGAACAGGACTTGGCGATGTTTCTGTAAGTGGTTCGTGCATACCCGCCAAATACACGTTTGAGTTTGAGATTCCAGACACTGTCCTTGAAAGTCTCTCCGAGCGTGCTACCTTATTTGCACGGCCTGCAAATTTTTCAAGGCATGTTATTCAAACTGCTGGCAAGCATCGTGGAAATGTGTTTCGCAAACGTATTTACAAATGCTGGACTGGCGACGCGTTGCCAAAATTAAATCGTGCACTTGAGCATTGGATCACGTCGATAATTGAGCACCCCTTTGAGGATGTCCTGTTTCGGTGTACATGCAGACGATGGCAATCGGTACACACAACATCAATATCTGCAGTGTTAAAGACCAAACAAATGAGAAAATCACGCACAGCGACAATACGCTTTGATAACGATTGGTCTGAAAAACACACAATTGCAGGATACACTCTGCATGTTAGCGACCAACACGTGCTGATAATAAGTGGCCAACTTTACAAAGTGAACAGCGTGTTGCACGCGCGATTGCATCTAGCGGACTTCACACTGCCCTGCGGCAACAACTGGCAGTCGTGCACAATTACAAGCCCAGTTGAATTTACTTGCATTACCAAAGGCATTGAGGCAGTTAACGACGGGTTTTTAAGTCAATTGATACGACACCGTGTTGCTGTCTTACGAAACGGATCATTATTTTTGCAACTGCACACATACAAATCAAAATTAACAATTGCACTTGCATTGGCTAAAGCATATTGGGCTATTTTTGCACTGTCCAAACAATGTGTCCCGCCGGTAATTCACGACTTTGTACCACGAAGACGTGTCGAAGACAGGCAAACAAAAGGCAAGAGATTGTCTGTGCCAAAGTGTTTCCAACATGCAAGTCTTGCGAAAGATGGCAAATTGCAGAATGGACTTCGACTTGACATATCCTCAATTGTTAAAGCGGTATTTGACCGCACTGGTCGTAACATAGCTACAGATTTTTTTTTCAAGCAATTGGCAAAGAACAAATTTAAACCGGACCGTATTACAACACTGCGACACGTTGTCAAACGAGATCTTCTAAATGGCGCGAAAATTGTCGGCGTACAATCATGCAAAAAAAGGCAATCAAATACTCAGTCGCAAAAACTGGCGTGTCCGTACAACAGTTTGGATGCTGACGCCAGTGCTCAATGTGCTGCTCATTGTGGTCACACACATTTAACTGGTGATGCTATGTTTGGATTTACTCCAGCTGACATGGCAGTCGGGTACAAAATTCCAAAAGATCTAATAACCACGATCAACAGACCTTCAATATCGGCATCGCAGTGTTGCAAACAAACCTTTAATGATATTTGCAATTAAAAAAACATATGTGCTAATCGTTATCTTCAAGCCCGTCCAATGCATTGTCACTGTTGTAATCAAAGGCTGCACCCAAAGTTTTATCTTTATGTATCTTCGTTGCTGTATTTTGATTTACAGCCATGCTGCGTTTTGGAGCAAATTGTTTGAATTTCCTTTTGTGCATTGTCGTGTGTGTCGAGTTCTTGCGACCATTGTAATGTGGCTGCCTGCTAAGTACACGGCTTGCTGCAATTAGTTGCGAAGAACGCGCCTCCTGTTCTTGAATTTCCGATTCCCGCACAATTGCTTTAACATTGTCTATGACAATTTGTACAGGGTGCTGCTGCCCCATCACTGTAAGGGACGTGCCTTGCAACTCAATACTGACCGACATTTCTTGCAGTGCCTTAATATTTTTGCCTTGTTTTCCTATAAACATACCAAGTGCACATTGCGGCAACTCAAACTGCCATACACGTTCAGCCATACTCGTATTGCCTATTGACTGTGTTTGTTGTATACTTTTTTTTACACTATATAATTATTTTTTTAAAAAATACTTGGAATTTATTAATTACGATTAAATAAAATCCGATTTAAAAAGCTGAACGATGATGCAAGTGATTCTGATTTGATGTTTTTTTTTTTTTTAGTGTACTTTGTTTTACCGCAGGCTGAAGGAACATTATTTGCAAACTTTATAGTTCGGCTGTGCGTCAACCCATGCGTCCTTCCTCGTACTGCCGTTTCAAGTTGAGATTGCAAACCACCTACTATTGCCATTGACGCGTTTGACACGGATAACAAAGTCAGTGCAGATGGTTTCAGGTGAACATCCAGTACATTTGCTGGCAACAATAACCTGCTAATAGATTCACTCGTAATGGTACTGCAAATAAACGAGCTGTAAACTACGGGGCCGCAGGTGTGATCTGGACACGAGCGGGTTAATTTGTTGTCTGTGTTACAATCATTCAAGTCTTTGATTGACCAAGCTGACAATTGTTGGGGTTCAATGTTGTCGTAGCAATCGGCATACATCACAGATTCGTGCCCCTGCGCATCCAATCTGAAAATAGCACGTTTGCCATATTTTTGCAAAATAGCTAAAAATTTGCGAGTTTTAATGCTAAAAAAGCCAACAAATCGTATCCCGCCACCAGTAAAGTCGGTGCATTCTATTTCCTTGGCATCTGACGCATTTTTTAAGTTTCTAACACTTCGTACAAAATCATTGTTTCTGCTTGTCATTGCACTGCCAGTAATTTTGGATTATCAGAGCCTAAATACGTTAGCTCGTCAAACAAGCACGGTGGTACATTTTGCGTCGGATCCAAGAGGTATGGTTGCAAAGTTTGCAATTTTTTAAATACGTTAGGGGCATTTTCTGAAAGTCCGTGCACAGCCCACCCACTGTCAGCGTCAAATAAAAATAAAAGAATAAGAAGTACCCGGTCACGTTTACTGGCAACCAATACACTGTAACCATCAATACACATGTTAGCAGACGTCAATTTGCTTACTACAATGTTTTTGATTTTGTGGAGTTTTTCTAATTTTGAGCCAATAACAGCCAATTGTATACTGTAGCAATCGACCCAATTTTGTAGGCAACCAAAAATATCACTAACGCTGTCAAACTCCCAAGTTTCTTTTAAGAGCAATTGAATTGCTTCATCTACAAGTTCTGGTCGTTGTACTCTCTTTAACCATGCCATGTAGATTGTCATGATAAGTACGTGGATGTCGGGGCGCCCTATTTGTAACACTGTTGCTATAGTGGGTGGGACTGAAATCATTGGCATGACCTGCGTGTACAAGGACTTAAAAAACAAAACGGCAGAGTCGCTCTGACTGTTATCAAGGGTTTTCTGGTAGAGCAGGCATGGTATTTGTTTTATATCTTTGTCAAATGCAATAAAAAGAGCATGAAATCCGAGCCCAATAAGTTGACTGGCATAGATCATCTGCGTTGCTGGCAATGCTGAATGCGATGCAAGAATTGCCGGAAACATTATTTTGTTGCTGGTACTCAAAATTCCATTTTTGTTTGAAAGATTGAGACCAACTGCAAACATGTTTAGTATTTCTGCAATAGATAAAGATGGAACAATTTCGTGCACCAAATGAGTTGCAAGGCGTTGTCTTAACTCGGGCGACGTCGGCCATTGATTTGTCGGCACAAAGGTACGAAGCGGCATTTTTATTTAAAGTCTGTAAAATGATTTGTATGCAATTCAAGAATGTTTAACGTGACTATTTTTTTTTAAAAAAAATTATATAAAATTTTTGTGCGTGTTATTTGTTCTGCGCGTTCTACCAATTTGATGTTTACCTAGGCGTATAAAGCACGTTGATGTACTACTGGTAAATTGCAAACAAAAAAAAATGGCAAACTATCAGTGGATTCCACTTGCTCTCCTTTTTGTGGCTTCGTGCTTGTCTGCAATTTTTGCAGTATGGGGCACATTTGCAATTTCACGTGAAGATTTTTCAATCATTGATTTAAAAATGTCCGCATCTCAAGGACATTTTAAATACAAGTCAAATGGCAAAGGCGAATGGAAAAAGGCATCTGTTAATATTACTTCAGCAGGAGATGAAAGTAAATTATCATTGTTATCTGTTTACGACGTTCGGCTGCGACCGCCTTATGCAGATATTGTCAGGTACAAGTCGTCAGACTATAACGACAAGGATGGCGATTGGGCAAAGTATCGTCGTCGTCATCACTTGGCTCCAATAACAACTTTTACGTACGACATGACACAAACATCAGAGGAGCGTACCCATGATTTTTGCTTTGACGCATGCCATGGGTTTTATGTTGAACCCATTACAGCACATAACACAACCCCCCCCACCGCGTCAGCGTCATATACAGAAATGGCGTGTTTTATGATGATTCCTGGTTGTAGTGTGCATGCCAAAACGTTTTATAACGTGACTCAAAATAGTGTTATTCCGGGCACTGATAAAGACACTCTTGAAGAAGTCGCCAATTTGCAAATTGATGATGAATGTGTTAAACCATTAAAGCGTTTTGGCAAAACTGGAGAAAATACAAATAATTCGTGGATGTGGTCAATTGTTGGACTCTGGATTTTTATTTTTCTTGGCAATCTTTTTTTGCGGTATTCCGAAAACACATTGTGCAGTATTAAATTAACCAGCGCTATACTTTTTGTGGCATCTATTGCAGTTGTTGTGATGACGGCATGGTATGCACATGACATTGACAGACTTGTACACGTCAAACACCCACTGAGCCACGAAAACAAAACAGAATTTTTCACACCAAATTGCTATGCCTCGTACTATGTAAATACACTTGGCTATACCCAAGAAATCAACAACAAAACATCATTCAAGATTAGTAGCAATTTCTTCAACAAAGACACACTCAAGCCAACACATGCATACAAACAGCCATTTCGACGTGGGCCTCGGCACTGGTACATGATTTTTGCAGCTCTTGTTGGTTTTGTGCACGTACTTGTGTACGGATTGATTGGAGTTACGGTCAAAAAAGGCGAGGGCTTAACTAGCACCTTTAACAGCATGCATCATTTATCATCTACTTTATTTTAATTTGTTTGGTCCATACTTTGCAATAAACAATTGGTCGTCCTACATCATGGATTGTTGCAAAAACATGGCACGTGCACTAATAGACCAGTAAATTCCCTGCATGGAAGCCGTTGCTAAATCATCGTTGCCAAGGTGTTTACCCGAGACGGTACCATCCGGTTGATCTTGCATGGCTTTGAGCTGGGTAGCCCACTTTGCCTGGTATGATTTTACCTCGATTGGCTGTGCGTTGGGGGCATACGATGTTTTGTCTGCACTGGCCATGTCTGCAGCAAACGCAATACGGCCGTCCATCAGAGTTTGATACATGGACTGAAGCATTGCCATTTTGTTTTCTTGCGTCATCCAGATACCAATGCCACTCGAAATGCAAATTGAAAAATTTTCTTCTGTCCACGGCACGTACACTTTACCGTAGTGCTCAAACACACGAAGTATGCTCATTGACAAAATTTCGTTGTTGTTGCATTCGATAATTGGAATAAGGGTTAATTCAGGTCCAACAAGAGGATGCTTGCGCAACCGAGAGAGAAACTGGTGTACAACTTGCTGCACTTCAGTTGTTTGGCAGCGTTTGACGTTAATGTTGAACATGCCAACAAAAACGTAAACACCTGTTGGGTTTAACATAAAAGCTGTACCAGCAAAGTCAGAAACACCGTGTGATGGCGGGTCTATGCTCACCCAGAGAAAGTCAGCCGCAAACGGCTCTGTGATGGGTTCACGCAACACCGCTGCATCGACTAACTTGCCGGGAATGTATTCAGAGCCACCGGCCGCCAAGATTCCGTACACTTCCATTTGATATGCTTCTTTGTCTGATGCCAAGTTTAACATTTGATTAAGTGTAAGCAAACTTTTCCACGGCGGAACATACATGAGGTTGTGACAGCAATCGACCGCTTCGCCTGCTTCAAGGCATTCCGCGCACGACAGGCTGTGGTTTATGAGATTGAAAAAAAAATCATTTTCTTTGTTGCGTTCTTTTATTTGGTCAACGAATTGACTAAACCAAGACGATGGTGCTGGCGGTGTAGTTGCCAAAGTAAAAATTCGACCCTTTACCTGCAGCAACGGAAATGCAAAGTCGGTCCACAACTTTTTGCCGATAAACGCCACCTCGTCAAAAATTGCTGCTCGAGGTGCATCGCCTCTGCAACTTTCTGGATTTTTAGGCCGGGCCCAACACTGATTTACAACTTTGTACTTTGGCAGCTCAAGCGCAAACATACGTTCGTTGTTTCGAACCACGGAAAATTTGAAATCAGGATGCCTGCCGTCCGAGTCTAGCCAAAATATGTACTGCTTGGCGGCTTTAATCAGTTCAACGGAGCGATCAAGGCTTGTACTGTACACTGTAAAAATGAGACCGCCGAGTGGACATGCAACTGCAACCGCAGCCAAGAAACGGGATAAAGTTGATGTTTTGCCTTGTTGACGGTTTGTAATCCAGCACACGTTTTGCGCCCCCTCCAGCACAATGTTAGGATCAATAATGTTGCAAAGTGACTGGTGGGCTCCGGGTGCGATGAGATGTAAATGCGAAGCCGTAAGACGCATTAAAATACTGTAATTGACATCAAACTGAATGTTGCTCCACGGGCAAGTACACATATGATTGATTAAACGCATGAATGACATTAATTGCAACGCAGGACCGCTTGTGTAGATACTGCGAAGTGGATTCATGCTTGGTCTAAATTTGCCAGCGTGCGTTTGAAGGCTTCCTGCTTTTTTTAAAACAATATTGCCAGTAGCATTGGCGCTTGCATCGTTTGGCGGATAAATAAGTAAATGACGTTTGCATGCTTGCAGCGACGAACCTTCGCAGTTAAATCCATTATCTCGCACTATTGCAAGAAATACATGGTATTTGCAATTAGACTTGTCTGTACATTCTTGCAGTTGCAGCGCACATTGCATTATATATATTATTAATTACTTTTTTTCATCGTACATAAATTCTGTGCGCTATACATGTCGCTGTCAATTGCACATAATGATCATGACATTGATCGTGATGCTGATCTTGAGGCAAAGCATGCAGAACGCACAGAAAGAGCCAAGAAATATATTCTGCACTGGCAATTAAACGGCACTGTATGGAACACTTCCAACAAATCAGTGGTACGTGTACTGCAAAGACAAGCTTGTAATTCACGTCTTGTCCAAGTAACATCATCTAACAAGACGTATACGGTTCTCATGGGCATTTTTGCATACGATACAATTGTTTCGTTGAAGGTACAACAAGAAAGCATAGCATGGCATGATACCGAGGACCACGCCGGCCCAGTTCAAGTTGTCGTGAACAATACGCCAAAGACCATTTATACATCAAAGTATTGCATTCTTTTTCCAGTAAACGTTGTTGCAAGCAAAGAAAATGCTGGGACTCCTGTGGGTTGCGAATGTCCAGACTGGCATTACCGCTATCATAATGATACGGCACTGTACGGCAGTGCAATGCACGGATGCAAGCATATGATTGCTGTAAAAATCGCAATTGCTGAAATACAATAAAAAGAGGGTGAATGGCAATCATTGTACTATATGGATAAACAAGCCACCAACACTAAAAGAAACATGGAGAACAGCTCCAATGAACCATACATTGAGATGGACTCGTACGGCGACAACGAACCACTTGTAGAACCTACCTTTTTGTCCGAGTCGTTGACAGACCAAAAGCAAAATGCAAAGCAAATACATACAGACACTGTTTTTCCACCAAGTCGGAAACATGCAGCATGCATTACGTGCACAGCCTTGATTGTATTGCTGTCTTTAGTTGCAACTGGAGCATTTACAGTTGGCAATCTTTACGCTACAACCAAATGTGCCACAACAGTTGCAATTGCAGAAACAACTATTTTTTCAAATACATCGGTTGATCCATGTTTAGAGTCAGAGTCCGTTTACGATTTAGCGTGCGGGGGATATGCGTACCAACATCAATACAGCAATCTTGGTGATTTTCAGACTCTTTTAAACACCAAAGTTAAACATCAACTGCAGGCAGAACCATTTGCCAGTAACGAGGCCGGGCAATTTTACGCCAAATGCCTCGACTACGCTACATCAATAACTACAAATGCAAGTATGTACGAATATTTAGACGTAGACGCTTTGTGGATGTGGCAGCGTGGCTTTTCGGCATTTGACATTTCATTTGGCCGCACAACAAATCCAGCCAATCCATTGGAGAGCGTGGTTTACATTGCGAATGACACATTTTTCGAATCGTACCACGAGAAAGTTCTGCCAACTACCATTTACAGTACTGGCAATAATTGCGAGCAAGCAATAGTGAAGCTGGCACGAATGGTAGTTAACAACATGATCAGCACAGTTGTTGTGTACAGCAGTGATTTGCTTGTTTTGTGCGAGATAGCGAATGAATGGCTGGGTACACCTAATCACACGTTGCACGATCAGACGTTTACTGTACGCAACATGTTCGAGTCTTCTAATGACTGCTTGCGAACAACAACGTTGCTTTGGCCGGGCCTTGTTAACGATGTAGTAAACACACTTGATACACATGTACTTGATGGTTCTGATGTTTTGGCTCTTTGCCATGAGGTGCAAAGCACGTACGTGGCAAAGTTACTTACAAAGGGCTTTGAATCTGTTGCTGCCAAGATTCAATCCGTTGAATGTTCTACCAGTATTGACAACGTGTACACCGTGTACGATACCGGAGACTATACTAATTTGTCGTTTGTTGACTACGCAAGCTTACTGTTGTGGCAGCATTTTGATCAATCGGTTGCATCGTCTAGTATCATCAGGGGCATGTTCGACATGAGTTCACTTGATGTAAATGCAGTGTACTCGCCCTTAAGCAACAAATTATTAATAACGCCTGCAATGGTGATGTTTGGTGCTTCAATGTCGGAGCGGCGTGCGTTTGCACTTGGACGTATTGGATTTGTGCTCGCTCACGAACTGTCGCACGCTATTGACAACAAAGGTATTTATTTTAATGCAGACGGTGTGTACACAGCTAATTCAATAGTACCTAAAAACAAACACAAGCATCTTGATGCTTCTTTTCAATGCCTGGCAGATCGATTTAACAATCACAAACTTACATTGCAAGAAGACATTGCAGACCACCTTGCTATGGCCGTAGTCAACGATATGATGGAAAATTCTGAAGTTGAAGCCGACTTGCACATCTGTGCCCCAACGTGCAAGACGTTTACAAGCATGCAGCAGTTTTACATACATTTTGCTCAAACGTGGTGCTCATCGTCGTCGTACAATTTATTGTCGGCATCTTCCCACGACGTGCATTCCTCGCCTCGACAACGAGTGGACCACACTCTAAGTCACGTAGACGCCTTAAGTGCATTTAAATGTGCGCCAGAGAACGACAGCAACAATTGTTTTATTTACGGCATGTAACATTTGTTTATTTGTTCTTTACATAAATACAGATGCAATTCTTGTTTTGTCTGCAGTACTAAGTGCTTGCAGCATGGGTACAGTATTAAACAAAAATGTAACAGACTCTTCCTGTGATCTAAAAAATGATTGGGCTTGCAATTTTTTGAAATGAGCAACGCCTGAACAAAGAAACGGAGAAAAAGTTGTGCCTGCGTCCTCGTCCGCATAATCATCTGCGTCCTTTGGGGTTATCAAAAGATAATCTTTTAAAGCTTCTGCTTTTGACAAAATGTAGTAATGAAACTGTTGCTTGACAATTGCCTGCACTTTTGGTACATGCTTCAAAAAAACATGCACATCCGCATTCTGCATAATACATTGAAAAAACAAATCTGTGAGTGAGTGCGTGCCAAACTGAGTTTGCTGGGCAGCAGTCCACAGGCATGCATTGTTTTTGATGATCGATTTGGCATATTTAGCCGATGCCATTAATGGATGAGACGTCGTTTCATCAAACACTTTCGAAATAATAAACACTGCAAAAATCTGCATTTCAAGATCTTTTGTTTTGTGCGGCATGTCCGCGATAACAGCTGTTATCGTATCGCGTGCAACGTGGGGCATGCAACGCAGAACAATATTCACAAGAATAGTGTCTGTGATTGGACCATGTTTGCAGTCAGCCAGCAAGTCGCAAAACGTTGCAAATGAGTAGCACATATATAATGTATATGCACAGAAAATTAAAAAAAGTGTGTAATACTTTTCTTGTGATTTTTTTTAATCATGACCAACATCATTAAAAATCTTACATTATTTGAAAACAAAAGAAACACACACAATCTAGACAGTACCAACGTGTTGTTTGGTGTTGATGCCAAAGAGCTGTACGCAACAACAAAACAACACTCTGTGTACCGGCAAGCAATCGATGCACTTGTAGAAAATATTTTTATGCACCCATTAGTGTACAGCAAATACAAAAAATACGCCGAAGGAAAACTTACACCACAATGGGCTACAACAATATGTTACGAAATTATTGATTCGTTTTGGGCGGTTGGGTATGCTGCAATAAAATTTGTTAATAATAGAGTTATTGTTGGTATACCAACTGAATTTGATTTAGTGTACAACGTAAAACATGAAAAGTGGGAACTTAAATACAATGGAATGGCCAAACAGACAAGCACTTGGCAACTTGTCATGTGGTTGGCACCAGTACGGTACGCCAACACAATTAGCTTTAATTCAGCAGCAAAAAGGGCTGAAAAAGACACTGCAATATACAATCAGCTTCATCGCAACCATCGTCAAAAAGACTACTTTAATTCAAATCCTTCGGTATTCACCACTGTTGATAAAAACCTAAAAAATGTAAATGGTTCTAGCAAGCAGTGGTTTCAGTCAGCTACAGCGTCTACAGCAGCTGCTACCCGAACAACCCCAGTAGACTCGAATTTTAAATATTTGGTCAACCAGCGAGCAGATTCAATTCGTCAACTAGCCGATGCTACTGGACTTTTCCGAAATTCCCACAAACCAACTAAACTAGCAGGCGAAGATACAGAAACACTGGAAGACAGCACTAACAAACAACACATTGAACACGTTGTTACAGATGGTCGTGATATTCAGCCATCACGAGTTTTAATGTCATTGACGGACGGGCATCAAATATTGCTGGATGCCGAAAACAAAATTTTCTTTCATTGCGGCGTGCCACCTCAGATAAAGGGTCGTAATATTAACGCAGAGCGCAGCGGTATTAATCCTCGTTTAAATGAAATTGCACTGTCACAATTTTTTAATCTTGTTAGCAGATTACGGACTTTGTTGTGTACAATTTTTAGCGACAAATCTCTTGTTGTTGCAGGATCAACTTTGACATTTCAGCCGTGTTTGTCGCCTTACGAACTTGACAAGCTTCAACCAATTTTAAAAACGAGCATTTTGCCTCATTTGTATGCGTGTGCGTACCACGTACCCGAAACGTTTTTTGACATTACAAAATTAGAAACACCAGACATACCCGACAGTAAACCTACAGCTGACAATTTTAAACGCAAACGCGCAGACGACACCGAGGATCACAGCGCATCCACACCAGAGCAAGCCAAAAAGCAGAAACGAGCTGCAGAAAAACACGGCGTACGATAACTTGCAGTAATTAGTTTGTGTTTATTGTAAATTTAGCAGATAATGACCAACATTGTAGATGAGCGTACACGTTACTGTAAAAATATTTTCAACGACCACTGCCCGGTTTTGACAGCAATTGGAGTCAACAATGTTGTTTGCTTTGCATGCAGTAAATGTTGACTTTATCTTGGCGTAGGTTGGCGTTGGCAACCCCACTGGCACTAATAAAATTAGCATTACCGTTTTGTTGTATCCACTGCAACAATTGTATGTATTTAAACTGAATCCACTTTTTGCAAAATCGTATACGCTGAATGTAGACATCAATTCAACCCCAAAATATGGCAATAGTCCGCTGCGTGCGGTCAACAAGTGCACCATTGCCCTGGCTGGTAACCCGTGTATCTTTGTTTTTGGGTTCAAAGACATTTTCGTTACTATTATGTCGAGACACTGCGGGGTGATCACTGTATTTGCATCCCCTGACATGTCCGAACTTAAAACATTTATCGTATCGTTAAAGTTAAGTTGCATAGCAGAGCACGACTGCAAGACGCTTAAAAATGCATTGTTCAAGGAGCTTGCAGACGCTGATGTGTACATACCCGATACTAGGTGTGCGATTTGATTGTCTGGAACTTGTTTCGTTCGAAGATGTTTAACAACAAAATGCAGTGATCCAACAATACGATCCATCAAGCATTTATCATGTATTGAAAACAAGATATGCGACTGGTCCTCGGCAAGAAAGTGCATATTGCCATTAAGCACACCGGCTGCTATATTTAAGTACTTTATTGTCATTGTTGTCACTTGAACTTTGTGAACAGTACTTTCGGTGAGTCCGTGCAAAAGTTTTGATGACAGTATGCGAAGAATTGCCGGGTGATGCAACGGTGCTGCAAAGTAGGGCCCATACATAACACGAGCGACAACATCTTCAATTGTACGAAATGTTGCGTGCTGTGTCAGGTATGCAATCACAATATCATTGATACTGCGACAGCACAATCTTAACTGTGAAAGTCTGCTGTAATCAGCAAATGTTAAAATAATGTAGACAATTTCGGTTGGCAGCTTTTCAATCATGGTTTTTGTGTGTTTGATCTTAAGTTATTTTGCTAGAATTGTCTTACGATTTTTTTAAGCTTGTATAATTTTTTAAAAAAATACATTGCGTAAACATAACAAATTTTTTAAATTTCGGTACCAAACAAACTATGAAGTCACCGTTGTGCACACTGATAAACAACTCTTGCTCTTTTTTTTATTCTGTGTACCTGGATCATTGCAATTCAAACATATTTACAGAATCAGAGTATATTGCAGTTACTTCGCATTTTTTAGATGTGCACTTCGACACAAATGCAATTTATATCACAAACTGTCAGAGTTTACAAGAGGTCGCTACGTCAATAACACGCTGCGTCGACAACCTTCGTAAATATTGTCCACATTCACACACTCGCATCTACATTCACTGGCCAGACTTTGAATCACTCAACAACGCTCTGTGTGACGTTGCTACCAGCATAACAGACGAAACCATACTTGTAAAATGCATGCAGCCAAAAATGATTGATGTTGCAACTCGATGTCTTGATAAGAATACAGTAACTCCGTTCTTACTTTCTGCGATGTTTGATTGCTATCGTCTTAAGTACTTAACAGGGTCGCATTAAACAGCCACAACAAAGTTAGCGACATGCACGCAAGTATTGCAACCCAAATAAAGTGTTCTGATCCTGGACTGAGAATGGTAACTGTGACTTGTGCAATTAAAGTGGAAGCAAATTGTACTGCCACGTTCAGCATTGTTACACCAATAAAGTTTAAAAGTTTGATGACCATATTGTCGGTATATATCTGAGCTGCAATATTGAGCTGGACTGCAAAAAGTGTGACGAGATGCACAGCAATGCCAACAACTAAAATTAAAATAACCAGAGATGACGAATCATTGGTGCCCATTACATTTCGTACAACTTCTGCGCAAACGCTGTAAACTAATGCATTTTGGAAAATTCGAAATGCTTCTGGTTTGATACTGTCTTCTGCATTTTGATGCAGTTTTGCAAGATTGCTCATTATGTCTCAAACAAATTTGCTTTTATATAAAGGTAAACAAAGAAATGAAAATTACAACGTAAGCGATGTTGACTAATAATCCTATTGGGTTTGAAACTGAGGCGCCTCCACTAAGTATCAAAACGTTCATACAGTTTTTGCCACCTGGTCCGAAAGAGTCTAAAGTTGTTTACGATTTTAGTAAACAGCCTTTACTAGACAATTCCTTTTTGGATACACAATTTCTTACATCAGATAACATGACGTCGTTGCAAAATTTACTCGTCTGTCGAAGCAAAAGTATTAAAAAAAATAAGATTGCACCTACATACATTCAGCTAAACTCTACCGAACTAAAAATTATCAACGACTGCACAAAAGGTAGACTATTTCAAGAGCGAGCAAGTCAATTCATATTAAACTTATTTATTAATCCAGAAAAAGCAAAAGAATTTGCAAATATTGTAAGACAACTTTTGACTGTACCTGTCCCAGAAAACAAGTTAACTAGATTATTGAACGACATTAATAATTAAATACCATTGTTAAGCAAAAACTCAAATTGCCTAGAAGTACTGTAATTGTACAGATGCGCAGGTTGTACTGTCATTGAACTGTCAAACACTGCTAGTCCTTTGATTTGTGCACTGACATGTTGATTTTTAATCAATTTGCAATTTGAATCAATTTTGCACATAAATGTATGAGCTGAATCTCCACCGTTAATTGGTTTAACTTGTGGAATGTTGTTTCTGGAATCAAATCCACAGAATTTAAACATTGTATTTTCAGCAGTCACGTCTAATCCAGGGACATCTTTTAAAGTAACGACGGTGTATACAGGGTGTTGCGCCATATTTATCTGTGGTTTATACCATTATTTACATTACTTGTATATACAGCAATCTACAGCATACACTAATTTTACAAAAACAATGCCAACTACATTTGTAAATCAACAAACGGCGCATGCAAACAATGCACGGTTTGCGGCTGCCCAACTTCGTCTGCAATCTAGCAGAACAAAGGCCGCAGAAATAGAAAAAAAGGCCGCGGCAAAGGCATCACACCCCAACACTGTTGCAACTGCGGACAGATTACAGGCTGCCACAACGTCTGCATCTAATTTTTTATTTTTTTAACATTATTATAAAGTAGGCTTTTACGGCAACATACTTAATTGAAACTGCATAGTTAATTTAGACTTTAAGATGTCTGTGTTTGTTTTGTAGACTTCAAATTCAAGGAGTGCTCTTCCTTTAAATAATGCACGCATTAGCGTCAAGCTTTATTTTTATAATATAGAACGTATATGCAGACACCATTCAGTTGTAATATATTGTGCACAAACAGACGATGCGGAGTGTGGTGGCTAACTTTCTTCTCCTAATTGCGTTAGTATCAAAGTGCATTAATGCTGAAATACTTGAGGTTGGAGGCACTGCAACGTCAACGTCAACGTCAACGTCAACGTCAACGTCAACGTCAACGCAGTTCTGCAATGATATCTCTTCTGAAAGTACGTGTGTATCTACAGGGTGCTCGTGGTTCGACGCGATACCTGGAGTTAGTGCTTCTTCTTGTCTGCCAGCAACTTTTACCAGTACAACTACAAGTTATGGCGATACAAGCGCGACTACGGGCGTATCAGACGAGACTACATCAATTACAACACCAACAATTACCGCTTCTGCAACCCCAAGCGCTACACCCACACATAGTTGGTCGTATTCCGAAACATCCACACAGACAAGCACGCCTAGCGCTACATCATCAACAGATAGTTGGTCGTATTCCGAATCATCCACACAGACAAGCACGCCTAGCGCTACATCATCAAATAGTTGGTCATTTCCCGGAACACACCAAGAAGCATCTCAAGAAACTACTACTCCTACCACTACACCAACCGGAACACACCAAAGTACCACTCCTACCACTACGCCAACAAGCAGTTGGCCTTCTCATGACATTATAATTCCGTGCAGTAATTATACAAATGCATCAGACTGCTCAGACGGGTTGTGGTTTGATGACATGTATGAGACCGATGACTACAATACGTTTACACCAATTGATTGCATTTGGTTAGGTGACTCTTGTGTGAATACGACAACGTCGTGTACAATGTTCAATCAAAGTGTATGTGATACTACACGGCACTACTGTTGGTGGGACAGTTCCAGTACCTCATGCCTGACTAACAAAAATGCATGTTTATTTTACAACAATGTCACATGCAATGACAACTCGTCAAATCACTGTACTTGGACTGACAATAACAGTCAGTGGTTTTCCAATAACTCAGCAGTTTCCGATTTACAATGGTACAATTCAACAATTGAGCAAACAAATCACCCGTGCACTCGTATAACAACAACAACAACTACTATAACCACGACAACCGGTACCACCACCACCGTTAGCAGCACGACCACCACTGTCTCATCGACAACAACAACAGTTAGTAGCACAACAACTTCAATCTCCACCACCACCGTTAGCAGCACGACCACCACTGTGTCATCGACAACAACAACAGTTAGTAGCACAACAACTTCAATCTCCACCACCACAGTTAGTAGCACGACCACCACTGTGTCATCGACAACAACAACAGTTAGTAGCACAACAACTTCAATCTCCACCACCACCGTTAGCAGCACGACCACCACTGTCTCATCGACAACAACAACTGTTTCGAGCACAACAACTTCAATCTCCACTACCACAGTTAGTAGTACGACCACCACTGTGTCATCGACAACAACAACAGTTAGTAGCACAACAACTTCAATCTCCACCACCACCGTTAGCAGCACGACCACCACTGTTTCATCGACAACAACAACTGTTTCGAGCACAACAACTTCAATCTCCACTACCACCGTTAGCAGCACGACCACCACTGTCTCATCGACAACAACAACTGTTTCATCAACAACCACGACTTCAGTCTCCACCACCACAGTTAGCAGCACGACCACTACTGTCTCATCGACAACAACAACTGTTTCATCAACAACCACGACTTCAGTCTCCACTACCACAGTTAGTAGCACGACCACTACTGTCTCATCGACAACAACAACTGTTTCATCAACAACCACGACTTCAGTCTCCACCACCACAGTTAGTAGCACGACCACCACTGTCTCATCGACAACCACGACTTCAGTCTCCACCACCACGACCTCAATCTCCACCACCACAGTTAGTAGCACGACTACCACTGTCTCATCGACAACCACAACTGTTTCGAGTACAACAACTTCAGTTTCCACTACCACGACTTCAGTTTCCACGACCACCGTCTCATCGACAACCTTTACTTCTTATAAAGGTATTCCTACAAAAAACAAGTGCAATGACAGTTCTGTTGGTGTTGTAGAAATTGGTGAAGAACATTTATTTAATAGTGTTGAGTGTCGTCCGGTAAATCAATTTACTCAAAAACTCAACTACAAAGCCACCGCATTGTGGAGTTCTGGTTTCGGCTTCGGCGCCGTCCCGGCCGTCCTTTCGGTAGGAGCCGACAACGTAATATACACGTCCAGTATTCTTGCGGCAACTCATTTGACAAACGCGCATGTAGCCGTTGCTCTAGGCAATTTCTCGAAGACTTCCGGCGCAATTACTTCTGCAACAAATGCGGCAGCGTTGATCACGGGACTTCTCCGGACAACATCTGTACGCCACGACGACGCTGTGTGCTTCCCGAGCAGCGAAGAGTGCACTGGGCCAAGCGTTGGCGCTTCGTTCCAGTTGCGCGAGAACGTTACATTCAGCGTCAAGGTTCCGAACACTCGAATCACCGTTTCGGTGGTCCCTGTTTCAAACACTGGCGTCCAGTCAATTTCGAAGACCTTTATGTGCACCTTTGACAGCACATCTATATGCCACACAAATGTTCCGTTGACTTTTGCATTTACCAGCAGCCTTCCCGCGGGTTCTCAAAACATGACTGTAAAGTACAATATTGAAAATAAGAGCACATTTACACTCCCGGGCACCGTCACTTGGCATTCTGCGCCAGCGTCCATTGCATCAGCGGCATCCGTCGACGCAAACACAGTCTACACGGTCGTACCATCGCGGGACCTGTTTCCGGGGGACACGTTTAGTATTGAAGTGCGGTCTTTATTTAGGTCGTTTTTGAAAACAGCGGTAGTTCAAGTGAGCTTAGGGTCTGGGCTAAAGATCACTGACGATGCTGTTCCAGAGAACTCGTTCAAACAAGCAACTGTCGACAAAAACAGCCAGCAAGCCTCTGCTGTTCTGGCTGGCCGGAAGGATGGAAAGTCAAGTGATGTGCAAGACGCTGCTACTAACGAATTGCTTCTCACGTTGACCATCCGGGTGAACGGCAACGTGCAAGCGGGCGCGTCGACGACGATTGAGATTACACAGCTTGTTGATTTGACCGATTTGAATGAAATTGGTCTTAAACCGAGCAATACAGGCATGGTGGAGACGCGAGATGGTATCAAGACGAACGAAGCTGGCCGCGTGTACTTTCAAAAGGACAGAGACGTCGGGATATTTTCGTACGTGTCGGCAGGCAAACCGACCGAATTGTTGAACACGGCATCCATATCGGGGACCAAGATTGAGGTTCCAATTGTTACAAAAGGAATCTCTATTCGAGGTGTTGTATCGACTAAGCAAGATGCCACGTGCACCTCCCCTGCTACAAACACGCTCGGCGTATCGCAGTGCAAGGCCACTCTGTCCGGTACGGAGACAGCTGGTTCACGAAAAATTGAGATTTCAGTAGATTGGAATTTGTGGACAACCACTGTTCCGTTTCGAGTGCACCAACTTGTGCCCAACTCTGTTGCGCTGTCGTTCAGCACCTCAAAGCTGCGGCCGTATGCTGGCTTGTGGAACGAATCGGACACTGAGTGTAAGACTCTCCTGTACCAAACTTCGGACGTTGCTGTGACTGCCGCCTTTGCCGACGAGTCTGGTTACAGTTTTGTCGATTACGACGTAAGCTCAATCGCAAAACTTGTGTCGAGCGCGCCAAACGTTGCAAAAGTCAGCACCGATGATTCAATGCAAATTATCGGCGTGTCTGCAGGCAATGTAGCAATCGAAGTGCACGGAATAACTGATGTGCTTGCCAATAGTACCGTTACTGTCACCGATTCAACTCCGGCCAACATGCTTGGAATGGTTGGGATTGACGTTGTGCTTTTGGACGGCATTGATAACATCACCCGAGTTGGTGCTGGAACGTACATGCGGAATTCTCGAGTCGGCATTTCCATTGGTGCCGTATCTGCAAAGCAGCTCCAATATGAAGGAGACTTCTTGACGTTGCTTGCGTCTGCAGTGTTTGAAGATGACTCCCGGCTTGAATTGACGGCCTCCAATGGACTTGTTATCGAGTCGTATGCGGAAACATCGATCACTGTGAACAATAACCAGCTTGTTGTGCCCTTTGATCCAGAGCCTGCCAGTGGGCCGATACTTGGCGTGTCGTGGAGTCCAAAGGGTAACTGCCAAGATACAAGATATGCTCTTTCGTCGTATACATCTCGAAACATATCTATGACGGTTGAACCGCCAGCTGCGCAATCTATGACCGCTTCAAGCAGCAATTTGTTCATCGTAGTCTCTGGCGATGGCGCAACAGCAGCGGGTGCCGACTACCCAGCACAAGCACAGCTTTCGGTCGGCCTGGTCTTTGAAACGAAAACCAAAAACAACCTCGAAGCAGATTCGCGCACAGTGTACACTAATTTGACCCCAGACCTTTTCACGGTGGCCGTCGGTGGCAAGGTGACTGCAAATAATGACGGGCGCGTTGGTACAGGTTCGGTGAACATTACGTTTGAAGGGCAGGCCGTCTATCAAGTCGTTGACATTGTCGTTGCCAAGCTGATTACTGTGTCATTGCGTGCTGTTCCGTACCCACCATTTTCGAACTCGGATATCGAAGACGTCACACTCATTTCAAAGATTGCGTGCACAGAGAAATACCAACAGGCCCAGTTTACAGTTAAAATTACAATATCGAATGAAGCCACGTTCTCGCAACAGAAGCTTATTGGTGGCCAGAACTTTGACATTGAAAGAACCGGCAGTGAGATCCAGGTTAGCGCCGGATCGTTGCGAGTTGTCACTGCGTCCACTGCGGGGTCGCGAACGTTTATTGCGAAATTTGGTATTGACGGAGCCAAGTTGGAATCGAATGCAGTCGTAATTGAGTCAAGCAACACTCCCGTCACCGTTACAAGCATCGACAACGTTCGCCTCGGATTAGGATCGTCTACATTGACGACTTTAAAAGGTCACAAAAACAAGAAAACAGCTCAGATTCAACTCGGGGTTACGCTTTCGGATAATCGTAAGTACACTGCTGCTTTGAGCAGCAACGGCAGTCCGGTGTTGCCAGGCTTGCTTACATTTTCGAGCGACGTTGCATCCGCAATCACCATTGACAGCACCTCTGGACTCGCTACCCTAGTTGCAAACCATTACGACTTTGTGTATTTATCTGCTTCAACCTGCAGTGGAAGCAATTCGATAGTTACAGGGAACGTTTCTGTGTATGCCAACCTCAGCCCGGAGGTCGCAGACATTGATGTTGGCTCTTCTAACGAAATGCCAGTGTCTAAACAATCGAAAGGATCCCAATTTACAGTTCCAGTCCGGGTCAACACAAACGGCAAGACGCTCAAGGCGTTTAACGTGCTGATTGCATACATTGATAACGACCTTGAGTTTGTTGATATTAAGCACACTGTTGCAACAAACCAGGGGAGTGTCGAGTTCAAAGTTGGTCGATCTACCGGCAATACTGATCTTGAGGACGTCTGCGCACTTGCTAAACTCGGAACCACGTGTGCTGTCGCGGTCGCAACGATTTCAAACAGCAAGGTGAAGGGATTCGCCGCCGCCATCTTTGAAGCAACGTTTCAAGTTAAATCATCCTCGTCGGCCTTGACGTACATCTCCGGCGTAACCGCTCACCTATTGGATGCGTCGCAAGGGGGCGGCGAAACGATCGGCACGAAGAACACTGTGTTTGTTTCTGGCAATATCCCGATATCTATTTCAGGTGACAGAAGGCGCCAGCGTCGCGATGCAACAAACACTGCCACTACAGTTGTTGCAACAGAACCACCAACGTCTGCAACAACGTCTACGACATCATATATGGATCTTCGACTTCGAAAGGGAGATGCAAACTGCGACGATTCTTTTGATCTGAGTGATGCAGTATTTCTTCTTGATTACGTGGCTGCCCGAGCCAATAATTTTACGACAGACCTTGAAGAGGTGATGGAAACCAAGGTAACAGCTTGTAAAAATAAACTTAAAACAACGTCAAATGATCTTGCGTTTATGGACCCGGACAGCAACACTGAAATCACCCTATTGGATCTGACATACATGCTTGACATTCTCGCCGGCAACTTTGCTTTTATGGCAATTGATGCTCCACTTGAAACCAATTGTCAGACGGTTTTTTCGGTCGAGATGACGACTGCGCAAGGTGGCATTGTGCCGCAAGGTACAAAACTCTTTCTGGATTTTGCAATGGATACAGCAATTAATTACAAGTTGATGAACGCACTCAAAGACTCGGGAACAATTGTAAGTTACACCAAAGGAACAAACGAGTTGACGGGCGTCCTAGTCAAACTCTCTCCGGATGCAGAAGAGCCGTCTCGATACTATCTTAAACTTGGTCTTGCCGTGCCACTAATCAACATTGGAGTGTCTGCCATACAAGTCAGCAGCCACTCGGATGTATCTCAGCAGTGGAAGTTCTTTGGCGGCAAGCCAACAATTGATATAGCAACATCAACATACCAAGGTGTTCTTACATATCCCGCCTCGGTAATTGAAGCTTCGTCTAACCTTTCATTGAAAAATGGGTACAACGCACTTTTAGAAAAAAACCAATCTGTTGCAGAATACTGTACCTCAACAATCAATCAAGATGTAACATCAAATGCAAAAAACACAAATCTTATAATTCCTATTTCAGTGGGTGGGGCTTTTATCATTATTTTAATAGTTGTGGGTATTGTCATTGCAAAGAGACGCAGACGTTTAACAGCGTTGCCAGCCAAATTTTATTTGTCATTATGAATACGTGTGGAACAATAACTGCTGAAATAGGTAAACCTTGATCATTAACGCGCTTTCTTTTGGATTGTTTGCTAATTTTCTAAAGGCTTTGATAACCTCTTCTCTGTGTGTAAGTATGGGCATAAAATGATTGCGCTGACACACAAAATTCCACAGTGTTTTAGTAGTCGGCGAAACCACCAAGTCTTCGTTAAACTCCGCACAACCAAACGACACAGGATCATTGATTACTTTTTTCAACTCGCTTAAATTTAATACTGTTACTGATTTTTTTTTTTGATTTAAAATATTCCTTTGTTCCTCCAATACGCTTGTAATTACTGCAATATTACTAGCGGAGCATGCACGACACTCGTCCGATCCCGGAATATAATCAACATCTGTGATTGGTTCACAGAATTTCTTGTAATTAGCTGCATCATTATGCTTATCTAAAAGCATGCAATGTAAAACACAGCACAAAATAATATTTTTAAGTGTACCATCGAATGTACCATTGTCTTCGCGTTCAATAAACTCGGCTACTATTTCATCAGCATTTTTTTCGTATATTTTGTTATGGCCTAGTACATCAAGAACATGCTTAGAATTTACTTTACTGTGTACAAACAATCTGCATAATTTTTGTGCACTTGTTTTGCATGCCAGAAGTTGTCCCTTATTTAACAGAGAAGGAGCACCTTTTGGCATTGCTGTACAATGCAAGGCTGTTTTGCGTTTTTGTTGTTGCGTTTAGTGATGCACTTTTCAACACTGCTGTTTGATAAATTATTGGATTGTACTATATACATACACTAAAACACAACACAAGTACGTTGTAAAACAATCTTTGTCGGTTGACAGTGTGTATCTTTTTTTTAAAAAAAACAAAAAGTTTGCTAGATTACCGCACAATTCTTTTGTACAAAGCACAACCAACAAAGCGTATCGTTCGTGTAAACCCCTGTGCTATTCTGCAATCATCATGGCTCGAACAAAACAGATTGACAGCAAAATTATAAACAACAAACCAGCTGTTAACAATGGATCAGAGATTGCAACTAAAAAAAAACGCAAACAAAAACGCGGGCGTAAATCATTGTCCGAAATTAGACGAGCACAGCAGCAAGTTGCACCTTGCTGTCGTAAAGCTCCTTTAAATCGACTGTTGCGAGAAATTTTGCAAGAACAAAATTCTACATTGCAGATCAAGAGGGATGCGTTAAGCGCATTACGTATTGCAGCTGAAGCCTTTGTAATTGATCAACTCAAACAATCGCTCAAATGTACAGTAAACCGAGGATCGCAGACGCTGTCAGTAAAAGATATGAAAACTGCTCAAAGTATTTCAAGTCATTTTGATGTCAATTCATAATTGTTTGAATGTGTTTAAAAAAAAAAATTTCATCGGTTTTTATTCATTTTTATTGTCACAAAAAAATGGCTGTTCCCCTTACACCATTCGAAAAAGATATTTTTTTAAAGACTGCTTTTGCAACGTCAAAGGTAAAGACGGTAGCTAACCAGTTGGCACAGATAAAGACTACGCAAACAAGTACAATTTTGCAGCACATATACTTGGTGTATCTTGATGAAATCTACAATAACAACAATGTTAGAGAGGAAATTTTATTGGGCAGAAAACATTTGAATTTAGCAATGCTCGGTATTATGTTGCAGCAAGAAGCGCAGTAACTTTCTTAGATACAGCACGGACGCCAGAGTATGCGTACCTTCTAACTTGCAGTACATACAGCTACAAAAAGAATACCGGAATAAAGTATTGTATTTTTTTAAAAAAACATAAACATGTGGTGCAAGATTTTACTATTTGTGTAACAAAACATTCAACACATTAATAGCAACAATGTAAGCAGTTAGGCATGTCATTAGTATTGTTTGTCCCCTGGTGTACCACATTTTATTGTTGCACGTCTCTATGTTTGAAAGTGTTGCAGGAGATGGACAATTCTTGTACTTGCTCAGCACTTGCTTTATGTCATCTGCACACTTGTGTTGTTGCTCTTGATCACGCTGCACCACGCCGCTTGCGTACTGCACATTTTCGTCATTGCAAGGAAGGCCTGGGTAGTTTTTTAGCGTATTTAAAAGACTATCTCGATGTTCAACGCACTGAAATTCGCATGCGTTGATTTTGTCGCATTTACTGATTCCACTAAACGATTTGCAAGCATGTGCAGTGTACGGGCAAACAACAACCAAGACAAAAAAGAGCCAATTTGAATGTACTCCTCCATACATGTCGATGTCACCAATCGCCGAGTGCGACACAATCAAGGTAACAGAAAAAGAGTACCAAATAGTGATACCGCAATTTGAGTACAGTAAAATACTAAAACGACATTACTGTGTTGCAAATCGTACTGCTGAATTTAACAATGCTTGCACCAAAGTATACACAGTGATGTTTAAGCATGTCTTTTATTTTGGCTCAACACTTGGCGACACCTTTTGTTTTGTGTGCAGTGGTATTGCTGCAGAATTGCATTTTAAATTTCAGAAAAGCATACTAGAATGCACAGTTGATTTTCACGAAGAGTGGCGTGCCCACAACACAGAAGACAGGAGCACACCATTTACTGCCGAGATTGGGTTTTCAAACCATGCTGTTATTTTGACATGCAGCGGAGTCCACCACATTCAACTTGAACGCGTTGGAATGATACAAAATTTAATATTTAAACCGGCAGACAAGCCTCACGCAACTATTTTGCATCTTACTCGGCAAACCAAACTTTTGCCAATCATACGGCCGCTCCTTCCTGCAAATGGCCAAATGTGGACCTTGAACATTGCACCCGAACGTGTTATGCTAGCGCCGTTCTGCCCATTACGCGGGTGGGTATGTATAACGTGCAAGCATGCGTTCGACACCCCTTTACAGCTGGCTCGTCACTGTCTGCGGAATGATACTATATCCAGCAAGGCCGTCGTGTTTAACGTTGTTGATGACAATGGTAATATACGAATGTCATCGGCATCTATGGCTCGGTATCCTGTCAAGAGACCGCCACGTATGAATCGGTACGATTACGTTGGTTTTAATTACACTGCTCTTACCCACAAATTACTAGCTTTACGGCAAGCCACGCAGTACGGAACAGCATTTTAATTTTTAATTGTACAAAATAAATCTAATTTCTTTGTTCGTTTTTATTGGATTGACTGTTGGAATTTTTCACGGCTTCAGTGTGTTTTTCTACAATTTCTTCAATGTTGTTAATTACGTTGTTCAAACTCTGCGAACTTGTAATACCAGGTATAATAATCATGTTTCGTCTGAGGTACAACTCTGGCGTAACACGGTTTTCCCGTACTCGCAAAGCAATACCTGGGAATTTGGACGAATAATTCGTAAATTCGGAAGTTTTGATGCTTGCATTTACTGGATTTTTTAGTCGACCTGTAATAACTGCATTTGGAACTGACATCGATGACGGCCAAATGTTTTTTAGTTTAGGGTTTGAATGACCTGCAAGCATTTTTATCATACGGATAGACCCAAGTGCGGCTGCGGCATGTGACTTTGTACCTGCAACAATTATGTTACCAGTACCAAATACTAAAAATTTGCCGTCGTACGCATGCGCTGGAGTTCGGATACGATAATGTGGCCGTTCGCTTTTTGTTGTGTCCAAATTTGCTGCGACAAACAGTGAGTTGTGGTTTAGTTTTAACGGCGGTGCAGATCGGTACAATGCAGTCAATGTTTGAAACCTGTGCGCAGATTGTTTAATTGACGTGTGCATAACAATATTACTACGTTTAATGTATTTCCATTTTGAGAACATTTTGGATGTTTTGCATTTTGCGTTTTGTAAAAGACGGGTTTGCGATGCAAATTTAAATTCGGGCAATGGCATTTTTAATAGTTACCAAAATATCTAATTGTGATATTGGTATACGTTTTTTTAAAAAAAATTACTTGCATCTTTTTTTATAAAAAATAAAACGACAATATTGTCAAATCTTATTTTATTTTTAAAAACCATGTTTACTAGAAAACTTGAAACCATTGCGGAAGACAGTGACCTTAGCAAACCAATTTACCACCTGTACAACATGCTAGACCACATCAATATTGAGCACCCGGCATACAACTTATCAAAAAATGCACTGCACATGCTTTTGCCACCGGTAGATCAATGCTGGGACTGGTCTGCAACAGACATTGACCTGTGGTGCAACTATACGTACAAATATTTAAATCTGGCACGAACCAACGTTTGCGTTGCAGTATACTTGGCACGATTGTGGGGTCTAGCTTCTGCTAAAGATACACGGATTCTTAAACATGTTGCCACACGATTCAAAACTGGGCAGCAAACATACACAATGGGCATGCCGCAAACGCAGTGGAGCAGTATTCTAAAATAAGTCTTTGTATAAGTATTTAATTTACTTTTTGTAAAGCGTCGCCTGACATGGCACAGACATGGTTAGATTGGTTTGGCAAACACAACAACCGTGTTTCATTTCTTGACGACAATCATGCCGGCGGAACTATTAAACACATCATGTTGTTGCCGTACAAACATAATCAAATAAAAACATTTTTGTGTTTAGGGTATTACGGCACAGACGAGTTGCTCAAGTTGGCAGCACTAGACTGCAACCGAAAGCTCGCACCCGAAGCTTTTATGCAGAAGTACAACAAACCATTTTATGCCACCATTTCCGTGCCATATCACTGCTTGCTCAAACCAATGTCAGTTGCTCTAGTATGCAACTTTAAGTTTAACAAAGACACGCATGGTACCAACAAGAGCAAACCAATCAATATTATGTCTGTATGGCAACATAACGCCACGACCAATACAGTCAAAATAACGTTTAATGATATTGTGATGCGGCAAACAAAGCGTGCGTACAACACATGGAAAAGTACGGTAAATGTACCATTTGAACAAAACTTGATATTTAATGGTGTTATTGATCGGTGTTTAGTATTGCAGTAATGCTCGGCCTGTACTGAAACGTGCAAGTCTGCAACTTGGGATCAAGCACAGGCGTGTTTGGAAATAAAGTTCCCGCAGCGTCAACAAACATAAGGCCGTAGTACTGAAGACAAAATAACATCTTCAAGAGCGTTGTTTTAAGACTGTCTTTTGGGACTTTTTTGCCAAGCGAACATTTCAGTTCTTTTAAGACAAAGAGAGCTTTCTTTAAATCAAAGCATGCCTCTGTTTCATTCAAAATTGTTATTGGACGCCTGCAATGTTTCTCAGCAAACATCAACTCTTTCAGATCCTTGTTAAAATACCCGTTGTTGGTCAAAGGATTGCTGTAGTCTGTGCCAAAAGCCATTGCCCAAAATGCTGTATTAATTTTGTCCGTGTCTGATTTCCCAGCAAAGCGAGCCATGATTTTATTTCCATCATAAACCGTGTCAGACAACGTAATCATGTACGTAGGAATAGGTGGCAGCCACGGAGCCGCGCACATAATCATAAGAAGAAAGTCCGTATCAATAGAATGCATTACCACTGGTTTTTTTTCTAACAATAATTGTACCGCGTTACTAAAACATCGTAAATCACCCTCTCCAAATGTTGCAAACAACGTCTCTGAACACCCCTTGTGTATAGAATCGTTTTGTATGCATGTATGTTCCATCGTTTGTGACCAAACGTGTACACTTGCAACATTTTCTATCTCTTTGCCTGCAAACATCTGTACAGCAGCGTGTTTTAGTGCGACTGCAAAAATTTTAAAAACAAACCGTTTTAGTTGTTTGTCCATAAACATGGCGTTCCAATTCAGGTCAGTACGAAAAAGCAGTGGCCGTGTAATTTCATAATTTGGCAAATCTTTTTTTTCGCAGCGCAACTTAGCAAAAATAGCTACAGCGTCATCGTATGCTAACTCCTTTCCGGCATAACGCTGCCGATGCAGTTCTGCGCGTTGTGGCGGATAAGATGTTGCCGCGCTTAAATCAAAGAGGACAGATATCGACGTTGGCCTGCTGATATTTGCAGCTCGTAATACTGCGGTTGCCGCTCGCAGTGCACTGCAATTATTAAACGCGACCCGTCTGAATGCGGCTGCGGCATCAACCACTGCAGTGTGCTCAGTGCAAGGAAAAGTAGAGCTGAAAGTATTTAAATCTGGTGTTTCCTTTGTACTTTTGGCTTTTCCGTTATTCGACGTCATACATGCTGTAGCACTTTGTATGATTTCTTTTGCTGTTTTTTTAGTGCTTGTTGCCGATTGTTTTCCTGCTGTTACAATCTGACGTTTTGGTACATGGCACCCAATAAGCTGTTTTTCTCGCGCATCTTTTCCAATACCCCACCCCATGTTAGAGTAAATGTGACGCACACCTCTTTGACTTTAACTCAAACTTAAGCTGACTACAATTTTGTTTTTTTAAAAAAAACAGGTCTATTTTTTTATTTTAAACATCAAATCGAGTGAAACCATGGTACCAAGCTGTAAAAATAAGTTTGCTGTCAAATTAACGCTGTCTGCTGTTATGTAACAATTTGGGTTCGGTCGATGTATCCGTTGCGGGGCAGTACGTGTACCAAAACTTGTATAACGGTGCCCATTTTATAATCTTTGCCTATGCTGTGCAGTACCTCTTTAATGGTTACATTCTTGGCGTTATGTTGCGGTAGTGTTTTTGGTTCGAGATACTTTTTTTTGGCTAAAGGATTCCCTCGGGTGTCCTCAGTCATGTCGACTTTCAAACGGAGAGTGCAAGTATTGGGGTCATACCCGGTTATGTTTCTGACCGAACGGATACCTAACGTTGTTTTTGCGTCTAACAGTTTGTCTACAAATTCCTTAATAGTAATTGCCTCGCTAATTTCAAATGTAGGAAACGACCCATATCCAGCGACACCTAACAAACACGGTAAAATATTTATCGTGGCCACTACCCTGGAATCAAGATCGGCTCTTCCAATTGACCGTACAAATTCAATACAATCGTGTTCAAACGGAATCAGTTTCATGACATGTTTAAGTTCGTTGTCGTTTAAATCAAAGACATCTTTTGGTCCAGCCGCTTTTTTAACTTCTAAATTGGTTTCGCATTCATGAATTTCAATTTGCAATTGTTTTGCCGCCTTTGTTGACAGCGGCTCTGCGTGCAATTGGGTTTCCAAGTTTGTAATATGATCTTGCATTTGTTGGCAATCGACGATGTGTCTTAACATGATTAGTGCATCGTGTTTCTCTCTTAGCTTTAATTTAGTAGACTGAAAAATAGGAATAAGCGCAGCTCGTGCATCGCCTTCCCTTCCCTGTATGTTCTTATCTCTTTGATTTATTAAATTAGTAGACTGAGAAGGGGGGGTAATTGCAGCTCGAGCATCGACATCCAATCCTTTCAAAAGACTTTCTGATTTCAAAGTTATTGGTATTTTTTTTTTTTTTAAAACAAGTGTTTTTCTCATTTTGTGCAAGCTTAATTCTACATTTTTAATTATGGTACTGTCTATGCCAGCATTGTGCAGAACGTCAAGCGACGGTGCTTGCGCAACATCATCGTGCAGTACCAAATCACAATCAATTTTTTTTAATTCTTCATTTAAAGAAAAAAAACGAATATCAGAGACACCACTTTCGTGCAACAGTTGGCGAACATCGGCACCAAAGTTCATTTTTGCACACAACTTTGTAAATAATCTTAGAGTTAACGTTGCATTTTTACTCTGTTATATACTGCTGGGAATTTTTAGAAAAAAGCAGTGCAACTTTTATTAGAACAGTGTCCTGTCTAAAAATGGTGCAAGCAGCATGCCTCTGTGTGTATCATCCCCCCCCCCAATCGGCCGATATTCTTCTGTAAAAATAAGTTTGCTGTCGATGATAAACTGCGTTATTTGATTTACAAACGTTTCAGAGATTGTGCTTGCGGGCATAGACGTTCTCCAGTTGCCTGCGTCAATCTTTTTTGCGAGCATTTTTGTAATTCTATGAAAGACTGTGTCTTTAAGTGTGGTATCTATGAAAGTCTGCCCAGGCCAATTATTTGTTAAATAATCAACAATATTCGAAAAAACACCAGCTTCAAATGTTTCTGCGTCTGCATTACAAACCTGAAATTCAATACGTTCGGTTCTGGATGATGGAAGTGGCTCCCTGCGGCTGCCCCCCCCTTGCCGACCTTCTTGGCCTAACGCGGGGCCGAACATCCATTCATGACGACGTAAGTCCCGGCTGTAATCAACATTAAAAATAAAAATTAATTTGCCGGTCTTTGTAATGTCTAACTTACACATGTATTCTGCTTCTAACGTTAAGTCACCAGAGTAAGCAGGATCGTTATACGGTAAAAATGATGATTTTTTGTACTGAAATGAGATGCCTTCTGGATGACTGCTGTACGATATGTCTGAACTTGTGTAAGGTCCACGCCCAAAGTATGATCCCTCTTCCGGAGAGCATTTAAAACCCAGTGCTGCAAAAAGTTGCATAAAGTTTAGCATTTGTTGCTGTGGAGTTCCTAGCAAAGCACCACTGACCGGCTGGAGCATTATGTCATGCAATTCATCGTAAGACTGTGCAATTTTAAGGCGGACCAATTTAGAACTGCCTGCTTGCTCGCCTTTTACCCAATAAGATTTCAATGTTGGGCTAACATGTTGGACAAAGTGCAGAAATGTTTTAAATTTCTCACTTGGGCTTGTACGCACGTCCCTCATTTTACGCATAAACATCTTTCTGTCCATTGCTGGGTCAATGTCGTCATGCCCAATTGCGCGTGCAAATTGGATGCGGTCAAATTCCATTGGAATCTGTTCCACAACAAGTGCAAGCTCGTCGTCGTTCAAATCAGATATATTTTTTGGCCCGGCGGCTTTTTCAAGTTCTAGATTGGTTTCACGCTCTTTAATTTCAAATTGCAACTGTTCTGTAGCCTCTGCTGACAACGTTTCTGTATCCAATCGATTTTGCAATTTCATAATTTCATATCGCATTTTACGGCAATCCTGGCTGTGTTTTAAAGTCATTAATACATTTTCCTTATCGTGTTGACTCAAATGACTCAAATATGGAGCAATCGTGTCTTGGGCATCATGCAATCCTTTAAAAAGACTTTCTGGGTCTAAACTCAATGCATCTGGTAGTGGTTTTTTCCTTCTTACGACAAGTGTTTTTCCCATTTTGTACAGGTTACCTTTTACATCTTTGATTATGGCACTGCTTATTTTAGCATCATACAAAATCTCAAGTGACGGTGCTTGCGTCACGTCATCGAGCAGTACTAGTTTAGAATCAATTTTTTCTAGCTCATCAGTTATCTTAGTATACTGCAAAACATCTCGCAGACCGCTTTTGGTTAACACTTGTAAAACATCTTTATCAAAGTTCATGTTTGCGCACAATCAACCTTACATTTTTTTTTTGGTATATACTGCTAAATAATTAAAAAAAATAGAGCAAGCAATTGTACAGCTTAATTGCTTTTAACAGCACATCTCAACAATAATGATGTGGTACAAGTATTCATTTCCAGCACTTGCTTGCCAGGGAATAGATGCAGATTGTTCGCGAGCCACAGATTGCGCCAACAATTACTTTGTTTGCGATAATTGTTGTCGGCAACAATGGTTTGAATCAAAAATAATTACATTCAAGTCAGATGCTGTGACACGTGCAGAGGCTGTCTGCCTTTCATTTGATATCAAGTTGGCGCGCTACCGGCGGTGCTGAGCTTGAGCATCTTGGTCATTTTTCGGTTGCGATTGGGTCGGCGTTTCATTACCAACGGCTTCTTGCAACGTGCGGCGGCAATGGTAGCGTTTGCGGGCCTGGCCAGCTGCTGCTTGACAAGGGGTCTGACAACAAGGATCGTGCGTGGCGGCACGGCAATTCGTGGAGCAAGGCAATGCTGCCGCACTTTATGGCAGCTGCATACGGTGGTCTGTGTCCGCGCAAAGTTCAACCCTGGACATCAGTGGGCATAACAGATGCTGGTTTTATCTGTGCCAACAACGCATTTTTTTCGAACGACTTTGTCGACGTGTACGGCATTGAGTCTGACTACGACAAACTAAGAACAACTTTGCAAACTAACGAAATCTTGCCTGATGCAAATTTTAAAAAGCCAAACGTGCTCATCTTTGAACGTGGGGGAAACCGAGCAATCCTAAACGGCCCTGATCTGGTTGCACGGACTGTCCAGGTGGTTGGCCATGCAGAGAGAGTTACAGTGATTCACATGGATGCATTTTCTCACTTACCTTTAAAAGAGCAACTTTCTATGGTGGCAAATCACAGCATATACGTATCGAGAGAAGGCTCGCACATGGCAAACTTTGTGGCGGCCCAAAAAGGTGCAAGCTGGATTGAAATTAATGTCGCTGGCGTTCATGCCGGCATAAGCAGGTTGGCGGACGTCATTGGCATGCCTCACTTTAACTACTTGGAAACCAGTTTCAAGCGGATTAAAAACAACGGACACGGCAAAGGTTTAAATTGTCTTCGTGAACGACTTGCTTTCAGTGGTGGAGACGGACGAACCAAATACAAAGTCAGTTGGCCGCCGTGCTTTTGGGATGCTGGAATTAATGTTGATCTTGACAAATACACAATTCTGCTCAAAAAGGCATTGGCGCAAATAATCCCCTAGGCCTCTGTACCAACAATACTTTGGTCAAAAACACAAAACATTAAGAACAACATTTACACCAACAGGCAATGACCTTGATAGAATTGCGTGTTGAACTTTCACTTCAACGCGGATGCAGCACTCACAAAAAAAAACAGCTGAATTCGGCATTTTAATTATTTTATGTAATTTTTTTTAATTTTTTTCCTATTTTTAAATTGCAAATTTTTAAGATTCATAAATTGTTTAAAAGACAGTCAAGCCAAAAAAACAAAAAAACCAAATGCATGTTTCGGAGCTTTTGCGTATTGCTCGAAGTAAAGCAGCCGACAAAACAAAAAGTGGATTTTCGGTTGCATTGCCTGACTACTACCGTCTAAACTATTTAAGCCAGATCACAAGTGCCGGATTTAACAAGAAACAATTGCAGACACTTATTGCACGGGCTGATCATCGCTTGACTATTTTAAGTCGTGCTCAGACCAGTCTCGGACCTACTAAAGTGCAGGCTGCTGAAGACATGATGGAGTTGCTTGATGCTGAAGACAGTAAAATTAACATTGACAGCATGTCGATCATGGATGTAGTCGCCATGCTTGTACAACTTGTTCATGACTAAAGATTTATACCTCTATCATAAAAGGGTGCCTCTGCTTCTTTCCGTTTTTTTAGTTGTGGTTGTGTTTCGAGTCCTTTAAGAGTCTTGCCATTGTTATGTCTTTTTACAAAGTATCTGACCCCGTTTAAATTGTCTGAATCGTCTGGATCGTCTGAATCGTCTGGATCGTCTGGATAGAGTTTTGTAATCCCCCCTCCTGTTATTGTTTCTGCGCGTTCTTCTGGGGGGGGGCCGGGAATTGTAATTGTTGTTGGTTTTTTCTTACCGCCCCCTGTACTCACACCTTGCGTTTCATAATTCCACGTGACATACATTTTGTCTGTGTTTTGGCACGTAGGCAAACTACTAATAAGAAAGTCGGCAGTGTTAGACGTCAGATACACTGCAAAGAGACCAAACGTGCCGTCCTCATTTTCACAAACATTTGTAGGGATTTTGCACTGAAAATGTACACGGAAATCAATTTTTGGAATATCCCAGTTCATTTTGTACACCATGCTTGTGTCTGTTGAATTGGATGGTGAATTAAAATGAACCGTTTGATATTCCTTAATTTGTTCAACAGTGCTGGGTTTTGGTCGCGGTACCAGCTCGGTCGACATGGCATCTACCTTTTCTTTTTTAATTTCAACAAGCGGTGCTATACTCCGAGTTTTTACATTATTTACAACTGTAGTTGGCTGAAATTCTTGGTATCTTTTTCCAACAGCGTTTTTTACAGCTTGTTCATTTCCTTTCAGCGATGCATCCGTGGATGATTTAAAAAGAGGCAGCCATTCGTAAAAGAGTGGCATTTGTTTCAATGATGCATTGTCCATGTCCGCGAGATAACGCTTTTGTTCAACTAAAAAGTTTTTAGGACCCGAAACCTCTGAAGCGTCAAACGTAAACGTAAAAGTTAGTTTTTCTTTAGCAGAGCTTTTAAATTGTGCACTCAGTGCAGCAAGAAGATCTTTTTCGCAGCCATAATCGATTAATGCAATGTGCACTTGTTTGCCGGCTGTCTCAAATGCAATAGTTTTAAAAAAGCAAAAGCCAAATGCTTTTGGCGACAGCTTGCCCCCATCTGTATCTTGCTCAAATACCAATTTTAAATTATCAATGTATTTGTTTAAGCCTTCCTCAGTATAAGTTTTTTTTTTGTCGTCAAACAGTACCTTAAACTTGCCGTCTCGTTCTCTGTGGTATTTTGCTCTGGCTTCTAATATTTTTTTTTTTTTTTCATTGTACGGCAGACTAGTCTCTATTGTCTCATAAGTGTCAAAATATGTATACGCATGCACTGTGCTTGGGTCTGATAAACGTAGATCAAAGGGAACAAACATAGTTTCGCAGCTTGGCGTTGCAATAAGACCACTAACGTCGTCCGTGATATGTTCTTTACCAGTGTAGTAACTGATTGTCAGTGCGGTTTGCTTGTCTAGATGCGATGCAACCAACAATGGATTTGCCGAGTTTGATACGATTGCGGCGTTTGTTATGTTGTAGTACAATGGCATTGCCTCTGAATCGGCGTCGGGTAAAAATGTTGCGGGGTTTAAATCAAAGGTGTTGTAATGATTTTGATTTTCGTAATACAAACACACAAAATACAAATCGTTAATTTTTTTTGGATTTTCTGCTGCATATGCTTTTAACCGTTCACGTGCATTGTAGGATGCATTGTACAGACAATAACCGGAAGGTTCTTGCGACCGATAAATACATTTTGATGAATCATTTATTAGTTGCGCACCTTCTTCATTAAGCGTCTTAAAAATTTTGGGCTGTTTTACACTGTCTGCACGGCCGTATGCTTCTTTAATGCAAAAAACATTGTCTGCGTTTTTGTGAACAAGAACAACAACCACATTGGTCATGCCACCATTTTGCAATGGGTCAGTTATACAGTACGATGTTAATTGAGGAAGCAGCCAGCCGTCCTCTGGGGTAGTATGCGTCAACAAACGATGGTCTACAATTGTACACGAATCGGTTATTTTAGGATATACTTGCGCTGGATTTTTGTAATCAAAAACTGAAGTATATGAGGTACAAATTGATTTTAAAAATTCTATTGCCATCGCTTTATTACTAATGAATTCATTGTCCTTGATTGGATCATCTAGTTTTGTATTTCCGGCAGACATTTTGTTTACACAACGTTAATTGTTTATTTGTTTATTTTTTATTTATACTTATACAATGAAGTGCACAACAACGTGCATGCCGCCGGCTGTCGACAACGCTGACAATATTGCAGCCTCGTTAACAGGCTGGCCAAACTTGCTGCAAATGTCTGCCGCCACATTCCTTGTTCCAGCATTTATTGCCTGCTTGCAGCAACGACCGTTTGGTGTGGCTGTGTACGGTGGCAACGCTGCATGCTCTGTGTACGCCCACCGTCCCGACCGAACATCAACAGACACGTGGACAGACACTCTGGATCTAACAATGGTTGCGGTGTGGGTTTTTTACAATCTGGCGCTCATCGTTGACACTGGCCTGAACAACGCACGCATCGCAGTGGGCCTCGCGTGCATTGTTTTGCTTGCTAAAATTGGAACCCGCTATCTTGATTACCGGTCATGGCGACGCTACATTGTCCACGCCATCATGCACACAAGCGGCGCGGCAGGCTCTGCGCTTTTACTTTTAAGTTGATTCTTTTTATTATATATTTTTTTTAAAATGTGATAAATTATTTCGTTGCCTTGCGATCAAAATCTCCATTCTCGTACGTGGCCGGAACTCCGTGCAAACCCATGTACAGCTCAGGGTGGTCGAGACGCCCAAATTCGGCGTTGTTGGCATGGGTTAACATTTTTAAACCTTCGTCGCTGTACAGTGAACCTTTGCAACTGTTTTGATAGTATTCCTCAGGCATAAATTGCCAGTCCATATTTGTCATCTCCACTAGTAAGTCGCTTGTATCAGTACCTACAGTACCATCTGTTGGATCAAGTTGTTGCACTTTTGGAATTGTTGACGCCGCCGGTGACTCTTTGTTGAAGTTACCTTTGGCAGCGTTAGAGTGCGGTTTAATGTGATTAATAAAAATTTTAAATGTTGCTGCATCAAGCCACTCTTCTGCAACAATTCCGTCAATGTGACAGTTTGGCATGATCAGGACGTTGTCTGGCTGGTACAAGACGCTGCCGAGGTAGCATCTAAGCTGCACACGCATGCGCTCGTCGGCTTGCGAGGTCGAGACTGATGTAAATGGATAACCAATGAGCAATTCGCCCGTGCCAGCGCCCGGCGCCGCAAGAATGGCGCTAGAGGCAACAACCTTGCAGATTCGGTACGCTGGAACGGCTACCTGATGCGCTGTACCATCCATGACTCTGACGCCATACCCTGCTTTTGAATAATACGAAATCACGTACGTTGTGTCGGTGAGGCCGCCGCTCTGATTTTCGACGGTTGGGAAGGCAGCTCCGTGGTTGTACGTTGGCGTTGGATGGTGGATCAGAATTTTGACGTCCGAAGCCGTGTCGACATAAACATCATCAAGCTGCATGGTCAACTTTTTGTCTTTTTCGCCCGACTTGACGCCAGAAATGCTGTACTCCATTGACTCCCGGCGTGCGTACCGAAGCAAGTCTGGGATACCGTGCGGAAGAATCATGACGCTTCCTTTTTGCGTGCCAACTGAATAAGCCGAGGCGTACCGTGCCGCCGACAAAAGGTTGGTGACCGGGAACCGGTACTTGTTGATGGCACCAAAGATTTGCCGTGTATAAATCTTGTGAGCGTGCGTGACAAACTGCGTATTAGTTGCGGTGTCGTCGCTTGGAGAAAACGCTGGATTGGAGCGCATGATTGCATCAACAATGTTAGTGCCTTCACGCATGAGCATGTCGTAGCCGTGGTTGCACAACGTCCGTTCAAGCTCCATTTTCTGAGCATCAATCTTCATTTCAAGCTCTTCTTCGGCAGCACCCGGCACTAAGAATTGATTGAGATTCATTTCAATGTCACCCCCGTACCGAGTGAGCGTAACCTCGCGCACATCTTCTTGGATGGCGACAGTACGAGCAGGGGCCCGTTCAGGAGTAATGGTCGCGGCCGAGCCAACAACGTATTTTCGTTTGATAATGATGGATTGTTCCTTGTGGATGCCTGTTCCGAGGATTGCACGAATGGGATCTTGAAAGGACGCGAGCCACGTTCCCACTTTTTGCGACACGACTCGGGCACTGCCGCCAATCTGGTACGGCAACGATGTGGTCGAGTGTGCGGGGCCCTGCCGAAGATCCAAGTTAACACTGGCCGGGGCATGGAATGTAGTGGTGCTCCCAAGCAACTCTTTAACGCTGTCGGTAAATTCATTGGATGTTTTGCCAGTAGAAATGTGATGGCCGCCTAGTCGGTTGCCGCCATCAATTGTAGTGGCAACCAAATGTCCTGAATTTGGAACTGTCGCCATTGTTATCCTAAGTATACTTTAGTGTTTTGTTGCATGGCTTATACTGTTTAGACTTTAAAAGGGGCCCCCGCCATTACCAACTGGTTGCGGCCGCCCGGCGTGAGAACTGTTAAAACAAGGGGGGTAATACGTTGCGCAAAACATGTAATACGCCTTGTTTTTCTTGCATTTTGTGCAAAGCTTGCAATTGTATGTTTAACGGCCTCCCGCTTGTTGCTTGACAACGTTGTCCATGTCGGGCAGTGCACAGCAATTCCGGTGCACACATTGTTGCGTGTCAGTGGTTTAAACCGTTTGGAGCCCGGGCCTGGCGTATGCGTAATTGCAAACCCAAGAGCCTTGACGGTTGCGTTTCCCGACAGCGCAGGCCACGAATGCAAGGTAACATCACGCTTTGCACTTTTTTTTGGTGTGTTTTTTGCTGCGGGTTTTTTCGAGATAAGATTACACGGGGGCAGGCGAACAAAGTATGCTGGCAAGTGAAACGATCTGGGCACACGGTACACTTTAAAAGTGTCTTTGCATTTGACCAACACAATTGCATCAACGACATCTACCCCAAGTTGTTGCCGAAGACACTCGGCTCCAAATGCAGCTTGCAAAAAATGCCGGGTACGTTCGGAGTTTGGCAACTCGGGCGAACATCTAAGGATCGGTGTCCGTCTGCACACTGTTGTTGCATACTCGTCGTACACACTGCTGTGCAGTTGACACGTTTTTAGCTCAATGCACACGGGAACGTGCGTACGAATGTCAAGCCCAACTGCATCGAGCATTGTTGTGATTTTTGAACTGCTGCAAGTTACACGATGTTGGCACGCAACAGGTACAGTGCTGGCCGACGATTTCAAATACGCAAATGCGCGCAGTGTGTTCTGATTGTGCTGGTTGTGGTTGACTGCATCTTGGAAGTCTTTGTCAAACGTTCGGCCAATTCGCAGGCCGGCAGTAGCTGCATTTGCCGAAAATACTGCATTGTTTGGCAATTTTACAGCCGGTTTTTTGTTGCCGTCTGCCACAAGTTCGAGTTTAATGAAGCTGGTTATGCCAATGCAACCTTTTGTGGACGGTTTATCGATTGACTGCAGTTGGTCAAGCAATGCAGCGGACATGGTTTTTTGTTTTTTTTTGGCATAGCAATGTATATACTAGTTTTTTAAAAAAACATGTTTTAGCAAAGAAAAAAAAAGGTCAAAGCTAGACACTTTTCAGTACCCCTACCTTTGCAGCTATGGAAAATGTTCACAGCTCTGCAGTTTTTGTTGTAGCGATGACTCAACTAAACAAGGACGACACACAAACCCCCGTCTATACGGTAAACGATACAATTAAAGCCAATTCAACAACAAACAAGATGTTTTGTTTACGGCTTAAAGATTTATACAGTAAACATGAAATGTTGTGGGAAAATATTTTAACAGCGTGCAACAATAATTTACCGCCGCCAATTATTGCAATCGGCAAGCACAAAAAAATTGGGGTTGGATTCTGCAATAAAAAAAAAAGTACCTACATGTTTAAAAAAGACAAATCAAAAACAGGCAAACAATACTGGCTGCCATCCAACGTAAGTACTTCGCGTGCTCGGTTGATGAGCCGTGCTTTGAATTACATTCGAATGTTAAATCAGCATAAATACTGTCGCATAATGCCCCCAGCAGTAAACATTGAATGTCAAAAAAAAAATATCAATATATTAAATATGCAGTTTAAAAAAATAAGTCAATTATTAATTTAATGCCAAAAAAAATGCATCACAATTTAAATTAAATGCCACGACAACGAAAAGATTTGTGCATGTATTACAGCAGAAAGCGATCAATGCCGCAACGATCGCAGTGGCCCCTTGTGTACATGAAGAAGCAGTTTTTCTGCTTTGCCCATTTGAAACTTCGAGGAAAATGTCAAGCCTGTTCATTTGATGTTTGTCCAACGCACTGTACAATTCAAGACACGTGCGCACTGTGCAAAACGAATGTTAATGGAGTCAACGTGCCGTGCGGAAAACACTAAAGTATACTTAGGATAACAATGGCGACAGTTCCAAATTCAGGACATTTGGTT
>JBDOIV010000051.1:0-1186 GCA_047404215.1 Rickettsiales bacterium
TGATGATGGGACTAGTAGTGCCAAGAGTTACCGGCTTCTTATCTATGCAAAATATTGCTTTGCCACTCATGACCACATCTCTGATCGCAACCTCAGGCTTTGTTGAAAACTATTGGATATTAATTACTGGACTAATACCCTCGACCTATATAGTGTTAAAAATTTTATCAAGAATTGAAGAAGTTGGAGTAAGGCTAGATGCGGCAAAGCTAAGAACTCCGATATTTGGATCAATTCTTACAAAACTAGATGCCGCAAGATTTTGTAAATTTTTTGCCATGACTTTTAAAAGTGGACTAGGAATAATTGAATGCCTAGATTCAGCCTCTTTGGTAATTAAAAACGACGCCTTTAGACGCAGCGTTTCCTTGATCAAGGCGCAGGTTTCAGAAGGGCAATCTTTAGCAAAATCAATAGCGGGCAACATCTACTTCCCACCCTTGGTAGCAAGAATGTTTAAAGTCGGCGAAGAAAGTGGCAACATGGATGAAGCGCTAAAAAACATACAATTCTTTTATGATCGAGAGATTAACGACTCTATCGACAGGCTAGTAAGTATGATTCAGCCAACTTTGACGATAGTTATGGGTGGATTGATATTATGGGTAGTGTCAGCGGTATTTGGACCTATATATTCAAGCTTTTCAGCAATACAATAATAAATGGCAACAGCAAAAATGTCTCAAAATATTATGGTTGGCACCTCAACAGATATCGGCAAGACATATGTTACTTGCAATATCATCAAATACCATCAAAATAATAACAAGGATTTAGAGGTGATAAAGCCAATAATTACAGGCTTTGATCCGCAAGATGAAAAATGTGACACTGTTAAAATACTACACTGTCTTAATAAGGAAATTAATGATAATAATATTGAATCCGTTTCACCTTTTAGACTTAAGACTCCAATATCACCAATTAGCGCTGCTGCGATATGACCGGCAGCGGTATCGGCGTTAATATTGTAAGTTTCTCCATTTTCGCCAACTCCGATTGGAGCGATAACTGGTATCACATCAGAATCTTCGAAAATCGATAATATGTCGGTATCTATTTTGTAAGGCTCGCCAACAAATCCAAAGTTAACAATTTTTTCAATATTAACGCCGATACCGCTGCCGGTCATATCGCAGCAGCGCTAATTGGTGATATTGGAGTCTTAAGTCTAAAAGGTGAAACG
>JBDOIV010000052.1:0-1967 GCA_047404215.1 Rickettsiales bacterium
CGTTAATAGAGTTCCTATTTCAGGAAAAATCATTAATGTTGAATATTCAAAGGGAAGTTTTTTCTCTGCCAACCTTGACGAAGCTAGTACTCAAAACGAAAGAAGCGTTGCCGTTCTTGAAACAAAAGAGGGTAATCAAATTGCTTTCGCTCAAGTTGCAGGGTTGGTCGCTAGAAGAATAGTTTCCGATCTCAAAGAAGGTCAAGTAGTAAAAACTGGCGATAGATATGGCATTATTAGATTTGGTAGCAGGACCGATATTTATTTACCAGAAGACTTTAAGATAAAAGTTTTGGTTGGTCAAACTATGATTGGAGGAGAATCAGTCATAGCCTTAGAAAAATAATTTGATTTTGACATGAATTCAGAAAACATAACTAAACTAAATATAAAGCGCGAAGAAGCTAGAATGGGTGGCGGTCAAAAAAGAATTGACGTCCAGCACTCAAAAGGGAAACTAACAGCTCGCGAAAGAATCGAGGTTTTGTTAGATCCTGACTCATTCGAGGAATATGGCTTGTATGTTGAGCATAGATGTTCTGACTTTGGCCTTGAAGATAAAAAGCACCCTGGTGATGGCGTGGTTACTGGTCAAGGCACTATCAATGGTCGTTTGGTATTTGTTTATAGTCAAGATTTCACCGTCATGGGCGGCTCTCTTGGCGAAGCTCATGCCAAGAAAATTTGTCAAGTTTTAGACAAGGCAGTCCAAGTTAAAGCTCCAATTATTGGTATCAACGATTCTGGTGGAGCTAGAATTCAAGAAGGCGTAGATTCTCTTGGCGGTTATGGTGAAATATTCCAGCGCAACATCGATGCTAGTGGCGTTATACCTCAGATCTCTTTGATTATGGGACCTTGTGCTGGTGGCGCAGTTTATTCTCCTGCCCTCACCGACTTCACAGTGATGGTCGAAAATTCGTCATATATGTTTGTTACTGGACCAGATGTTGTTAAAACAGTAACTCATGAAACCGTTACTCAAGAAGAACTTGGTGGCGCCTCTACCCACTCTGAAAAAAGTGGAGTTGCTCATCTTTCTTTTGCTAACGATATTGAAGCTCTTTTGCAGACTAGGAGATTAGTTAACTTTTTACCATTATCAAATCTAGAAAAAGTTCCTGCAATTTCAGTCGATGATGACGATGATCGCGTTGACATTGCCCTAAACACCTTGGTTCCTGAAAATCCAAATCAACCATACGATATTAAAGAATTAGTATATAAGATCTTGGATGAGAATGATTTTATGGAAATTCAAGAGAAATATGCTAACAATATCATCACTGGCTTTGGTAGATTGCAAGGCCAAACCGTAGGTATTGTTGCCAACCAGCCCATGAACTTAGCCGGCTGTCTTGACATCAAAGCTAGTGAGAAAGCTGCTCGTTTCATTAGATTCTGTGATGCATTCAATATTCCAATTATCACATTTGTTGACGTTCCTGGATTCCTACCTGGCACTAATCAAGAACATGCTGGAATTATTAGACATGGTGCTAAATTACTATATGCTTATGGTGAAGCTACTGTACCTAAGATTACTGTCATTACTAGAAAAGCTTACGGTGGAGCTTATATCGTTATGAATTCTAAGCACTTAAAAGGAGATATTAACTATGCTTGGTCAAATGCAGAAATTGCAGTAATGGGACCGGAAGGAGCTGTTGAAATTATCTTCCGTGAAGAATCAAAGAACCCAGAAAGCAAAGCACAAAAAGTTGAAGAATATAGAGAGAAGTTTGCCTCTCCTTTTGTTGCTGCCTCAAGGGGTTTCATTGATGAAGTAATTAGACCACAAAATACTAGAAAAAGGCTTTGCAAGTCTCTACAAATTCTAAAGAATAAGAAGATCGATAAGCCTTGGAAGAAGCACGACAACCTTCCTTTGTAAAGCTATCGCAAAATAGCATTGTTAAGATCTGACTTACCAATATTGACTCAATTTAGTACAATTAATTCAGTAT
>JBDOIV010000053.1:0-1052 GCA_047404215.1 Rickettsiales bacterium
CTATAAAGCATGGCTTGCAGCATCTTCAAGCTAATATCAAGATGCTGGAGTCCCGTTATCAGGTTGCTCCAAAATATCACGCTTTCAATGAGGCATCGGCGAGGCTAGAAAAAATGCCTGAAGAAATCTGGGGTGTAGTTGATGATTTTGCGGTAGCGATGTTGGTGGCAATGGGCGGTATTGAAGGGAAGAGAAATTTTATAAAAATGAGAGCATTGATTAAGATGCCAGATGACTATGTAGCAGCAGATGTAGTTGCAAAAGCATTTGAAGAATTTACTAAGGATGAAAAATATATAGAGCATTTTATTAATCCTTATCTTACTTATGACGCTGAAGATGTGAACCCAATTTGTATTAGTGATAGTGTTTTGTTAGAAAGGTTTGGCCAGCTGCAAGATTATGATAAGAGACTCAGAGACGGCATCGTCTCTTTTGAATATAACGAGCAAGGGGAAAAAGTGCCAACAGCGAAAGAATTTAACATTTTAGCTGTAGACATTGATACTTTAAGCAGAATGTTAACTAAGGATATAACGAAGCCAGAAGATGAAAGAGTCTATAAAACAATCAGAGGTCAGCAAGTAGAAGTCCCTGGTCTTGACTTTGCGCAAATTGTTGCTACTAGACAGCCAATCTTGCTATTGAATATCTTTACAATTGCTAAAGAAATACCATCATTAATGACTGCTTTTGAAGAAAAAATGCAAGCAAATGGTAACGAATTATTAAATGTAGTAGCAGAAATGATAGAAGATCCTAAATATCAAAATCTTCAATCGCAATTAAGTCAGATTGTTGACAGGGTTGGTAAAATAACGCAAATTGACGATGATGAGGCTGCTATATTTGAGGGTGAAGGCGCTGCGACATATGGAGTAACAGATAACATGACAACTGCACCAACAACTGCTCCAGCATTCGTAGGAACGGGTACGCCAATAACTACGGACCTTGAATATTTTAACCCTCCCGGTTTTCGAGGATCTAGGTAGTAGCTCTTAACAAAAAGTCGTAGCAATAATATATCAAAAAACCACCCAGCCTCTTGC
>JBDOIV010000054.1:0-1006 GCA_047404215.1 Rickettsiales bacterium
ATTTTGGCTATATTGAGAAAGTTGATCTTGTGCCTTCTGATACTTATTTGATGAGAATGATAGAAGGCAATTTTAGTAAAAATCAAAAAAATAAAATTATAAATTTTGTTAAAACTGGCGATCTTGATTTAATGAATGTTGGCAATAAGGATAAGTCGCAAATTATTTATGCTGCTGAGGTGTTTTTGGACGCTAAACTGCTTAATGATGATATTGCGCAAGATCGATATGATTACTTAAGGAGATCCCTTGATAAAATGTCATTAAATCTGCCAAAAAATAACTTAAAATATAGGATTAAAAACCCTTTGAATAAGAAAAACTCTTCTCGGATTAATATTTCTTACGGTGATCAAGGTGATTATGGCTCGGTCATTAATTTTGGCTATTATCCGGTATATAATGATTTGATAAGTGACAATTCGCATTATTTTAATGAGATAGAACTGGGTTTAGCAAACATCGAAGGCAGGTATTATGTTGACGATGAAAAGTTGCATGTTGAGAGCTTTGATTTCATAAAAATGAAAAATTTGGTGCCAAATACAAAGTTATCTGGCGGTATCTCTACTGCTTTTAAGATGAATTTGGAGCGGGAGACTCTTGCAAGTAATTCTGGTAAGATGTTTTTCGATTCGCAGTTACAATTTGGCTTAATGAAGCAATTTGTGATGCAAAATTTGAAATTATATAGCCTTGTTGGCGGCGGCTATTCTAGCTTTAACTCTGAAAATGTGTTTTACGCAAAGATTCTTCTGAAATATACCTGGTAGCAATTGGATTTGGCGAAACTAAAAATAGTAGTAAAGATCAAGACTAACCTCCTTAACATCGCCTTCAAATTCAGTATTGTTTAACTGGTATCGCGCTGCAATATTGATATCCTTGTCAATATAGAAGCTTTGAGTAACAGCAAGGATATCGCGATATTTATAATCATGATTAGCCAAAAACTTACTATAGTTTAAATTTAGTTTACCAATACTCTTTGGCCAAATATAAATTG
>JBDOIV010000055.1:0-6718 GCA_047404215.1 Rickettsiales bacterium
CGTCAAGGATGATGCTCCTTATGCCAAAAAATTAGATGAGCTTGGCGTAAAATATCACGCAACCAAAAATAAATATGGCTATTATGATCCATTTACCGTTAGTAATATCAAAAAAGCAATTCAAGAATTCGACGTCCAAGTCACCATCTCCCACGCAGGTAAGGCTTCAGTTTTAACAAGAAAAGCAATCAAAAAAAGCAAAAAGAATATTTATGAAAGCTGCGTCAATCACTCCAACAACGTTAAAAGATCAATTGGGGCAGATTTAATTATCAATGTTAATAGAAATATTTTCTTCAAAACAATTGACGCTGGCCAAAGTGAAGATAAGTCAGTAATACTCCACAATGCCATCGCTACTAAAGATATCTCTGCTCAAAAAATAGATTTTTATAAAAAAGAAATCGTTATTGGCATGATGGCGCGACTTGATCGCCACAAAGGGTTTATTGAAGCTCTTGATGCTATTAAAATTTTGCAAAACAATGATCTTGGCAAGGATTTTAAATTGCTAATCGCTGGTAGCGGCTTTTTTAAAGAAAGAATTGCAGAGCATATTGCCAACAACAATCTCGAAAAGCAAGTATCATTTAGCGGCTGGGTTAATAAACCTGAAGATTTTCTACAAAAGATCGACATCTTCTTATTTCCTTCGGTAAAAAACGAAACATTTGGTATTGTTTTGTTAGAAGCGATGCAAGCGCATACGCCAATCATTTGCTCCGATGATTTTGGTCCAAGAGAAGTTATTCGCAACCAAAAAGATGGTCTAGTGGTTAAGTTACAGCCAGCAGCAACCTTCTCGCAAAGAATTAGCGAGTCAGTGATTGCAATGGTTCGCAACCCTGAAAAAGCAGAGATAATGCGATCAAGCGCTCATCAAAGGCTAACTAACAGATTCTCTTTTGACAATTTAAAGTCCAATCTTAGAAGCTTATTTGGCCCTAGAGAAAGGCTATAGCAAACCCTCTAACATTCTTAATGCATTTTCTAAGGACGACCTTCTAACATCAACTCGATCACCTGAAAAATTAAATTTACGCGTTGATATTTTAGCATTTTTTACAATCTTTTCACGATCTTTTTGCTCATCGTCATATCTAATTACCGAAATATAAACCAAACCGACCGGCTTATCATCACTGCCACCCAGTGGACCAGCAATGCCAGTAATCGCAGCTGCGACATTAGCTTTTGAATTGACAATAGCGCCAATCGCCATTGCCGTTGCCACTTGCGCGCTAACAGCGCCCAGCTCCGCTATCAATTCTTTATCAACATCAAGCATTGTCATCTTAGCCTCATTGGAATAAGTCACAAAGGAGCGATCAAAGACGCTGCTAGAGCCGCTAACTTCAGTAATTAGAGCCGACAGCAAGCCTCCCGTGCAGGACTCAGCCAATGATAGCTTACCGTTGCAATCTTTTAATTTAGCAATCAAATTAGCTGCTTTATTAGTTAAATGTGAATTGAAGAACATAACTAATTTTATTTTTTGGTTGCTATTAAACTATAATTAACATCTTTACAAGCTTCACCTTTCCAATAGATTCATCGCAAAAAAACTATAAAACAGTTTCTAACACCCTGAATGACAAACTAAAAAACTGTAAGACGGTTTCTAATGCCCCGAATAACAATTATTCTATTAAAAGATTTATACCACCTTACAATCACGAACGACATTTTTTATATTTCTCAAGCACAATGTTGCGCTGCTGGCTATGCTCAACCATTTGCGGTACCATGATACGGCTACCAAGCCATTTGTCACAATATTTACGGTTAGGATCAAACTTATCTTGTTGCAAAATTGGATTAAAGACTCTAAAATAGGGCGCTGCATCAAAGCCAGAACCAAAAACCCACTGCCAGGAAAAAGCGTTAACAGCATAATCTGCATCGACTAAGCAATCCCAAAAATACTCCTCACCACTTTTCCAATCAATCATTAAATCTTTGATTAAAAAAGAAGCAGTAATCATGCGCACCCTGTTATGCATAATGCCACAAGCGTAAATCTCCTTCATGCCCGCATCAATTATGTCAAAGCCCGTCTTACCTTTGCGCCATTTATCAAAGTCATCCTGGTCATATTGCCACTCAAAGGTAGAATATTCCTCACGGATCTCTTTAGTGGCGATGTCAGGATAAAAATATAACACATGATAAGCAAATTCACGCCAGCAAATCTCCGAGACAAATTTCTCATAATTTTTATAATTAATTGCCGCATGATAGACCTGCCTAGGTGAAATCATACCAAAACGAAAATATGGCGATAAATTTGAAGTACCCTCAATATCAGTCATATTACGATCATTGCCATAACTATCTAATTTCGATGACAAAAAATCACTAGTTTGCTGATAGATCTTATCGTAATCAAATTGCCAATATTTAAGTAACTGCTCAGGCCAATTACCCTCATTTTTTGGCAGCAAATCAAGCTCATCAATCGATAAAGATTTCGCCTTTTGTGGCTTTTGCGCTTTTTTTATCGGCAATACTTCGCCGATCAAATCAGCATTCTTCATGCACATTTTGAAGAATGGTGTAAAGACCTTGAAGTGATCGTCGTTACCCGTCTTAATATCCCAGGGCTCAAACATTACCTTAGCCTTAAACGATTTGACATCTAGGTTACGATTATCACCTTTAATGCGTTCTTCAATTTTGATTTGATTAGCACTATATGAGTGATTAAAATAAATTGCATCTACCTTGTTGTCATCAAGAAATTTCTGTAACTGCGCATTGGTATCACCTTTGGCAATAGCAAGATCAAGCTCGCAGCATTTCTTAAGCTCTTTAGTAAAAGATGTCAGCACCTGATGTAAAAAAACTTTCGACGCTGATCCTAATTTACGACCATAGAGATTTTCGTCAAAAATAAAAAATGGCAGCACTTGCTCATAATCGCTACAAGCATTGTGTAATGCTGGTTGATCTTTGACACGAAAATCATCATTAAATAAAACTAAGGCAACTCCCTTTTTCATTGTTCTAATTTTTATGATTAATGTTCATTAAATTTATTATAAAGCAAGAATAATTTAAATACAAGTAAAAAATTAAAAAATAAAGATATTGCGAAAATTTAATTAATATAGTAACATCTAAGCAGATAATAATTAATTAATTTTATAAAATATGATTGATGATAAAAATATTTTTACCAAGTTAGATATTATTCAAGATGCCGTCGAAGAGATTGCTAATACCACTGATGGCGAAGATTATGCCGGCTTTATGATGAATTTATTTGAAAACATCTTAAACCAAAATCAAATCAACGAAGAGGAGCAGTTGTTGCGAGCTCGAAATAATCAGGATTTAAATGAAGCTCTTGATCAGCTGAAAGATCAAATATCTGATAATAAAGAAGCGGCGCAATCTAGAATAGAAAAATACCGCGAAGATTATAAATCAAGCTCAGCAATGTCTGACGAAGGCGGTTTCTAAATTAACCCTTAGCCGCTAACCTTTTATTTCTTTCATCACGCATTTGCGCAAAGTCATCTCCTGCGTGGTAGGAGGACCTGGTCAACGGTGATGACGCCACCATCAAGAAACCCTTACTATATGCCATCTTCTTATAATACTCAAACTCCTCAGGATCAACGTAGCGATCCACTGGTGCGTGACGTACCGTCGGCCTAAGATATTGACCTATCGTCATAAAGTCAACATCGGCACTTCTCAAATCGTCCATCACCTGTAAAATTTCCTCCTTCTTCTCGCCCAGTCCAACCATCAAGCCAGATTTCGTAAAGATAGATGGGTCAATCTCCTTTACTCTTTTAAGTAAATGTAAGGAATGAAAATATCTAGCGCCAGGTCGAATAGTCTGATACAAGCCTGGAACAGTTTCTATATTATGGTTAAAAACATCGGGTTTTGCCTCCACCACCGCCTCCAGGGCGCCATCCTTTCTTAAAAAGTCAGGAGTTAGAATTTCAATCGTAGTTTCCGGAGCCTTCTTTCTAATTTCGTTAATTGATTTAGCAAATTGATCAGCGCCACCGTCAACTAAGTCATCACGATCAACAGAGGTAATTACAATATGCTTCAGTCCCGTTGCTTCAGCAACTTCGGCAACATTAGCCGGTTCATGAGGGTTTACCGTGTCTGGCTTGCCTGTTTCAATATTACAAAAAGAACAAGCCCTAGTGCAAACCGATCCCAGAATCATAACAGTAGCATGTTTTTGCTCCCAACACTCTCCAATATTTGGGCAAGCAGCCTCTTCACAAACCGTGACTAATTTTCTGCTTTGCAGAATTTCTTTTGTCTCTTGATAGCCCTTAGAAATTGGCGCCTTAACTCTTATCCAGTCCGGCTTACGCATCATTTTTTCTTTTGGCTGCATTTTAGCGAAGCCTTTCAAATCCTTATTATCAAGCTTTGCTACCTGTCCTGAATCTTTTTTATCTTGTCTTGTTAACATTTTACTACTCTTTACTACTAATTAAAACGATTGAAGCTATGCAGATTCTCCCGTGGTTACATATTGGGCTATTTCCGCAATATTTTTAGCGTGATCCCCTAATCTTTCAAAACTCTTGGCCATAAATAATACATCAATTAAATCAATTACCTCATCGCGACTATAATCACTTTCGGCAATCAATTTCTTGAACTTTCTGTAATCAGCATTAACCTGCTCATCTTCTTTTAATACAACCTTAGCCTGTTCAATATTTTGAAAATTAAAAGATGAAACTGCGTTATATATCATGCTTTTTGACATCTGCGCCATCTCAAAAAACAAATCAGTAAAATTGCTATCTATATTGTCGGTTTTCATTTTACCAACCTTGCCAACTATATTTTTTGCCTGATCACCTACTCTTTCTAGGTTAACAGAAACCTTTAATGCCGAGATAATGTATCTAAGATCTACTGCCATTGGCTGTCTTAACGCCAGCAATTCAACAACTCGAGACTCAATCTTGCTATCAATCTCGTTAATTTTCCTATCATGTTCTTTGATAATCGAAAAATAGTCAGAATTTGGATTTTGTATCGCTTCAACAACCATGTCTATCGAAGATTTAACATGGTCTAGCATTGAATCTAAATCACGAGTAATCAACTTAATATCTTCATCATATGATCTAACAGTGTGCTGAGTCAAAGCCATGAAACCCCCTTTTTTTAATATTTTATAATTCTAACGCAACCCATTGTAACAACGAATAGATTGATTATTAATTTATTAACTATATAATAATAACATATTTAAATATTTTTATCAAGAATTAATAATATTTTGAGATAAATCAACAAAATACTGTTATTTTTTAATGGTTCATCGTGGTTTTTTGTATATTTTAGTAACTTTTTATAGCTAAACATGAATATTCTAGTTATCGGATCTGGCGGCAGAGAGCACGCTATATGTCTAAAATTCAAGCAATCTAGCGGTATAGATGAAATATACGCCCTGCCTGGCAATGCTGGAATTGCTGAAATAGCAACTTGCGTAGATAATGTCGATGTCACAAATCATGATAAAATAATTACTTTTTGCAACAAAAATAAAGTTGAATTGGTTTTTGTTGGCCCAGAGCAACCACTAGTTGATGGCATCGTTGACGATCTAGAAAGGTCCAATATTAGAGTATTTGGCCCTGATAAAAATAATTCTAGACTGGAAGGGTCAAAAGATTTTATGAAAAGAATCGCTTCAGAAAATAACATTCCAACCGCTGAATATAAAACATTTACCGAAACCAAGCCAGCAATAAAATATGCCAAATCTCTAGGCTTTCCATGCGTTATAAAGGCAGATGGCTTAGCTGCGGGTAAAGGAGTTATTATCGCTCAAAATAAAAAAGATGCACAAGAAGCAATTTGCGACTTTTTAGAAAATGATAAATTTGGCGATGCTGGTAAAAAGATTATTGTTGAAGAGTTTTTGGTGGGTACCGAAGTTAGTTATTTTGTGATTTGCGATAGCAACGGATACCAATATATTGGCAGCGCCAATGATCATAAAAAAGCAGGCGAAGGTGGTACCGGACCCAATACAGGTGGCATGGGAACTTTTACTCCATCTCCTTTTGTTAATGACGGAATTGAAGAGGAGGTCAATACTAATATTATCGAGCCCGCACTAAACGCCCTTAAAAAAGAAGGCAAGCCATTTCGAGGAATATTGTTTGCCGGACTTGTCATCACCAAAGACGGTGTTAAACTCCTAGAATTTAACACTCGACTAGGAGATCCTGAAACGCAAATTATTTTACCTTTAATTGAAAATGACTTTGCTAAATTAATAAATCATGCCGTTGATAACAAGCTTGATAAAATTAAAGTTAAGATAAACAATAATAAGAAATTTATCTGCGTTGTTGTAGCTTCTAATGGCTATCCTGGAAAATATAACAAGAATATATTGATCGAAAACTTAAATAAAGTTGACGAGGTTAATGACACATACCTAATTCACGCTGGAACGGTTGCTAGAGAAGGCAAAGTATATTCTAATGGTGGACGAGTATTGAATATAGTTGCTAGCGGAGATAGCTTTAAAGAGGCGCGAAAAAAAGCCTACGAAGCGGTCAAGGTTATTGACTGGAAAGATGGCTTCGTGCGCAGTGATATCGCTTTATCAACCGGAGTGATTAAATTTTAATAGATTAAAAGTTGAATCTTTGCAACAAGAAGTTAAAAGTTTTGAGCTTAAAATATCTGACTACAAAAAACAGAT
>JBDOIV010000056.1:0-13884 GCA_047404215.1 Rickettsiales bacterium
TGAAAGGCAGAAGAATGGTTGCTGTTAATTCGATCAACTGGGCGCGAATTATGGGACAAATTGTTTACTACTTCTACTGTGGACTTAAACTTAGCGAAGTTAATGGCAAAGGAGTTACTTTTACGGTTCCAACTGGTAATTTTGGTGATATTTATGCTGGATTTTTAGCTAAAAGAATGGGCTTAAATGTTGAAAAGCTAATTGTTGCAACTAACTCAAATGATATTTTGACCAGATTCATCAATGAAAATGACTACACCAAGCATGAAATGATTGAAACTATCACCCCTAGTATGAATATTCAAGTTTCAAGTAACTTCGAAAGAATGCTTTACGATATTCATAATGAGCTTGGTCACAAAGAAGAATTGGCAAAATTGATTAAAAATTTCGACGCCAACGGCTCTTTGAAAGTTAAAAAGGAAGTTTTAGATACGGTTAAAGAGCATTTCTTGTCATACTCAATCAACGATGAAGATACCAAGAAAATTATTGCAGATGTTTATAATGAAAGCTCAGAAATTCTTGACCCTCATAGCGCGATTGGCGTTTTGACTTCCCGTCGCTACATGGAAAGTAAAGAATATCAAGGCGAAAATGTTGTTAATTTAGCGACTGCACATCCAGCAAAATTCCCTGATGCGGTAACAGCTGCTGGCGCTCCAGATCCTGAACTGCCAAAATTCCTACAAGGACTATTTGACAGAGAGGAGAAGTATGACATCATTCCTAACAAATTAGAGATGGTCAAGGAGTTCATCGCGGCAAAACTATAATAAATGTCAGCAAATATTGGCTTAACTTCATTATTATTTGTAATTTTACTGTCGGCAACCAGTATTTTTTTGTCATTTTCTAAGGTTAAAATAGCGAAAATTAGCACGCAAGAGATAAATATTTATCTTTTTACCGTTATATTTGCTTTTGCAGTATTATCACAAATCAGCTTGATTAACGCTTATGTAATATCCGACTTTTCTTTAAAAAATGTCTTTGAAAATTCACACACTTTAAAGCCGCTGATCTATAAAATATCGGGATCTTGGGGTAATCACGAAGGCTCTATGTTGCTGCTGGTAACGATCTTGGCCGGTTATAGCTTTTTATTTGCTCTATTTGATAAAAGTGAATATAAAAGCAAGACTCTAGGATTTCAGGCGCTAATAATTTTGGGTTTTGCGAGCTTTACCGCCTTTGTTTCTTCGCCTTTTGAGAAATTATTTCCAGTACCTGATCAGGGAATGGATCTAAACCCACTGCTGCAGGATATTGGCTTAGCACTACATCCGCCAGTATTATATATTGGCTATCTAGGATTCTCTTTAGTTTTCAGCTTAACGCTAGCTGGATTACTTCATGGTAAAATTGATAAATATTTAGCTAAGTCGATGACTATTTGGCTCTATGCTTCTTATTCAACTCTAACTTTGGGAGTGATATTAGGGTCTTGGTGGGCTTATCGTGAGCTAGGATGGGGTGGCTACTGGTTCTGGGACCCAGTTGAGAATGTTTCACTGATGCCTTGGCTGGCAGCAACGTCCCTACTCCACTGTATCAAACTGCTAAAAAAAGATGATAGTTTTAAAATTTGGACAGCATTGTTAGCAATTATTAACTTTATATTGTGCCTGTTTGGCATCTTTTTGGTTAGATCGGGATTGCTGACTTCGGTACATTCTTTTGCTGTCGATGCCTCGAGGGGTTTTTATATTATTTGCCTGATTCTATTAATTGGCGGCGTGGCTTTTACCATTTTTGCAGCTAAAATCAATAATGTTTTAAGAAATGTTAAAGCGAAAGGTCGCGAGTTCATTTTCTCCAAAGCAAACCTGGTAAATCTTAATAACTATATATTGCTCATCGCATTATTTACAATCTTGGTAGGTGTTTTCTATCCAATTATCTCATTAAATATTTTTGATAGTGCTATTTCAGTAGGAGAAAACTACTATAACAAGGTTTTTGGCTATTTATTGCTGCCGTTTTTAATTTTCTTAAATTTTCTGTATTACAAAGGTGATAATTTTTCCAAAATGATAAGGAGCTTTAATAAAGATAAGAAAAATTACTTTGCAGCCTCTTTCGCTTTAGTTTTATCATATTTAGTAGCTGAAGATTTCAATGATAATAATATTTTGGCAGTAATTTTGTTATTTTTCTGCTTTAATATTGCCATTATTACCGCACTTCGTAAGAAAAGTCCTACTAATTTAGCCCATTTTGGCTTTGTAATTGCGATTACTGGAATCATCATCAGCACTATGCTAGGAGCTGAAAAAGAGCTAAATATTAAAGTTGGAGAAACTGTCAAATTTGATAATCAGAGTAGTTTTGAAATAACTCTTGATGGCATAGACTACAATCAAGGAAAAAACTTTTTTGGCCGCATTGCTAAATTTTCCGTCAAGAAAGATGGTGTAGATTACACCAAGTTGGAGCCTGAGTTTCGATATTATCCGGCGGCAAAAACCACTACTTTTGAAGCTGATATATACTACTCTTTGGAGGGGGATTTTTATTTAGCAGTTGGTAATCGCGATGATAATGATAACTATGCTTTAAGAATTTATCATAAGCCTTACTTATATTTCTTGTGGCTAGGTGTTGGTTTCATTATTTTAGCTGGGGTTGTGAAGATATTTAGGGTTGTAAAGTAATTAGGCTCTAAAATTTGGTACCAAAGCTAAACCTAAAACTTTCAGTTCTGTCAAACTCTTCTTGTTTAGCAATTTTAGAAAAATCAAACCTAATAGGACCCAAGGGTGACTGCCAAGATATACTTATGCCGTATGAAGACCTGATCGAACCGGTATCGGCTATAGGAGAGTTGCTTGTTGTAATACTATCAACCGAAGTTACGGTACCATTTTCAGAAAACAATGAGCCATATATACCTAACTCCTTAGGCAATCCAAGCGGGAACCTAACTTCTGCAGTGGCCACATAATACATATTACCCCCGACGGCATTACCACCTGTAGCAGAGCCATTAACATCTATGGTTCTTGGCCCCAAGCCTGCAAATTCAAAACCTCTAAAATTGTTACCACCCAAAAAGAAACCAAAATTACTTCTAATATCTTGCCCTAGACCATCGATATAGCCACCATTAGTTGCTAGCTTCAAAATGAAATCTCTATTATATAAGGGCTGATAGAAACTTGCAGATCCTGTATATTTTAGATATTTAATATCACCACCAACGCCAGCAAAGTCCTGCCCCAAAGATATACGGTAACCCTTTCTAGTGTCGCGAATATTGTCTCTTTTATCATAATTGAATACTTGACCGATAGAGGATGTAAGAAACTCTCCTTCGAGAGTCTGCATAGACACTGGAGCATTAACATCAACATTTTCTATCGTTTGATCATTAATAGAATAGTTAATATTGTGACCTAAATACTCAGAAATGAGATATCCCGCCCTTACGGTTGCCCCTTTTGACTTTTGATCATAAGCCAGACTGAACCTACTATCGGACTCTTGAACATATAAGTCAGAGCCTACTCTAATTGGCCTATCCATAAAGTAAGGCTTGGTATAACTCACAGAACCAGACTGTCCAAATCTTGACTTTCTGACAGCAACTCCAAGTTCGTGACCAGTTCCCATCAAGTTTCTTTCTTTAAGACCAATATTAATGGAAGCGCGATCAACCGTTGAATATCCAAGGCCAAGATTGAGCTCTCCGGTCTTACGCTCTTTTACCTCAACTTCTAAAACAACTTTATCAGTATCTTCTATTCTTTTTGTTGCAATTTCTACTTTGTCAAAAAACCCCAGATTTCTAACCCTTTGTTTTGACCTGTTAATTTTAGTGTTATTATAAGGATCGCCAGCCTGTATTCTTAACTCTTGCAAAATAACGTTATTTCTGGTTCGGGTATTACCTTTGACAATAATCGAATCCACATATATTCTAGAACTTGGTCTAATTAAAAAAGATAAGTCTATTGTTTTATTAGACTTATTTCTTATTAATACAGGATCTATGTCTGCAAAAGCATATGACTCATCGGACATTGCCTTTAGCATTTCATCAATATTTTTTTCTATCTTTGTTGAATTGTATATCTCGCCTCTTTCAATACTTATTATATCCTGTAAGGAATCATGATTGAAATTTTCTATCCTATTATCAATACTTACCTCATTAATTTTATACTTAATACCCTCTTGCAGCAAGAATTTAATAAAAAAGTTATCTTTATTTTTAGAAATTTGTGCAATCGCCGAAACAACAGAAAAGTCAGCATAACCTTTGGAACCGTAAAACTTACGCAATTTCTCCTTATCAAAATCCACCCTGTCGGAGTCGTAAACATCGGATGATGAAAAAAACTTATACCATTTAGACTCCTTGGTTGATATCTCTGATTTTAAGTCAGAAAAAGAAAATGCTTCGTTGCCCACAAATAATATTTTTGATATTTTTGCCTTTGGCCCCTCCTGAATATCAAATATTACCTCTATCCTGTTGCCCTTTTTCTTAACAATCTTTGGCTCTATATTTGCCAAATAACGCCCCGACTTCAGATATATATCATTTATTCTTTTAAGGTCAGATCTTAACTTGAACTTACTAAAAACCGATCTTTTTTTCAAAGATAGTTCATTTAACAAAGAATCGTCGTCAATTTTATCATTGCCGACAATTTTTACCTCACTAACAACAGGGTTTTCTTCTACCTCAATAACTAACGAATTATTTTTTAAAAAAACTTTAGCATCTAAGAATAAACCACTTTTTAGTAACTTCTTCAAAAGTAGATCCATATTTGATCTATCAGGTCTCTTGCTGCCAATCGCTCTTTTTGCGTAAGATTTTATAATTGATTCACTAATTCTCTGATTCCCCTTGATCAAAACATCACCCTCCTTAGCGATAACATTGTTAACAAGGGCTGAGGATAAAAACACAAATAATGCAATAACAAAGATATCTCTTACTAATTTATTTAATAACACATTAATTAAATTTAAATTTTCACCCAATCAGGGTCACTAGCGCCCTCTCCTGGGTCGGATGGCACCTGATACTCGTACTTACTGATGATGTCAATTATAAATAATTTTGGAATTGATAACTTACCATACGCCGATCTAGTTTTAGAATATATTAAATACCTACCATTGGGGGAAAACTTTGCCCCTTCTGCAAGATATGCATAAGTCAATAACCTTTCATCTTGACCATCTTTAGTCATGGTTGCAATATAGAACTTTGAGTTACGCAATACTGTATAAGCAATCATATCACCCTTTGGTGAAAATACTGGTTTTGAGTAATTACCAGTGCCACGAGAAAGCATTCTGATCGAAGATCCATTCTTATCCATAATATAAACCTTTCTCTTGCCTGAACGATCCGAAATAAAAATTATATTTTCGCCATCTGGGGAATATGACGCTGTTGTATCGATAGCAGGATTACGAGTCAATCTTTTAGCTACATTCTTCTTAATATCCATTTCATAAATATCAGAATTACCATTAAAGATTGCTGAAAGTAATATTTTATCTGCATCTTTTGGATGTGGGAAAGCTGCGTATGTGGTACCCCTAAAGCCACCGACTGGAATACTAGTTTGATTCAAAAGATCAAGCTTAAATATTTGCGGCAAACTGTCTTTGTAACTTAAATAGAATAATTCATAGGGCTTTTTTGAAAACACAGGAGTTAAAACTAGATTTCTACCGTTAGTTAAAAACGCCTTATTCTTACCACTATAATCCATAATAGCAAGCTTCTTGATTCTTTTTCTAACATTTCCTGATTCAGAGATATATAATATTTTAGAATTAAAATGTCCAGACTCTTCACCAGTTAGGGATTTAAATATCTCGTTAGAAATTATATTAGCAAGCTTTTGGTAATTATCTGACGATGATGAGTAAAATTTTCCGAACAACTGTCTTCTTTCATTGACGTCCCACATTCTAAGTCTTAGCTCAATATTGCCCTGAAGGTCATAATTAGCCTTGGCAATAAGTAAGGAGTCGACATTGCGATCAGAATATTTATCAAAGTTCGGTACTGATTCAATGGAAAAAACAGGTTTAGTACTAGGACTTAAGTATCCACTAGATCTTTCACCCCGAACTCCAGGATAGGGATCTATAGTAGTTGACGGCTCCAGATATGAAATAGGGGCAATAAACTCCGCATCCTCTTTGGAGGAAGTGATGGCAAATAGATTTGTAGTGTTAAGATTTTTAGCAATAGCTTTTGAAATTAACGCTAAATCGCTATCCAGAGAAACGTCAGCAGACCGAAATCCGGACAATTGTAATGATATTTTCTGATCCCGATCATCAAATATTTCAAAAAACAATTGCGCACGAGTATTGGTGCTAAAAAATATAGCAACAAGAAATAGTAATATATTAGTATATTTCAAAAACCTCATGTTTGTTAAAATGTCTCAACAATAATATTAGAGTTAGTGTATACGCAAAGCTGAGAAGCTATTTTCATTGACTTTGTAACTATATCTTTAGGGGTCATTTTATCAACATCCACTAGGGCCCTAGCGGCAGACATAGCATAGTTACCTCCGGAACCAATACCAATGATGCCATCTTCTGGCTCCAACACATCTCCATTGCCCGTCAAAACTAATGTTGTTTCTTTATTGATTACAATCATCATCGCTTCAAGCTTTCGAAGATACTTATCAGTTCTCCAGTCCTTCGCCAACTCTACACAAGATCTTGTCAACTGATTAGAGTGCTTTTCCAATTTAGACTCCAATCTTTCAAATAGAGTAAAGGCATCAGCTGTAGCTCCTGCAAAACCAGCAATTATAGAACCGTCGCCAATTTTTCTAATTTTTCTAGCATTAGATTTTAATATGGTTTGCCCAAAAGAGACCTGTCCATCTCCGGCAATTGCAACTTTTTTACCCTTTCTAACTGACAAAATTGTAGTTGCATAGAGTCCATTTTCATTCTTATGTTCCATAAGACAATCTTAATTAAAATTTATAAAAGTTATTGTAGAAAATTTTCAATTTCTTTTTATAATTCAATAGTATAACATTAATTTGATAAAATCTATAAAAAAGTAACAGTTGATGGAAGAAAAAATAAAAGAAACTAGGCTAGTAAAATTGCTCAATATTAGCTACGTTAGAAACTTAACAATAATTTTTGTACTGGGCATCGCAAGCGGCCTTCCACTGGCCTTGTTACTATCAACCCTAAAGGCTTTTTTATACGAAAAAGGTTTCAGTATCGAATTGATAGGGTTACTAACCGCAGTATCTCTACCTTATAGCATTAAATTCTTGTTTGCGCCAGTATTAGATTCATTAAGAATACCAATTTTAACCAAACTATTTGGCTTCAGGAAATCTTGGCTATTGGCAATACAAATATGCCTCGCCATCTGCATCTTTTTTATAGGAATATTTGGTGAACTGAAAAATCTACCTTTATTGATATTATTTGCCAGCCTAACTGCGTTTTTTTCCGCTTGTCAAGACATTGTAATCGATGGTTATAGAATTGAGTTATTTGAAAAAAGAGATCAAGGCTTGGCGGTATCATTTTATATTTTCGGCTATAGATTTGGGTTACTAATATCAGGAGCGATGGCCCTATACTTAGCTCATACATTGGGTTGGCAGCAAGTTTTTTTGGTAATGTCAGTAGTAACTGCTACTTGCGCTGCGATATTCAATATTGCTGGCTCAGAAACCAAGAAAAACTTTAAATCCCAAACCAAGAACTTTCGTCAGTGGTTTTGTGAATTTGTTATCAATCCCTTTAAGGATTTCGCTAAAAACAACAAATATATTACAATCTTAATACTAATTGTCAGCTTTAAACTTGGCGATGCTTACGCCGGATCTCTTACTGTGCCGTTTTTGCTGGAAATGAAATATACTAAATTACAAATTGCCGCAATAGTTAAAACGTTTGGTTTATTTGCCACATTGTTTGGTGTTTTAATTGGCGGTCTTATAATTAAGAAAATTGGCATCTTTAAATGCCTGTGTGTAGCTTCCGTGTTGCAAATGCTGTCAAACCTAGCTTTTGCTTACCTAGCCAATACCTCCAATAGCGCAACCTCTTTATACCTCGTAATTTTTGCCGAAAATTTTAGCGGTGGAATTGGGGATGCAGTATTTGTTGCATATTTAAGTTCTTTATGTAATATTAAATTTAGTGCTACACAATATGCTATCTTAACTTCGTTAGCATCGGTATCGAGATCTTTGCTTGCTACTAGCTCGGGGCTAATAGTGGCGAATATCGGTTGGTATAGTTTTTTTATATTCTCAACCTTTTTATCGATTCCAACTTTTGTTTGCTTGTATGTGATATTTAAAAGCTCAAAAAAGAATGTTTAAATTAAGAAGAACAGTTCCAAAAAATGAAAGACTAACACAATACGAAACCCCTGCCTCCACTTTCATTCCATATAAGTGCTTATACAACTCCAATACTATTTTAACTAAAGATGACAAGTTAGTTAGAGTTGTTAAAATAAAAGGGTTCTCTTTTGAGACTGCAGACGACGAAGATATTGATATCAAAAAAGATGCGCGCAATAACTTGCTAAAGGGTATGGCCGTAGGCACTCTATCACTTTATTTTCACACCGTTAGAAGAAAAGAAAAAGGCTTTCCTGACGGCGTAATGCCAGACAAGTTCTCAAAAAGACTAGACGATGAGTGGGCACAGAGACATACCGACCAAAGCTATATCAATGAGCATTACATCTCCATTATTAGGGGCAAGGAAAAGACGGGTATTGCCAAAATTGAAAGTGCTATCAAAACTATACAGAGTAAAGCTGATAAATCTCTAATTGCAAAGGAACTTAATGAGTCTTTTAACGAAATTGAAGAAATGACAGAAAGAGTCTTGAATGGATTCTCTAATTACAGTCCTGAAATATTAGGGCTTTCAGAAACTGAAGATGGTATTTACTCGGATCTCTTAGGGTTTTTGTGCCAGCTTATCAATCCAGGATATTCTCAACCAATAGCAGTGGGCTGTGGCGATATCGCAAGCCAACTTCCTATTAGTCGAATGTATTTCGGCTCCAAGACAATAGAAATTCACAATCCTGATAAAATAAAATATGCTGGAATAGTTTCTATTAAAGAATACAGACCCTCCACCAATGCTGGAGTATTCGATGGCTTTATGCAAATGCCTTGTGAAATTGTTATTTCACAATCCCTTACTTATATCGACAGAATGTTTGCAATATCCTCTATGCAGCTACAGCAAAGAAGATTAGTGCAATCAGAAGATGTCGCAGTGTCGCAAATTCAAGAAATTGACGAAGCCCTCGATTCAGCAATGTCTGGTGAATTTGCATTTGGCAACCACTTCATGTCCGTGATGTGTATTGACGACTCTGCAAAATCGTTAGAAAGCAGTTTATCTTTAGCGATAGTGGAGCTTTCCAACGCTGGTATTACAGGCATAAGAGAGAAAATAAACATGGAGCCCGCATTCTGGGCACAGTTACCTTGTAACGAAGAGTATATGGCGAGAAGATGTATCGTTAATACTAAAAACATTGCTGCTTTTGCCTCTTTTCACAATTACCCTTCCGGTAAAAGAAAAAGAAATCACTGGGGTGATGCTGTTACCGTACTAGACACAGCATCAGGAACGCCATTTTTCTTCAATTTTCACGTCCGAGATGTTGGTCATACAATGATTATCGGACCCACCGGTGCCGGTAAAACGGTACTATTAAACTTTTTATGTGCACAAGCGCAAAAATTCAACGGTAGACTGTTCTTTTTTGATAAAGACCGAGGTGCAGAAATATTCATCAGGGCAATTCGAGGAAAATATATCATCCCTAGCACTGCCCAAAAATCTGGATTCAACCCACTACAGCTCGATGACACTCCAGAAAATAGATCCTTCTTGGTCGAGTTTATAAGCGTACTAGTATCTCACGAGGGGGATAAAATCACCCCAGAAGACATAGAAAGAATCAATGAAGCGATAAATGGTAATTACAAATTACCAAAGTCACAAAGAAGACTGAGAAATATAGCGCCATTTTTGGGTCTTGGTGGGCCAGGGTCCCTTGCTGGTAGATTTGCAATGTGGCACACTGATGGCTCTCATGCCAACCTCTTTGATAATGAAGAAGATAAGATAGATTTTAACATTGCTAGAACATTTGGTATAGAGATGGCAGCAATCTTGCAAGATACTAAAAGCACCTCCCCGGTGTTATTGTATCTATTCCATAGAATCCAATCATCACTTGATGGCAGCCCTACCATGATCGTGCTTGATGAGGCATGGGCCTTGATTGGTAACAAAGTATTCGCCCCCAAGATCAAAGACTGGCTCAAAGTATTAAGAAAACTTAACACTTTTGTTGTTTTTGCAACACAATCAGTAGAAGATGCATCGAAAAGTGAAATATCCGATACTCTGGTGCAGCAAACAGCTACCCAAATATTCTTACCCAACCTGAAGGCTACCTCGGTGTATCGAGAAGTATTTATGTTGTCAGAAAGGGAGTTTGCAATGGTAAAAACCACTGACCCGTCAACTAGATTCTTCCTAATTAAGCAAGATAATGACGGCGTAATGTGCAGAATAAATCTGTCTGGTATGGATGAAATAATAAATGTGCTATCTGGAAGAGTTGATACAGTAATTATTTTAGCAGAAATAATAAAAGAAGTTGGTGACGATCCCGATGTCTGGCTGCCAATTTTTTTGGAAAAAACAAACTAATATTTAATGCAATATATAAAAAAGAAAATATCTAGTTTTCTCACATTTGCCACATTGCTGTTAGTTATATTCTTTGCCACAACCCCAACTGATATTATTGCCGGACCAACAGCAGGAGCGGGAAGAGTAAGGTCCTGTGACAATGAAAATGATATAAACAATTTAGACTTCAATCCAACCTATGGCGGTAAAGACATCGAATTCGCAATTACTAATCCAGTTTGCATAACGGTTGCCGCTACAACATATGCAGTTGCAAAAGCGGCCATTTCAAACATGGTTGGAGTATGCGCTATACCTGCCAAGGTAAACATCTTTCCAAACCCAATATATGACTCCGCCTTGGTTGTTAGAGGTACGTATAGAGGAGCTGTCAGAGCTGCAGCAGGAGATGGCTCTTGCGCTGCCGCTGCCGCTGGTGCAGTTGCTGGAATGGCATCGTTTGTTGGCCAACTAGCAATAATATGGGCCCTAGCTGACATAGCATACGATAACACAGAGATTTGTGGACACGATTGGTACACCGACAATGGCAATGAATATAACAGATACTCTCCGGGCAAAGAGCAAACCGATCCAATGCAATATATTGATAATAATGGCGATCCCCAAGCCTACCCTCCTGCAATCGATAGCATAAAAAAAATAATAGATCGATGCCATAACAGTGGCGACTCGGGTGGCACTGACCCCTTGGATGAACACTTGACTGAAGGACTAGACACGAACTGCGATCAAGCACTATCAATGCAATCTCAACACTACAGAGAGTATTTTTATGGAGGAGTTGAGGTGATTGACAACCCGACTGGCAGTAAAAATCCATGTAAAGATCCTTATCTGCCAGCGCCAGCGACCTCAACAAACTATGATGAAGCGTTTGGCAATCGCCAAGTTTTTTTTGTTGATGAAGATACTAATACTAATAAAATATTTGAGTACCATTCACAAAGATATTACATGAGAGGATTCGAAGAGCCAAACTTCAACTGCCAAAAATACAACCTTAAGTCCAGCATCGATCCAGTAACCGGACAACAAATTTCCGAAGAAAGAAAACAAGACTTTCTAGAAGCCCTTCAATGCTGCCAAGACAGGGCTGCAAATTATGTTTGTATAAGGTACCATGAAGAAGATTATTTCTGTCCAGCCGATAGCAAGTGTACATTAACCGAAGGTGCGAAGCCGGTAACTTTTCAAACAACATCGCATGATGATAAATCCAGAATATGCGTTGAATCATACTCTCTATGTCCATACAACTTCACCGTCAAAGGAGGCACCGAAATATGCGATTATTACAAGGATGGTAAGTACGATGACAATCAAAACTTTATCCCGATGGATCCACAAGCGGTAGCGGAAGGTAGGTGCGGCAATGGAGCCAGCGAAGTCAGAGATGGCAACTGCGAACTTAACAATAAAGCTGGAGCCTGCAAAAATCATTGCCAACACATGACCCATTGCGCTAAAACTTCCAATATATATATCCATGATTTCTCAGAAGCATCGCCATATCTTTCAGAGGCCTGTATCAATTTTACAGGAGACTCTAGAAATCAAGTATCTTTTGGTACCGGATTCTTTCAAGGATCAATGCGAAACTTTAGCGCTCCAATAGTGCAGTGCCTTAAAGAAACTTTAGAGAATTTATTCTTCAACAGAGCTGGACACTCAAAATGTCGCTCAGCTCATGAAGATGATGCAATTGACATCACAGGATCGTGCCCCTCTGGTTTTTCTTACGAAAAAGGGGAGGATGTTTACCATGAATCATTTTTTGAAACCTTACAAAGAACCTTAAATTTATCAATAAGAGTCGCCCTTTCTCTTGTGATAATGTTTTATGGCATGAAAATTTTAGCCGCAGTAGGTGAAATTAAAAAGAAAGACCTAGTAATTCTCATAGTAAAAATCGCATTAGTGATGTACTTTGCAACCGGATCAGGATGGAAGGATTCGTTCTTTGATGGTATTTACAAGACTTCGGACTTTTTATCCACCATGGTATTCAAAATACAAATGCCCGAAGAAGAAGATAAGCGTGATGGCTGCCAATTTGGCAAGGTATATACGTCACTTGCACTTGGTGATAGCAATATTGCCGAGCAAAGTAACGTCAGCTACCCAGAAGGAAAGGAGTATTTAGCGATATGGGATACATTGGATTGTAAGCTGGCTCGCTATATGGGATTCGGACCAGAGGCATCAGCAGCAAATATTGCTAAACTAATGGTGGCCGGATGGCTAATAGGGTCAATAGGAACCTACTTTGTTGCTTGTTTATTCTTTATTGCGTTCTTATTGATTTCAGTAACTATCAGAGCAGTTCACATCTTCTTAGCTTCTACAATTGCTATTATATTGCTAATTTTTATATCACCAATTACCATAACCTGCATCCTAACCAGCAAAACAAAAGGTATTTTTGATGGCTGGCTAAAACAAATGCTGTCATTTGCTTTGCAACCTATGATTTTATTTGTGTATTTGGCAATTTTTGTATCAATATTAGATAAGTCACTAGTGGGTGACGCTATATATAAAGGCAATCCACCAGTTAAAATAATTAGCTGTAGCAAATATTGCGCAGATATTAATGGGAAAAGGTTAGGAGATCCTGATGCAGAACCTCCTATTGGTGTTGACTGCGATATTGAAGGTCGTGAAGTGGTGAATCCTAAGGCTAACAGTCTTGAGTGTATGATCAACTCCGATTCCTACTCTAGATTTCCGGGTCTAGAGATTATTGGCATATCCATTCCGTTTTTATTGGATTTGTTTTTAGAAGACACTAAAGAAAAAATGTTAACTTTAGTTAGAGGATTGGTAATAATATACTTCCTTTATAAATTTATGGACGAGGTGCCAAATATCGCATCGCAACTATTTGGAGGAGCGCAACTTCCACAGTCAACTATGAGCCCCAATGCCATGCTCAGAAAAACTGCTAGCAAGCTTAAGGGATTACAGCAAAGAGGTGTCAGGGGAGCTAAAGGGGCTGCCAGAGGAGGTTTTTCTTCAACGAAAAAAGGCCTTACGTCGGGCGGTGGAAAAAAAGAGACTAGCGACAAAAAACCATCATCAGAATCAGCCAAGGGGTCCGGCGAAACAGGTGGCGGTGATGGCGAAAGTGAGGCTTAAAATAAC
>JBDOIV010000057.1:0-1289 GCA_047404215.1 Rickettsiales bacterium
GCAACCCCTGACATTTTAATTATACCCCTGGTTGTTTTTGATAAATATAAAAACAGAATTGGCATGGCCAAGGGCTTTTTTGACCGCTCTATCGCTAAATTAAAAAAAGAAAATCCCAATGTATATGTAATTGGAGTAGCATACAAGCTACAGTACTACCCATCAACACTTCCAACAGAAAAACACGATCAAAGTCTTGACTGCATTGTCTCTAGCGACTTTATAATTTCTTAAAATACCTTCAATAAAGGCTGTAGGTAAAAAAAAATAAAAAAAACTATTGATTTATTTAAAAAAACCATTAATTTATTATATAGACCTATTAATTACGGCTCCACAAGTCTTTGACTTGAGATGATCAGAAATTAATTAGGTTTGTAATATTAAAATTAAATTTGACCTAACAATGCATAAAACAGACTTGATTAAAGCTATTGCTAATGACACTGGATTATCACAAAAAGATGCCGGTGCTGCTCTTGAAGCTTTCTTAAAAGCTTCAACTAAAGCTTTGAAAAAAGGTGACAACGTTACTTTGATCGGATTCGGTACTTTCAGCGTTATTAAAACTGCTTCTAGAAAAGGCCGTAACCCACAAACTGGCGAAGAAATCACTATTAAAGCTTCTAAAAGAGTTAAATTCACTGCTGGTAAAGCATTGAAAGACACTGTTAAGAAATAGTTTTCTTTTCTATACCCTCGTTATGCAATGGCCCAACGAGGGTTTTTTGTTGCCCAAAATTATTTCTTGCTTTTTAATTAGCGATAATTTATAATTGAAGGGTAATGTTGGGGGTGTAGCTAAGCTGGTTAGAGCGCCTGCCTGTCACGCAGGAGGCCGCGGGTTCGAGTCCCGTCACTCCCGCCATTTTATAATGGCAACATTTTTTCATGAGAAATTGGTTTCATAACCAGATTTTCATTGTTTTAGTTTTAATTCATGGAAATTGATCTTTAAAGCAAGAGTTTTGAAAGCTTTGAATGTTGAAAAAATGTGCCCAAACGCACATTTTTAATGAAAAGCGGGCTCAGGAGTGTTTTAAACACGACGCAAGCCCAGTACGACAGTTCTTTTCGAGCGTTAGCAAGAAAAGGAATGGAGTTTTCCACAGTTACATGTGGGTGATTAGCTCAGCTGGTAGAGCATCTCCCTTACAAGGAGGGGGTCGGGAGTTCGAATCTCTCATCACCCACCATTTCTTCTTCTCTTTAAGAATATTTCCTTGCAAACGGTATATTTTGGCCGTTATAAAAAATCTACATTCTAATCTTCCTAACAGGATATATAG
>JBDOIV010000058.1:0-1023 GCA_047404215.1 Rickettsiales bacterium
TAACAAGATTTATTGGTACTTATCTGGCTATTGGCTTTATGCATAAGGTAATATTTGCTAACAGGGCGGCAGAGACTCTCTAATAGCTACCAATAGTAGATAGTGCGAGTAATGTTACTACTATAAGCTTGACAATTTATGCTATTTTGACAAAATTCTTCATGATGGTTTTGGTGCCGGTTTTCTCAAAATCGACTTGGACTTTATCACCATCGGTGCCAATGACTGAACCATAGCCAAATTTTTGGTGAAAAACTCTTTTGCCAAAAAGTTCGCTGGCATTGCTAGCGGCTGGTTTTTTTTGACTTAGGATTGGTTTCTTTGATATGAGGCCAGAATTTAGATTATAACCGAGACTTTTTTGCTTGATAAATTGATTTTTGCCATAACTTGCTGTCAATTTTGGCTTTTGATAGTAATTACTGCCAGAATTGCTAAAATTATTGCCGGTAAAGCCATCTTCGTGGCCAATTTCTTTAGTTTTTATTGCTTCTGGTAGTTCTGATAAAAATCTTGAAGGAGCTGATTGCTGGTAATCACCAAAAATAAAACGAGTTTTTGTGTGAGATAGGATTAGCTCTTTTTTGGCGCGAGTAATTGCTACATATAGTAGGCGACGCTCTTCTTCAAGGCCATTTCTTTCTTCAAGGCTGCGATGTGATGGGAAGATTGAGTCTTCAAGACCGGGTATGAAAACGAGGTCAAATTCTAAGCCTTTGGCGCCGTGGACGGTCATTACTGAGACACAATCGGTTTTGTTTTTGGTGTCGTCTGAGGCTTCAACTAGACTGACATATTCTAGGAAGTCGATAATATTGTCAAATTCGCTTAAAGAGGAGAGGAATTCGTCGATATTTTCAATTCTACCTTGAGCTTCTAGTGTGTTTTCGGCTTGCCACATTTTGATGTAGCCGCTTTCTTCGAGAATAGTGCGCGCTAGATCTGATAGTGAGCTGTCGCTAACTTGAGAGTGCCATCTTTGTATTTGCTTGGTCAGGGCATCTAGATTGAGAGCGGTTTTGC
>JBDOIV010000059.1:0-15311 GCA_047404215.1 Rickettsiales bacterium
ATAGTAAGGGATATCTTATTTCTGCTGATCATGAGTTTTCTGACTTGTCCGAATATAACTTGTTGATTCAAATTGCTAACTCTCTTTTAAATTCTGAGCAAGAAAGGGGTCAATTCGAAGAGTTATTAAATGAATTAATGTCAAGTGATAGAGTCTTTACGCTTTCTAACGGTCAGGAAAAGCAGTCTAAGGAGGCTTTGCAAAAAAAAGCTGAATTGGTTATCAAGACTATCCTGCATAAAACTATACCAAATAAAAAAGCGAAGGGTGATAGCCCTGTTCCTATTGAAGTCGTTGCGCCGGATACATTGAATCCTGTGGTAGTTGCTTTAGCGCTAGGTTTTAATCTTGAAGATATTCAAGGGCCTGAAAAGCAAAAGTCCAGGGGTTTTTTTCGTGGCAAAAAAAAGACAAAAGAAGCCGCTTCCAGTGTTGTAAATGAACCAGGTGAGGCTGATGCAAAGTCGGCATCTGATAAATCTGGGATGCCGCTTGAGATTATATATAATCAGCTAGCTTTATTCGAGCATGCTGTAACATCATCTCAAGATTTAGATGAAGATAGACAATCTCAATCTCAACAAGCAGTTAAGAAAAAAAGAAGCAGGGTCAAGAAGAAAGGCGCTGCAAACAAAGCTCTTCCAACTCCACCTAAAATGAAAATTTCTAGCAGTTATGATATAGGTGCTGATGAAAATGATGATGTATATATTAAAGGAGGTGGTTTTGCGACATTTACAAAAGTGACATCAGTTATTGATGATGCGGGCAACAAATATAAAAAGGCCCCCGATGGTGCTGTGAATTTAATACATCGAGGTGAGGAAATTAAATTAGAAGGTAGTTGGCAAGATTTCGTCGGAGATGTCACTTTTGAAAAAGGTTATAAATTTGTCGTCGATGGACAAGAAGCTGCGGTAGAATTACCAGAGCGATCAGTTAGAGATCTTATATCTTTGGGCGGTCAGTCAATATCAAATATGCCTGGGTATAAAGTATTAAAATTCTTGCGGGGGTTTAGTGTGCATGATCATCAAGATGCATCAGCAGAAGAAAGGTTTTCGGTCTTATCTGGACATACTGAAGATGCTAAGCAATCTGCAATTAGATCTGCTAGCCCTGTTCCATTCGAAGGTCGATTGGATATATCTCCTAAACAGGATGCTTTTTTGCAACTCGTAGCACAGGCGGCGCAGAAAAATAGAACAAGGTCGAAAGGAGGAAGTAGTCAATATGCACGCTTAGGTGGTGGAGGTCAACAAGAGTCCCCATCTCTAAGCTCTCGAGCAGGTGGTAATGATTATGGTATGGGGGATAGACTGAGATATAAAGAAGGTATTCCTATTTCGCCAGGAATTCTCTCTCCTGGTGAAGCAGTGGTGGCATCACCAGTATTTCCTGCTGCTACGGATGAAGTTGCTCGATCAATATCTGAGGTAGCATCTCCTGGAGGCGATAGAGCGTCGCAAGCAAGTTTTGATATACCATTAGAAGCTGGTCGTGAAGCAGCAGATTCAAGTCAATCATTAAGCGATGTGGGTGGCGATGCAGGTGGTCATTCTGCAGAATTAGCGGCGGTATTTGTAAGTGATGATGGTTTAAGCGAGGGTAGTGTTAAATTTAGTGATGATGAGGGGTCGCTACTTTTCAGTGGGAACGAAGATTCATCATCAACACATTCACCTAGAGTTCCTCCCCCTGTTGTATCTCGTGCCTCAGGTGATTCTGCAGTTGATGCAGCCGAGACTGTTGGCACGCAGCATCTGACAGAAGAAGCGTTGTCGCAATTAGAAGCTCCAGCTAACGGGACACCACCGCCAAAACCACCTAGAAGCCCTAAAAGCAAGAGAACATCTCCTTCTACTTCACCTGCTTCTGTTGGCGGTAATAGACCTAGAGAGGTTACAGCTTTAGATGGTGATAGAGGAGGAGCTGCAAATCCAAATGGTTCGAATGCTTCATGGCTTTAAAATTGTATCATAATGATACAAAATAACTATTTATATAATTTTCTGGACATAATATAAAAAATATGGTATAATTTAATTAAGAGAGGTGCTTTTATAATAAGCATCAGTTATTAATTAATTATATCTAATTATGTCAAGAAGTAGTAGCGGTGGTATCAATATCACAGAGGATTATCGTCAAGCTTATTTTCTCTTCATCAATAAGGCTAAAGATTTTGTAGTCGGCACAGAGGTTATACCTTCTGAATTATTTTATCAATTGGAATATCCTTATCAGCAGTTAAAATATCTTGAATCACAAATGCCATCCAGTAGTCAAGATGTAAATCTCAAACAAATTCGAGATGATGTCATGCTTCACGTTGCAGACCCGTTAAAAGCAAAATATGGTGATATTGAGGTTGCGTTCAATTCGTCTTACAATTCTACTACCAGAGGTTGCAGCAAAGATGAATTCCTTGAAAACCTGGTTACTACACAATTTTACCAAGAAACTTTAAAGCCAAACATGGATAAAGAGTACGCTGCTTTATTTAATCCATTTTCGGCCAACGAAGTGTTTCAGGCTTATCTTGCAATTGACGCTAGAGATATTACTGCTGACAGTGTGGATCAAGGTAATATAGGTGCCAATGTCAAAGAATGTCGTTTTATGGAAGATGTAATAAGATTAAATGCAGCTTGCGAATTTTATATTGACGGTATACAAGGAAGAGGGGTATTGCCGGAAGCTCAAGAGTTTTTCGTAAAAGCAGCGCAAGATTTAAAATTAGCTGGTCAGGAGGGGTTAATTGATCCTATAATAGATCGCCTAGGTCGTGCAACAGGTAACCAAAGTTGGTATAATAATCTTAAAGAGTTGGCGCGGGCGGTTATAGCAGGAGAGGTCATTACAACTGATGTTGATAGGGGAGCTGTCATTGGCCATGGCTCTCAAGGTGGTCATCATTATAATTCTATGGCTAACTTATCGGCTATTGCTGAAGAGGATTTAGGTTTAGGGCAGCAAAGCAATCTTCATGGAGCTATGGGGGATTTATCAAGAATATCGGAGTCCTCAGAGAATAGTTTAAGTGATGGCGGTTATGGTAGCCCTGGTAGTTCTGAAAGTAATCGTAGAGCAAGTTCGCCAGCTAGTTCCCTTACTGGAGCAGAAGCTTCTCCCGTGAATGATCTTGAAAGAAGAAATACTCGCTAAAAGTTTTTTATTTTTCAGTTGAATTAAAAACTTAAATATTATAAAATTAGAAAAACATTAATTTTATAATAAAAAGATGACAGAAATAGTTCCATTTGACAAAAGAGAAGGCTTTATCTGGTATAATGGCGAAATGGTTGCTTGGCAAGACGCCAAAGTTCACGTTTTAAATCATGGTTTGCATTATGCTTCATGTGTTTTTGAAGGTGAGCGCATCTATTCAAAAACCATTTTTAAATCAAAACTACATTCACAGCGCTTACACGATTCTGCTAAAATACTTGGCTTTGAAGTACCTTACAGCGTCGATGTTTTAGAGCAAGCGAAACAAGCAATCGCTAAAAAGCAAAATATCGAAGATGGCTATATGCGTGCATTTGCTTGGCGCGGATCAGAGAAGATGGCAATTTCAGCGCAAAATAACACAACTCACGTCGCGATCGCGTGCTGGCCATGGCCGCCATATTATTCTGCTGAAGCGAGACGCAAAGGTGTTAATCTAAAATTTGCAAAATATAAAAGACCGTCGCCAGAAACTGCCCCAACTGCGGCTAAAGCGGCTGGACTTTACATGATTTGCACTATTTCTAAGCATGAAGCGGAAAGTGAAGGCTATAATGACGCGCTGATGCTTGATTACCGTGGTTACTTATCAGAAGCGACCGGAGCTAACCTATTTCTAGTTATGAAAAATGGCGAGCTACACACGCCAACGCCAGATTGCTTCTTAAACGGTATCACTAGGCAAACTATCATCGAATTGGCTAAAAAGCGTGGTATTAAAGTGGTAGAGCGCCATATTAAACCAGAAGAGTTAGTTGATGCTAAGGACGCTTTTCTGACAGGCAGTGCCGCTGAGGTGACCAGGATAGGCAAGGTTGATGAGCAATATCACTTCCCAGAGATATCTGAAGTGACAACCAATCTGATGCAAGACTATAACGACCTTGTTCGCAGCTGGCAAAATTAATCATTTGAAAATAATTGTAAAAAAATTATAAAAAAACCTTATTTTTTCTCTTGACATTATAAATGAGCGATGTATAATAAATATGTAAGTTAAAATAGATATAATGTTAATCGGTCAGTTGCTGCTCTTTTTTTATGCCGCCAATTATGCAGCAGCGCTGATCGTGACCGCCGACCAATAGCAGTGCCCTTAAAAAAGATCCGGGTAAGAGGCTGGGCGATTTTCCCTTAAAAATAGCTGTTTCTTGGTCATATCTCTGATCATTTGAAGATCTTTATGACTGTATTATAACGATACATTTTACAATTTGCTAATAATTTGCTTGCCATGATGACAAAAATATGTTATAATTAAATATATAAGTTATTAATTAATTTAATTATTATGAGCAGATATGGTGATGACGGAATGAGTCCAGCAGATAAAGAGTTGATGGCAGAGCTTGAGGCTATGATTGCCGCCGAAGGAGGGACTGAAACAGTAGCTGTAGATCCGGGTAGGCAGACGCCAGATCCTATGGATGATCCGGAGTTGCAAGCTCTTGAGGCTCAGGTTGATGCGCAGATCGCTGCTGAATCAGCATCTCGTATTGATTTTTCTGTAGAAGATGTTGTTGGTGTTATTGGAGATTTGACAAGGTCTAGGATTAAAGGATCGAATGGTTTTTTTGCTTCAAAAAATGTTGCTAAAAAACTTGGCTTTGCTGATACGAAATCTTTTGGCGTTGTTACAGTTGAACATGATCATCGACAATCGGATATAGCAGATGTTTATAATGCACTTCTTGGCTTAAAAGATACCTTTGTCGCTCTCAAAGACCATCCTAGTTTTGCAGATTGCCAAGACGCACTAGATGGTGCATATCAAAATTTAAAGCTTGCTATACAGGGTGTGGATAAGTCCAAAATTGAATTCATTGATTGTGAAATGCCATCTATTGACATCTCTCTTGCTGCTGAGGCTCTAAAAGACTATATTAAGTCTGATCGTTTTCAATTATCAGAAGGAGTAGCAAAACCCTCAACTGGCGCTTCTGCACCGCAATCTTTTACTTTAGGCGGGGGTCGCAACATTGGACTAGATATTAACTTATAATTTAATTTTACTATGACAAGAGCGAGTGGAGAAAAGCAGAAAAGAACATTTTTAGATTTTAATAATAACGAGCTTCTATATGCAATGGCTTTTTATTTTTATAAGGCTGTCTATGATTACAAAGTAACAGGAAACGTTGGAGGTAGAGAGTTTTTAAAAATAAGTCAGGTCTTTCTTGTAGCTGCCACGAATCAAGGTCAATCAAAAAAACTAATGAGTTCAGCAGTGAACTTTAGTGATTTTTTTACTACTGGTCTTGGGCCGGATGAAAGAAAGCAAAAAATGCAAGATTTGATCTTCGATATACGTAGTAAATTTTCATCACCAGGGCTCATCAAGCAATTTGCAAAACATTTTTCTACGGTAAAGAAAAAAGCAGAGGATAGAAGGGCCGCTGCTGCGCAGGTTGCTGCGGATGGTAGTAGGGATGGTCTGCTACCGGGAGTTGTTGGTTCTAGTACAAGAGCAAGAGCTGCTACTGCGCAGGTTGCTACTGAAGGAGGGATTGCTACTGGCGGTGGAGGTGGAGCTGCTAGAAGAAGAGCTGTTGTTGATGTCGCTGCCGACTCTAATCCTGTTGTAGCGGCAGTGCCTAGACCTGCCATTGTATTGGATGACGATGGGCGTGGTGGTGATACTGATGTTGATGCACCAGCTTTAGAAGTGAATTCAAAATTTGTTAAAGATGCTTTAAAGGCAATTAATAGCAAAAAATATGGTTCCAATGGTATTTTTAATTCGCCCAGTGTTACGGTTAAGGTTGGTTTTACATCTGTTCCTTGTGATAGTGAAATTGTTGGGGTGTCAGCTGACGACCCCAGAAAGAAAGTAGTTGATGCTTTTAATCATTTGGTTGCGTTGAATGAGGCTTTAAAGAGTAGCGCTCCGGAAAGTCGTGGATTTTTTGCCAGATCGCGTCAAGCTGGTGATGTAGCGATCGCGCAGGAGGATATTAGAAGTAATCTTGAAGCTTTTAATGCGGCCGTTAAAGAAATTGGTTTTTCAGAAGAGGTCAATGATGCGGTACAGTTAGGTCAAGCAGCTAAGTTTCTTAAAGATAAAATAAAATCGGCTCAATTCCCTTCAGCTGCGATTGAACCTCTTAAAAAAGAAAGAGTGGCGGGGTTCGCTCCTTCCGGCTTTCCTAGTCAAGCTGAGGTGAGTATAGCAGTTCGTACAGGGCAGGAAAAATAATGATGACAAAAAACTTGTAAAATCAATTAAAGTGTGTTATAATTAGATTGTAGCATTAGCGTGCTACTATGGTGATAAACGCAATCTAGAATAAATGTTCATGGACCCGGGGGCGGAACCCGGCACCTCCACCAAATTTTCTAGGAAAGCAGCCATATTTGGGTAATTTTGTTGCTATGTCTAAAAATTCCTCAAAATATGACTACTTTTTTAAAAAATTTTATTTAAATTATGGGGGTGATTTTAAGCTTCGACATGCATAGTAAAAAGGTTGTTTTTGCCCGGTTGAGATACTGCCGATTGCTTATGCAATATCCGTTCGAAACAAAATAAACGCAAACGATAACTTTGCTAATGATAATGCTGAGTTCGCTCCTGTGGCAAAAGCTGCTTTCGCGTAAATTGCATTATCGGGGTTTTGCCAGTTTTTCCTGTCAACAGAAAAGACTGGCGCTTTTAGGTGTATTTAGGCGTTATTAATAATAATTTAATTAACCAATATAATGCAAGAGAATCACGATTTGATAGGCTATGATGAGATTATCGAGAATTCAATGCGAACGGTAATATATGAAACTCTTAAAAAAATAGAGACCAAAGGCCTGCCAGGTAATCACTACTTCATAATTTCTTTTTTGACAAAATATCCAGATGTTAAGGTGCCCGAAAGTCTCAAAGATAAATATCGCGATGAGATGACGATCGTGGTGCAATATCAGTATAAAAGTTTAAAGGTTACTCAGGACCATTTTGAAATTTCATTGAGTTTTTCTGGCAAGTATGAGAAGTTATTTGTTCCTTATAAGTCAGTTACCTCCTTTGCTGATCCTTCAATGAATTTTGGTTTGAAATTTAGTGTTAGCTATGAAGATCTTGAAGGGGCGGAGATTACCGTTATAGATCCCAGTGATCATGCTAACAAAAATAATTCTGATAAAAGATCATCAAAAGCTAAAACTGCCACAAAGTCTGCCGCCAAGGGTAAAAAGTCAGCCAAATCTAAAACTGGTAAAGATGATGATAAGGTGATTTCCTTAGATCAGTTTCGAAAAGATAAAAATAACGATTAATTGCTATGTTAGAAAATAGTCAGGTAATTTTTTTAATTATAACCTACTTAGTTTCTTCAATCCCTTTTGGCTTAATATTAACCAAGAGGTTCTTAAAAGAGGATATTAGAGATTTAGGGTCGGGCAATATTGGTGCCACAAACGTTACCAGGGTGGGTGGTAAAAAGCTTGGTGCCATTACTTTGCTGCTAGATGCTTTAAAAGGAGCGCTGATGGTAGTTTTAGCGATTAATTATTTTGCCTTAAGCGATAATTTTGACAGCTTTATTGCTGCCGTCGCTTTTGTTGCCGTCGCTGGTCATATTTTTCCTATTTATCTAAAGTTTAAAGGTGGTAAAGGGGTGGCTACAACTCTTGCAGTTATCTTAGCGATCGATCCATTGATTGGTGGGTTAGTAATCTTGGTTTGGTTAGTGACATTTTTGATATTTAGAATCTCGGCAGCATCTTCTTTGTCATCAGTAGCGTCGATGATTCCTTTAAGTTATTTTTTAGCATTTGATATTTCTTACACATATTTGGCAATTGCTCTTGCGATATTGGTTACAATTAGACATAAGGAAAATATTGCTCGATTGCTTTTGAAAAAAGAAAATAAGTTTTAATATGGCAGTACATAAAGATAATCTGATAGTAGCTCTTGATTTTCCTGATTTTGAGTCTGCTAAAGATATGGTGGAGAGGGTTGGTGATCATGTTGATTTTTATAAAATTGGTCTTGAGATGATGGCTAGTGGGGATTATTTTAAGATGATTGATTATTTGAAAAATAATAATAAGAGGATATTTGCTGATCTAAAATTATATGATATTCCAAAAACAATCGCCAGAACTGTTCAAAATCTTGCTCAATATGATGTTGATTTATTAACTATACATGCTGCTAGCAAAGAGATAATGTTGCAAGCTGCGCAAAATAAGGGTAATATTAATCTTTTGGCGGTGACAGTTCTAACTTGTCTTGACCAAGGTGATTTAAATGACATGGGTTTTGATGGTAATTTATCTCTGCAAGATCAGGTGTTGAAAAAAGCAAAATTAGCAATTGATTGTGGTATTGACGGTGTGGTAGCTTCGGCCAATGAAGCTAAGCATTTAAGAAGTAATATTACTGATCAGTTTTTAATTGTTACACCTGGTATCAGAATTGCAAAGACTGAGGATGATCAAAAAAGAACTCAGACGCCGCAAGCTGCAATCGCAGCTGGTGCTAGTCACCTAGTAGTTGGCAGGCCAATTACCAGATCTTCTGATCCTGCGCAGTCAGCTCAAGATTTTCTCAAAATGTAATTTTGGCAACAAAAAATCTATTAAATGCATTTTTCAATAAGAAAATAATGGATTTTATCTTTTTTATTTGTAGAATATTATCTTATGATTATAAATTTATAAATTGATTTAAATGAGGTTAGTTTCTGCTCTTGAAAAAGTAGGGTTTTTGTATGATGTTAAACAAGGGCTTGATATAATTGATCAAATTAGTTTTGATGATATTGCTATTGATTCAAGGTTGATAAATTCATCGCTGTCAACAGTATTTTTTGCCTTAAAGGGTGTCGATACTAACGGCGAAAAATTCATTCCCAGCGTAGTTAAAAGTGGGTGTAGGATAGTTATAGCAAAAAATTATACTAAAATAAATAGCGATGATGTTGTTTTTATAACATGCGATAATCCTTTTGATCTATTGACGCAGATGTTGCAGATTTTTTATGGACCGCTTCCAAGTGATATCTATGCCGTGACTGGTACCAATGGCAAAACATCGGTAGTTGAGTTTACCAGGCAGATATTTGGTATTTTAAATATTAAGGCTGCCTCGATTGGTACTCTAGGCTTAGTATGTGATGACATCGGTAATAGCGACTTTGTTAGCTCTTCACTAACTACTCCTGACATTGTTGGATTATATAAAAATTTATCAATTTTGAAAAAAAATGGCGTTGATCATGTTGCTATTGAAGCAAGCTCGATAGGTCTAGACCAAAAAAGGATGGAGGGTGTTGAAATTAAAAGCGCAGCATTTACCAATTTCAGTCAAGATCATCTGGACTATCACAATGATATGGATAGTTATTTTGCAGCAAAGCTAATTTTGTTCGATAGTTTGCTCGAAAATTCTTCAAATGTGGTGCTAAATGCTGACATAGAAGAGTTTCAGGCTTTAAAAAATATCTGCGCTAATCGCAATCATAACGTTCTTGATTATGGCTACAGTGCTAATGCTATCAAGCTTGTAAAAATTAACGAAAGAACCAATGGTCAAGAGGTGGGGATATTGTATAATAATAAATCATATAGTTTTTTCATAAATATCAATGTTAATTTTCAGGTATTTAACTTGATTTGCGCTCTGGGTTTAGTGGTTGCTAATAACGAGATTAGTGATAACGAGTTTGAGAAGTTATTGGCAAATTTTACCGATCTTAAATCGGCAACTGGCAGAATGCAAAAAGTTGCAGATTACAAAGGTGCACAAATATTTGTTGATTATGCTCACACTCCTGATGCTCTAGAAATTTCGCTAAAAAATGCTCGTAAATTTAAGCCGACAAGAATTCTAACTCTTTTCGGTTGTGGTGGCGATCGAGATCATGCTAAGCGCCCCTTGATGGGAAAGATTGCTTGTCAAAATTCGGATCTGGTAATTGTTACCGATGATAATCCTAGAACCGAGAATCCTGAGCAAATCAGGCGGGGTATTATTGCAAATTGTGATAATAATAAGACGATCGAAATTGATAATAGAAAATCTGCTATTGAAAAATCATTGCAAATGCTGGAAAAAGGGGATATAATAATACTAGCAGGCAAAGGACATGAGAAATATCAATCTGTTAATGGTCAAAAAATAGATTTTGACGAGATTGAAATAATAAATAATATCATTGCAAACAAATAATTTAAGATGAAATATTTAGGTTATAAAAATATTCAAAAAGATCAAGTTGTGCATATTGAAAATGTGTCAGTATTAGATATTGCTCAAGAGGTAGGAACGCCTTTTTATGTCTATTCTAAAAAAGATCTTATAGAAAATTTCACTGCTTTTCAGAAAAATTTTGCTGATATCGATCACAAAATATGTTATGCTATCAAGGCTAATAGCAACATCAACTTGGTTAAGTTGTTAGCGGCTAGGGGTAGTGGTATCGATGCTGTTTCTGCTGGCGAAGTATTTCGTGCTATTGAGTCTGGAATTGATCCAAAAGATATCATCTTCGCCGGAGTTGGAAAGACCAAGGATGAGATTGAGTATGCACTTAGTAACGGTGTTGAACATTTTTCTGCCGAATCGAAGCCGGAGATATTTGCATTAAACGAGGTCGCAAGCTCCTTGGATAAGAAAATTAAATTTTCTTTAAGAGTTAATCCTCATGTTGACGCCCATACTCATGAAAAAATTTCCACCGGTCGCAAAGGAGATAAATTTGGAGTTGATATTGATCAGGCAATGGCAATTTATGAAATTGCTAAAGATCTTCCTGCGCTGGAAATATATGGTATCTCTACTCACATAGGGTCGCAAATTACCCAAATCGAGCCTTTTGAAAAAGCGTTTGTAAAAATGCGGCAATTATGTCTTGATCTTCAGGCCAAGGGGCATGACATTAGGTGTATCGACCTTGGAGGTGGTATTGGCATAAATTATCAGGGCGAGACTACCATTCCAGTTTCGCAATATGCAGCAATGATTAAAGAGTTAATAGCGGATCTGCATGTTAAGTTGGTAATCGCTCCAGGTAGGGCGATAGCAGGCAATACTGGTGTATTGGCAACTACGATAACTTACATTAAGGAAACTTCGCATAAAAATTTTGCTATAATTGATGCTGGCATGAATGATTTGGCACGACCTGGTTTGTATGATTCGTATCACGAGTTATTGCCGGCGATAAAAAAGCTGGGTAATGTTGCAAAATACGATTTAGCTGGCCCTGTTTGTGAAACTACCGATATTTTGGCTAAGGATAGGCTTTTGGCAGATGCACAATCTGGCGATTTGGTTTTATTGCTGAGTGCTGGCGCTTACGGCTCTTCAATGTCCAATGAATATAATTCTAGAGCCCTTGTCCCGGAAGTATTGGTTGATGAAGATAGCTTTACTATCATCAGAAAAAGACCATCTTTCGAAGAAATGATAAAATATGAAATAACATAATATGACAACGCAAGATAGCAAATTAATTGTTAAAAATACTGGCATTTCATTAAAAGGAGAGATTGATGTTGCTCCAGACAAGTCTATCTCTCATCGCTCTTTAATATTTGCCTCTCTTGGTTACGGTAAAGCAACTATTACTGGCCTACTTCAGGGTCATGACGTTTTAAATACCGCAAAAGCTCTTGAGTTGATGGGTATTGAAATTGAAAGGGGTTATGATCAGAAAATCAACAAACCTGTTTGGCAAGTTAATGGTACCGGTATGTTTGGATTGATGCAGCCAGAAAATGTGCTTGATATGGGTAATTCTGGAACTGCTGCTAGATTGCTAGCGGGGCTGGTTTGTTCTAGGGATTTTACTTCATCTTTTATTGGTGATCAGTCGTTAACTAAGAGGCCAATGAAAAGAATCTTTGATCCAATCAGACAAATTGGTGGTCAAATTCATGCTAGAGAAGATAATTATATGCCTTTTTCAATAATTGGCGCTAACAACCCTCTGCCCATTGATTATGAGATGAAGATTGCGTCTGCCCAGGTCAAAAGTGCTATTTTATTAGCTGCTCTTAATATTCACGGTCGTACAACAATCATTGAGCCTAATAAATGTCGCGATCATACTGAGATTATGATGAGATATCTAGGTTTGGATATAGATATTGAGCCTTATGGTGATAACGGTACTAAAATCTCATATTCAGGTATGCAAGAATATGATGCTAAAGATTTTGAAGTGCCAGGAGACATCTCTTCGGCTGCTTTTATTATTGTTGCAGCTCTGATTACTAAAAATTCTCAAATTACCATCAAAAATGTCGGTATCAATCCATTGCGAGACGGTATTATTAAGACTTTGCAGGAGATGGATGGCGATATTCAGTTAGTCAATAAAAGACAAGTATGTGGAGAAGAAGTTGCTGATCTTTTGGTTAAATCCAGTAATTTAAAGGGTATTAAAGTGCCCGCTTCACGTGCTCCATCAATGATTGATGAGTATCCAATTTTATCAATTGCTGCTAGTTTTGCTAGCGGAGTAACTGCCATGGAAGGTCTTGAAGAGCTTAAGGTCAAGGAGAGTAATCGCCTACTTATGATTGCTGAAAATCTTAAAGCGTGCGGCGTTAATGTTACTATGCATGATGATTCATTAGAAGTGCAGGGTGGTGATTTTGCAAAACTCAACGAGCCAGCAAAAATTAGCACTTCTCACGATCATAGAATTGCAATGTCATTTTTTGTAATGGGTCAGATGCTAGATAATGGAGTTGAGATAGATGATACCTCAATGATAGCCACTTCTTTTCCAGATTTTCTTGATATATTTGCTAGATTTCAGTAGGGCATTGTCTCTACAGCCAGGAAACTGCTTCCTTGTATGATTTTTCGAAGTTAGAAATACTTTCGTCTTTTTGCAAAGTCAAGCCGATATCATCCAAACCTTCAATTAAACAGTTTTTACGAAAAGGATCTACTTCAAATTCGTACTCATTGTTGTCAGTGGTAATTTTTTGCTGCTCTAAATTAACGGTAAAAGAGTTGCCTTCGCCTTGCGCAGCTTCAATCAATTCATCAACTTGATCTCTAGGTAATTCAATTGGCAAGATGCCATTTTTGAAGCAGTTGTTAAAGAAGATGTCAGCAAAGGACGGTGCAATAACGCATTTAATTCCGAAGTCAAGCAAAGCCCAGGGGGCATGCTCACGACTTGATCCGCAGCCAAAGTTATCCAAAGCCACCAAAACCTTAGAGTCCTTATAAGCCTCTTTATTTAGTACAAAATCAGTAATTTCACTACCGTCGCTATTGAATCTCATCTCGTCGAATAGATTTTTACCAAGACCGGTTCTTTTGATGGTTTTTAAGAACTGTTTAGGGATGATCATATCAGTGTCGATGTTGATCAGTGATAAAGGAGCTGCAGTAGCTGTTAAGGTAGTAAATTTTTCCATTTTTATTTTATTAAATTTTTCTATCTCGATTATAGAATATATTTTGTTAAAAATCAAGTTTTTTGCAATCAAAGACTCTTTTACGCAAGTTTTATCTGCAGGACTCGATATCCATCTCGATTTGCTTTCTCAATTGGTCAAGAGATTCAAACTTAATTTCGCCTCTGATAAATTTTTTAAGCTTAACGGTAATTTTTTTATAGTATAAGTTGCCATGCTTCTTGCTGTCAAAGTCTATGATATGAGTCTCGTATAAAGGTTTTTTATCATCGTCAATGGTGGGCCTGATACCAAAATTAGTCACTGAATTAAATTTTTTATCTAGGTGTTTTATGTAGACGCTACTATGATAGACTCCAAATTTTGGAATAATTTGCAACTCCTTTAGGTGAAGATTCATGGTTGGAAAGCCAATTTTGTGACCATTTTTATGACCTTTGTTTATTATGCCTTCGACCTCAAACTCCTTACCAAGAATTTTGTTAGCTTTTTCAACTTCTCCTGTTGCGATATATTTTCTAATTAACGTTGAAGACAAAACCTCATCTCCTTCTTTTATTGCAGATACTCTTTCTATATTGAATCCTAGCTCTACAGCTTGTTTTTGTAAAAAATCATGATCACCTTCGCGGTTTTTCCCAAAAATAAAATCATAGCCAATAATCAGTTCTTTAGTTTTGATTTTGTTGACTAAAATATCTTCAACAAAATTATTTGCAGATATATTTGCAATTTTCTTGTTAAAAGGTAAAATGATTAGGTAGTCGATCTCAAATTCGAGAAGAAATTTTAGTTTTTGCGATAGGCTGTTTATCAAAAAGTTGGTTGCTGATTGCGGAGCAAAGAGTTTGATCGGGTGCTCTGCAAAGGTAACAACAGCACTTTTCAGGTCTAACTCTTGGGCTTTTTTAGTTAATTTTTTGATAATTTGATGGTGACCACGGTGGACGCCGTCAAAATTACCAATGGTAACTGCGCAATTTGCGATATCATCAGGTATATTTTTTAGACCTCTAAAAATCTGCATAATGCTAAAAAAAATTTTATTTGTTGTTACATTTTTATTTATATTCCCTAATTATAGCATAGCTAATAATGATTTCAAGCACGGAATTTCAATTTTTGGAGATTTGAAATATCGTAAAAACTTCCGTTATTTTGACTATGTTAATGCCAGAGCCCCAAAGCGGGGTTTGGTTAGGCTGGCAACACAAGGTACATTTAATAGTCTTAATCCTTATATTCTGAAAGGAATCGCTCCTTCCGGTATTAGTTATATATACGATAGCTTGATGAGCTCTTCTGGTGATGAAATTTCATCAATGTACCCACTGGTCGCAAAAGGAATAAAGATTAGTAATTCTGGTCTTGATGTTACTTTTTTACTCAATCAAAATGCTAAATTCTCTGATGGTAAGAAAATAACTGCTGATGATGTTGTTTTTTCATTTAACATTTTGCGCAGCAAGGGCCACCCTTCCTACAAAGTATCGTATCAGGATGTTAAAAAAGTCGAAAAAATATCAAAATATCGAGTTAGATTTACTCTTAAAAATAATAGCAACAAAAAGTTGCCAATAATCATAGCTTCTTTGCCAGTTTTGCCACAGCATTACTACCAAAATCGTGAATTTGACAAAACTACCTCTGAAGTTCCGGTTGGTTCTGGGCCTTATTTAATCTCTCAAGTGGATATGGGA
>JBDOIV010000060.1:0-5467 GCA_047404215.1 Rickettsiales bacterium
ATAATATAGATTATTTATTGACATGATTACTAAATTATGTTATAATAATATTTATATAAATTTTTAATATAAGTTAAACTTAATATGCCTACATTAAAAACAAGATACCCCTTAATTAAATTAACAACTCCTGCTATTGTAGAAATCGGCGAGGTTCATAAGGTGGTATGGAGAGCGAAATATCACACGAATAGCGCATCTAAAGATATAATTATACCAATAAACGCAGCTAATTGCACCGATACAGAAGGGGCTCTTTTAGACGCAGGTCATATTGCAGCCTTGGTAAAACAACATAGCGATCATCTTGCGGTATTATTACCAAATGGTAATGTGCATTATATGAGCAATTCAGCAACAGGAAAGCAAGATAATGATGCAAAGGCAAAAAAGAAAGCATTTGAAAGTAGATGGATCAAGGAAGAAGTAGAAGATGTTGTGGCAGGTGATGGTGCGGCAGATGGTGCTGCTGACGGTGACGCAGTCGATACCCCCCTTATCAAAAAAATGTTCGAAGTACGCGATGATGCTAATTTCAACGATCTTGCAAGTGAGCCTAAAGATCTCTACCATCTTCAAGCTGCAAGCGAAGCGGAATCAGTAGCTGTTCGTGACGGTGTAGTTGATCACGAGAGCTTGCTCAAAAAATTAGTCAATTTAAAAAACGCCAAACCAGAAACGGTAATATTCGAAGCTGCGGGTGAAGGTATCAGACGGTCGTACAAGATAAAATATACTGACAATAGTGGCGCAGAAAAAGAAATAGCAATACCACACTCTTTAACACGAGTCATTCATGGAGAAAGAAGACCATCCGATATCTTATTGAGCGCAATCTACTCAATCAATCTTAAAATTGATGAACTTACAAGAGCTGCGGATCTAGTAGCGAAAATGGAATTAGCTAAAGATCTATCAGGGGATAGAGACAGAAACATCGACCCTGACCCTAAAATACATAATGAAGATGGCACCATATCAGTGTCATACACCCCTCAGTCACGAGTAGGTAAACAGTCCAAAGGTACAAAAAAAGCTAGCAAAGAGGCAAAAAAAATTCCTACTACTTATTGGGGTGACAGGGCGAAATTTGCAGCTGCTTTGGCGGAAACAAGTTTCAAGGACGCTGGGGGCCAAGATAAAATGCGCTATTTTGTAAACACTCCAGAGGTTACTGGCTCTAAAAAAGCTTATTTTCTCCACGCAACTACCAACTCAATATCCTCGGGCACAAATCGAACAACCGGCTCTAAGATGGTTAGAGGCGCTGCCCTAAACAAACCTCAGTCTACTACGCTAAGTAAAATGACCGTTAGGGATCTTAAACTCTATGTCAATCATGTTATTGCGCAAGGTCCGTTAATAAAATCTGACAGGACTTCGCTAATTACTAATACTTCTGGTGCATATGAAATCGATGGCGCAGAGGTTACAAATTACGCTCAATGCTACGATAAAATATTGCAACATATGTTGGATAAAGATTACAAAGCTCATGTTGCCGCGGCTTTTGCTTCTAATCTTACTGAAACATTGATATTTTGCAATAGAGTATCAAGTGCCGAAAAAGCACTAGCAGACAAAAGTCTTAGCGCTGAATCAGCGCCTGCTCAGGTCATGCGGGATTGCGAAGCTATTACATCTCTACTGCCAAAGAAAAGGGGCGGTGCGGAAACAGCAATAACGACTGAAGAAATCCAAGAACTTAAAGTCAGCGCATTGTCGAAAGAAATGAAGGTTGAACCTGTCAGACGAGAAAGATATGGTGTAACCAAGCATCCTGTGTCGCTCTCTAAAGAAGCAGTGGCAGTAGTCCCTACTCCTGCTAAAGCAGATGAAAAAAGGAAATCTGTATCTTTTGCTAAGCAACCAAAACATAGATCAAAACCATCAACAAGCAAAGAGGCACTTGGGAAGGCTACCCCTACTAAGGATAGACCCCTTGAAAGCTTCGAATTTTTGCTCAAAAATGCAAATAAAGATCCTGGACGCCTAAAAGAACAACTAGAATATTACGTTCTCACTAAAGCTCAAATTTCAAGAGCACATGTTCTTAGCAGAGGTGAGGCAACTAAAGCAACAAAACTTGAACTACAAAGGCTAGAAGAGGCATTTGGTGATGAGGTGTCAAGAATTGAAACCAGGAAAAAAGCGTCACTTGCTTTAGTGATGATTAACTTGATAACAAAAGAAGGTAATCAAGATGCTCTTCCTGGTGTCTTAGCAGCTATTGCCGAATCTGAAAATTATCAAGAAGCACTTCGACAAACTCAAGTAGTTTGGATGGCTCATGAAGCTATGAAATTAACACCATCGAGACCTGTTAGACCTGTGCATGTAGCGACATCAACTCCTGCTATGGCAAAAGGAGCAGGTAGAGCGCCGAATAATCCAAGACGTATGTCTAGCGCTTCTACTAGTGCAACAAGAAGAACAAGATCAGGAGAGCCACCTTTTGCACCTACTGATCCAAGCATGATGTCGACACCTGCGTCTAGGCAAACTGATGCGCAAGAAGGAGCAAGCTTAAGAAGAGGGCAATCTGAAACCTTGCCACCATATCTGAATAGACCTAGTGATCGACAACGAGATGTACTGTCTAAAACGTGGCCAACTGCAGCTGATCAAGAAAAAATGTCGGCGGAAGCTCGTGCGAAAGTGCGATCTAAAGTAGGAGGTTTATCTCAGGCCTCACATAACTTTGCTCAATTCGAAGAAGAAGCGGCTAAAACAGCTGCATTAGTAAAATCATCATATGAGTTGCGACGCGAAGCTGAGTCAGCAGAAAAACGAAGAAGAGAAGATGTATCATTAGCTGGGTCTCGACTCGAAGCTATGCCAGCATCAACTCCTGCAACGCAACACAGCTCATCGGATAGTTTGGCAGCGATAAAAAGAATGCAGAAAATGGCGGGGAGCGGACCGGGTCATTCTATTCTTGCTAATTTATCACCAGAGCCAAGGAGGGGATCATTGAAAAGAAGAGTAGCGATAGTAAACAGAACAACAAGAGGAGGTTATCAAGATTCTTTGTCATTAGATGGGTCTCGACTCGAAGCTATGCCAGTAGAAGCTCCTGCATGGAAAGGGAGGGAATGGGACTCAAGTGCAACATCATCACCCTTGCCGCCTGCTATGGAAGCGCAACAACCAGCACAACCCTTTTTAGTAAGAGGCCTGAGCTCAAGAAGATCGGCACGACGCCTTGATGGCGCTAACACTGATGTGTCGCGAGCCGATGCCTTATCATCAAAAAGTGCAGCGAGCACATGGGATGGTGCATTACTCAGACCTCAATCATTATCAGCAACCTCAAGAAGAAGAGATTCAGCTCAAGGTTCGGGAGGTTTTTTTGGATCTTATAACCCAAATGGTCATCCTTTATATGCACTAGTAGGTCAAGCTGATAGATTACCTGTCGCAGTCATGGGAGAAGCGCCAGATAGTGGACAAAGATTCAGACTTGACTTAGATGCCCGTGCCAGAAACGGTACGAAAATCGAAGATCTTGATCAGCAATATCAGAAAATGCGTGCGCAAGAGGCCGCTGCACAGCGCACCACTACCGGAAGATCAGATGCACTTGACGATTTGTTGGCGGCATTACCATCGCCGCACCAATCTACAAAAACTGGTGCTATGACTTTAGCAGCAAAAAGTAAAGCGAGACCGGCACAATCATTTGCCGCAGGAAGCCTCTACGACAGTTCGGATGATGGTAGCTTATCAGAAGATGCTGCTAGATTAAGAGACGTATCATTCAATTTAGGACAGACCACAAGCTCCCCTGTTGGAACTGACGCTACTGCCAGAAGTCCATTTGTCGCAGGAAGAAGAGTGACCGATGACGCTCAAATAGTAGAAGCTAATACAGGGCTGAGAGGTACGATGGTAATGCAACAACATTCCCCAGCTGTAGGCGGTGCCGACGAAAGAGAAGCAGCGGCAACAATGACAACAGAACGATCACCTTCAGCTGGAAGCGATGCCGACGCAAGAGGAAGAGCGGCAGTAAAAACAGAGCGACCAAATACCGTACCAAGCCTTCCTATAAGAAACCTTGGGCAGGCAGTTTTTCATTCGTCTGACGATAATGTTGTTCATAAAGTCAGGAGACAAGCTGCAGCTGAAATAGCAAAACGACAATCAAATGATGGGCAGGGTGAAGGTGGTGGAAGAGGATAATGATAAAAAAATACTTATAATCGTAAAAAGAGTTATATATTGCTAATTGCTTTTTTTGCGCCTTGCGTGTGATGATTAAGCTATAAAATCTTACTGATGATATCTTCGCATATCATGCCTATTTGATGAGAAAATGGATGCTGTCTATTGCCATAAGATAGCGGCTCTCTATCATGATTACTCTGACTTAGCTGCGAAATGATCTCAATACGACCCATGAAATCAATGTTTTTCATTTTTACTAAATCTTCTAAGTTACTTTTGCCAAAAATGTAGGATTTACTACCGTCATTTTGAGTAAAATATGACATATTTTCAATCAAACCCAATATTTTGACATCTAATTTTTCAAAACAATCAATTGATCTAATAAGATCAATTTGCGATAGAACTTGCGGAGTTGAAACTAGAACCGCACCGTCAATATCGAAATTTTGCGCTAAAGAAAGATAGATATCGCCAGTTCCTGGTGGCATGTCAACAATCATAACATCGACATCATCGCCGTCATGACTCCAATCGGTTTGCAAAATTAATTGATTTAATATTTTATTAATCATGGCTGCTCGCCATACTCCTGCTACGTCTTTTGCTATTAAATTTGCTACCGAAATAAACTTCACGCCATATTGTTGATGCGGTATTAATTTATTATTTTGCTTTTGAGCGTTATCATCAACATTCATGATATAAGCAATCGATGGACCATAAATATCAGCATCAACCAATGCGGTTTTATGACCAATTTTTGCTAATGTGATTGCGATATTGGCCGCTAAACTTGATTTACCAACCCCACCTTTTGCTGAAGCGATGGCAACAATATGTTTAACATTGGGTAATTTATGTTTTGGCTTTTGCTGGTTCGGCTGTACCGCCCTCTCCTTTTTATCATCACTAACATTATCTTTTTGAAAGATATTCTTAACCTTTGAGATAACGCCATCAGATTTTTTTGTCTCTTGTTTTTTTGATTGGTTGATGGTCAAAATAATTGTTACTTTATCAATATCTAACTTACTAATTATAGCTTTTTTAGCATTATCGCTATCTTTTTCAATCTGTTTTTTATCACCCTGGCTATTAACGGTTTCAATCGTAATAATCGCTTGTTTATTGCTTTTTACCACCACCTCTTCGATCGCATCTTGAGTAAAATTGTTATCTTTTAATATTGCAATTATTTGATTTTCTAATTTTGTCATTTTTTGATATTGCTGATCAAGATCTTCGATTTTCGTACCGTTTCTGGCACGGGCATCTAAGTCAAGTCTGAATCTTT
>JBDOIV010000061.1:0-2267 GCA_047404215.1 Rickettsiales bacterium
ACCACCTTCATCTTTTCTAACCATGCAGCTAATTAAAACCTGACAACCATCTTCCAATAAATCACGATTTTGAGTAATTAAATCTTCATCAAAAATCATAATTTCATAAATTCCATAAGGATCAGAAATGGTAGCGTAGGCAAATCTACCTTTAGCACTTGATCTATGTTTGGTTGCAGCGATTACTCCTGGAAATTTCACCTCATCACCATCATCGAATTCATCCCTTTCAATCTTGTCACTCAAAACACATCCTCTTTTGCGTAAAGCTTGCACCTGGTCATCTAAAGGGTGCTCCATCAAGAAAAACCCAAAAGCTTCAAACTCTTTTTGCAACCTGCTCTCCTTGTCCCAATCCGGAACGCTTTTTAACTGCGGTTTTGACTTTTCTTCGTCAATTAATTCACCAAAAAAAGTCATCTGATTGCTATTAGCTTCGTTATGTTGTTGCGCTGAATAAGCGCTAATCATATCATAAGATTCGTGAATTTGATGCCTATTATCTGCAATTGCATCAAAAGAGCCTGACTTGGCTAGAGCTTCTACAGATTTTTTGTTAACAGATTTTGGATCGACTCTTTTGGCGAAGTCAAAAATATCTGCAAATTCACCATTTTCGCTTCTTTCATCAACGACATTTTGCATCATTTTGATTCCTACCGCTTTGATCGCTCCGAGCCCAAATCTTATTGCGTATTTTTCTTCTGACATAGCTAGAACACAAAAAACAGAATTATTGAACCAAGCATGATACGATAGATTCCAAAAGGAACGAAATCATTGTGACTAACAAACTTGATGAGCCATCTAATTACCAAAATTGAAGATAGGAAAGCTGCGACAAATCCTATCGCGATCAAATAAAAACCCTCCATACTGATATGCTCGATATTGCTATACAAATCAAACGCACTAGCAGCTGAAATAACAACGATAGACATAAAGAATGAAAACTCAGTAGCGCATCTTCGATTCAAACCCGACAACAAACCTCCGATAATTGTAGCGCCAGATCTTGAAACGCCTGGAATCATTGCCACCACCTGATAAAGACCCATAATAAAAGCTTGCTTGGTAGAAATTCGATCTACTCTTGTAGTTACGTATTCTCTTTGTCTAGAATCAACTATTATAATAATAAAACCGCCAACAATAAGAGCTATTGCTACTACCACTGGTGAAAAGAATACAGCCTTGATTATATCATGGAATAATAAACCGATGATTGCAGCTGGCAAAAATGATACAATTAGATTAAGGATAAACTTTTGATTATCCTTTCTTTTGATGCGTCGACAGACTAGAATCAGCTTCTTGCGATAAACATAGCATACCGCCAAAATAGCACCAAACTGAATAACTATTTCAAATAAATGATTCTTGACAACATTAAAATCAACATACCATGAGAAGAGCAATAAGTGAGCCGTTGAAGAAACAGGAATAAATTCCGTGAGTCCTTCAATGATACCTGAAATAATTACTTTGAATATATCTATATATGCTGGCATTTTAAATGTAAAAATGGTACCTCTGGTCCGACTTGAACGGACACGCCTAAAAGGCAATAGATTTTGAGTCTATCGCGTCTACCAATTCCGCCACAGAGGCACATTAATTTAATTATAAACATATTATTGCAATAATCAAGCAAAAAACATTGACTATCTTGTTATTTTGTTATAATATATTAAATAGTTTTTTTATGATAACTTGCATCAAAATTAAATTCAACTTAAAAAATAAAAATCTAAAAATATGAAAGAATTAGGTCAAAACTCTAGTTACAATTTAGATCATCCAAAAAAAGAAATTCTTGATCCGGTTAACAACCCACATGAAGATGTTAATTATTGCGTGTCATTAAGCTGTCCAGAATTTACATCAATCTGCCCTATTACCGGACAGCCCGATTTTGCTCATATAATTATAGATTATGTACCAAATAAATATATTGTTGAATCAAAGTCGTTAAAACTATATCTATTTTCATATCGCAATCATGGCGCTTTCCACGAAGATTGCACCGTCAACATAGCTAAAGATATAATAGAGACAATCGAGCCTAGATGGCTTCGAATTTCTGGCTATTGGTATCCTAGAGGCGGAATCCCAATTGATATTTTCTACCAGACCGGAGAAATTCCCGAGTCAGTATATGTTAGAGAAAATCAAATTAAGCCATATACTCCGAGAAATTAAAAAAAACTGTAGCATAATAAAATTCAGGTTTTAAACTGAAAACTGCTAGATGCAGAATACAAATG
>JBDOIV010000062.1:0-8326 GCA_047404215.1 Rickettsiales bacterium
CTATAATCAATTGCTAGCAAGTAGTTATATTTTTTAAAATATTTCTTGACATTAATAAATATACATTGTATAATAAAAATGTGGTAAATATTTTATAAGTTAGATATGTACACATAAATATATGAAAATTGCAATAATTGGTACTGGAGTTTCTGGTAATGTTGCATCCTGGCTGTTGAAGGATGAGCATGAACTAACTATTTTTGAGAAAAATAACTATATTGGCGGTCATTCAAATACTGTTAATATAGACTATGATGGTAAAAACATTGACGTTGATACTGGCTTTATAGTATTTAACGATCGAACTTACCCTAATTTAATTAAATTATTTCAAAAACTTAAAGTTGAAAGCTATGAATCGGATATGTCTTTTGGCATATCTTGTAAAAATACCAGCTTTGAATTCTGTGTAAAAAGCTTATCGGGATTATTTGCGCAGCTAAAAAATATCTGCAATCCTCGCTTCTATAAAATGCTTTTTGATATTTATAGCTTTAATAAAAAAGCTACTAAATTTGTGCTATCACAAGAAGCGAACAATGACATTACTCTAGAAGACTTTTTGCAAAATATTAAGGTGAGTGATTATTTTAAAAAATATTTTCTGTTGCCAATGGCGGGAGCGATATGGAGCTGTCGTGACGAGGAGATGTTGCAATATCCTGCTTTGAGCTTTTTAAAATTTTATCATAATCACGGTCTATTGACCTTATTTAATCAGCCACAATGGTATACCGTTAAAGGATGTAGTAAAGAATATGTCAAAAAACTTACTGCGGAATTCAAAGATAAAATCAAGTTAAATTGCGCCGTAAAATCTGTTGTTAAAAAAGATGGTAAAATAGTAGTTACAGATCAAGATGACAAGCAATATCTTTTTGATAAAGTAATTTTCGCTAATCATGCTAATCAGGTGCTGCAGATGGCAAAAGACATCGACGAAGATGTTAAAAATATTCTCAAAAAATTTCAGTTTAATAGTAATGTTGCAGTTTTACATCGCGATGATACTTTTATGCCAGAGAGAAAAGCGGCCTGGGCAAGTTGGATATATTTGCGTGAAGGCGAGGTGCAGAGCAAATGTAGCGTAACATATTGGATGAACATTTTGCAAGATATTGATAATAAGTATCCTCTTTTTGTCACCCTCAATCCACAGCATGAAGTTCTGGCATCAAAAATCTTTGCGCAGTTTGATTACCAGCATCCTGTTTTTGATCGAGACTCCATTATTGCTCAAAGTGAGATAGTTGATGTTCAGGGCAGGGATGGCTTTTATTATGTTGGAGCATATCTAGATAATGGATTTCATGAGGATGGTGTTAATTCAGCTATTCGGGTTTGTAAATTACTAAGTAAAAAATGCGATGATATATTCTAGGTCGATAATTAACGCTAAAGTGATGCATAAAAGATTGATTCCGCGCATCAATCAATTTATGTATAAGGTTTTTTACATTTGCTTTGATATTACCAAGATCAATGATTTAAGAAATCTATTTTTTGCAGTAGATGGCTTTAACATTTTTAGCTTTTACCAAAAAGATCATGGTTTAAAAAAGCAAGATGCGTCGATTAGAAAATTTATTGATGATATATTAAAAAAAGAGCGCATCAAGTGTGATGGTAAGATTTTTTTAATGACTCATCCTCGAGTTTTAGGCTATGTCTTTAATCCGGTTAGCTTTTGGTTTTGCACCAATCGTAATAATGAGCTGATAGCGGTTTTAGCTCAGGTCAGTAACACTTTCAAGGAATCTCATAACTACTTGATATATGAAAAAAATGGCGATAAGATTGATCAGGAAAAGTTTTACGAGGCTAATAAAGAGTTCCATGTTTCACCTTTTATGAAAATTGAGGGCATTTACCGTTTTCGCTTTATTTTTGAGTCTGAGAAGATAGCTGCTTATATCAATTTTTGTAATGATGATGATCAGTTGATGCTAGCAACTTATGTTAAAGGCAATTTAAAAAAGTTTTCTAGCGTTAATTTGATCAAAAGCTTTATTGCAATACCCTTTGTTACCTTGAAAGTGATAATATTGATTCATTTTCAAGCGTTAAAGCTGGTGATTAAAAGAATAAAATATATTAAAAAGCCACATAAGGCAAAAAATGGTATTACCAAGACTTATAATTAATTTTTTTAAATTATGACAGATATTGCAAAATATGATATTGTTTTTAAGGCTCTTGAGGAGATAGAGTTTGGCAAGGTATCTATTCAACTACCTGATCAAAAAACACTATCATACGAATCAAAAAATCCTGATGCGGTTGCTGCTGATATATCGATTGTTGATATGTCATTTTTTGATGAGCTGCTTTCTGGTGGTGATGTTGGGTTGGGAGAGTCTTACATGAAGGGTTTGTGGTGTAGTAACAATTTGCCAGCATTTATTGAATTTTGTGTTTTAAATGCCAATACCATGGAGTCTTTTTTTCATGCTAACAAGTTCAAGATGTTTATGTTGGCAATCAAGGCTTTTTTTCGCAAAAATTCAAAAAAGGGCAGTAAGTCAAACATTAGCTATCATTATGATTTAGGAAATGATTTTTATTCATTGTGGTTGGATGAATCAATGACTTATTCTAGTGCTATTTTTTCCAATTCGAGCGATGATTTACATCAAGCTCAGATGAAAAAATATCATCGAATAATAGAAAATATTGATCAAGGCCGAATTCTTGAAATTGGTTGCGGCTGGGGCTCTTTTGCAATTGAAGCTGCTAAGTTAGGTAATAGTATTAAGTGCTTAACATTATCCAAAGAGCAGGCTAAATATGCGCAGCAAAAAATAGCATCACAAGGCTTGCAAGATAAAATTTCTATAAATATTCAAGATTATAGAGATGAAAAAGAGGTTTATGATTCTATCGTTTCTATTGAAATGTTTGAAGCGGTTGGGAAGAAGTATTGGCCGTTATATTTTGCAACAATCAGGGATTGTTTGAAAGTGGGTGGCAAGGCTATGGTGCAGGTTATTACCATTTGTGACGATGTTTACAATAGTTACAAAAAAAGGTCGGACTTTATTCAAAAGCACATCTTCCCTGGTGGCTACCTACCTTCCAAATCAGCTTTCAAAGAGTGCGTGAGCAATAATTCTCTAAAAGTGATTGATGAATATTCCTTTGGGCAAGATTATGCTAAGACTTTGCTCTTATGGTTAAATAGATTTGATAAAGTTAAGGAGGATTTGCTAAAAATGGGTTTTGATGAGGTATTTATCAACAAATGGAGGTTTTATTTATCATATTGTTATGCTGGCTTTAGGTCGGCTCGAACTGACGTAGTACAGTTCTTAATAGAAAAGTAGATTATTTATGAGAAAGTATGGGGCTATAATTCTATTGATATTTTTGCTGATATTTAGCAAATCGGTGCTCGCTGGTCAAGTCTTTAAAATTCCCGAAGTCGTGCATAAATATTATAAAAATCCTGTTCTGATGGGTCAGTCTAGCCTTTATTATTGGGGTTTTCACATATATGATGTTAAGATGATTGTAGCAAGTTCCGATCTTGGTAGTACTAGTCTTTTAAAGAGTGGAGGTAATTCCTCTTTGCATGTCAAATATTTTCGAGATATTGCAAGGCAGGAGTTAATTGATAGCTCTATTGAAGAAATGCAAAGGGTAAAGAGGGGTGGTTTTACAATTCCAGAAGGGCGATACATTTCCTATTTGGAGTCAATTTATGGCGATGTTAAAGATGGTGATATAAAAATAGCAGTTAAGACTCAAAAGGGTCTTGACCTTTATCATAATGATCGGTTTATGGGATCTGTTGATGATATCGTCTTTGCGAATTTGTTTTTTGATATGTGGCTTGGAACAAAAGCTAAGCATCAAAATATTAGAAAAGAATTACTTAATATAGATTAATGCAAGATAAAAAATTTTACATATATTCTTTAACAGCCGCACCTTTAGCTTTTATCGGCATTCCTATCTATGTCTATATTGCAAATTTCTATTCAAATTTATTTGATTTAAGCATCGCTTCAATTGGCTTGGTAATCTTACTTTCCAGGGTGTTTGATTTTATTCAAGATCCGATAATAGGCTATTATAGCGATCATTTTATTCAAAAAGGTTATAGTCATCAATTTATTATCGCAATTAATTCTCCTTTTTTAGCGTTATCGTTTTACTTTTTGTTTAATCCGCTTTTTACAGAGGGTTTTGCGGTGCTAGTATGGCTTTTTGCTTGTTTGGTGTTGGTGTATAGTTTCTTTAGTATTATTGTGATTAATTACAATGCAATTGCTGCTAAGATAGCAAAGAATTACTCGGCAAGGACTAAGATAACCGCGATTAGAGAGTTTTTTGGTTTAATTGGCATTATATTTGCTTCGATATTGCCAACTTTAATTGCAAGAGTTTATGATGTCAGCTTCGAGAAGTCTTTGTCGTTGTTGGCACTGATATTGTTTCCGATATTGATAATTTGTGTTATAATTTTAATGAAGTTTGTCACTATAGAGCAAGCCAAAAGTTTCAAAGTAAATAAAAAAGTACGATTTTTTGCTAATTTATCTTTTTTGGCCAGTGATAAGAGGTTTTTAAAGCTGTCTCTAATATTTTTTGTTAATTCTTTGGCGGTTAGCTTGCCGGCAGCAACATTTTTATTTTTTGTTGAGGATGTTTTGTTGGCAAAGTCAGAAGCTGGGTTTTTCCTATTGCTATATTTTCTGACGGCAGCTCTAATGATGCCATTGTGGCACAGTTTAGCTAAAAATTTTGGCAAGAAAAATAGCTGGGCCTTGTCAATATTGCTAAGTGTGGCGGTATTCTTTTGGGCGTTTTTCTTGAGTGATCAAAATTACACACAGTTCTACTATATATGTTTTTTTTCGGGCATGATGTTAGGAGCGGACTTGGCGATACCACCTTCAATATTGGCGGATATAGTTAATTCTGGTCAGCAGCAGCAGAGCAAGACGTCGCTATATTTTTCAATCTGGAATATGATAAGTAAATCCGGCCTTGCAATCGCCTCTGGCTTTGCTTTAATATTTTTGGGTGGCGTTGGTTATAGGGGGTATGATTCTAGCAGTGCAGAGTCTCTATTTTATTTGTCCTTGATATATGCTATGTTGCCATGTATTATTAAGATCATAACTGTTTTGTTGCTTTTTTTCTCCAATATAGATAAATTTAATAAAAATGAAAAAAATTAAAATATTAACAATTTTATTATCCGTTATGACAATCTTCTCTTGTTCTTCTAATGACATTAAGATATACTCAAGCAACAGTCCAAAGCTTAACATTTTTGATTATTTTGATGGCGAGCTGGAGGCTTATGGAATTTTGCAGGATCGATCCGGCAAGGTAACTAGAAGCTTTACGGTTAAAATGACAGGCGCAGTGAAGAATAATCAGTTGAAGTTGCAAGAATATTTTGTCTTCGACGATGGCGAAAGGCAGGAGAGGTTGTGGGTGATAAATAAGGTTGATGATAATAACTTTACTGCTACCGCAGGAGATGTCGTAGGGCAGGCGAATGGCAAGCAGTATGGTAACGCGGTCAACATGAAATATATATTAACAATTCCTTATAAAAAAACATCTATTAATGTTAGTATCGATGACTGGATGTATTTGATCGATAATGAGTCGTTAATGAACGTTTCAAAAATCAAAAAGTTTGGTTTTACTGTGGCTAAATTATCAATCGGCTTTAAGAAATTAAAATAATCATGAAAATATGGATAGTTGGTGCTAGCTTTGGTATCGGCAGGCGAATTGCGTTGCAATATTTAAAAATGGGTCACAGTGTCGCGCTATCTGCTAGAAGTGGTGATGAGTTGAAAAAGCTACATCAAGAATCAGGGGTTGATGCTGATAAGGTTCATATTTTGCCATTTGATGTATGTGATGCGTCGAAGGTTAGGGATGCTTTTGATAAGATAGTATCAGATTGGGGCGGAGTTGATCTTTTTATTTATTGTAGCGGCATATATAAACCGATGCCAATAGATGAAATAGATACGCAATATGCCAAAAAAACTATAGACGTCAATCTTACTGCGATTTTTGACTTTTTAGGAGAGTTGATTCCTTCAATGAAGCAACAAAAGTCTGGCCATATAGTTTTGGTATCTAGCTGCGCAGGTTATGTTGGCTTACCAAAGTCATATGCCTACGGAGCATCAAAAGCCGCTATCATTAATCTTGCTGAAGGATTGTATAGCGAGTTATCAAGTTATGGGGTGAGGGTTTCGGTGGTTAATCCTGGCTTTGTTAAAACAAGATTGACAGCAAGAAATACATTTGACATGCCATCAATAATTAGCACTGAAAATGCAGCTCAAAAGATAATCAAGGGTATTGAAAATAATAAATTTGATATCAATTTTCCCAAAAGATTCACTTTGATCCTAAAAGTAATCGCTAACTTGCCTTATTGGCTATTGCTAAGGATTTTGAAGCGCATTAAGTGATGAGTAGACTTCAAGAGCTAAAATTCTTTCTTGCTGATGTCGTGAAATGACATGGCAACAAGCAGCGGTATATAAATTAAGCTTTGAATGAAGATAAGTTTAATCGTTGCATCATTTTCAATACCATAAATTAGCCATTTTGACTGAGTAAATAAGTCGATTCTAGGAAATATTACAGCAATTAGCTGTAGAATATTCTCGTATAAGCTTTGATTGTGAGCTGCATTTTCCCAAGGTAAGCCGGTTGATAAGGTAAAAAATCCCATCATTCTGGATAGTAAGTAAAACCCGATGGTTGCAAAGATAGAAAGTAGTGAATTTTCTAGCATGATTGAGCATAAAAAGGCAAAGCAAATAATCATTAGAGACTCACATATTAAGCTTAGTGACCAAATTACAGAACCGGCGGGATCGGGATTTATTAAGATGTTTATGATTGTGATTGTTGTCACAACAACCAGCATGCATGATATAAGATAGCCAGCCAAGAATGATAAAATAAATTGCTTGCGAGAAACTGGCTTTGAGATGATGTAGTCAATTTCCTTGCCATCAAATAGCTTGGAAATATTTAAGCAAACAAAAATTGCGATTCCCAAGGAAATTATCACTCTACTAATCCCGGCGATAAAAACAGTTGCAGATTGCGCTTCTTCAATAATATTCGTTTCACCTAGGTATATTCCAGCAAAAAAGCATAATATTAGGGATAATATTATTCCTAAATAAAGCTTATTGCGTAACGAAATAAGCAAGATATATTTAATAATCGAAATCATTGGATATTAAAAAAACTTTCTTCTGTTGGTGTCAAATTTTTCTTGCAATTGTCTATCAATTTTACCGACCCTCTTCGTGTTGTCAACTATGGTAGCTTTGATGAATATTACAGTTTCGGTAATTTTTGATTTCTTGGAAGATGATTTAAATAAATATCCTAACACAGGAATTCTTTGTAAAAAAGGTATTCCAGAGTCGGTATTTTCAGTTATTTCTTGCATCAAGCCCCCAATTACAATTGCATTACCACTGGCAATTTTAGCGACGGTGTCAATTTCTCTGGTTTGCATCACTGGAACAAGGTTGGTTCCTATAACTTCACCATCGCCATTTCTTACTACAGCTGGATCTCGCACATCTTCAGCTTTGACAGTGATTTTTGGCTGAATATGCAAGGTAACCTCGTTGGTATTGAGATTGATAGATGGGGTAATAGCAAGTTTTACGCCTTCCTCCTCCTCTTCTTTGGTAGAGGTTACTGATATTACGGTGTTACTACCAACATTAGCAACGCCGGCAATCGTGGTGTCAGATGCGATTTTAAAGTACACCAGCTTTTTAGTAAAATTAAGAACTGACTTTCTATTATTAATCGCATGAATTCTAGGGGAGGATAATGTCCTGGTGGCGCCAAATTTCTCTAAGGCGCTCATTGATAGCCTAATATCACCATTAGTTATAAGTGATACAGCTGAAGTAGCGCCATCAGCTCCGGCAATGGAAAATCCGCCTGCATTTGATACGACATCTCCACCGTCACCGCTCCAGTTTATTCCAGCACTAAACTCATCATTAAGCAAAACCTCGACCACTTTAGCTTCTATTAAAACTTGTGCAGACGCAGTTTTTCTAACATTTTTTAAATATTTTGCAATTTCATCATGCTGTCTTTTTGATGAATATATTGATATAATTCCTGCACTTTTATTGACGGTAACGGAGTTTCTTGGTATGTTATCTACTCCTGATTCTGAGGTTAGAGTTGACACTGTTGATCTTTCATTGTCAAGTATTTGCTTGGCATTAGTTGAAACCTCGCTCCACATATTACTACCTTCAGTTAAATAGTCAACGAAGTAGCTCTTGTTGTA
>JBDOIV010000063.1:0-4069 GCA_047404215.1 Rickettsiales bacterium
ATTTAAATAGATATTATTATATAATTAAACATTTAATCACAATTATTCAAAAAAGTCAATAATTAATGACTGAAAATAAAAAAAATAATATTTTTAACATTGCAGTAGCCGCTCTACTCGTTATATACAGCCCCAACCTCTTATGCCAAGACGCTGCGACAAATAATATAGCAACTTCCAGCAAAGAATCCAAAGATAACAAGGAGGTAGGCGCAAAGGTGGGAGCAAAAAATAACGCAAAAGAAAATAAAGTTGATGCTAAAAAAAATCAAGAAGATGACCAGTTGGCAACAAAAGAGCCTGTCATTAAAAGTGATAATGGCAAACAAGATTCAAAGAAGGGTGAAAAAAAGGTCAATCAGCAATCAAAATCTCAAATTATAACCAGAAAATCAGATTCGCGCTCTGATAAAATCTTTCGCAATATTGAAAAGAATCGAGATGTTGGGTTGGTAGCAAAATATAAAGATTGGAATGTTTACGAAATAAAAGAAAAGAACTATCGAGCTTGTTACGCTATTTCAATTCCCTACCTTACCAAGGGCAATAAAATTAAAAGAGCTCAGCCATATTTTGTTGTCAACAATATGATTAATGATGCTGATGAAGTATATATCAGCTCTGGCTTTATTTATAAAAAAAATCAAGATATCGAAATATCAATTAATCAAAAAAAGTTCTACCTTTTAAGTTATCGCAGCTTAGGATGGACTTATAGCAAAAATGATGATATCGATATTATAAAAGCTATGCAAGAAGGTGAAGATTTAAAAGTCACCTCTCTAGATGAGCAGAGTCGTATTAATATCGACAATTACTCATTAATAGGTTTTAGAAAGGCTTATTTTAAATTAAAAAAACTTTGTAAAGATGATATCTGATCTTAATCCTTTGTTGGCGATATTAACTATTTTTGTGATAATCTTCACTGCAATATTTTTGGTGAGAGTGATATTTGCTATCTTATTGCACTTTGCGAGAAAGAAATATCTAAAGATCAAAAACTCTAGACTATTTAAAAAGAAGAAAAATCCAGAATATGAAAAAGAAGAAGACGAGCTATTGAGACAGATTCCAAAGGCACACTCAGCAACCAGGGCTGCTAATTTGGCTCGAATAGCTAGGCAACAAGCCAATGGCGAAAGTTACGAACTTATGACCTCAGAAGAACAGCAACAGGAAAAAGAAGAGTTAAGCGAGGTTAAGATAGTAGATACAGTAAAACCAGTTGGGTTCTGGACTTCTGTAATATTGGGTCAAAAAATGTCCTTTTTGATTAAATCAGCTCAAATTATCAATAAACGTGGTAAACAAGGATTCTGGGTTAGTATGATAGAAGCTCAAGAGCAAGCTGCCGGCAAGCAACATAGTCGAGGACGATAAAAAACACTTGTCTTTAAATGATTTAATGATATTATTAATTCAGTACAAATAATATATATAGTTATGAAAGTTTTAAAATTAAGCGGACACCTTGTATCATTAGTCATATTTGCAGCACTAACTTCTTGCACTGGTGACATGTTGCAGAAAAAATCAAAGATTAGGTTTGTCGACCTTCAGGGTAATCCAAAAAAAATAACCTTAAACACCCCTTTTGAAAACGTAACGGCTCTTACTAGGCAAGGCAGGGTTTCTGAAAAAAAGATCGTAGAGAGAGATAATTATAAGAAGCAAACCGTTGAATCAAGAAAACTTTCCTATAATAAATACGGCAATGATAGTAATAACAACAGTGTCAGCAACAGTAGATTTAATAATACCGCCGGCAATGCCAATAGCAATCAAAGTCCCATGCTACAAAGTAATCAGCAAAGACAGAATCGGGAATTACTATACACAGCAACTTCTTCAGCTCCAACAAACAAGGCAAAGGCTAACAATTTATATCTAGATCCAAAGCCAAAACTAGAGCAAAAAAAAGTCGCTTTTGACAATCAGCCATCTAAAGCCAATAACAGCGAGATAATAATTTCAGAAACCAAGGTCCCAGCAAAATCCTATGATGGCAATTCTGATCTTAAAAAAGGCATGTATGTACAGGCAGGTTCTTTTACGAACATCAATCACGCCAAGAAACATGTGGCAAAAGTAAAGAGAATCACCAACAACCCCAGAAATGTCAATATTCAATCTACCAAGATTAGAAATAAGAAATATTATCGAGTTGTGATTGGTCCAATTACTCAAAAAAGAACTGCAGACTTAATAATCAAAGATTTAAAACAGAGAAATCAAAATTCGATAGTTATAAAAATTAAGTAAATATGGACGCGTTAAATTTCAAGAATTTACTTACATTGTCGACATTGCTGGCAATCACAACCTCCTGCTCTGATATCATAGACATCAACCAAAAGTTTAATAACAAGTATAGTGATCAAGTTAAGAAAATTAACGAACAAATTCGTATTCAAGAAAGGGATTTTATAGTTTCTGGCTCTGGTAGTAGCTTTAATAGCAATCCCGAGTTTAAGCTATATTCTACTCCATCTCAAATTCTTGCCAATCAATCACCAGTTAACAACAAAGCATCATTCGAAACTTATAAATTATATCTCAAGACGCCACAGAACTATCTACCCAATAATGCAACATATAAAACCGGCAATAAAAATTCAGCCGCCAACAGGATCCCGAACAATTTATTTGAACTCAATTACGGCCCTTACACTCATCCACCCTTTCGAGTCACTGGCATTGACTTTGACATAATTGCAATTCCAGATAAAGATGCTTACGGCGTCCCGTCTTCTTTGGATAGAAAAAGCTACCCATTGGTAAGCAATAGATATATTGCAAACAATGTCAGAAATATGACATTAAATAGAAAAACGGAAGATATAGAATTTACCGAAGACTTGATATCTGAACAAAAAGCAATCAAAAAACAGATCATTGTTAACAACCTATATCAAGATGATAACAGAAATCTGATAAGACGTGACCCATACAGCATTGATAATAGCGAAGAAGAGTGGGTGCTCAAAAAAAGAAAGATTAGAAATGACCCTGTTAATTTAACAATAAGATCCCAAGTGGTCTCAAAAAATTTAATTACTAACAAGCTCTCATCATTATCACAAAAGAAAAATAGAAAAAAACCCAAAGAACCCAAAGATATTGGTAAAAAACAAAAGAAAACCGGGGGAAATCGATGATAAGATCCACTATATTTCACATCATCATAATACTTAGCATAGTGACCCTAAGCAACTTATCTCATGCTAAAAGCTTTCAATCCATAAAAAGCCATAATTATTTATTTTTAATGGATAAAGACTCAAAAGAAATCCTATTATCAAAAAATCCTCACACCAGAATGGCACCCTCCTCCATGACAAAATTGATGACTGCCTATGTAGCCTTTGATCAAGTCAAGAAGGGTAATATAAAGCTCGATAACTACTGTATCATTGGTAAAGATGCCTGGAGAAAAAGAGGATCAACAATGTTTTTAAATTATGGTGATATCGTATCAATCGACGATCTATTAAAAGGTCTATTAACAGTATCGGGCAATGATGCTTCTGTAGCTCTAGCTCAGGCTATTGGCAAAGATTATGACAACTTTATCGCCTTAATGAATTTCAAAGCCAAGGAGCTTGGCATGAGAAATAGCAGCTTTCGCAATCCCCATGGCCTCAATCAAAATGGTCACTATATGAGTTTATACGATTTGGCAACACTACTTTCAAGATTCTATGAAGATTTTCCAGAATATACCTCCTATTTAGGAATTAAAAAATTCACCTATGGCAAAATTACTCAATACAATAGAAACCCTTTAATAAAAAAGAAGTACAAAGGATCTGTTGGCGGTAAAACAGGTCACACCAATGATGGTGGTTATGGAATAACTGCCAGTGTTAGCAGGGGCAATAGAACGTTAATTGGTATAGTAAATAAAGCCAAAACCTCAAGAAAGCGTAACGAATTAATTATTGACCTTTTCGATTATGGATTCAATAATTTTCAAAAAGTCAGTTGCAGCGATATTAACCAACTCTACCGTGACAGAATTTATTAACGAGGGCAAGGTTGCCATTTGCAGCGCCTATATCAACCT
>JBDOIV010000064.1:0-2734 GCA_047404215.1 Rickettsiales bacterium
AAAAAGAGCTTTATTATCTTTATAGACTTCACTGTTTTTTGCCCAATTTCTCATTGTCCCTCTAGATACTCCAAATTTTTTAGCTATGTGTTGTTGAGGGTTTTTAAAATCTTTAACTAAAGCATCTTCTGATAACATAACATTATTAACATAGTTATCTATTTTTTGTTGAGTGGTTAATAATTTTTTCATCTCTTTCATAATAGCTGGTCTAATTGCTTGAGTTGTACCTATGCTTTGATAGCCATCTTTAAAACCAGCTTTTTGTAAAATTTCTTTTGCTGTTAAATTTTTTTTATAACTACCATTAGATTCAGTTATAAGTTCTATTACTTTATTTAATCTTTTTTGATTTTTTGGTTTAATAGTTCCTTTAAATTGTTCTCCTGTATACTTAGTTCCAAGTTCAAGGTTTCCTTTTGGATTAGCATACCCGGGCCGTGATCCATCGTCACTGGGTTGTACCAACATACCACCGTCCGCAAAACTCTTTTTATATCTTATCTTAAATTCTGGACCTTCGTCTCCAACGGTAGCAGAACCACTAAAACCTTCTCCACCTCTATTATAATCTAATCCTATGTTTCTATCTCTATAACTTTTTGGATCATCTAAAAAAATTTCATTATCTTTATATTCTATTTTGTTTCTAAATTTTCCATACTGTAGATCTCCAATTATATTGGAATATCTAATTTTATAATAGCATTTATAGTTTCTTTATCAGAAGTAATACCTTCTGGTGCACCTGTGATTTGGTTTTTACCAGTCTTGGTTCCTGAAGCTTGGACATCGAGAAAGTCAGTTAGCTTTGGTCCATCTTTGTAACCAATCCGTCCACCATCTGCAAAATTCTCTGGTATGTATTTTTTAGAGAAAGTTTTAAAGTCCATCTTGCCGCCTTGGTTTAGATAATCTTTATAAAAAGAAATCATCTCATCAATCTTATCGTCGATAGTTATAACACCCTCTCCGTCTTTGTATCCCATTCTTCCACCATCTGCTTTCATGTTTCTTTTTAAATATCTTTTTTTAAAAGCCTCGTAGATTGGTGGAGGATATCCTCCATCTCTTGCTTGCATAGTAGCCGTGTCGAACGCACCTTGGATCACGCCTTCATCAATTTCACCTACATTAGATTGTTTAACGTTCGATTGTTTTACAGAAAGAGGTTTTAGATTTGTAGTGTCAACTCTAGGGTTATCTTTATTAAATCTGTTAATCGCTTCTATAGTTGTAACGTCGTCTCTTTTAGGAGGGATAGGTATATCATCAGTACCCAGTTTTAATTTTCTTTTTAGTAGTTGGTTGTTAGATGTTAGATAGTTGAATACATCTTTAAGTTTATAAGGATTCATTATTCCCCTAACATATAGGCTAATCCACCTTGAGCATATTTGATTGATGGTACTTTGTCATCTACTTCTTTTATAATTTCATCAACATTAATTCCATCTGTATAATCAGGATCGTTAAATTCATCTTTGTAAATTCTAGAATTAGACTCTGTAACTTCTTCATACTCATCAGGAGTTTTAATTGCTTTACCATCTTTAGTTTGAACAACTTCACCTTTTTTAAGTTCCATGATCTCTACGTCAGTAATCATGTTATCATTTTCTTTGTATATTTTTTTAATACTCGTGTCTCCTGTAGCTAAGTCTTCTTCTAATAAATATTCAGACTTACCGTCTTTAGATTTTAAAGACTTAGATATAGTTCTATCTGTTGTAGCGGTTACGTCATCGCCCATCATTTTAATTTTTTCTGCAAGCTTAAAGAAATATGGAGGAGGTGTAGATGTTGTAGTTTGTTGTACAACTTCTTTTGCAACCTCTTTACCTGCACCTTTACCAAACCCAGTAAATATTCCAGACTTAGCTGCACCTATTGCTGCACCAACACCACCCATAAGTTTCATGAATGCACGCTTCGTCATACCTGCTTTTAAACCAATACGTCCGCCGTCTGCATTTAAATCTCGTGGCTTCTTACCACCTGTCTCCATATTTTTTAATATGTTTTCTAACTGTAAGATTCCTTCGTCAGTTAATTTTGGTGTATTAGATTTACCAGCTGCGCTTTCTGCCATCTTAGATATTGTCTCCGCCATTTGTTCAGCCATTTTTCTATCAGCACCTTTGTTGATCATCTCTTCAATCATTTCATTTTTATATTTTAAAGTAGCGTCATCAGACTTTTTAATATTTTTAGCTGCATCTAACATTTCTTTGACAGTGCTCTGTCTATCACTCGTCATTTTTTTTTGTATGTTCTTAATCATATCAGGTGCACCAATACCTTTTTCAACATCAAACTTTCTATAAATTCTTGGGTCTTCTAGTGTTTTATTAAATTGTTTTGGATTTACTATTCTTAAAATATCAGACGGATTTTTAACACTGTCACTTTTTTTACCAAATAATTTTAACATCTCTCTTAATGCAGCTGCACCTTTTGGATATGCACTACCCATAAATAAACCAATACGTCCACCATCAGCTTTCTTTTCACCAAATAATTTTTCAGTATAGTTTGCTATTGTTTCATCTTTAAGTTCTGGATACTTTTGATAGAACTCATCATTTTCTAATTCCATTATAAATCTTTTTAAGTTTTCTTCTTTCTGCTCTTCGTTCATATTTTTTAATTTTTTTCTTATTTGATTATTCACAAGAGCTCCGGTTGTTGCAGGAATACCAACTTCTGCAAGAGGTAGGTCCATAAACTTACC
>JBDOIV010000065.1:0-1367 GCA_047404215.1 Rickettsiales bacterium
CAACAGACATCGGTGCCAAGGGTGGTGGCGGTAAAAAAGATTTTGCAATGACGGGAGGCTCCAATCCAGCAGGAACAAGAGCCGCACTAGAGACTATAAAAAAACAAATTGGCTAAGTTATGGTAAAAAAATATTTTGGCACTGACGGTATCAGAGGTAAGGCAAATAAATTTCCAATCACTGCTGATAATATTTTAAAAATAGCAATGGCCATTGGCTCCTACTTTCAAGATGGCAATCACCGTCATCGCGTCGTAATTGGTAAAGATACTAGACTTTCGGGCTACATGATTGAAAACGCCCTAACCTCTGGCTTTACAGCTGTAGGAATGGATACATTTTTACTTGGACCAGTTCCAACTCCCGCAATATCCATGCTTACAAAATCCTTAAGAGCAGATGTGGGAATAATGATTTCCGCTTCTCACAATCCATATTATGATAATGGTATTAAGGTTTTTGATAAAAATGGCGAAAAACTTCCTGATGAAGTAGAGTTAGCGATCGAAAAGTTAATTGATGGCAATCAAGAATTAAATGCTGATACCACCAATATTGGTAAAGCTACTCGCCTTGATGAAGGGAAGTATAGATATATTGAATTCGTTAAAAATACTTTTCCAAAAGATCAAGATTTAAGTGGCTTGAAGGTTGTTGTTGATTGCGCTAATGGCGCTGCTTACGCAATTGCACCAAAAGTATTGTGGGAATTAGGAGCGAACGTAGTTGCAATTGGCGACAACCCAAACGGCTATAATATCAATGAAAATTGTGGCTCAACATCTCCTGAGCAGCTAAGCCAAGCAGTCCTTGACAACAAGGCAGACATTGGAATTGCTCTAGATGGCGATGCTGATCGGTTAGTGATAGTTGACGAAAAAGGTCAGGTCATTGAAGGTGATAAATTAATCGCTCTAATTGCTGAAAAATTACATGATGAGGGTAATCTTAAAAAAGATACCGTTGTAATTACGCACATGTCAAATTTAGCACTAGAGAACCATCTTGCCTACATGGGCATAAACACTTGCCGCGTCGGAGTTGGCGATCGCTACATCCTGGAGGAGATTAAAAAATCAAAATACAATTTTGGCGCCGAACAATCCGGTCATATCGTTCTTTCCGACCACTCTACCACTGGCGATGGCCTAGTCTCAGCACTACAGGTTTTAGCAATACTAAAAGATTCTGGCAAAAAAATTAGCGACTTAGCTGATTGCTATAAATCTAATCCTCAAAAATTAAAAAATATCGATTTAGAGGGCAATTTCAATCCTATAGAAAACCAAGAGTTCAAAGATTATATAACCAAACTACAAAATGGTCTTGGTAACGATGGTCGCATCTTTATTAGAAAGTCCGGGACT
>JBDOIV010000066.1:0-1838 GCA_047404215.1 Rickettsiales bacterium
GTGTTGACGATGACCTCTTTTTCTTCTTGAGTTTTGTCTACGTCTTTTTTTAAAGATAAGAACCTTCTTATCTTTAAAGTTTCTTGAAATTTCCGCTTCAATTTTAGCGCCAGGGACTGTAGGTTCGCCGATTACAGCAGATCCGTCATCTTTTTTAATGCAAAGAACTTTTTCGAAAGTTAACTTTGAACCCTCCTCTTGGCCTAGGTTATCGACGATCAACTTTTGATCTTTGATAACATTATATTGTTTTCCACCAATTTCTACAATTGCTAACATAATTAATATATTTTTATTTCAACTTTTACTGCTAAACAGCTAACCATGCTCAAGATACTCCTCTCAGCCGTAAGGCCTAGGGGGTGTTGCTTTAACGTGCTTAGTTAATTCTATTAACTGCAATAATATCATTTAGAATATCTAATTCTAATATAACAAAAGATAAATGTCAAGTATTTACTTGATATTTTCCAAACAAGTATTACTATGTAAGGTATATAATTGATTTAGCGGATTTTAATACTAAATTACTGTAAGTCTAATGAATATTGCAATTTTTAATAAAAAGCTAATAGAGAATCTTGCTTGGTTGGTGATTGTTATCTCTTTACTTGGTTACAGTGCAGCATCCATTGCTAATGAAAGCGAGATCTATTTTGTTCAAAATATTAACGTAGGAGCAGAGTCGGATAGTCCTGCGCAGTCTAGAGGTAAAGCTTTTTCTAAGGCTAGAAGAAAGGCTCTAGAAAGATTACTTACAAGAATCAATATTGATTTTGATGTGAAAAATATTGAAAGTAGAGATATTGAGGACATGGTAATTCAAGAGAGGGTTGTTGAAGAGACGATTTCAGAAAATAGCTATTTTGCCGTTTTGGACATCAGATTTTCTAAAGATTATGTTGAAAGTTATATTAGTGAGCATAACAGGGTTGTGAAAAATGAAAATAAAACGAAGAAGTTGCAATTTTTATTGATCCCAGTTCTTATGGATGGTAATAAAGCTGTTGTTTGGGATGATGAGAATCTGTGGAAAACTAGCATTGTAGATATAATAGATCAACAATCCATTGAAAACTTCCAAGTTATCAGGGGTGATATATTTAACATTTCTATTATTAATTCGCAAAATGTTGTGTCAATTGATAAAAAGCAAGTTAGAGAGTTTTTTGATAAATATGGTGTAGATTTTGTCTATGCTGCCTTTTATTCATATAATAAAAAAAATCTAAAAGCTAAATTAACAATCAAAGGTTTTACGCTACAAGATAAGTTTCAATATAGACTAGGGTTCAATAATACTAATCGTTATAATGAAGATAAGGTGAAAAGCGAGGTGGCGTCAAAGTTAATCCAATACTTATCTAGTAATAGCCTTGATAGAGCTGAGGAGAGTGATGATGGAATTGTTAGAATTGAAATTCCAGTCAGAAGATTGACGCAGTGGCTTGCAATTAAAAACAGGTTGCAGAAAAGTGATTTTGTGACACAATTTGATGTAAAATCCATTTCCAAAGATTTCGTTAAAGTTGACGTTGTTTGCAAAGATGCAATTAATATTGTACAGAATTTTGCAAAAATGGGATTCAATTTGACTTATAGATCTCAGGATGTCTACTTATTAACTGCAAGATAGAGGAAATATGAAAGTTGAATCTAGGGTAATCTTATCATTTTTGTTATTTGCAGTAATAGGATTTGTTCTATATCGCGTTAGCTTCATAGTAACGCCTTTTATTGTCGCTATAATTTTGTCATATTTCCTACACCCTTCGATTTGCAATATGAGCGCAATGATATGAATTTGGAGCGTGGTAGCTTCAGAGTGCGCGGTGATG
>JBDOIV010000067.1:0-6649 GCA_047404215.1 Rickettsiales bacterium
ACTCACATACGTTCGTAAAGATTTAATACGATTCCTGTCGAACCCTCTAATAAGGGTTCAAATCTACAATTCATTATTTTATTTACCATACCAATTCGATAACCTTATTGGTGATAAATAAAATGGCGGAGACGGAGGGATTCGAACCCTCGATACAGTCACCCGTATACTTCCTTAGCAGGGAAGCGCCTTCGACCACTCGGCCACGTCTCCAAATTTAATATTCATGGTTTTAACGCCACAAAAATTCTATAAAATTATTGTATCAATATTAACTTTATTTGTCAACAAAATAAGATAAAGCGATCAAAGGTGATTGATAAATCGGTCGGGCACTTATAACAAAAAATCTAATAAAAGATTCTTGAATATTCACTAAAACAATTTGCATTGAAGTGATAAAGGTCCTTGCTTAAAGGGCTGTAAATTAACTAAAGCGAGATACGGGATATAAACTGATACTTATATTAATCCTATAATGTATATTATGTAAACCAATATATATAAGCATAAATGACAATCAATACAACCTTAGTCATAACCACCAAGCCAATCAATCATCACACAACCTCTCATTAGTGACTCATTATAAAATACTCCTGCAACCTAAGTTATATCAAACAGTTTGTCGCTAACCAATCACAAAAAATTATTGTAAAGAAAAAAGTTTTTTATTTTTTTATTAAATTAATTTGACAAATTTATTTATTTTCGCTTTAATATTATATTAGAATTTGAATTTAATTTTAGCATACAACAATGCTATAGTTTGTTATAAAGTTATTAATTAAAAAATAACGCCGTGGAAGCCATTGCAACCTTATTCACATCAGTATTTAGCCTCTTTATGCTTGGCATGTTTCACACCGAAAACTATTGCAGAAACGATATCATAGACATATATTACCCTCCAGACCAAGAAATGGTCGCTTACGACTCAGATTGTCACTACACTAGAACTGTTAGAAATTGCTTGGATTGCCCAGTACTTCTTGTTCGAAGAAGTAGATATGATGAATTTGTCGCATCTTATGCTAAATATGGACTACCAGCTCCAGTTCCCAGAAGGTACGATACCCATACAGTATTCGAACCTCGTCCATATTACCAAAATACTAACACGCACCAATTAGCAAAGCGTTAAGCTACAAACTTACGTGCTATTTAATTTTAAATGATTGCCTAGATATTTCACTGAAACATTTTCTATCAAGCTTAATTAGCTCTTGAGTGTCATTTTTCTCCTTAGTCAATATTACAACATGAGATCCATATACATTAATATCTTCAATTTCATTTGTAATTACAATAGATTTTGACTTTTGACATTTGCTAGAAATAAGTGAATTATTTAAAAGTGCGGGCTTGTTATTTTTTGCGTAATAATAAGCTCCTAATAATACTAAAAATATTACTCCAAAAGCGTATACCGATGATTTTAGCAAAATCGCTGACTTCTTGGGACGCCTTCCTTGGCTATTTCTATTTTGGCTCGAGTTCCTATTGGGCGCCCTACTGCCACCCCTTCTGTTATCGAAGTTTCTATTTCCATGGCTCGCTTGAGAAGGCGCTCTTCTCGAATTATAATCTTTTGACATTTTATTTTATATAAATTTACTATTTTTAATTTTAAACTAATAACCTATTGGTTAATAACACTACTTTACCACTTCCAGATCTTTTCCTACCTTAATAAAAGATTTGATAGCTCTATCAATATGGTCCCTATCATGAGCGGCCGAAATTTGCACCCTAATTCTTGCCTCGCCCTTTGGTACTACAGGAAAAGAAAAGGCAATAACATAGATATTCTCCTCTTCTATCATTTTTTGAGCGAATTTCGATGCTAAGATTTCATCATATAACATAACTGCAACCACAGGGTGGGTACTAGGCCTAATATCAAAACCCGCATCTTCCATTTCCTTACGGAAATACTGAGTATTATCATCAAGCTTCTTGATTAGATCCTGTGAACTCTTGATCATGTTGATAATTTCAATGCCAACTGCAGCCGTAGATGGCAAAATGTTATTTGAAAATAAATAAGGCCTACTCTTATTTCGCAGCTTGTCTATCACTTCTTTTTTTGAAGCTATAATACCTCCACCAGTACCTCCAAAGGCCTTTCCTAAGGTACTAGTTAAAATATCAACCCTACCCTCTACTTTACATAGCTGCGCAGTACCTTTTCCATCTTCACCGATAACACCAGTGGCGTGACAATCGTCGACTAAGACCATTGCCCCATGTTTATCAGCTAAATCACATATTTGATTTAATTTGGCAATATCTCCATCCATAGAAAAAACACCGTCAGTCACTATCACCTTAACCTTATGATCCTTTGCCTCAATAAGCTTCGCTTCTAGATCCGCCATATCATCAAATTGGTAGAAATATCTTTTAGCCTTACAAAGTCTAATACCGTCAATAAGACTAGCGTGATTTAAATTTGCCGATATAATTGCATCTTCAGGTCCAAATAATGAAGCAAACACTCCACCGTTAGCAGCAAAACATGAAGAATATGTGATAACATCTTCATAGCCCAAAAAGTCAGCCAATTCTTTTTCGAACTTCTTGTGAACATCCTGCGTTCCGCAAATAAACCTTACCGAGGCGGTTCCCAAGCCATAGTCATCCAATGATTTTTTTGCTACATCAATAAGTTTTTGATTATCAGCCAATCCTAAGTAATTATTAGCGCAAAAGTTAAGCATGTGCTTATCGCCCTGCCCTTCTTGAACATCTATCTCGGCAGATTGTTTACTAGTTATATTGTACTCGCTTTTATATAATCCGCTAGACTTAAGGTCTTGCAATTCTTGCTTTATATTATTTAAAAAATCTTCAGATATCATTTTTTTGATCAATTATTGACATTACAACCAATTTTCTTTATTATAAATAGTACCTAGTTAAAAATCAAGTTAAATAGAGCAATTGCAAATGAATAAAACATTTTCCGAATTCGACTTTATAGCAAAATATTTAAAGCCTCTGGCTTGGGATAATTCCGCCTCCTTTAGCTTAGGTAACGATGTCGCACTTATCAAGCCTCGTAACGGATATCAATTTGTAACCTCAAAAGATTTATTCGTTGAAAATGTGCACTTCTTATCAAAAGATAATCCTAGAGATATTGCTTCAAGATTATTACTTAGCAATATATCTGACATCGCTTCTTCTGGAGCTATTCCCAAATATTACATGCTTGGCTTACCCAAAAGAAAAGATTTGATGAATGGCTTTTATGATGAATTCTGTCACGAGCTACAAAATATTCAAAATGAGCACAACATATCGCTGATAGGTGGCGATACCGTTGGAACTAATAATGATTTATTTTTCAGTGTCACCATATTTGGCGAAGCAGATTCAGATAAGTTGCTACTTCGAAGCTCTGCAGAAATTGGGGACGAAATCTTCGTTACTGGCACCGTAGGAGATTCATATTTAGGATTGCAGTACAAACTTGATAACAGTGTATTCAGTGAACTAAATTCCAGCGAGATAAATTACTTACTCAACTGTCATAACAAGCCATCCATCGCTTACCAATTTGCTCACGAAATTGCGGCAAATAATGTTACAAAAACAGCGATAGATATATCAGATGGACTATTGGCAGATCTCAATCATATCTGCATAGAATCAAATGTTAGCGCTAAGATAAATCTGGATCAGGTTCCTATTAGCAATATCGCCCAAAAAGTTATCGGCAGTCGCGATTACACAATTCAAGATTTAATTACCGGTGGAGAAGATTTTCAGCTATTACTAACTACTAACAAAGGGCAAAAAAATAACATCTTAACTATTGCAAATAGACACAATATAAGTTTAAATAGTATAGGAGAGGTAATCTCTAAATCCTCAAACAATATTGAGTTGATTAGTAATATAGCAGAATTAAATAATTTAAAACTAAACACACTAGGATATGAACACTAAAGTAGAGTCGAATATAGATTATGATGAAATTGCAGATGCTGGTCCAATTAGAAGATCGGCGGCGACCGCTATCGATATTATTTTAGTATTTATAATTAGAGCTATAGCGATACAGACAGCCTCAATTATCTGGTTCTCTGATAAAATAATCACTCTATCAAAAGACTTTACGGCCTTTTTTGGTACTGACGTAATTGACTCTTCAGAAAAAATTGTATTTATACAATCTCATCCTGTATTTACTGATTTTATTTATTTAATCTTAGCAATTCTATTTATTGGGTCTCTTTATTATGCCTATCTACACTCTTCTTCTTATCATGCTACAATTGGTAAAAGACTAATGAAAGTTGAAATCATTAATTCAGATTATAGCAAATTATCTTTCTTTAAATCATTTATAATATATTACACTTCTCTATTGCCCATTTTCTATATAACGTACATAGTAATGTATAGTTATTCAGTAAAAATTAGTCTAATTTATGCTATGTTTGCCAATATATATCATATCATTTGCACATTATTAATGGTTGGGTTATCCGCTTTCTTTTCTGCTGGATTTAGAAGGCAAATGGGATTTGATATACTATTTAAAACTGTTTATTTAAATAACGCCACTAGATCAAAATACCCCTGGAATTAGTAATTAACATATGTCAAAAAAATCACCATCCAGATCAAGTAGAAATAGATTTAATACCTTTATAACCCATTTATACAAATATTTTAAGGTAATTAATTCTAATTTTAGCGTTATATACAAAGTTAATATCTTGCTAGCCTTGTTTATATCGCTATTTTTTACTTACTACTTTATATTAACCAAAATCAAGCCCTTTTCAGTACCCTACATTAAATCAATAATTACCGAAAAAATTTCAACAAGGGTTTCTCAAAAACTCACCCTCGATGACATAAAATTCTCTTTTACCAATGGCGGTAAAGTTAAAATGGATCTAATAAATCTCAAGTCACAGCAATTTAATGATTTATCAGATTCTTACTCTTTGTCAATTCCCAATATCTCATTAGCATTGCCAATATACAAACTGCTGATCTTCGACTATACGCCATCGATCATTATCCTAAAAAACGCATCTTACAGCTCAGATAGCATCAGCCTAAATCAAAATGATAAAAACAACAGCAAGGGTTCAAGCAATAGAAATGAAAAAATTTTAGCGCTACTAAAAACAATTTCGCAAATTCAAATCATTGATTTTAATATTAAGCTAAAAAATAATGCAAAAAAAGATTTAAAGCTCTTTATGCCATATTCCGAACTAAACATCGAGAAAAATGGCGATATTAAAATTAGAAATAAACTTAAAATTAAACTGATAGAAAGGGAAGATCAAAGTTTTGAAATAAATACTTATTGCAACATAAACAAACATAACCTAAATGGGCAATGCGACATAAACATGTCAGAATTCAATTTTAACATATTGTCAAATATATTTTCTAGTCCCGTAATTTTCGACAAAATACACTCAAGATCGTATATTAGAGCTAACTATCTAAAAAGCAATAATAAGAAATATATTGATATCAGCATATCATCGCCACATCTGGAGTTAAAGCTTAAAGAAATGCTTCACAAATCTTTAAATATAAAGAATTCCATAATCAATCTACGCTACGATTTCATTAATGACTCTTTGTCATCAAAAAACCTAAAAGGCTTAGTAATAAATGATCAAGACAAACTATCATCACAAAACACAGGCGCCTTCAGCTCAACGTTTACCATCAATGGTATTAAAAACTTCTCAAGCTCAGATATCGACATCAATTTATCAAATATTAAGCTATCTGATATCGATCAATTTTGGCCGAAATCTATTGACGTTCCAAAGATAAGAAATTGGATCAAAAATCACTTTAAGCAAGGAGTTGTAAAGTCTTCATCAACAAAAATAGCGCTTTCAAGAGATAATGATTCATCAAAGATTATCCTATCCTCTCTTGAGTCAAAATCAAAGATTGATAATGCAATATTAGAGTATTCAAAAAACTTTCCTCCACTCTCGGAGTTAGATCTTGAGGCAAATTTTGATAAAAAGTCGATGAAAATCAACATCGAATCTGGAAAAGTTCTCAATTCCAACATATCCAAATCATCAGTATCAATCGATAACTTTAAAAACCCAACCCTGAAAATTAATGCCAATGTTGATGGTAATTCAAAAGATTTATTTTTACACATCAATCATAAATCTAAACCGTTATCACAAAATCTTGATACCATTTTTAACAATAGCCTATCACAATCAATAGTTGATGTAAACTTCCCTTTAAATAAAAAAATTTCGTTCAAAGATTTTTATATCAATATCAATTCTCACATCAGTGACATAGACAATTCTGTGTTATCTGGCAATGCTAACTTCAAGTTATTAAAAAATAATAATAGCCATTTAATATCTTCATATTTAGACCTAAATGATACCATCACCAACAATTCAAACATTCTTAACATTAAGAAAAAACTCAACGATGAGATGAATTTGCAAATAAATTTAAATCTCTACAGCGATATAATCAACTCTTCACTGTCTAGTCTCAAAATTAACAATTACAATATCATCAAGTCCTCTTTTGAATTTAATAATAAAAGCCAATTATTTAACAAATTTTATATTAATAACACAGGATTTGGCAATGATTATTCATTACGGTATGTTTT
>JBDOIV010000068.1:0-1102 GCA_047404215.1 Rickettsiales bacterium
GATATCAATAGAGTCACCAGTTTTCGCTTTATATGAATCTTCTTGCTTCTCGAATTTTTTGAAATATTGCAGAAGCTTCGCTACTCCTTCCTCGATATCTTCTGATGAGATGGTAGCTTCTTTTTTAGCAATTTTAAGTTTTTTTAGATCGATCTCAGGTACTTCAGGAAAAATTTCAAAATCAGCTTGGATTAGCAAATCTTTGCCTTTTTCAAAAGACTTAACATCAATTTTTGGTTGTAAGGCAATTTTAAGATCGTTATCTTCGATAATTTTTTTTATCTGCTCTGATATTATTTTATCAGATTCTTCGGCCATAATTGATTGTCCGTATTTTTCAATTACAACTCTAGATGGGACCTGTCCTTTTCTGAATCCTTTTAAGTTAACGGTTTTAGATAGTTCTTGAGCTGATGAATTGATTTTTTCTTCTACGATAGAGTATGGAACAGTTATCTCAAAACCCTTTTTTAATTCCTTCTCTTCTATTGCTTTGATTTGAATTGCCATTTGTTAATATTTAATTGTTTATATTTAGAATATAGCTATATTATAAATGGTTAATTATAAAATTCACTAACTATTTTAATATGTATGAGATGATTAGGTATTGAGATTGTTAAAATTATCTGTAAGTGGTGCGGATAGAGGGACTTGAACCCCCACGCCTCGCGGCACTAGATCCTAAATCTAGCGCGTCTACCAATTTCGCCATATCCGCAGAAACAGATAAAAAATAACGAACAATACTATGGCATTGAAAATTTACTGTACCGGATTGATCTCGATAAAAGTTCTCTTCTTGTAGCCAGAATTTACAAACTTAACAATACCACTTATCAGAGCGAAGATAGTGTGATCTTTGCCGATACCGGTATTTTTTCCTGGATGCCATTTAGTTCCTCTTTGACGTACGATGATTTCACCGGCTTTAACGAATTGACTTCCGTACCTTTTTACTCCGAGACGTTTACTTTCCGAATCGCGTCCGTTTTTTGAGCTTCCACCTGCTTTTTTAGTAGCCATAGTGTTTATGCTATTAAATTAAGATCTTTTCAAATAAATGACTAGATCCATATTCATGATTAAAATATAATTATTT
>JBDOIV010000069.1:0-33818 GCA_047404215.1 Rickettsiales bacterium
GAAGTGATGCTATTGTTGCGACTGGTAGATCTGATTATGAAAATCAGGTTAACAATGTAATGGGATTCCCTTACATCTTTAGAGGCGCTCTTGATGTTCATGCTTCTGAAATTAACAATGAAAATTAACAAAAACCACGTTTTTTCTAACTATTTCGAAGTAACAAATTCTAATTTTAGTAGAAATATTGAATTTTTAGTATTTCATCATATTGAGTCTGAAGATATTAATAGTGCCATTGCATTATTAAAGAATCATCAAGTAAGCTCGCATTATATTATCAATGACAATGGTGATATATATCAATTAGTAGATGAAAATAATATAGCTTATCATGCTGGTCATAGCTATTTTAAAGAATGTCACGGCCTCAATAAAAGCTCAATTGGTATCGAACTATTTAATAAAGATGTTAATAGCAATAAATTCAACAAAGAGCAGCTTGATTCGCTAATAGCGCTATCAAAAGATATCATATCGCGCCACAATATTGAGCAGCAAAACATCGTGGGGCATAGCGATATAGCTTACTACGCAACTAATTCAGAAGGGCAAATTGGATTATTAGATAGGAAGGATGACCCATCACACATGTTTGACTGGCATTATATGTCAAAAGATGGTATATCCATCTTCCCGCAGCAAGAATTTATCGACCAAGACCTAGTAGAATATCAAGATAACGATCAACATCCTCAAATAGCTGAAATTAAGCAAAAATTGCGTAACTTTGGCTATAAAGTTGAAGATATCAACGACCATTTTGATCTTGAGATGCGCAATCTTACTAGGGTCTTCAATAGGCGTTTTAATCCAAGCAAATATCTTGATAATAAGGATTGCTGGTGGCTTAGTTCAACATTTTTACTTAACCAGCTTTAGCTATCTTTTTATCAGATCTGGCAATTGCAACTATTTTAATTTCGGCCGCTCCAGCAGATTTAATAGCTTTAGAGCAGCTATTAATAGTAGCTGCGGTCACTACCACATCGTCTACCAATATTATTTTCTTACCTTTTATAATTTTATGATATTTCTCGTTAACAAAGAATGCATCTTTTAAGTTCTCATAACGTTGTCTTTCGCTCAAACCCTCCTGAGTCTTTGTAAAAAAATTCCTAACCAATAAATCTGGCAATAAATCTACCCCACTCAATCCTTTTGCAATATGTTTTGCCAATATTAGTGATTGATTATATTTTCTTTTTGTCAATCTTTTTTTGTGCAGCGGTATAGCGGTAATAATATTATAACTATCCACATTATCAGCATCACTTGTCACCAGTCTGCCAATAAATATTTTTGCTAGTTTTTTACAAACATATGTGTTATCATTGTACTTTAGCGATAATATCATATTTGCTATATTATTTTCATATAGAAATATAATGACAGATGAGTCGTAATATTGTTTTTGGCTTAAACAGCTAATGCATTTAATATTTTTAGCATCGAAGTTTAGCGGTACTGAGCAGCTAATGCATTTTGGATCAGAAATAAATTGCACCTTGTTAAAATGATGTGTGCATAAAATAGCATCCTCATCAATATATGTGTCACATAGTAAGCATTGATTAGGGTATATTAAGCGGGTTAAGAAGCTAAATATTTTTAGCAAATAATTCTTAGCAATATTAAAGAAAATAGGTTTTTTCATAATTTTTGGGTTTAATATGGGTGAAATATTATTTGATCGCAACCTTTTAAAAATAAATCAAAAAAGGTATCAGTGTAAGTTTTCAGAACATAATTTTATTTACCATGAAGTTGCAAGTATAATAATTGAAAATATTACATCATTAGACAAAAACTTTAGTGATGTATTAGAAATATCAGCAAAAGATAATCTAATTACCAATTCTATATCAAAAACACTAAAAATAAAGAATAAAATAACCTCTTCGTTAAATTCATCGAACTTTTCTAATGTTGTATTTGACGACGAGCTAATACCATTTCAAAATGATTCGGTAGATTTAGTTATAAGTAACTTAAATATGCATCATATTAATAAGATACCTGAGTTTTTACTGCAAGTAAATTCAGTGCTAAAAAAGGATGGGTTGTTTGTTGCAAGCTTTTTTGGTGAAGAGAATCTACTTGATCTCAAGAAGGCAACTATAGAAGCTGAAAATAAAGTATTTGGGGGCTTTTCTTCTAGGTTTATACCGGTGATAAGCCTTCAAACAGCTGCTAATTTATTACAAAAAGCAGGCTTTAGCGATCCAGTGGCGACCCTTGATAAGGTTGATGTCAATTATGAAGAACCTATCAATGCGCTAAAAGATATTAAGCTCATGGGGCAGGGCAACATTCTCAACTCCAGAAGCAAAAAATTCGCTAATAAAAAGTTTTTAGATGAAATTTTAAATAACTATGCTATAATTACTAACAATAAAGGCTCTGACATAGATATAAAATATGAAATTGTAATAATAATGGGCTGGAAAAAATAAAATAAGTTATGAAAAAGTTATACATGAAAACATATGGCTGCCAAATGAACGTTTACGATTCGGATCGTATGCAAGATTTAATGAATGCAGTTGGTTACGAAGACTCTGACACCGTTGCTGATAGTGACATGGTCATAATCAACACTTGTCACATTAGACACAAAGCTAGTGAAAAACTATTTTCCGATCTTGGACGTATCAGGCCTCATAAAAAAAAGAAAGCAGAATCTGGGTCACAAATGATTGTGGCAGTTGCTGGTTGCGTAGCACAAGCCGAAGGTGAGCAAATATTCAAAAGAAGTGATGTCGTAGATATCATTGTTGGACCTGAGAGTTATCAAACTCTTCCCGACTTAGTGGGAAAAGTTATTAGAGAGAAGAAAAAGCAACTAAATTTAGATTTTACTCCAAACGAAAAGTTTGATAAATTACCACAAAGTAAATCTGGCACTTCAGCAAGCTCATTTGTTACAATTCAAGAAGGCTGCGATAAGTTTTGCACATTTTGCGTTGTACCATACACTAGAGGAGCAGAATTCTCAAGAAACGTACAAGGTATATACGAAGATGTTCTAAAATTAGCAGACCAAGGAACGAAAGAAATATATCTACTAGGTCAAAATGTTAACGCCTATCATGGACTTGATAGTGGCGGCAACAACTCCTCACTAGCAAAATTAATTGATAAGATTGCAAAAATTGACCAAATTGAACGTATACGATATACAACTTCTCACCCCAAGGATATGTCAGATGATTTATATAGAGCTCATCGAGACATCGACAAACTAATGCCTTTTTTACACCTACCAATTCAAAGTGGTGCCAATAATGTATTAAAGAATATGAATAGAAAACATACTAGACAAGACTATTTTAAAATCATTGAAAAATTAAGAGACGGGAGGCCAGATATTGGACTATCATCAGATTTTATAGTAGGCTTTCCAGGTGAAACCGATAAGGACTTTCAAGATACAATAGATCTAGTTAATAAAATTGGCTTTACCCAATGCTATTCTTTTAAATATTCACCTAGACCAGGTACGCCAGGCTTTGATTCTAAAAACCAAATAGAAGAAAAGGTCAAAGATGAAAGGTTATCAATATTACAAAAGTTACTATCTGAGCAACAAATAAAATTTAATAAAAAGTTTAAAGGACTAACAATGCCAGTTTTATTCGAAAAAGAGTCTCCTAAAAACAACAACAAATCAAATAAAAATATTACACAAATATGGGGCAAAAGTCCACATCTACAATCTGTTATTATCGACATTAAAAGCAAAGAAGAGGCCGATAAGCACCGAGGTCAGATCAGAGACGTAAAAATAATTCAATCAAGACCTAGTAGCCTAATAGCGGAGATGGTATAAATCCAATATTAGGAGACATTAACAAGGCTAGAATCTGTAGCTAGCAGTTAAGCTATACGTATCAATTTTAGTATTGAAAACGGTAGAGGTTTTACCACCAACGGCAGCATCCATCAAAAAAGTATCAGATTTAAGTTCAATTTCTTGCCTTGAATATTCTAGACCAAGCAATATATTGTTAATTAACTCGTAATTAAATCCTAAAGCAAATATTGAAGAGGTATCTCGATTATTTTCTTCATCAGAATAGTTAACGGAACCTAAAACAAAATCAGATTTGACATTGTAATCCGCGGTTGAAATGCCGTAATTAAAATATGTAGAAAGTCCGTATGGTAAATCATACCCAAGACCAATCATGGCTCCATATCTTGAATTTATTGACACAGTGGCATTATACAAGGCAGTAGTGTTAAGAGATAGATTGTAATCAGTACTAAAGTCGGCATTCATGTGATCATAAAAAATCTTATAGTTGATAAAGGTACTATCAGTCAATTTACGAACAGAGGGTAACGAAACCTTATTCACTAGAGCATTAATAATATTGAATTTATTAGCCCTTAAAGACTTTGCTATTGATAAATTCAACGAAGGGTTGGCGCTATCTTGATTATTACTCGATCCATCAGAAGCTAATCTAAAGGAAGTGCTTCCAGTTATAAGATTGGCCCTCCCGTTCGATGAAGAAGAGTAAGATAAGTCACTATTAGACAATCCCACAGTAAAGTAACTACCCTCAGTTAAGGCGAATGAAGATTGCAGTGTAAGTAGAAAAAGCAACTTAGAAGTAATAATAAAACTGAATATTTTAAATTTCATATCCCAATAAATTTAATAATTAACAAAATTAATTTACAATTCCTTAGTAAATCCAAACCTTAACGATTCAATTTTAGAATCATTTTTTAACTTAATAAGACCGCCTTGTACAGAATAGTGCCTAGAGTCAAGGTTCACATCCTGAACATTGTACTCTAAAGATACAAGTATGTTATCAAGTGATCCAAAATTAGTAATATTACCCAATCTATATTTAGCACCAAAGCCATAAATCATCGAAGAAGATCTATTCTTATAGGTCCCAAAATCTCTGGTAAGAAAATCTGCAGAGGTTCCTGGGATAGCTGCTAATACTGCCTGGGTGAGTTGATTTCTATTGAAAAACAAACTATCATTTACGTTAGAAGCATCATTTTCGTACTCGACATCAGAAAATCCTAGTGATGCAAAAACCGATAAACCATTAACATATCTATTGTTAATATCATAACCAACAGAAACATCAAGCCCCATTCTATTATTGATCTTATATTTTAAATTATTATCATCAACAGATTGGCTATTAATTTGATCATAGAATATCGCAGGAGCAATGAATAAACCATTAAAATATACATTGGAAAATTTTAATCCAGCTTCAAAAGACAAACCCAAGTCCTCACTCTCGGTTTTAAAATCAAAAATTGAGTCTTTACCATCAGCATCTAGATTTACAACTGAATCACCAGCTCTACCATTTTGACCACCAGAAATGTCGGTAGCAGAGATATCATTAGTTATAGAGTTATTAGAAAGCCCTATGTCGTAAAAGAATTTAGACTCAAAAGCTGAGGCGCTATAACAATAGAAGGAGGTTAGTAGAACCGCTAAAATGCGGCTAAAAAATTTTAACTGTAACATAAAGTAATCATAATTATCAAAATAATATAGCTTGAACAAAACGCTAAATATTTTGAGTCGTTGTTAATATTAAAATAAGTATCTAGGAAATATAATATATATGTTTCTACAATTGTCAACATAAAAAAATTACCACCTTATGCTATTGCAATTTTTTCCGTTATAAGTTAAAGTTAAGGCGCATTAATCAAAGATAATAAAAATAAAACTAACTAATTATGAAGATATATAAACTAATAGCGATTGCCATTTTATCACTACCAGTAAAAGTATCTGCCTACGAAATCAACAATCCTAATCATAGGGCCGACAACCACGCTCCGATCGGAGTCATGCGAGATCATGTTCATAAAAAAGGAAAATTTATGGCAGCATACCGCTCTTCTCATATGAAGATGAATGATTTAAAAAATAATTCTGGTAATGTTTCTGATTCTGAAGCATTAAGCAGAAAAAAAGTTATACCATTAGATATGGTAATGAAAATGGATATGGCTTCAGTAATGTATGGCCTAAGCGACAATATTACATCCTCGGCTATGACTTCAGTAGTAGTTAAAGAAATGAATCACAAAAGAGGCAATAACAGCGAATTTGAAAGAAATGTTGATGGCATCGGCGATAGTAAAATCAACCTATCTTTTAAATTAAATAAATCATTAATATTAAATACTGGATTATCAATTCCAACAGGTAGTATTAATCAAAGAGACGTCAAAGGCAATAGATTGCCTTATCCAATGCAATTAGGGTCAGGGTCTTACGAATTTTTACCAGGCGTTAGTTATTCCAAAATTAAAGAAAATTTTTCGTATGGAGCGCAAATCAATCTATCACTTAAAATGAATAGCAATAGTAACGGTTACAAAAGAGGTGATAGCTATAATACTACCGCCTGGATAGCTAAAAATATCAATAATAATTTATCACTTTCAGCAAGGTTAGATTACAACAAAATGGATGCTATTGTAGGTAGAGATAAATCATTAAATCCTAACATGATAGTAACTGCCGATCCGACAATTCAAGATAGGCAATATCTGGAAAGCTTAATAGGGTTTAACTATATCTTACCAAAGTCCATCTTAAAGAATACTAGAATTGCCGCTGAAATTGGCAAAACCATTCATCAAAAATTCCAAGAAGATCAGTTAGCCAGAAATTATAGATTCATTTTTGGGGTACAAAAGACTTTTTAAATATTAACCTAAATTCATAATTTTATGTCTAATCAAAAAAAGATTGCTTTAATATTATCGGGATGCGGCTTTAAAGATGGATCAGAAATTAATGAGGCAGTATTAACAATGCTTGCAATAGAAGAGCAAACCTGCTCTTATCAATGCTATGCTCCTGATATTGATCAACATCATGTAGTTAATCATATCACTGACGAGGAAATGAAAGAGACAAGAAATGTCTTAATAGAGTCAGCTAGAATAGCTCGCGGCAATATAAAAAACCTGAACGATCTCAGAAGTAATGATTATGACGCAGTAGTTGTGGTAGGAGGCTTTGGCGTTGCCAAAAACCTTTCAAATTTTGCTTTTGATAGCGAAAACTTCAAAGTAAATGAATTAGTTATCAATAAAATCTCTGATTTTAAAGATAATAAGCTACCTTGTGGCTTTATTTGTATTGCACCTATTTTAATTGGTAAAATATTTACAGATAATCATGTTAAAGCTACCATTGGTAACGATGAAAGCACTTCGTCATTCTTAAAAAAGCAAGGAGTAAATCATTTACAATGCGCAGTAAATGGCGCCATTGTCGACGATTTCAATAAAGTTGTCAGTACTCCAGCTTTTATGCTTGCCAATAATATATCAGAAGCCAGAAGCGGAATCTCGATATTGGTAGAAAAGGTTATCGAATTTATGGACCAAGATTCTTAGCAGCAATTAATGCTAAGTTGAAGATAAACACTATGATTTTCATTCTTATATTGATCAAGCAACTGCGACCTTCCTAAGGCCCTGGAGTAAGTAACGGAACTGCTATAAAATCTTGAATTATTGATAATCTTAATACCAGCTCCAGATAATCTACCGCCACCAGCTACAACTCTATTTCTAACAGCGCCATAGTCAAAAAAAGGTTCAATGTAGCTATTTTGCAACAAATTATTATTAGTTAACCCTGCTAGTAAGGATCCTAAATGTAAATTAACCTTGTTTCTAATAAAATAGCCATGATCACCACTAAGATAGGAATCAGCAAACCCTCTAACCGAAAAATAACCACCAACTGAGAATTGCTCTGAGCCGTGCAATACGTCACGAGAAATCTGGCTATCAAATTCAGTTGCAAAAAGTATTCTGCTACTCAAGGATTTTAACTTAAAAGCTTTAGAGGCGGAAAAATATAATTTATAAAACAGAAATTGATTTTTCGGGTCCTGAGCCCCAGTCTGAGAACTATCTCTATCAGCATCGAAATATGTCAACCCTTTATTGATAGATGGTCTAACAAAAATATTTATATTATTTTTAAATTTTTTTGACATTAATAGTGAGATGTTTAGCGCGGATAGATTTTTATTATTTGAACTTACCAAACCTCGCAGATAATTACCATTGGAGGTCGATTTTATGGATAAAGTGGATAATAAATTGACCGTGAGCAATTTACTATTTACCAACGATTTATCAATCGAAATGTTTCTATTTTTAGATGATCCAATTATCAAAAAATCACCATCAAGCGACGATACAGTTCCCTTGTAATTGGCATTTGAATAATTAAAAGAAATCGTATAATAACGATAAGGAATAGTAATAGCGAAATTGGATGTTTTAATACCTTTATCATCGCCGTTATTTATCGCGCTATTGCCCGAAAGCTCAATTGATTCTGATAAATTTAATAAATTTTCAGTAGCTATGGAGCCAGAAACTCTATCACGACCAGTAAAGTCGTTACCTAAATTGTCATATGCAACATTAGCACTAAATGGTATAGATCTATCATTTTCAATGACAACATTACTATAACCAACCCTTGTCGCCGGTTCAATTTTTAGTTTAGCGTTGCTAGAAGGAAGCTTGCGCATTTGATGTAGCCCTTGATTAATATCATCGATATTGAGTTTCTGATTCTCAGCAAAGCCAAATAACATAAAAGACTGCATTCTATCACCAGCCTTACCGTCTCCGATCTTAACTGATTCTATCTTACCTTCAAAAATCTTAAATTTAAGCTTACCAGCAATAACATTCTGTGCAGGAAATAAGGCGTAACTTGTAACATAACCTTTATCCACAATTAGCGAGTTTAGCTCGTCCTTGATATCGTTAATAATCCTAACTGCAAAGCATTTGCCAATATATTTTTCAGTAACTTCATCGAATTGCCGCTGCTTAATGGTCGAATTTTCATCAATTGCAAAGGAGTTAATTTTGTAGCACTTATTAATAACTACTTTTTTACTCCCTTTAGTCTTAATAGGCTGAAAAGACAGTCTTTTTGCTGTCGCTTGCTTTTTTTGCTGCTTAATTTTGTTTAGATATAAGGCTCTATCTTGATTTCTAGTTACCTGATCAATATTATTCATCAAGTTATAAAAAGCTACAGCACTCGCATTGTTGGAAACAAAAACAAAAGAAGACATCAAAAACAACAAAACTCTCAGTCGAGAATTAATTATCATTATAAGATATATTACTCAACTATTAAGCTAATTTCAGCCTCTTTGAGCGCCTTTTTATTAAAATCTTCAACAGCTTTTAAAGATAAAGATTGCGACAGCTTGTTCTTTGATAGTGCAAAAGAGTTAATTTTTGCACTCCTTTTGTTTATAAGCTTAACCACAGCCCAATTATCGCCAATAGCCAAAGGCTTGGCTATTTGACCTTTTTGCAGCGATTTAATAATGGTGACTATATTAGTCGGAAATGAAGTTTCAATAGAGTAATCAATCACCCCTTTATTCTTCTTTGACTGTTTATCAATAGACTTAGTTTTTACCAAATATGAGAAAAGTTTACGATTTTTTTGCAATCTTTTATAGATTTTTTGTGCCGCATCTTCAGTTTTAACAACTATCAAGGCAATTTTTAAATCCTCTTTATCTTTTAGTTTCAAAACCAGATCATCATATTTTGCTTTCACATTTTTCTCGTCACTAGCATCAGCAATCAATTTAAAATATAATTTTGTTTGCAATAACTTTAACTGCGTGTTAAAAATAACCTTCTTATAATCATCGTCGTTGTTTAAATTAAGGCTTCTAGCTCGTTTGGCAGTAACACGCTGCAATACTAAATCTTTAATTAAAACCTCTTTTTGCGCAGTCGGCAAGTCATCGAAGCTAGCAATTTTCGCCTTGGGGTTATTTTTGTTATAATCTGTAATTTTATCGTTAATTTCGTTTTTAGTAACCACTCCGTCCTTATATTTAGCTACCACAGGATTATCTTGAGACTGTTTATAACTGTTAACAGATAACTGCGAAGAGCATGAAAAAGTTGCTAATACAGCAACAACAGCACATGGTTTGAAGAAATATTTATAAATAAGCATATAATAAATTTTTGGTGTTAATATTAACTAAGTATTATATATTTATAATCTATAATTGTCAATTATATAACTAAAGTCAAAAAAAATAAAAAAAACACTTGCAATTGATATTTAGGCGTGTTAACATGAATAACGTTCATACTAACTAAATTTTAATCTTATGGTAAGAAGATCGGAACATACTAAACAAGAACTTATCGACATGGCTACAGCTAATGGTCGTAAAATATTAAGAAAAGAAGGTTTAGAAAACTTAAGTACCAGAAAAGTAGCTTCTGCTATCGGCTATGCCGTGGGTACTATCTACAACATTTTTAACGATAGAGATGATATGGTAATCCATGTTAATCTTAAAACTCTTAAAGATCTTGAAGCTCACATCAACAAGAACCTAAGGGACAATAAAAGCTCTAGCGTTAATAAGAATCTTAAAACAATAGCGCATAGCTATCTTGATTTCGCACAAAAAAACTTAAATCTATGGAGTGCAATTTTCGAATTGAAACTAAGAAAAGATTATGAGTTCCCAGAAAAATATACTGCTAGAGTTAGCAGCATCCTAAATATCGTTTCTGAAAACATCAAAGGCGACTTCAAAAACAAAGACCTTTATGTAAAAGCTCTTTGGGCAAACATTCATGGCATCTGCTTCTTGAACCTAACTAACAAATTAGGATTTGGAGATATCGAAGAGACTAAGAAAATGATCGATCTAGCTATCGATAATCACTTAACATCTATTAAATAGATAAAACTACATATCATAAGCTCCACCTTATTAATATAACCATTAAAAGGGTGGGGCTGCTATCTTTTTTTAAGCTGACAATGATATTAAACTGGTGAATTGTAGATGTTGCGTTATTTTTAACTAATAGCCTGATCGCACGTTATTTCAACAGCATATTTCTTATTTCTTACAAAAATAATCTAACCTTGTTAAGTCTTTGCAGTTAGAGCGCAAAAAGTATAATTTTACATTGCTGTTATTGGCGAAGCTAGAAACGACAGATATCGACGCTGACATCACTGGGCTTGAGGTAAGAGAAGATAAACCGCCTCCTGAGTGATTAAACCTCTCCATATGAACTGAGATATCAGAATAAGGACGGCACAAAAGATACTCCATCGCAAACATAAATAAAGATAGACAAAATAGTATAAGGCAGCATAAAATCAAGCCTGTATAAAAATATTTGCCCTTTTGACTAGGTGATTAATTTTTTATTTAACTTCATGTTTTTCTTAACAAATTATAACTGCAGTAAAATATATATGCAATATTTTTGGCTCATAAATTAGATCAAATAAAGAATTGAATAGTAGCTACAATCATATAAAATATTTTATAATATAAATTAATTAAAAAAAATGACTGCAATAGCGAAAAAAAGAGATTTGTTTACTATTTTACTACCAATATTTTTGCTCATGGCGGTAATATTATCGGTAATATCGAATTATTACGGAGTTAGACTTGAGGCGCAGACCTATGCAGCGATGAAAAGTGCTTTTTTCGTGCCATTAAAGAAATGGACATTCTTTGTTATTGGTGCAGCAATGTTTAGCATCTTTTTTCGCTCACCGCAGGGTGCTACTAAGAAGTTTATCGTGCTAGTTTTTGATATTATGCTGCTTTATCTGATCTCGACAACGATTGCTAATATTTACGCGGTTGGTGCTTTTCAGCTATTTCCGTTCAAAGAGGTTATTGAGCCTTTGCTAGGTGGTGCCAATGAAGTGATTTTCGATAAAAAAGCCCCGCAGGGCATTCCACTGGTGATTTTGGTAATGATTGGTGGCGTCACTGCTTCAGTGATTTTTAGATTTTTCGCTCATGGTATTTTTGCATTTATTGCCAAAAATTTATGCGCTTTGTTGACTGCAATTTTTGCCGCTGCAATTTTTGATAAATTTAGCTATATCAGAAATCTAAAAGCTGAACATCAAAATGCCCAACAGACTAACAGTAATATTGATCATTCATTGGCGCTAATTAATTTTTCTGATCGGATTATCTTTGGAGTTTTGATGCTGATTTTATTTATCGCACCAGTAGCCGTTTATGCTTCTTTTTTGGAGATCTTAAATGCTCGCGGTTTGCAGTTCTTCTCTGATCTTGGTAAATTTATTGCCTTTTATGCTGCTATTTTGTTATTTTATCAATTTTTTATTATTACCATTATTAGAAAAGTCTTTTGTTTAGGAGTGCAAGGCGAAACTTATAAATCATTTTTGGTTAAGGCGTTGCCGGTGATGGCAACTGCGGGAACTACTTCATCTTCAGTAGCAACTTTGGGACATAATATTAGAGCTGCCCAATCGTTAGTAGTGCCTGATGACATGAAAGATAAGGGTCATAATCGTGCTTTGATGCCAATTGGTGCAACTTTTAACATGGATGGTACTAGTATTAGTTTGGTGGTTTACTTCTTGCTTGCCGCTAATTTAGCTGGTATGGATGTTAATCTACTTTGGGTTGTTTTAACCGCAGTTGGCTTATCCGTTGGTACCGCAGCAGTTCCTAGCGCTTCGCTGATCATGCTTACCAGTATGTATAGCGCTTTTGCCGTTCCTGTTAGCATCACTAGCAAGCTACTTTCAATTATCATTGCCGTTGATCCGATCCATGACCGCATCAGAACCATGGTTAACACTTGGGGCGATCTTAACATGGTTTATATTGTACAATCAAAGCGCGGTATCGCTTCTTTGCTATCGAAGTTGTTTGGTAGGGGGTAGGGAGGAGGTCGTCTGTCATTGAGAGCCTCACAAACTCTTCTAGAGTTTGTTGGCGATGAATCTCATCGAGCTATATTAGTCATTGAAGAGCATTAGAAGCTGTTTTACAGCTTCTTTACGATGAATCTCATTAAGATACCCCTGTCATTCAGAGCCTTATAAACTCTTCTAGAGTTTGTTGGAGATGAATCTCGTTAAATGAAACTCAGTCCAATTCTCCTGCGTTAGAGGGGTGAGATGTAGGGTGGGGGTGTCGTCACCACGAACCCTAAAATAATTGACAATTACCTATAATATATTATAATTGAAGGACACCGCATTTCAAATCTTAGGCAGAAATTCATAATATTTAAAGTTAAGATGGTAAGTTATAGCGTTATCGAGAAAAATATCAGCAACTTAGCAAGTGATATACAAAATGATGATTATTGCTATGATAATTTTATTTTTGATTTCCTAACTTGTTATAACCTGCCTAAAGCAACAATTACTCTCTTAAAGAAAGGAAAGCATAATTTATCAAAACTTGATGGATGTACCATTCTAAAGAAAAAGACCTTCTTTTTTGAGGAAAAGGATCGGGACTTGCACCATACAATTAACGATCTTAATCAAGATAGTAAAACCCATAAACACAACCCAAGATTTATCATTGTCACTAATTATAAAAATATTTTAGCAATTGATACTAAAACTAAAGATAACCTTGATTGTTCACTGAACGATCTGCCAAAAAATTTTGATTTCTTTTTGCCATTAGCAGGAATTGAAAAAACCGCCTATAAAAATGAGAACCCTGCTGATATTAAAGCTGCTAGCAAAATGGCAAAAATTTATGATGAGATCTTAAAAGATAATAAGTATCAAGATGACAAAGATCTCAGAGAGTTAAATATTTTTCTATCAAGATTACTTTTTTGTTATTTTGCAGAAGATACGGGGGTTTTTGATAAAGCAATTTTTACTAATAGTGTCAGTTCCCATACAGCTGTCGATGGCAGTGACCTTGATTTATATTTAAATAGATTATTTGAAAGCTTAAATGTAAAAGATAAGAGTAAATTTCCTAATTATTTGCAAAAATTTCCTTATGTAAATGGAGGTCTTTTTGCTGCAAATTATGATGCGCCAAAATTTTCAAAAAAATCTAGAGATCTAATTTCTGAGTGTGGCCAGCTTGATTGGTCGGAAATTAACCCAGATATTTTTGGTTCAATGATTCAGGCTGTGGTTGATCCATCAATGAGAGGTGGTCTTGGAATGCACTACACTTCCGTGCCAAATATTATGAAGGTTATAGAGCCACTTTTCTTAAATGAATTAAAAGAAGAATTTGAGAAAGCTTATAATGATGAGGCAAAGTTAAATAAATTATTGGGAAGAATTACTAAAATTAAAATTTTTGATCCAGCTTGTGGATCTGGTAATTTTTTAATTATTGCTTACAAAGAGCTGCGATTATTGGAAATAGAAATTTGGAACAGAAGATGTGAGTTAAAAAGCCTTTTTAAAAGCGACGCTCATTCATTTATCAGCCTTGAGAATTTCTATGGCATCGAGATAGCTGATTTTGCATGTGAAGTTGCGGTTCTATCGCTTTACTTATCAAAACACCAAATGAATGTTAAATTTAAAGAGAATTTTGGTCATACTAAACCAATTTTACCCTTAAAAGAGTCTGGTAAAATTATTTGCGCTAATGCTACAAGAATTAATTGGGAAGAGGTTTGTCCCAAAAAAGCAGGTGATGAAATTTATATTTTGGGAAACCCTCCTTATTTAGGTGCAAGAAACCAGAAAAAGGAGCATAAAGATGATATGGATTTTGTTTTTAAAGGAAGGCTTAATAAGTATCGTGATTTAGATTATATTGCTTGTTGGTTTTTTAAGGGCTCTAACTATATCCAAAACAGCAATATTAAACTTGCCCTTGTCTCTACTAATTCAATATGCCAAGGTGACTCTGTAGGATTATTTTGGCCTAATATTTTTAGCCTTGATATTGATATTTTCTTTACCCACACATCATTTAAATGGCAAAATAATGCTAAATCTAACGCTGGCGTCGTCGTGGTAATCGTTGGCTTAAAAGACAAAAGAAATAAAGCCAAAAAACTTATATTTACCAATCAAAGTCAATTTGATGTTGATAATATCAGTCCTTACTTAACTAAAGGCAGTAATCTTGTTGTCTCTAGAAGAAAAAAGGCAATTTCAAATAATTTACCAAAAATGGCTTATGGAAATTATACCGGAGGCTGTGCAGAATTATTTTTGAATATTGAAGAAAAAGACTATTTGGTTAACAAGTATCCAAATCTAAAAAAATATATAAAAAAGATGATTGGATCAAATGAATTTATCAAATCAATTCCCAGATTCTGTCTCTGGTTCAAAGGTATTAATTTAGATGATGAAATATTTAATATTCCCGAAATTTCTCAGAAAATAACAGAAATTAAAAATAGAAGATTACAGAGTGCAGATAAAAATCTTAATTTATTGGCTCTAAGACCTCATCAATTTAGAGATTTAAAAGAAACAAAAGCAAGTTCAATAATTATTCCTATCGTTTCATCCGAAAGAAGAGAATATTTGCCGATTGGATTTTTAGATGATAGATCGATCATACCAAATTCCGCACAAGCAATTTATGAAGCAGAGCCTTGGCTTTTTGGCCTATTGGCTTCAAAAATGCATATGACTTGGCTTAAAGCGGTTGGAGGCAAGCTAGAAGAAAGGATTAGATACTCCGCAGAAATTTGCTACAACACCTTTCCATTTCCCACCATTTCAGAAAAACAAAAGCAAATAATTCAAAAGCAAGTTTATAGTATTTTAAGCGAGCGTGAAAAACACCCAGAAAAAACTATGGCTCAGCTTTATGATCCTGAGAAAATGCCAGATGGCTTAAGACGGGCGCATAATTTTAATGATTTGGCAATTGAAAGATGTTATAGATCAAAGCCATTTGCAAGCGATGAAGAAAGGTTGGAATATCTTTTTAAGCTTTACGAAAAAATGACAAGTGAGGTGCAAGATGAGTAAAAAAGAGAAACCGTTATATAATTCTTTCACTCCTCCAAAGTCAAAAGGTGGCTTTAATAACAATAAGGAGTATGAGAGTCTTTTAAAAGAATTATATAAAGAAAATCAAGGTTTTCTAAACAAAGCAATATTTACAGTTTCGACTTTAGCAATTCCATTTCTATTCAAAACGATAACAGATCAATCTAGCATATTACTTTCTACAGCTATGATTGGTTTTTGTGGGGTGATATTGCTACAAATCTCTTCTTTAAGAGATGCTAGAGATGGCTGTGATAAAAGTCTTTTGGAGGATTCAAGGCAAAAAGGAGAAGAGCTATTTATAAAGGCAAGAACAAAAGATATATACAGAGAACGATTATTTGCTTTCTCTCTAATTCTTACCGCTTTTTCACTAATATTAAAAACTTTTTAAAATTATGTCTAAAAATAATGTAATTAAACAAAATTCTTTTGCTCCCCCTATATCTTCAGTTAGAGAGCAAAAGTCATTTGTTCCACCAAGATCAATAGTTTCTCAAAATCAATCTAATCAGGGATCTCCTCAGGAAAAACCAGCGCCAGAAAATTCTCAAAGCAATCAAAATCAATCAACAAAAAAATAATGCCAAATTTAGTAGAAGTAAATTACGAAAGAACAGGAAAAAGTACCAAGACTAACAATATGGGTATGAGAACAATGCAAGAAAGAGCATTTAATTCCAGGCAGTCAGAGTATTTATTGCTTAAAGCTCCCCCAGCTTCTGGAAAATCTCGCGCTTTAATGTTTTTGGCGTTAGATAAGATTTATAATCAAGGAATTAAAAAAGTTATCGTTGCTGTTCCACAAATGCCAATTGGTGGATCATTTTCTAAAACTGATTTAATTAGCGGTGGATTTTTTGCCAATTGGGAGCCTGAAGATAGATATAATTTATGCACAGCAGGAGGAGATAAGAGTAAAGTTTCAGCCTTTCTTAACTTTATGAATAGTGATGCAAAGATATTAATTTGCACTCATGCCACGCTTCGTTTTGCCTTTGAGCAAATTGAGGAAGAAACATTCAATGATTGTCTGTTGGCAATTGATGAATTCCATCATGTTTCGGCTGACAAAGAAAATAGCCGTCTTGGTAATTTACTTCATCAAATTATGACAAAGTCAAATTGCCATGTAATTGCTATGACAGGATCATATTTTAGAGGCGATGGAGTGCCAGTGTTGATGCCAGAAGATGAAGCTAAATTTGATAAAATTACCTTTAACTATTACGAGCAACTTAATGGCTATACTTATCTTAAGTCCCTAGGAATAGGATATCATTTTTATCAAGGAAGATATACTTCGGCTATAATGGAAATTTTAGATACTAATAAAAAAACCATTATTTATATTCCTAATGTAAATTCAGGTGAAGCAGGAGATACAGATAAGTATAGTCAAGTAGATACTATCCTAGATATGATTGGTGAAGTTCAATCGCAAGATGAAAATGGAATAATTTATTTAAAAAGAAAAGATGATGGCAAAATACTGAAAATTGCTAATTTGGTGCAAGAATATGATAGAGAAAAAATAGTTTCTTATCTAAGGAGCATCAAAGATGAAGATGATATTGATATTATTATTGCTCTTGACATGGCAAAAGAAGGTTTTGACTGGCCATATTGTGAACATGCTCTAACGGTTGCTTATAGGGGGTCTTTAACGGAAGTAATTCAAATTATTGGTAGATGCACAAGAGATAGTAGCAATAAAACACATGCTCAATTTACTAATTTAATCGCTCAGCCAGATGCTAAAGATGATGAAGTAACATTATCTGTTAACAATATGCTAAAAGCTATTACTTGTTCTTTACTTATGGAGCAGGTTTTGGCTCCAAATTTTAAATTTAGAACAAAAATTTCTGACGAAGACGAGTCAAGGCCTGGAGAGATTAGAATTAGAGGATTTAAAGAGCCCTCATCAAACAGGATCAGGGATATTATAAAATCTGATTTAAACGACCTAAAGGCATCAATATTACAAGATGATCAATTAATTAAAGCTTTACCTGGAAACGTTGATCCTGAGGTTATTAATAAAGTGATGATACCAAAAATCATTAAAATAAAATATCCAGAATTATCGTATGAGCAAGTTGAAGAAGTAAGGCAACATGTCGTTGTAGACTCAGTTATAAAAACTGCACAAATAAAAGAAACCGGAGATAAGAGGTTTGTTAGAATGGCTGATAAATTTATTAACATTGATGATATTAATATCGACTTAATTGATAGAATTAATCCATTTCAAAGGGCTTTTGAGATCTTATCCAAATCAGTCACCGCAAAAACTTTTAAACTTATTTCTGATACTATTGAGGCAACTAGAATAAAAATGACAGATGAAGAGGCTGTGCTTTACTATAACAAGTATTATGAATTTAAGATAAGAACTGGCTTAGAGCCAAATATAAATTCTATTGATTACAATGAAAGGAGAATGGCCGAAGCCATAGTTTATTTAAAAGAGAAAAAAAGAAAAAGAGATGCTGGAAAAATTTAAAAAAGAGTTAGAAGAAATTTTAAATAACGATCCTCATAATTTATTAAAAACAAAAACTAAAGAGAGATCTGTAAATGCTGATGATCGTCTTTTATTTTCGTTCCAAGAGATAAATAATTTTGTAAAACAGAATGCTAGGGAGCCAAAAGCCGAAGGGGGTATTAATGAATATATGCTATATTGTCGCCTAAAAGAGATTCGCAAAAATAAGGAAAAGGTTCAAGCACTTTCTAGTTTTGATGAATATGAATTGCTCCAAAGTGAAGTAAAAGAAATCAAATCAATCGATGATATTTTTGAGAATGATGATTTAGGAATTTTTGAAAATGATGAATATTCAATTTTTAATCTAAAGCATGTTCCTAAAATCACCTCAATGCCAGATTATGTAGCAAGAAGAAAGGCGTGTAAAGATTTTAATAAATTTGAAGAAAAATTCCAAAATTGCCAGAATGACCTAAGTTCGTCGAAAAGAAATTTAATAGAATTTAAAGAAAATCATATCCAAAATGGTAGGTTCTTTGTGTTAAAAGGAGTTATGTTGTTTATAGACAATGTGGGTAAAAAGAAGCTTGATAGGTTTGGTAAATGGGATACAAGATTGAGAGTAATATTTGAAAATGGAACAGAGTCTAATTTGTTATTTAGATCTTTGGGTAAGGAACTACGCAAGGACGGCAAGTCAATTACAGAATTATCAAAAGAATTTATTGAGAATATTGGTAACACTACCAAAGAAGATCAAGAAAATGGCTTTATCTATATACTAAAATCTTTAAGCAATAATGAAAAAATTCGGTCAATTGATAATTTATACAAAATAGGATTTTCAAAAACTACACCCGAAGAAAGAATAAAAAATGCTAAAAATGATCCGACATATCTAATGTCTGATGTTCAAATAGTTGCTACCTTTAAATGTTTCAATCTTAATCCTCAGAAATTGGAGGGCTTATTACATACATTTTTTGGAAGTGCATGCCTAAATCTAGATATATTTGATAATAACAACAAAAGACACTCTCCAAGAGAGTGGTTCGTAGCTCCATTATATATAATTGAAGAGGCAATTAAGCTAATTTTGAATGGTGATATCGTTAATTATTTTTATGATAATAAAAGTACAACCATAAAACAAAAACAACAAAAATGATTCCAAAATATCATCAAATAATGCATCCATTGCTAGTGTTGACGCAAAAGTCAGCGCAAAGTCGTAAATCGGCAACAAAAACCTTGGCGCCGCACTTTAAATTGACCGAAAAGGAGCTGCAAGAGGTTACGGCGTCGGGAACATCGCCAGTTTTTTATGGTAGAGTAGGTTGGGCCTTTACTTACTTAACTAAGGCTGAATATATTGAGTTAAGCGAAGAAAAAGCTACCTATCGTATTACTAAAGCTGGGTCTGAGGCTTTGAAAGATGCTAATGATAATAATTTAACGATTAATCATAAATATTTACAAGAAAATAGTGTTAATTATGATAAAAATTGGCAGGTAAAATCTTCAGCTTCAATTAATGATAATGAAAATGATAAGGATGATGACGGCGGTATCAATTTAGAGCAAGAAATCGATAAAGTTAATGATGAGTTTGATTTTAAACTGCTAGAGAGGATTAAAAATATGAGCTGGCAAGAGTTTGAAGATTTTTGTGCAACTTTACTAGAGAGGATGGGTTATGGCGTTGCTTCAACAAGAACAATTAGATCTGGTGACGGCGGTATTGATGGTGAGATCTATGAGGATGAGCTTGGACTTAAGGGTAAGATATATATTCAAGCCAAAAAATGGAATAACAACAACATCCAACCCAAAGACATCAAGGAATTTCTATATAATATTCGTGGGCAGAAGGGTGTTTTCATCACCACCTCGGATTTTTCGAAAAAAGCTGAAGAAGAAGCGCAAAACTATAAAGAAGGTAAGGTCGCCCTGATCAATTACTCATATTTAATCAAGCTTTGCAAGAAATATCAGTTGCTATGCCGGCAAAAACCCCTACATATTTACCAGCTCGATTAGGGTGGGGTGAGTCGTAAACTGCTCCACTGGTAAAAGCTACCCATCTCAACCTTGCGGCTACCAACCCTTAATACAAATCTTATAGTGAGAATTATTGATCAGAGCGCTGCTGCACTAGGGATAAAGTTACTCCATATAGATAAAATACTATTTATATCAATTTAACCAAAATAAGGTCTTGCAATATAAAGCTACATATTGTATCAATGGTGGTGTTATCTTGGCGAAATCCATTGATAATTGTAAGCTAGTAATAATAACGTAAATTATAAAAAAATGAAAAAAATTATAACAGTTGCGATTATGTTTAGTTTTATAATATCCACCCCGTTAAATGCCTTTGCTCAAGAGAGTATTGGTAAGATTTTGCTAAGAAAAAAACTGGAAAAATTCACTCCTACTTTTGAATTTGAACAGCGCCATAACGAGGATACCAGCAGGTTTCAGTTTAGACATTACGACCTAGGTATCATCGTTCCAATCAAGAATAATTGGTTTGCTTATGCCAATTATCGACTGGTTTATAATTTTAATTATGATACCAAAAATTGGGAACAGGAAAAAAGGTCGTTAATAGCGTTACAAAAAGTATTTAAGACCAAATATGCCAAAATATCCATTAGAAACCGTCATGAGTATAGGGTTAAGGCTGGTCAGACTAGTACTTCTAGAAATAGAACGAAAATCGAGCTATGTTCAAATAAGTCTTATTTTGGTCTTAAGCCCTTTGTTAGTAACGAGTTTTTTTATGACACTGATACTCAAGATACTTATAATGCAAATCGTGTCGAGGTCGGAGTTTCATTTCTGCAAACAAAAAATGCTAAATATAGCATAAATTTCCGCAATGAGATTACCGAAGATCCAGATAATAAGGATTACTGGACAACAAAGGATGCTATAGTGTTAAAAGCCACAATAGACGTCTAGAATTCACCTCTACAAGCCTCGCCTAAGTTCCGTAAGGGGCTGGGGTGGGGCGACGACGCCTCGCGATACTAGGAAAACCAGCCCTCTGTGTTCCTAAAAGCAAACTCTAAAAGAGCACTCTTCTCATATTACAATTTATACGCAAATCCTAACTTGAATACTTCGGGGTCAAAATGTCTTTGGATATTTTTATTAGTATAGCCCAAAGATTCATATGAAAACTGGATATCAAAGTTATCGCTCACTGAGTACTTAACGCCGCCACCATATGTATGAGCTTTTTCAGTGCCATTGGAAGAATCGACATTGGTACCAAAGTCAGCTTTCGTAGAAACATTAATCTTAGCCAGGCCAAGAGTAATAAAAATAGCAAATTTATCAGTTATATCATAACCAAAGTCTGATTTAAAGCCATGGCTATAGTTTAGTTTATCAGCATACGAGTTTCCATCTCTATCGCTGTAATTCAAGTAAACATTGTTGCGATTATAAAATGCCGCAGGTGCGATAAAAAAGTCATTAAAATTAAAAGCGTGTTTATATTCAACGCCAAATCCTAAATCTGACTCTTCATTAACTGAGCCATAAAAGTCTTGATTAAAGAAGGTTGTATGCAAGATGTTAAACTGCGCATAACTACCTTGGGTTTTAGCAAAAGCATTACCAAATCCAAATGATAGTAAAATAGTAATAATAGAAAATGTCTTTTTCATAGTTAACATAAATTTTAAATTAATATAACACTTATGTGAATATATTATATAATGAGCATTGTTTAATGTCAAGCATAAATTGCATTATTTTTTTTCACCTAGCGATAAAACTCTACCAGTTGGCGTGCCATAGGGGTTGAAGAAGCTCTTTTTTGTTTCAGCATAGGCGTTGTAACCATATTTTACTATCCATTTTGCATGGCATAGGTTTTCAAAATTTGGTAAAGGTTTATTTTTAAGCAATTTAAATGCCTGCTGAGGTATTTTTTCTCTGGCTTGCTGCGCATACCATCCGTCTGAGGCACACCCAAATAACAATAAAGAGATCAAAAAAAGTAAGAATATTTAGTTATTTTGTTCATGATTATTTTTGTTAACGTCTAGATTAGTATCAACTTGACCCCAAGTTCCAATTTTAATAAATGTATCTGGAAATGCGGCGCAAAGAGTTGGTACTGCTGCATGTTGCTTTTACTATTATAATAACAAATCAGGGAATTACAACTATATTCGTAGTTATTTTCCATTCAAATGGTATTTCTTTTGTTATTATATTGCCATTATCCGTTTTTTTAGTAATTATTAAAGTTTTATCTCTGGCTTTCTTAAACGCACTAAAGTTGGGTATTTTGAATTTTAATTGTCCTCTGTCAATATAGTACTTATGTATTCTATTGTTGTACTTTAGCTGAATTGTTGTTATGCTATTTTTTTCTAAGCTACTTTTGTTAGAAATAAACAAGCCTTCTTTTTCGCAGGTATTAGAGCTATAGGATGGAATTACTGGCAATATAACACCAAAAAAACTTACACCCCCGCCACAGTGACCACCTAAGTACGAAAAAATAATTTTTGTACCGTCTTGCATTTCTATAATGGTTTCTTTTGACGCGTTATTTTTAGGGCTATGGTATTTTGCTGGAGCCTTAAATACTCCAGCGGACTCGATATCAATAAAAACGCAACTATTTATAAGGATTAAAAATGTTAGAAAGCATATCTTATTTATCATATTTGTTATTTTACTTGATCATTAATAATAATAGAGCATAGCTCTGGAGAAGAAGCGCAATAACTAGTTAAAAGCCATGGTGGTATTGTGGCAATTTTAACAATTCCACTTGTTGCTCCGATATTCGTCATACTAGCGTCGTGGAAATCGGCAAAAGATTCAAATCCATTAACATGTGAATTTAAGATTTTTAGTATTGGGTTATTGTTATACTTTGATCCATAGCCGCCCATCCTATTGTAATTCGCCATATCAACTTTTGCATTAGTATTTGCAACTCCCGGGGAGAGTTCTTCATATAATATCCCATTTTCTTCAACCACGTTAACCCCAACCTTACTATTCTCATAGCTACCTGTTTTCATGCTGGGCTCACCTCCAGTTGCAGTAACCGCCCAGTAAGCAGCGCCAGCAACAGCAGCAGCAATAGCTATATTTTCTACCGATTCTCTACTAGTACTTGCATCCCAGGCATCCTTATTAATATCTTTGATCTGTTTAAAAATATCACCATCTTTATTCATGCTTGCATTGGTGGCTGCGATAGTGGTGGTGGTAGCAGCAGTAGTAGCGGCAGCAGTCATCATTGCTCCAGATATTCCAGAGCCAAGTCCACCAGTTCCTACAGCAATTGCTACCGCAGCGCCGCTAGCACAGTCTAATGCCGCATGAAGAGTTAATTGCGTTGGTTTAGCAATTTCAGCACTGTGATAAATTGATTCTAAATTACCATATTCCATAATACCAAGAACGTAGTTTATAGCTCCATGAATCTTTATTTTTTAGTCTTTCTTGTTCTTCGGGGGTGGGTTCTGGGGCTGGAGGTTCTTCACATGAAAAACCAAGATAGTCACACTTTTCCTTTCTTCTTTCTCTTTCTCTATCTCTCTCCTCTGGAGAAAGTCTAATGAATTTTTCTCTTGCTTGCTGCGCATACCATCCATCTGAGGCACACCCAAATAACAATAAAGAGATCAAAAAAAAGTAAGAATATTTAGTTATTTTGTTCATAATTATTTTTGTTAACGTCTAGATTAGTATCAACTTGACCCCAAGTTCCAATTTTAATAAATGTATCTGGAAATGCGGCGCAAAGAGTTGGTGCTGCTGCACATTGACTCATAGCGTAGAACGGGGCAATAGATACTTGATTTATAACAATTGGAAAATTCATAGCATCATGAAAACCTGCAAACGGAGGTGCGCCAGGTGTTTTATTAAGCAATTTAAATCCTGGATTCTGGTTTCCGACTGCATGAGCTTTAAGAGAAGAAACTTGTATTCTTTCCTTGTTAGGCAATTTTTGATACCATTTTCCATCAACTCCCTGCTGAACATTAATCCCAATCTTGCTATCATCGATATTGCCCATCTCAAATCCCGGCTCTACACCTCCTGCCTTCATCCATTCTCCAATACCATATCCAGCACCAGCAACAACGGCAGCAATAGCCATGTTTTCTACCGATTCTCTACTAGTAGTTGCATCCCAGGCATCCTTATTAATATCTTTGATTTGTTTAAAAATATCACCATCTTTATTCATGCTTGAATTAGTGGCTGCGACAGTGGTGGTGGTAGCAGCAGTAGTAGCGGCGGCAGTCATCATTGCCCCAGATATTCCAGAGCCAAGTCCACCAGTTCCTACAGCAATTGCTACCGCAGCAGCCGCTATCACCGCGGACCCATTCTCAGTTAAGCCACGAACAGTTTCGCTATGTGATTCATCAATTTCAGAAACTTTATTATAATAAGTTTGGTTTGGATCTAGCTGCGAGATATATTCTAATCCCGCCTTATTGGCATAATCAGCTTCTAGTGAAGAGTCATTAATGCCTTTCACATGATCCACGCCAACTTGAAGTTGATACTGTCTTTCGTAATCTAGTCTTTGTTGTTCGCTCATCATTAATAGCTCTTTAGCGCTTAGTTTAGGGATATCTCGATCAAGAGAAGTACCATCATCTTTATTATATTGCACTAATGTGTTGCCGCCAACATTAAAGTTAGTATTTTGATTATTAGTCGCATCATTACTTTGATTAGCAAATATTGAGTTATGAACTATATCTGTTTTAGTTGTGCCTGATACGCCATTGGTGAAGTTAAAGGTGGTCTCATCATTCCTGACGTGGGATCTATTATAGATATTTTGCGCTGCCAGTAAGGATAGATTATTGCCAACCGTTATGTTGACATCACGATCGGCGGCTAAGTAGGATGCATGCAGTATTGCATCATTGCTAGCTGTAATATTTAAATTACCATTGGTATCATTGCCATCATCAGAGGCCATTCCAGCTTTAATATTGGCCGATACTGCATTAGAGCCATAAATATCTATCCGATCTGACTTGTTAGAGCCAAATAAACCATTTACAGAGCTATCAAAGTCAGTGACATCGGTATTATTGTCTGCCAAGATATTAATGTTAGTAGCATTAAGGTCAATATCACCAATATTAGTAGTTAAATCGGATGATTTTATCACCAGGTCTTTAGCAGCAGTAATTGCGAGATTATTATTAAAATTTAAATTGGATTTTACTACCACTTCCTTAGTGTTACTAATTTTGGTTTTAGTTTTATCTCTACTAGTAGCTGAGGTTGATGAATAAATTGGATGATTTCCTATAGATCTAGTTGCAAAGTCCTTGAGACTAAAACCCATCTTAGTTTTTTTCTTTTTTGAGAGGGTATAGTTTGTATTTTTGGCATTGGCAATATTCACATTTGCATCATTATTAATGATGATTTGATTAAAAGTAGTGCTGTTGGGATCGTTATCTAGATAGATACCAGCAGTCAAAGATCCTGACTGTCCACTTAAGTTGCTAGCTGTGATATTTAAATCATTACCGCTGGTTATAGTAATATTGCCATTTGTCAATATATTGCTAGATTTATTAGTTGTTGTTTGATTAATTTTAACACTAGATTTAGCATATGTCAAACCCTTCTTATGCCTTGCTTCATAATAATAATACGTATCCTGCGCTGATGCAATATTAATTTCATTGCCGGAGGTGAGGGTGGCATCTCCAGAAGCAAGGATATTGCTACCAATTACATTAATATCGTTACCGGCATTAAAAGTGACGCTACCGCCACTAACTATGTTACTTGCCTTATTTGTAGTAATGTCAGTAATTGACTTGCCACCTTTTTTCTTATTGCCCCATTTGCGCTCATATCTATTTCTAAGTTTTACCGTCTCGATATTAATATCATTACCAGCGCTAATCGACAAATTACCTCCGCTAACAATTTCAGAGCCAATATTCGATACATCGTTATTCGCAGTAATATTTATATTATTACCAGTCAATAATGCAGTTGCAATAATTTTTGATCTAATTCCACCTTCATTAGAAGCCTCTCCTCCATTACTTACATAAGCAGGACTTCCTTCCGTGAGTAAATTTTTAGCATTAGTAGCGACCGTAGCAGTATTAATAAAGTTATTAGCAATAATATTGATATCTCCTGAGATATCAATGTCAGCATCAGATTGAATTATCGATTTATTAACAATATCGCCATTAACAGAAGTCATATTAATATCATTACCAGCAATGATACTGCCGCTATTAACGATATCTCCAGCGCCGCTATTAAGATTAATATTATTTTTAGCATAGATAGTTGAAGCTTTACCAATATTGTCGTTTTGCAATCGTTGCCTGGTTTTTTTACCAAGATAGATCTTTGGCACAATATAATTCTTACCGTCGATAATTTTCGACTCATACCATAAAATATCTTTGTCTAGTAGATCTATCTGCTCTTGAGTAAGCCCTTCATTAACATCAAGGCCCAAGCGAACAGATTCATCAGCAGCATTATCAACCAAATTCTTCATTTCGACATTGGCATCGACCTGGTCTGCTGACAGTAGCATGCTATTTCTAGCAATACTTCTTAATTGATCAGAAATAATTTTAGCCTGAAAATATTGATCGCCAATAAATCTAGAGTTTGATTGCTGTATTTGAGTATTTAAATCATCAAGATTAATTCCTAATTTATCGTAAAAATAATCAGAAACAAAGAATTGGTCTTGATCAATAAATTGACTTCGAGATTCAAATAAAGGTGAATTGGGGTTACTTGATTTTTGAATCAAACCCATAGTGTCACCACCCGCAAAGTAGTTACTGAAATCAAATTCCAATTGACCACTTTCATAAAGTGTTGAGATAGAAAATGGATCAGAGGTAGTTATAGTCTTTTTTGGCAACAGTTCTGTAACTAAATAATTAGAGACAATCGTATCGTTATTTATGTTACCAGCCACAGTTCCGTTAATGCTACCGCCAGCTTTAATGTTAGCTGTGTATCTTTCCCAGTGGCCACTAGGAACCATTGCTTGTCTATAATACCAAGACCCGCCACCATAACAAATTACAATTGGAAAATAGTATCCTCGACAAGAGCCTTTCTTTTTACCAGCGCGCATATTGGTTGTCGAATGCAAATCAAGAGTTTCATTAATAAATGAGTTTGCATTAATGGTTATATCATTTTTAGCATAAATTGAGCTTGCTTTATTATGAAATGCTTCAGTGTTAATTATAATATTATTACCAGAAGCTATAATAGCTTCATTAACTATATTGCCAATTATATCCCTTTGCAAAGAAGACAGGTCAGGGCGATCCGTTTTTTGAAAATGCGTGGGTACCACTTTATGCTCAACATATCTATACTCAGATCTAATATTATTTAATATCTTGGTATTAATATTAATATCGCCATTATTTGCAATAATTTCAGCAGAAATATTCTCCACCTTATTCACCGCATTGTTGTTAGCGTCATAATTAGGGTCATTAGGATCCAGTTTTCTGATATTAAGATTATTACCAGCATATATTGCTGAATATTTATTATTTATTAGTTCATTACCAATATTTAAGGACACATCATTGCCAGCAAATATCATCGCCCCCTGACCGTCGCCATCATCACTGCTGCCATTTATTAAGTTGTTAGCAATGTTCATTGTTAAATTACCCAAAATATCAATTTTGCCAGTATTGATATAATCATTAGCAGTAATTATATGATCGCCATGTACTATTACACTATTTTTGCTTAATTGCTTAATGCCACCAGTGCTAGCCATTAATGAAAGACTGGAGCCGGAAATAATCTCGCTACCATCATAATTATTAATATTGCCATTATTAACAGCAAGACTCATAGCTTGTTTACTAGATAAGATCGAAGAGCTATTAAGGTTAAGATCTCCATTGTTAACAATTAATGATAAAGCCGCTTCAGATATTATTTGACCCGCATTATTAATATCGCTATTGGCAACAATGTTTAGATCACCAAAATTACCATAATTGTCAATGGCAGATAATATTTTTGACGATTGATCGATATTAATATTACCATTATCCTGCTCGTCTTTTTCAACATTAATAATTATATTGGAAGCTCCGATGTTAGAATCATTAATAATAGCAACATTGTCAGCATTTATCTCGGTATTTTTTGATATAGCAGTATCACTATCGTCAAAGGTAATATTACCTTGGCTATTGCTAATAAAAGATTCTCCAGCAATGTTGGCATTTTCATAATAAATATCACCATCAGCGCTGACTTTAATTTCACCGTTACTAGCCAGCATTGCTCCGGAGTATTTAACTCCAAAACCTTCTTTAGTTGCTACTAAGAATATATCCCCAGCCTGAATATCAGATAGCATCGCTGCATCAATTGCAATCTTTTCATCACTCTCTAGATCGTCGCTTGGAGTAGGGCGATCGATCGAATCAATAGAACTAACCTCATCTTTATGATAACTATAGCTATCATCGCCAGTTAATATTTTAACTTTATTATTATCTGCATAAATACCAGCGTTAATTTCTACTAAATTAGCAACAAAACTAGTTCTGTCAACGCTAGTTAAGTCGATACCATTATCTGATATTGTCAATTTTGGTAAAAATCCCGATTCCAGGTGAGGAGAGGCGGTAATTTTAAAATATAAATTATCGTCAATATTATTAATAGCAATATTGCTATCCGCGGCGCCGACTTCTCTACCAACAACCAATCCCAATCTATCGGTATTAATAAAGCCACCGCCATTGATTATAATACCGTTTGGGTTGGCAATAACTAGATTGGCCCTTCTTCCAGCAATCTCAGAATAGCCATTAATCCTAGTAATGCGATTAGAAGTTACTTGATTTAGAATTACACGCGCCGATCCTGAATTTCCAAGGTGACTATTTGTCAATACCATGCCAGCAATATTAGTGTTAACAGCGCCATTACTGTAATCACGAACTGAAGCATTGTTAATTATAAGGCCAGATTTATTTACATTATAATCTTGAAAGTTATTTCTAGAAACGCCGCCACTATCAGGAGCGGCAATATTTACAATATCAATACCATTAGCTGATCGATCAATAACAGTATTTGTCGAACCGTCTGGCGCAATGGGCAAGCTCGCATAGGAGGACCGGATGGATAAAAAAGGTAATAAAACCAGATGAAGAATTGCAATAAAGGAGATGGCTCTATTGCAGCTACTATTAAGAAAACATAACATTAGTTACTATAATTAGTGGTGAATAATTTAGTAAAGCAACACAATTATATTATCATTGATTAAATATTGCAATAGTAATTTTACATCCTAAGTCTTTGCTTTTTTATATCAAGCCCCGCCAAAGGCTCAGTAGAAGCATCCTTAAGGATTTTGCCAAGGGGTTTTTTAATCATCTTTTTGAATGTTGAAAATACAGATTCACTTTCATCACTTTTACGTATTTTAACATTTCCATCGCTAACGTGAGAAATAATTGCATTTTGAGTTTGATTTGGATTTTCCAATAATAACGCCTCAGCTTTTAAACCATATTCAACATCAACCTTGCCTGAAAATCTATCTTGTTTGTATATGATCTGATTTTCCTTATAATATTTGCTACCTTTGGGATGATCAGGATGAGCATAAACATAAATAGTTTTACCCCCTTCGTTGCCACCTTCATCACTAACCAAAATATAACTTCTGCTTTGCTGATCTATTTTATCTATGATAGCCTTTTGCTGACTAATTTGCTCATGCCTGATTTGATAGTCTTTAGATATCGGCTGACCAATAACACTATCAAAGTCTTCTAGCAACAACGATATACCACTGTTTACGCAGTAGGGGTTTTTAACAGTGGCCTCGCTGGATTTAGAATTATATAAATGAGAATGATCTATATACACTACCTTGTCACCTTTACTTTCTGGCAAATGATCTTGTCCACATGAATGATGAGCCGGATGGCCGCATTGCAAGTGAGCGCCATGCCCCTCCTCAAGCAAATCTTCATTCTCAATATCTTTTTGCAAATCATGCTTATAATAGACCCTTGCACCATCCTCAGAAATATCAAATAATTTAGAATTAGATCTTCTAATAACGACTCTAATTTGATCACCGTACTTCTCGGATTGCAGCATGTCGGATAGAATATTCAAATACGACACTCTAAGCTCCATATTGCTCATGATTTTTTTAACTCTCTGAGATTGATTTAAATCTTTTAAAGGTTTACGTGATATTGGATCAAGTGCTTTTGTGAAAGATTGAAACTTGGTTAATTTTGGATCATCAACCTCTCCATATTCACAAACCAATGCGCGATCAACCGCACCTGAAGATAGCGTGCTAACATAATCATCAACAAGAGCCAATACATCATCATGCAACATTCCATCATCATTCACAGATAAATCTTCAATAAGACGCGCTGCTTCCTCATTATTTTGACTCCTTAAGGACCAATAGAAGTCATTTAAACCATATTGCTCATATCTTAATGATTCAACATGATCTAGCAGCAAAAACTCTTGTACTGCGCGCAAGAATTGCTGTCTAGGCTCAGCATCACTCTGAATAAAACCAAGATCCAATGTCAAAACTTTACTTTTTTCATCTAACACAAACATCTTATGACGCTTTATCTTGGCAAAATAATCTTCTTCACTTTTAATAGAATGATCATGAGTACTTTTAACCTGTATAACAACGTTATCAATCATTTTTTGTACAACTTTTTCGTCAATCTTCAATTTTTGACATTTCTCAAATAAGGATTCTACAGTTACTGCATTGCCACCTTCGTTAGTAACAAAAGTCTTCGCATCAGGCTGACCCTTGCACTCTATCAAGCGTTGAAGCACTTGTTCGTTTTCGGCGGTATTTGGTTTTTTTAAATACTCTTTAATTAGAGCGACCCTATCCAGCAAATCAGAAACATCAGCGATTTCAGCCCTAGACTCCGCCATTCTTGCCTTGTTAACCAAATGCCTTCTGTTAGCACCATAGCTTTGGCCAAATGGTAATGCTGCCAATAGAGACCAACCAAATCTTTTAAGCGGCTTGGAGGGGACAAACTTACTTGTGAAATTTTTTAAAGCCTTTTTTACCTGTCTTTTTTCTGCAATCTGCTGCGGAATATTTCCTAAATGCAACCGCTCTCTAGAGGTTCCTAAATCTGCATTTCTAGATTTAAATTTATTGGTCCAGTAATTATTAGTAATCGCAGTTGAAATAGCCCCACTACCAAGTAAGCCCACGCCAACAGGTATAAGGGGAGGGGCTATGGTAGCTCCAATAGTAGTTACAATAGCACCAGAAGTAAAAACACCAAACCCGGCAGTATTGGCAGCATAGAACCGCTTTTTAGAATAAGTTATTTGATTAATTTTTTTAGCAGCCACTTTGCAAGCAATATCAACCTCTTCTCGCAATTCAACAGGGAGGATCTTATTCCAAATTCGATATAAATCATATGCATTTCTAACAAATTGACATCCTGCGTATAATGCAATGATTGGCAAAGCTGCAGGAGACTTTACAATCCCAGTTGAAAGCACTGCAACAGAAGCGCCTCCATTTATAACTCCTGGTACAACAAAATTAAATTTAGTATCAAACCGAGAATATTTAATTGTTTTTTTAAAAGCCTCAAGTCTTTGTATTACACCACGAAGATCTCTTGAATTCTTTTCACCCTGTACAGTATTCTTTTCAATTTCGCTTTTAAGGCGATCTCTATACCTTGCAATATCCTTTTCCAAGCCTTTAGCAAGTTTGGCAAGTTTACTATTGTTGCCAATAGTACCTTTACAATTTCTCCAAGCTGCCGTTAACCCAATTAAAGATAAAGATCCCGCAATACCAAGATAAACCCCAAGATCCAAAGTGTCACCCGTTATCAATCCGCCATCGAGTTCAAAAGAGTGCCCTGCATCAGCAGAGGCAGAATGTGGATCGGTTGATTTTGTATTCTCAGCCGCTTCAACTAAAGCAGCAGATACCTCATCTAAATCGATGGCAGCAGCGCAACAAGGACAACCTTCATCATCTCTATTAATACCAGAGTCATGATGATCCTCTTCGCATTCATGATCATGTTCGTGGCCATGTCCTTTATGGTCATGTTTGTGACTATGACCTTGATGATCATGTTCGTGGCCATGTTCTTTATGATCGTGTTTATGATCATGTTTATGATCATGCTCTTTATGATCGTGTTTATGATCATGTTTATGATCATGCCCTTTGTGATCGTGTTTATGATCATGTTTATGATCATGCTCTTTATGATCATGCCCTAGATGGTCAGGTTCTATGTGATCATGATGACTGTTAGCAATAGACACCAAAGAGGCGTGACCATGATCACCGTGGCTATGATAAGATATCTGATATTTAGCAATATTATTAACCATATAGCAGTACAATGTTATATTATAACGTTATATAATATAATGATTAATTTATGATTGCAAGTAAAATAGCGAAAAGCAAGTAAAGCATCAAAAGCCATTAATAACCAATTTCCGAGAACAGGAACAGCAGGGCATAATAACGAGATAATTTTCCGATAGTTACCAGCGCAAGAAATAGCCAAAAATTAACTCTAAAAATACCAGATATTAAAGTAATTGGATCGCCGACAATTGGCAGCCAAGCAAAGAGCAGGGACCAATGACCCCATTTACTGTAATAGTTTGAATATTTAATTAACTGACTATCACCGACTGGAAACCACTTTTTGTCTTTAAATTTTACAACATACACACCTAATACCCAGTTAAAAACAGAGCCAAGTACGTTGCCAGAGGTTGATATAATTAGCAATATCAGCGGAGAATGATTTCCAGATAGCTGCAAAGCGACAAGCACAATCTCAGATTGAGCTGGAAATATAGTGGCAGCCAGTAGGGATGAAAGAAATAGATAAAGCAGATCCATAAAAATCACAATTAATCCTATATTTTATAAAGCTAAAAGATCGCGAGCAAAGCAAAAATAAAAACTACAAAATAGGAACAAAATAGGTTCGCTCGTATCAGATCATCTGTAAATCTAAACTCACATACGTTCGTAAAGATTTAATACGATTCCTGTCGAACCCTCTAATAAGGGTTCAAGTCTACAATTCATTATTTTATTTACCATACCAATTCGATAACCTTATTGGTGATAAATAAAATGGCTACAACGATCGGGATAACTCGCTAAGGCTCGTATCAGATCATCTGTAAATCTAAACTCACATACGTTCGTAAAGATTTAATACGATTCCTGTCGAACCCTCTAATAAGGGTTCAAATCTACAATTCATTATTTTATTTACCATACCAATTCGATAACCTTATTGGTGATAAATAAAATGGCTACAACGATCGGGATAACTCGCTAAGGCTCGTATCAGATCATCTGTAAATCTAAACTCACAT
>JBDOIV010000070.1:0-6402 GCA_047404215.1 Rickettsiales bacterium
ATTCATTACGGTATGTTTTTGAAAAAGACAGTTCAAAAATTAATATTAATGGAAAAAAAGTCATCTTATCAAAAAGTAGCAATACAAAGCGGGGTAAAAAAGATTACGACACCAATATATTAAAATATTTTAAATTTGATAATTTTAACTTAGTAGCTAATATTAATACAATTTCCAATGACAACATGAATACAAAAAATGTCAAAATAGCACTAAAATGCAAGAAATATATATGTGATGAAGGTATATTAAACTCAAAATACAATAAAAATAAAGATTTAATTGATATTAAGATAGTAAAAAATAGAAGAAAATCGCCCAAAATTTCAGGAAAAATACGTAATTTAGGATACTTCTTCGAGCTATTTAATTTATCTGAAAATTTCAGGAACGGTGAAGTGTCAATTGATATCAATCAAGGTTTTGACAAAAAAGAAAATCAGGTACTCTATAGAGGTGAACTTAAGTTATCAAAAAATGATATCACCGTATATGACAATCCCACTATCAAAAGTCTAGAATCGGATAATTTGTTTGCAAAAATAAAAGATACCATCTTTTCTAACAACAAAACTATTTTTTCCAGAATGAAGTCAAAATTCATTATCGCCCCAAAAAGTGGTAACATCAAGATTAAATCGTTTATAGTAAATAATTACAAAATAGGAATCACAGCCAAAGGAAGCCTAAACTACAAGTCAGGAAAAATGGGTTTCAAAGGCATGATAGTACCTGGCTACATAATTAACAATCTATTTGGGGTAACAAACATACCCGTAGTAGGAAATATTATATCAGAAGTATTAACCGGAGGAAAGAATGAAGGGTTATTTGGGCTTAGCTACAACTACAACAAGCAATCATATTCCGTAAATCCAAATTTCACCACAATGCCCGCGAAAAGCCTAATCCCCTCCTCAATAAAAAATATTTTAGATTAATATTTAGTAATTAAAATATTTATCAACCCTACTATAATACATCTCAACAAACGTTCTCTTCCTTAAATCCCTTAAAAAACCCTCCCCTTCGGTGATAGCACTAGATTCATAAATCTTACTCTTCGCAATTCTATAAAAGCTTTTAGTAATATTTTGAGATATAACCTCATTATTTATCACTATTATTATATAAAAATCATTATTTAAGTATGGAGCGGCAAAGGTATCGCTCTTACTGTCCGAAATCATTTTGTAAACCCTATCATCAATATCAGATTTAGAAACCCAACCAATATTTCGTAACTCAATGTCTTTATCAAAATCTTTATTAAACTTTCTTAAAAACTTCTCAACATCATCAACATCATCAGTAGTCAATAAGTCATATAGGTCTTGAGCACTTTTCTTAGAACCTGAGTCAGAATTAGGAATAATTATTTGAGATATATTATATTTAGATTCGCTAACATCATGACCCAATTCTTCTAAAGTTTCAACGATATAAGGATCGTTTAAGGACTTTAGCGCAGGCTTAACCACTTCAGCAATAACTCTATTCCACAATAAATCATTCCTCAACCCTTCCCTTAAAATAGGTAAATATTTCTTATTTCTCTTTAGTGACAATTTGGTATAAAGTCTAGAATTGGAATGCCTAAACCTATCAAGTACATCACTGATCTCAAATTCAGAAATGTCAATACCAACCCTAACAGCTTCTTGCCGCAACATTTCTTCACGAATCATCGTATCCAGAGTATTATATGTTGCAATTTTTGAGTAGAAATTATTACTTGAATTATTTAAGAGCCTTAAAAATTCAACCCTATTCCTGAGATCATTTAAAGTAATAACTCTATCATTAACCTGAGCAACAACAATTGATTCATTGCCATTAGCGCTAAGTGTAGATAGTGAGACAACTAATAAAAAAACAACAACAAAGATTTTAGCTCTTAGTAGCCTAGTAACGATCATTTATTAAAGATTTTTAAACCCCGTATTAAGTCTATGGCCCTGGCAAGCTGATGATCAGTCTTATATAACTCAATATTATCATCAGTTATTTGATTTTTATTCTTAGCAGAATCAATTTCTTTTTTTATCTGCACCTGAATATGACCATTCAAATCAGACTCAGAGCTACTAGACTTAGAATCATTAGATTCAATCTTCGCTTCCTCAACAATTATATCAGGCTCAATGCCATGAGCTTGGATAGTTTTACCGCTAGGAGTGTAGTACAAAGAACTGGTCAATCTAATGGCTCCATTATTTTTATCAAGAGGAATTATGGTTTGCACGGAACCCTTGCCGAAGGATTTAGTTCCCATAATTACCGCCCTTTCGTTATCCTGCAAAGCACCAGCAACGATCTCTGACGCAGAGGCGGATCCTGAATTAACCAAAACAACAATAGGGTACCCCTTAATCAAAGTTTCATCACTGTTATCTTTGTAAATAGTTTCTTTACTTTTATCGCGACCCTTTATGGATACTATAGTCTTATCTTTACTTAAAAATTGATCACTTATTCTAATGGCCTGATCTAGTAAACCGCCTGGATTGTTTCTTAAATCAATTACCAATCCCTTAAATTTATCTCCACCGATCTTCTTTTTAATTTTCTTAACTTCTTTCTCTAGTTGTATTGAAGCTTTTTCAAAGAAGGTGTTTATTTTAACATAAGCAACCCCACTAATAACTGCTGACTTAACACCTTTAACTTTTATGATATCTCTTTTGATAATCTTAACCAAGGGAGCAGATTCATTTTTCCTCAAAATAGTAACAGTAACCTCAGTCTTAGGCTTGCCACGAAGCTTCTTAACCACGTCTTCTATTGATAAACCTACAACAGTTTTGTGATTAATTTTAGAGATGTAATCACCTGACTTGATACCAGATCTAGACGCAGGAGTATCATCAATGGCGGAAACAATTTTAACTAGCTGGTGGTCCATGGTTATTTCTATACCTAAGCCGCCAAACTCTCCTTTAGTTTGCACCTTAATTTCTTCAAAATCATTACTATTAAGGTAAGAGGAATGAGGATCTAAAGATCTTAACAACCCATCAGCAGCAGCCTCGTATAACTCTTTATCAGTTTTTTCGGACACATACTCCCTCTTAATTTTGGAGATAACTTCGGAAAAGAACTTTTGTTGATCACCAGTCTGATTTTGCAATTTAATAGGCTTAATGCTAATTTGCGAAACAGCCAGAGTAGAGAAGAGACCAACAACAACGGCGCACAGTGTAACTGAGAATATTTTTAGATACTTATTCATAAAAGTGGGATCAGGTTATAAGATTAGTCGGAAATTCCATATTCCGCCTTCAGCTTATCAGTAACTTCTGCAGGTGGTTCACTGCCGTAAGCAGAATACAATATTATACCGTAATTCTCAAGGTGAATAATGTCATCATTTAGAGCTTTAAGAAAAAGCTGCAATTTTAATCTTTCAACTAGGACATAGTACCAAGCATTACTTCCGGCATCGACACCTTTAACTAGATAAATAAGGTCAGCCTTAGATTTTTTCTGGGGGTCAATAGCGCTTTGAGTAACTCCCTGCTTGGCCATAGAAGGCTTTTCTTTCTTAGCTTGGCCGGCAATGCTTTCACCAGTAAAACTAGGAGAGCTCTTTTTGTATCTCTCGGCAAAACTTTGCTTTTCAGTCATGGTTATATTAAATTAATTAAGTATTAGCCTTTATCCACCAGTCGTTAACCGACCTTTTTGGGCCGCAAGGACCCTCCTCTAGTGACACACAAGGACTTTTTATATCAACCGTACCGCTGGTTGAACACGCAGAAATAGCGAGCCCAGAGCCGACAACAAATAACACAACAAAATATTTTTTAACTACCTTAATCATTACAAAACTAAATATATTTATAAATATATTACTTGATAAAACTTTTATATAATATATATTTACACATATATTTTTTAAAATAAAGAGAAAAGTTAAAAAAAATGCAAAAAATTTTAATTATAGGCTGTGGATTAATTGGCTGCTCCTTTGCTAGGGCGGTGAAAACAAGCAATTCCAATGTTAAAATACATGTTAATGACAAAGATCTTGATTGTATACAAGAAATAATAACTGCAGGATTTGCAGATAAATATCAAGAATTAAATGAAAATCAGAACTTTGACTTAGTATTAATAGCATCCCCCTTATCATCCTACCAGAAAATATTTAATCTTATTGCAAAAAATATCAACACTGAACTAGTAATAGATTTTGGATCCTTAAATGGCTACCCTTTTTCCGTTGTCAATGAAAAAATCAAGGAAAAGTTCATTTCTTGCCATCCTATTGCTGGTAGTGAGAAGTCCGGCTTTCAAAACTCCGACCCCGATTTATTTAAAAATAAAAAATTAATATTCTCAACTTCAGGCAATATAGATAGAAATATTAACAAGATAAAGGAATTATCGCAAATCATAGGCTCTCAAGCCCTTGACATGAATCCTGGCAAGCACGATAAGGTGTTTGCTTTAATATCCCATGTGCCGCAGTTTTTATCATTTTTAACAAACGACGTCTCACCAGATACTGAAAATTTAGCGTTTTTAAATAAATCATTCCGTCTCAATCAATCAAATCCAGAAATTTGGACGGACATTTTTAAATTCAACAATAAGCATATCGAAAACTACTATAACCAATTCTTTGACAATTTGTGTAGCTACATAGAAATGGTAGACTCTAAGCAATATCAGAAAATTTTTCAAGATTTATCCTATTTTAACGACAAAAAAGACTCTAATCATATTAATGATTTTAATGATTTTGATATATTGGCTGTCGAGCAGTTATCAAAAATACTGTTTCGCTTGATTATTGCGTTATCATATGTTAAAATAAAGGATATTGATGAATTTGCAGTATTTGCCGGCAATGGCTACCATGATTTCATCTCTATTATTAGATTATTTCAGAATGTATCAGTAGAGGGCTTTAGTAACACATTTGATAAGTCTAGAAAAGAAATATTAAACTATTTTGACCAAATTTCATTGTAGATATGTCTAATGAACTAAACGACATCAGATCATACAGATCTATCAAAAGAAGAAAAACAAGGCAGCTATCAGTTGGTGATGTCCTGGTGGGTGGTGATGCGCCTATTTCAGTTCAATCCATGACCAATACTAAAACTACCGATGTACAATCAACCATTAAGCAAGTTAATGAGTGCGCAGAAGTTGGCGCTGAACTCATGAGAATATCCGTTCCAGATAAAGATTCTTCATCCGCATTATCAAAAATAATTCCCAATTGCGACGTCCCAATCATTGCCGACATTCATTTTCATTATAAAAGAGCAATAGAATCAGCACAAGCCGGAGTCAGTTGTTTAAGAATCAATCCTGGCAATATTGGCAGCAACGACAAGGTTAAAGAAGTAATCAAGGCAGCAAAAGATCACGGCTGTTCAATTAGAATTGGAGTCAATGCCGGATCACTAGAGCAGTCACTACTGGATAAATATAAAACCCCCTGCCCTGAGGCTCTTGTTGAGTCAGCACAAAGAAATATGGATATATTAGAGCAGAATGATTTTTTTAACTTTAAAATCAGCGTCAAAGCTTCTGATATATTCTTGGCTATCGCATCTTATCGCGAATTAGCCAAAATTTGTGACTATCCATTACATATCGGTATCACAGAGGCGGGAAGTTTTACGGCCGGGACTATAAAATCTTCAATTGGACTAGGCTCCTTGTTACTAGATGGCATTGGCGATACCATGAGAGTCTCCCTTTCTGCAGATCCAAAAGAGGAGGTAAAAGTTGCCTATAACATTCTAAAATCCCTAGGCATTAGACACAAGGGAGTGAATATAATCTCTTGCCCATCATGTGCTAGACAAGCTTTTAACGTCATAGATGTGGTAAAAGAGGTTGAAAAGAGGGTCGAGGATGTAAAAAAACCTATTAACGTATCGATTTTAGGGTGTGTAGTTAATGGGCTGGGAGAGGCTGCCCATACTACAATTGGAATCACTGGAGGTGGCAATGATAGACATAATGTCTATCTCAATGGAGCTCCAAATCACAAAGTTTCAACTACACAGTTGGTGGATCATATCGAGTCATTGATTAGAAAAGAGGTTAGTGAATAGAACTCAATATATTATGCTCAATACCACTCAAGTAAAACATAGCTTTTCTAAACAATCCAACTCCTATGAAAAAAATAACCGGGTACAAAAGTTAGCAGCTAAGCATCTTATCGACAATACACTAGATCTTTACAATACCGATAAATATTCTATAGCACTGGATCTAGGTTGCGGCACCGGTGAAGTGTCACAAATCCTAAGCTCAACAACAAAAACTATCGACTTAGATTTTTCTTATCAAATGCTAAAGAACAACAACTCCGACTCTATTAAATTATGCAGCAATGTATCGAGTTTACCCTTTTGCTCCAACGCTTCA
>JBDOIV010000071.1:0-5637 GCA_047404215.1 Rickettsiales bacterium
ATAGCTTATTTTATCGATATTTTTACTTGATTACAAAAAAATTATAAAAAACTACTTGCCTTAAGGTTGATTTTGTGTTATAATATTAGTTAAATTAATTATTGTCATAATGGCAATAATGATATATATTGTTTTGGAGGATTTATGCCTAGTAGTGAAATCGGATACAAACCTGTTGGCCCCTCACCTTCACCCGTTGCAGGTAATGACATGGTAAAAGCCAAGGTCAAAGGGGTTGTTGATAGAGGTACTTTTGATTTAATGATAGATGGTCAAATAGCTGATTTAAAGTCCTTGCATGAAGCTGTTTCTGATAATAATAAAAGGCCGGTACAAGAATTATTGAATAAACTTGAAAGGTTAAAGAAAACTGATGTTGTAAGATCTTTTTCTCCTTCTAGAGAGGTTATTTCATCTTTTAGCGAAGCGACTGAGGATTTAAAAAGATCAATAATGCGCCAAGATAATGTTTTAAGGCAACTTGCAGCATTGCGTCAATCCGAGGCTCGACCTGATGCTTACGGTGAAGATTCAACAATGGGAAATGTTAATGAAGGGGCTTTGTCGATGATTAGAGGCGCCGCATCCAATCCTTTATTAGGAGGAATGGTAGGTGAAAATGTTATTGGCAACCCAATAGGATCGGTCAATGAAGAAATGGTTGAGCGTATTAAGTCTTTTGGTAGCCAGCCATTTATGAATAATCCAAGCTCGACATATAGAAGAGCCTTGAGGGAGGCGGTAAAGAGTTCAAATTCTGAAGTTAATAGAGAGGTTCGTAGATGTAATTATGTATTAGATAACGGTAAGGATGTTAACTATGCCACATATAAAGAAGCAGATTATAAAGTTTCTAGAAGCGGCAATGTTGCTAAAATGTCTGATGCGGCCCTTGGAGGACTGGGTAAGTATGGTAGATATTTGGCGAAAAAATCCGGACCTGCTGATTCGTGGCGTTATGATAAATTCTTGAAGCATCGCGATGAAACTCTGCAGAAGCTTGTTCGAGAGCTTAGGGTTGGTGGTTTGGCTACCGATATGCTAAATTTTATTGAGAGATCTATTCATAAATCAATTTCTGAATGTGGCACAATTGATCCTATTACCTATAATACCTTAATGGAATTGATTTCTCATCAAAAAAGACAGGATAAAGAGGGTATTGCCGACAAAGTGATGGAGAAGATTAATAGCGTAGTTGATGATGCCACTACTCTTGCTCAAAAACATGCTGATAATGAGGATAGTCAATCTAGTGTTAGATCTATTCGTTTACTTTTGATGGCATCAGCGTTGTTAGGTTTTCCATTGCTGGGTCCAATTTTGAGTGGTTTTACTAGTAGTATTTTGGGATCTGGCGTAGCAGAGGGTGCGGTTTCGTTAATGAGTGCGGACCTTTTGGGGCCTTTCCAAGGGGTGGCTAGTGGTATAGGGCTAGATCATGCAGCAGAGTTTATATTGACTGAAGTGCCAGTTATTTCTGATGGTGTTGAGCTTTTGAGTTTTTTCACTGACAATGAGCTTGCTGAAGTTTTAGGTGTTGGCGCTACTTCGCTTGCAGGCTCTCCATTGGTGCCACTGATTGGTGCGGCAGCAATGGCATTTTATTGCCAAGGCGATACAAAATATAATAAAAAGCAGGATAATATCAGGGATAATTTTAAATATTTGCAAAAAGATAGGTTGGATGCGATTACTAAAGAATTCTTAGGATCCGATACCAAGGTTAATGTTGGTGGAGAGTTGGCTGACAAGGTAAAAAGAGAAGAGTTCTTAAAGGAAAAGCATAATTTGCTGAAAAAGGGTGACAAGATTAGAGCTACCACCAATTTTATTGATATAGTAAATGATTGTTGTCAATCGTCTTTTGCTAGCGATAATTCTGTTGGCGATATAATGTCAGAGGTTTTTTCTCCAGAATTGTTACAATTTTTAAGAGAAAATGGCTTGGGTGAAGTGGGAACTGTACCCGATGAATCAAGCCTTAGAGACTCAGTTGCTCGTCTGCACTATGGTCACGAAGGTGGTGATGCAATTCGATCAGAAATGCAGCAAAAATTTGGATTATTTGCTTATGTTGTAGAAGAGCTGGGTGACGTTTCCAATGAAGAAAAAGTTGCTAGGTTTCGTGAATATTTGGCTACCGGTCCGGATAGTTATTTAGGCGTTGCTAAATCTGGAGATGAGATATTCGATGCTAGACATAGTGTTTTAGCGGCCGTTAACGATCCAGGATCGTCACTCGACCAGGAGGATAGGGCGCAGAAATTAGGTTTGTTAACTACTAAATTTTCAGATCTTAATGAAGCGCAAAGAGCAAGTTTTGTTGCTGATTTAAAAGCTGCGGCTAGTGAATCAGACCGTAGTATTATTGCAGGCCATAGTGATTATATGGCTGAGGCAATTGAAAAGGGTCATTTTGATGAAGACCTGTTTCCTGGGGGCGCTCCAGCATCTCCTAGTGTTTCTGTGGTACAAAAAGTCCCGACATTATCTAAATTGTAAAAATACTTGCATTTGTTAAAAATTACTTCATAATGATTAAGTAGATGTTAATTTTTTATTTTACAAATGTACAAGTTATACCATCATATCCTATGCCCCTTTTCTCGAAAAGTTAGAGTTCACATGAATTCGAAGGATCTAGAGTATGAGTTAGTTGCTGAGAATTTTTGGAGCAAAAGAAGGGATTTTATCGCTCTTAACCCTGCTGGCCAAGTGCCAATTTTATTTGATTATGAGAATGATAATTCGATTTGTGGTAGTGATGCAATAATTGAATATGTTGAAGAGAAGCATAATGATAAAAATAGTTTTTTAGGCGAGTGCTTTGTTAAAAGGGCGGAAGTGAGAAGGTTACAGAGTTGGTTTGATAGTAAGTTTTTTACTGAAATCACCAATCCTATATTAAATGAGAGATATTTAAATAGATTTTTACCATCAGCAAAAGCGCCAAATTCAAATATCCTGGCAATTGCCAGAAATAATCTTGCGGTTCATTTTGGCTACATAGATTATCTTTTGGAAACTAGGAAATATTTAGCTGGAGATGTTGTGTCTGTAGCAGATTTTGCTGCTGCTGCTCAAATATCAGTGCTGGATTATTTTTCAGATATCAATTGGCAACATTATTCTAATGTTAAAGATTGGTACAGTTTAATCAAGTCTCGAAGACCTTTTGGCGAAATATTGCAAGATAATATTTCTACTATTAGCCCTCCTAACTGGTATGCAAAATTGGATTTTTAGATATGTTTAAGTTGGATGAAGCTGCTTTAAAAGATTTTTTACAACAACTAGGTTTGCAAAATTTCCAATGTGTAAAAGTGGCTGGAGACGCATCTTTTAGATCCTATTATCGCATTAGCGAGATTGACTTTGCTGGCGATAAATTATCTTTGCCGCTAGGAGAATGTCTTGGCAAGAAGCAATCTTTGATATTGATGTTCGCACCTCCATCTCATGAAGATGTACTACCTTTTATGAATATAGCTAATATTTTGCGTGAAGAATCGTTGCATGCTCCTGCGATATTTGCTCATGATATTGATTTAGGATTCCTGTTGCTGGAGGACTTTGGTGATATTAGTTTCAATAAATCAATGATAGATTCTCAGATTGATCATGAGGAGTTTTTGTATAAAAACTCAATAGATTGTTTGTCAAAAATTCACCAAATTGAAATCTCTAATAGTGACATAAAGTCATATAATCACAATATGCTTTTCAATGAAGCGATGTTGTTTGTTGATTGGTATTTGCAATATGAAAAAAATACTAAGTTATCTTTATCTCAAATTAAAGAATTTAAAGACATATTGTTTAAGTTATTTGATCAAATTAGCAAAGAATCAAGAGTGTTAGTTCTTAGAGATTATCACGCTGATAACTTGATGGTTATTGCAGAAAGCACAGGAGTTGATGGTGTCGGTATCTTGGATTTTCAAGATGCTGTTATTGGTTCTAATGCTTATGATTTGGTATCTTTACTTGAGGATGCCAGAAGAGATGTCGATCTGAATTTAGCAGATAAATTAATTGATTATTTTTTGATTAGTAACGTTAAAATTAATCGTGAAAAATTTATTGCTGACTACAAAATTCTATCTTTACAAAGAAATATTAAGATTTTAGGAATATTTTCTCGATTAGCAAGAAGAGATGATAAGGAGTCTTACCTAGAGATGATACCTAGAGTTAGAAAACATGTTCTAAATAGAATTTCGGGCGATGATCCGTTGTTGCAAGAGGCTGCTAATTTCTTGGCAAAAATAATTTAACAACAATGAATGGTGAGGTAAATAAACAAGCGTTAATTGGATTTTGCTATGCGTTTTTTGCACTTATCCTGCTTTCTTCTAGATCTATACTAGTTAAATATGCTTATCAAGAAAATATTTTGATCATGGATTTGTTCTATTTGCGATTTTTATTTGCTTTACCAATGCTACTGATATTTGCTTATTACAATAATAAAGGTATATTTCTTGCAAAGATATTTGATATTGATATTTTGAAGCTAACGATTACGGCTGGAATCTTTGGTTATTATTTGGCAACATTGTTGGACTTTCATGCTTTGAGCCTAATTGATGCTAATATATCGCGAGTAATTTTATATATTTTTCCAATATTTGTGATCATCATTAACTCATGTATAACTAAGAAAATGCCTACTTATAAAAATATCGTTATTTTTTTCGTAGCTTTCTTTGCGGTGTTTTTGACATTAGGGGGATTGGATATTAATACTGTTTCTTTTAACATAAAGGGAGGTGTATTGTCTTTGTTGGCAGCTATATCTTACGCAGTCTACGTTATAATAAATAATAAGACCTCAAATCGCATAGGAAGCTCTCTATTTACTTTTATGGCAGTATTTTTCTCTTTTGTTTTTATTAGCTTGCATTACTTTGTTTTTACGCAAGAAAAAGCGATAGCCAGTATTAGCTCTCAAGGATGGCTGATAGTTGTTAGTATGTCGTTATTTTGCACTTTTTTACCATTGATATTAATTAGTGAATCAATTATTAGAATTGGATTAATGAACTTTTCTCTATTTAGTAATATGGGTCCGGTACTAGCGGTAATAATGAGTTATATCTTTTTAGGAGAGGTAATATCTTTCCAACAGGCTATAGGGGTATTTTCGGTAATTCTTATATTATTTGTTGCTACCAAAAGAAAGGAGCAGTCAAGATAGCGCTCCTTTCTTTTAAATAAAAACTTATCTCTTTTTCTTAACGGTAGTTTTTCTGGTAGTAGTTTTTTTAGCAGCTGGTTTTTTTGCAACTGCTCTTTTTTTAGCAGCTGGTTTTTTGACAGCTTTTTTAACTGCCTTTTTAGCTGTAGTTTTTGTTTTAACGGCAGTTTTCTTAACGGCCTTCTTTACTGTTTTTTTAGCGGTAGCTTTTTTCTTTACAGTGGTTTTTTTAGCTGTTGCTTTTTTAGCTACAGGCTTCTTAGCTGCAACTTTCTTTTTAGCTACAGTTTTCTTAACAGCTTTCTTGGTGGTTGTTTTTTTAGCTACAGGTTTCTTAGTTGCAATTTTTTTCTTAGCTATTGGTTTTCTAGTAACTTTCTATTAGAGGTTTACAAACAAAAAGAAGATATTGGATAGTGGCAATTTTTATTATC
>JBDOIV010000072.1:0-22681 GCA_047404215.1 Rickettsiales bacterium
CATCGGGGCTTCCTTGTTAGCGAATCGGTCATAGCCATAAATTGCGAAAGACGCTACGGAAATACAGACGGCGGCGAGAGTCCCCTTTTGCTTTACTTCAAGCCCCAAAGGAGTATCAACAGGTTCTTCCTCTTCATCCATTTCCCCTGCGAGAACTTTATCTCGCAAATCACGGAAGTCAAGGACAGCACTCATGGTGGTATTTGGTCGTTCCCGTTATCTAAAGACACCGACGATTCAAACGGATGCTTGATAAGAAACGAATGCGGCGTGGTTAGTCTTCATTTGCTCATCGTGGTTAATCGTTTGATGAGCAATTTGACGAGCCAATTGAGCGCAGGTTCGGGCATGAGCATCAATCAATTCCTGTCGGCGTTCTTGGTATCGGGAAGCAATAATCCCTTGTTGAGCATCCGTCAAAATGATGTTATCCATGCTAACTTCGTAAGAAAGCAAAGCATTCCAATGAAGATACATTATTTGGTCTTGGCCGTGTGCATGACTGTAATAAGTAATCGTGTGGTTTTGAGATAGGTGGTGGCCTTGAATACCTGCAAGATTACCAATAAGTGTAAGAGCATCGGATTGTTCATCGTCATTACCGTTAGAAAGCATTTCATTGAGTTTGGCTTTGATGGCTTTCTCAATGTTTTCGGCTGTCTTGTTTTGATTTTCTTCTTCAATTTTCTTAGCCTTTTCAAGAACAGGTTCAGCCTTGTTAATATCGTCAAGAATTTGAACCATCTTCTGTTCCCAATCACCCTTTAGACCTGTATAGGTTGGGGTGTGCTTTCCGAACAAATCCGATATTAAACCGCATGAAAGCGTGTTTTTCTTGGTAATGTCGGTGTAGTGTTGCTTGAAGAAGCACCATGAGTGGGTATAGCGAGAAGTCCACGATTGAGCCAAAGAAGCCACTTGAGGGTTCGCAAGAGTGAATTCGTGGATAGAAGCAATTTCAAGATGAAGGCGAGGGTGTTTCTCCTTGAGAGTCAATACCAAGTCCTCCATTTCATCATCCGTTAGGTTCAGCATACCTTCTAATTCCACGATTTGTGTTGAATTGTTGTATGATTGGAAGGAAACATACGGGATTAGATAGGCACTATTGATATTGAAAAAGTATGTGCAAGGGTTGTTAGCCATGATTTCCAATTGTGCATCGTCTGTTGTCGCATGGAACATATTGTGATACCATCGGGTTTGAACGAGGCTATAACTGTTTTTTCCATTGAATTTGCTAACTACTTCGTCGGCTACTTCTTTGAGAAGGTCAAAGGTGTCCTGTTGTTGGTCAGCAAAGGCTTGATTGAAATTAGGGTGGTTATCACCATATCCCCAACGAAGGTCGGGATTATTTACCAATTGATTACGCATACGGGTGATACCATCAAGGATTATCGCACGGCGATTTGGTGTCATGGCTTTGTCAATCAATTCCGTGAGCATGACATTTACCAAGTGGGTTAGAGTGTTGTGAAGGCCATCATAGGTAATTGCATTTGTAAGGTTTTGAACCTTTTGTCGGTAATCCCAAGCCTTGATACCGCCAATTTCAACATCATAGCGGCTCGCTTCTTGAATGAATTGCCAAACGCTCATATTACTTGTATTGTTAATCTGTTCATTGAGTGCTTGAAAAACCTCATACTTGTCCTTGTTCATCGGGTCAAAATTCAGTTTGTTATTTCGGATGGCTCGGTTGCTCATAGTTTTCCAACGATAGAAACGGGTTAATAAAGGTTTCGTTCACAGCGTTAAGTGAAAAAGTCAAAAACGATGTATAGAACTAAAATCAAGTTAAGCCCGTAAAACGAAAACGGCTTAAAACCAAGACATGAAATGTTCAAAGTTAGACATAGAAGCGTTGTGTCTATCAATGACTCCTTTCAATTGTGCCTCTTTCCATTCTTCCCAAACCGCTTTTGTTTCGGGGATATATGCAGGGGGTGGATTTAACATTCGCCCTCGCTTATTGTCAAACTGTTCCATGAGATATTCTTTCAATTTACCCGATGATTTCAAGTTAGCCCACATAGCCTTCTCTTGAACGCCTTTTTGATAGTCAGCCACGATTTCTTGTGAATACCTTTCAATCATTTGAGCATTGAGATATTCTTTCCAAAGGATAACAAAATAATCAAATGCTTCTTTGGCTTGCTTATCCACAACGGATTTATCGGGAATACGGAGATACATTGTTTTCCTGTTTTCTATTGCACCGCCATTTTCATTAGTCAATCTTCCATAATGGTTGAATGAGGATGGAAGGTCTTTCAAATAACGGATAGTATGTCTATTTCCATATTTCCCCGTTTTGTAAGTGACGAATTTCACTTGTGGATTCAATTCCATCCAATGTTTCAAAGCAATACTTTTCCCCCAATTTAGGTTTCCAAACGGAGTTCCCCTCATGTCGGGACTCAATGGTTGTCTTGCTATGTTAGATTGATACATTTTCCCATAAACCCCTGCCGCCATATCAATCGGATATTGCGCTTTTTGCTTGGCGATAAACTTCCAATTGATAAAGGGATATTTCCAATAGGTTGTTCCTACTGCGCCTTTATTGGCAACCATGTTCCCAATATATACTTGATATTCGTTGTAAGGTAATGGGTTTCCATTAGAATCGTATTTGGGAGGTAATTCTTGCCCACGAACTGTTAAATCAAATTGATAGCCATTTTTATACTGATTCAATCGGGGGGGTTGAAATAGGGTTGTTCCTTTTTCAAAATTAGTTCCCAACCATTCTCGGTAAGATGGATAGCCCGGAGATGCAACAAAATCGGGAATTAAACCCCTTCGGCTTAGTTTTTTAACCATTTCTTCACGGATAGGTTTTGAGAACTCAAGGTTATCCTGTCTTTGTTCACCGTGCATTGGGTCAAATATACCAAATTTAATCTTTCTCTTGTCAATTGCTCGCCCACCTTGCGCCATAAATTCTTTACCCTCCGCACTCTTATTTGAAGTTTTCTCTCCTTTTAGAAGAAAACCTGCACCTGCGACTAAGGTTGCGATAGCGACAATACCTAAGTTTTTGTCAATCATTCATTTCCCACCGCAGAACCCGAATAATTCTGTCCGAAAGCGGCGTTAGTGTAAGCGGCGGCGTTCATCCAAGATGCACCATCAATTAGCATTTCAAGATTGTTTTGTGCCGCCATAGGGTATGCAGTTTGACCTACATATTGTCCCGAACCCGAAACAGGTTCAGCAAGTGGAGTGATAACAGGCATTGAAGTGCCTCCCGAATTGATTGGGATTTGATACATACGATTTGTTCCGATGATTACATCGCCTCTTTCGTTGATACCTGCCGTTCCATTAGCACCATCAGCCGCTTTGGTTTCATTACCTTTGAAAAGACCTACAACGAAAGCCTTTGACGAATCAACAAGCGGTTGTAATTCTTCATCAAAAATGTATAGCAACAAACCTGCTACTGCCATTCCACTTACAAATGTTTTCATCCCTTTCATCTCATTCACTCCGAGTCAGTTCCAAATAGTTTCATAGCCAAGAATGCGGCGGAAGATAACAATAGTCCGGGAAGTGCAATACCAACCACACCACCGCTTCCAAGTCCAACACCCTTCTTGAAATTTTCCTTAAATTCACCTGCATATTCCGCACCGTAGTTCTGTGTAGGTTGGAAAGAAGTTCTGTCCACTTCAACGGATTCCAAAGGAGTATAACCATCCATTGAAAGTGAGCCATCTTGAAGATAACCTGCGGTATCAGCATCCATTGTCATAACATCGTCATACTTACGACCCATCATTGAATGTTCTTTGTCCATAGCGGAGGCTTCATCCCTTCGGTCTTTCATAGACTGTGAGTGCGAACCACGATGGCGCATACCAAGTGATTCATCCATCTTGTCATTGTAGCCTTGTGCATCGTGAGTAATGATACGACCCTTAGAATCTCTTGCATAATTACGACCATTACTCTTGGAGAATTCAGCCTTCATGTGAGCGTTGGTTGGGTCAGCACTTGGGCCATCTTGACCTGTAATGCCTTCATCAAAGTTAGGTTCGGGAGAGTCTTCTGCATACCATTGAGTGACACCATGACCGAGAGGGGCTTCAACGGCTACGGAATCAATTCCGCTATATCCGTCAAGGGAAACTCCTTCTTCAATGGTGATTCCTGTTGTGGATTCATCAAGAAGTGCGCCTTCGGTATCGCTTCCGAAGTATTGATTTACTCCGTGTCCAATAGGTGCGCCCTCTTCAATAGAGTCAATTGGTGTGTAGCCATCAAGGGATGTGCCTTCCGCAACAGCCACAGGTTCTCCTTCGGCGGAAAAGTTAGCATTTGTTGGGTCATCAAACGAATCGGAAGAAACCATATCGGGTTCGTTAGATGGTGAGTAGGTTGCAGTTTCGCCTTCGGCATACATTACCTTCTTAGAGCCACAATCAGCGCACATCATACGACTTGATTCAGCACCGTAGTTTGCGGTTGGTTGGTTTGAGGTTAAATCAACGGTTGTTGATTCCGTTGGTGTAAATCCTTCAAGGGTTTCATCTCCAACCATAGCATCGCTTGGGTTGTAGTATTGTCTTTCGTGTTCTTGGTTTTCTGTTTCGCTATCCATAATTTCAACATCCTGTATTTCTAAGAGTTTATTCATATCTATTCCTTGTGCTTCGTAAAAGGAAGTGTGGTCGTCTTCACTCATAAATTGTTCCGTAGTTTCCGCACTCGCCACCTTAATTCCTGTTTTAGCCTTCTTTTCGGGCTTTTCAGGCTTTAAGAACTCGGCAGGTGCGTGTCCTACGGCGACCAATGTTTTTCCACATTCAATTTGTGGATTTTGTAATTCAAGTTTGAATTCTCCCGGGCGGGACTTAGAAGCACCCAAAAATCCTACTCTTACAGGGCAAAGAACCATCTTTGAATTTTGAACATATTTGCCCATTTCGCCCTTATCATTTTTGACCGCTTTCTTATCTTTAGTATTTGCTTTAAGTGGCTTCCATGTTTTCTTGGCGGAGGGGAATGTGGTCGTAGCATAGACTACTGCGCCTTTATCGTGTCTTGCAGGAGTCAAGTAAAAATTAACACGCTTTCCTCTTTGGGTGTGAAGGACTAATTCAGCCGATGGGTAAGAACCCGAATCCCAACGAATCCGAGAGGCTTCAAGAGGCATACCTTCAAGATAACGACCCAATGACCCATCTTTGATTGAATCTAAGTATTTTGCACGGTCATTGTGGTGCTTATTTGGCAAGTGAAGAACGATACGAAATGTTCCCTTTCCAAGACGAGTGCCTTGAGTGGCAGGTTTTAGATACAATGTGTCAGTAGCCTTATCACCATGCGGGAAAACTTCGGTAAATGCAACAGGTTGTGAAAATAGCCATGTGGTGCGAGGATTCTCAAGATATTCCTTGAGTGGTTCTTGGCGTGGCTTACGACCCATACCGTAGTTTTGTTGTTCTCGTTATCTAAAGGCTCGCTTCACCCATGAAGAATAGAACTGTGGGAATCTTTAGAATTATAATGATTATACTTGGCTCGGTTTGCCACAATAGTTTTCATAGACTTTTCTAAATGTGAGTATGTTATTTTGGTCTTTTTGTCATAGTTAGAGGCTTCTAAGGCATTCATGTAAGCCATCATCACCATTTCTTTCAAGTGTGCGCCTGTCATACCTTTTGTATCTTTAACGAGAGCCTTGAAATCAATTTTTTGATGGTCAAAAGTGGAAAGATATTTCTTCAAAATCCACTTGCGAAGTTTGTCATCGGGCAATCCAAAATCAATGCGGAAATCAAATCTTCCCGGTCTATCAACCAACGCTTTGTCAAGGTGTTCGGGGTAATTTGTGGTGGCGATTGTCACTACACCGCCATTAGATTCAACACCTGCTAAACAATTCAAAAATTCACCGAGAATTGGATGGTCGCCACCTGCTCTATTTCGGTCAATGCCTCCAAGCGTATCAATATCTTCAACGACCATAATTGTCGGGGCTACTTGACGAGCAATCTCATACAAGTCAGCAATTTGCCCCCGTTCTTGAATATCATCGGACTTGATGTAAATAATCGTGCTTTCAATTTGATTCATAATGGCCGAGCAAGTTAATGTCTTTCCTGTTCCCGGAGGCCCTGTAAGCAAACAACCACGACTTGTAGGTAATCCTTTTGCCGAAAAGAAATCCATGTGCTTAATGAAATTGACGATATTCTTTTCAAACGACTCCCGTTGTTCATTACTCAAAACAACATCATCCCAACCAACATCATCTATGTTGATGAATTCAAGTTTAGCATTGACAGAATTATTTTTCAAAATACCATTTTTCTCACCCCACTTCTTTTTACCTTCGTGGAATGATTTAATTTGGGTGGATGGTTCGTGAATGATTTGAACCTCAATATGAAGCCCCTCAACAGGGGTCAAATCAACCACAAATTTTGCACCATCGCTATTTCTTTCAAGAAAAAATGTTGCACGAATTGGCATAGTTTCTTGGCCGTGTGGATAATTCATTTGTGAATGTTGAATCCCTGTATGTTTGGTTTTACTCATATTATAACCGACAGTTTTTTCAATTTTGAAATCTTGTTTCACCCAACCCACAAAATCGTAAATGTGAATTGGTGTGCGTGTTTCTTCCCAAAAAACCCAATCGGATTCAGCATCGTCAGCCGAAGGCAAATTCATAAATTCAACATAATCTTGTTCAAGAAGGTTAGGGTCGCCCTCATTGACCTTAACCATCTTACGATAAAAATTCAAAATCGTTTCTTCATCATAAGGGATGGAAACTTGTCCTAATGGGGTTTCAATCTTGAGGGCTTCGGGCATAATTAGTTATTGTGAAATACCATATCTAAATGTTGAGTGGGTTCATGGCATTTTCCCGCATTACCCCTTTGAAGGTTTCCCCAAAATCGGGAAGAAGTTCAAACAAACCATCGGGCATATCCTCTATCGTAGGTTTTGGATGTTTTTCGTAAAATAAATCCATATTGCCATCTAAAATGTCGTTTAAGTCCTTGCCTTGTTCGTCGGCAAGTTCATTTGCGCCTGTTTGGATTCCACCCGAACAAGTATTTTCTTCACCAACATAATGAAATCCAACAATCATTTCAAGGACACGATAATGTCGTCTTTCTTCTAAAGGGGTATTTCTTGGGTCGCCAACGATTCGCAAGAGTAATTCAGTATCTTCGGCCATAGCCATGCGCTCATCGTAGCCACCAACGGATTCAAACGCCTCCCTTCGGATGATAGTCCCTGTCGGTGCAGGGGGATGACCAAAGAAATAATAGTAAGCATAATCGGGGTAATTTTCTATGAAAGGCATATCTTGAGGCCAATATCCATATAATCCTTTTACCATGAATGGCTCTCCCGAAAATTGAGAAAGAACGGGAACATGACAATCAAGGGGGCAAGACCAAATGGCGACCTTTTCTAATGATTTATCTATTTCTATTTTGACTTCTTTCAAGTAGCCATCATACCACCAATCATCACCGTCAAGGAAGGCAAGGAATGGGTTAGAACCTACTGATACCGCTTGATTCCTTGCGCCACTAACGAGAGGGTGTGCAGGGTCTTGACGGAGGTAATTGAAACCGTATGACTCCACTAAGGCTTGTGCATCGTAGTCTTGATGTTCAACAGGTGTTCCATCACAAACATAAACGGTATAATCATCAAGTGTTTGGTCAAAAACGGACTCCAAACAACGCTCAAGAAACGGTTTGGAAATACGATAGATAGGAATTATTACATCAAACATGAATAACCATTGGCCGATTACTCATTTATAACTTTCCACTTCATTTCAACGGTAATATCTTGATAGCCTGTGAGAGTGGTTGAGCCTTCTTCATCATTGTATTCACTAATCATAGAAACCTTCATGTCATTGTTAGCATCTTCAACCAAGTCATTAACGGTGTCAAAAGCATCTTCCGAAAGGGCTTCTAATTGAGGGTGGAAGGGGGAAAAGTCAATGTTATCCCAAGCATTCTTTGAAGATGAAGTGAAAATCACCTTATCGCCTTGAGAAACAGTCATGGTTGCTTCAACATTGTCTTTGTAATCCATCAAATGAATGACTCGGTGGGTTTGACTCCATAGACTTCCTTCATTCAAACGAGGGTCAGCAAAGTTAGCCATATCCCACATCTTGTAAAACATCATCTTATCAAAGTAAGTATCTGTCAAGAAAACAGGGCCAAAGGAAACATCTGCTGTATTACAGAAGAAACCCATGTGTCCGTATGTTGAATCAATACCGCCTTTATCCGACCAAACTTCCCAAGCCATGAAGATACCGAAGAGAAACGGGCTAATAAAGGTTTTGATACCGATACTTCGCCTCGTTTCCGTTCAGCCTTACGGCTTTTAGGGCGTAGGTAAGACCTTAAAAGGCACTCATTCCGTTGCGCTTACTTAGGCTTCAAGCCATAGCAGGTGCGGATTGGGACTGAATAAGTGTTCGCTTATACCAATCCACATTTCCCGGGTTGATGGAGATTCCCATTTCCAACAGTTTGTTAGCGATGAGGGCATCCGGGCCATCGTAAAGAGTGTATTTCATAAAGGCCGACAATTGGTTGCCTTCAAGGGTGGCCGCCGAAGCGAATGCACCGTTTTGGTAGCAGGTAACCAATGCGTCAAACACTTGTCCCGGTAGCACATAGACATCGGGGTAAAGGTTGAAACATGGTTGGAAGGATGTGCTTCGTGGGTAAGGACTTGCCGCACCCGGGATACCATCGTTTCCAACATTGTCGGGGTCAAGGAAGTAGTCAGTAGTGTTGATACGAACTTGGATGTAAGCACGGTTTCCATAGACACCGTTTGCTGTTGCCGCCGAAGCACCACTTGAAGTTAGACCACGATAAGTTCCGAATGAACCCGAAGTTCCGAAAGCGGTTGGGGAAACTGCTACATCTTCAATAACGACGAACTGTGTCGCTGTTGTTTCAGCAGGTTTGGTAATGTTGTTTCCGAATCCACCGATGAAGATTGACACAGAATTTCCTGTGTTTGCGTTTGTCCATCGTTGTGTTCCGCCGCTTTGTGATTGGCTGTTCCATGCGTAAATTTGGCTTCTCATACTCATAATAAATCATCTCCTGTTTTCAATTCATTCCCGAAGGGTGAATCAAGCACTTCCTCCGTTGGTTGCAGTAGCGGCCACACGGCTTCGCTGTTGCTGTTCAATGAGGGTGCGCTTATACCAATCAACATTGTTTGGGTTGATGGTTACACCTAATTCAAGAAGTTTGTTAGCGATGAGGGCATCCGGGCCGTCATAAAGGGTGTATTTCACGAAAGCCGCAACGACTGTGGTGGCAACACCCGTATTGTTTGCGGTCTGCAAAGAGTAAAGAATTTGGAAAACCTGTCCCGGTAGCACATAAACATCGGGGTATAGGTCAAAAGACTTCAACAATTGTGTATAGGAAGTTAGTGCATCAGCACCCGCAACATTTGAAGAACCTCTTGGGTAAGGGGAAGCAAGTCCCGGAACGCCCGCTTGGTCAGTAACATCGGGGTTTTGGAAGTAATCGGTTGTGTTGATACGAACCTGCAAAGCACCGCCAAGATAGGCGGAACAAGCGATGTCTTCAATTACGATGAATTGGGTCGCTGTGGTTTCAGCAGGTTTGGTAATGTTGTTTCCAATTCCGCCGATAAATACATCGTATTCTCGGTTAGTAGGAACTGCAACAGGCACAGCATCAACAGTTCGTCTTAGGCTTGAGGTCTGTCCTGTCGGGGCAAGGTTTGACCATTCATATACTTGGCTTCTCATACTCATAATAAATCACTTCCATTTTGGTTGTATCTTACTGTTGATTTTTTGACTATCTAAAGGATAGCATTCACCCTCCAAGATTTTGAAATAAATTGGAGAATACGCTACGCTAATTAAGTTAAATGTGGGATTTTGTGGACATCCCGATGGGACATCGTTGAAAATCAAACTTCGTCTTCAAGAGATAGTGGGTCAAATCCTGTTAGGACAGCAACACCAAGTAGTCCAACGACTGTTCCCATAACTCTTGTTAGGGTAATATCTCCAAGCATAGGGAGAGAGAATAGAACACGGTTCATAATTTTGAAGTTAGCACCGAGAGCGACACCTGCACCAACGAGGACAAGTGAAGCACCGATTGTTTTCTTGTTTAGCAACATTCCTTTAATATCCATTCTTAATCACACTCACATACAGTTTTTTAGACAGCAAGCACCACAAACGACAAGAGCCGCACCAAGAGTATGTTGAACGCTAAACCAACCAAATGAAGGTAGGTCAATGCGACCAAGCACAGGTTGTGACTCGCTCAAAGCCATGTGTAGTCCACCGACAGTAGTTAATACTGCACATAGCATCTTTCCGTTCTTTGTTTCAATCATACTGCATAGTTTATTCATCATAGTTTTCACTTCCTTTTTGAGTTTCACATAAAGCGGTTAAGCAAGATGCAAGAACCAACGACAACGCCTGTTAGACCTGCAACAGTTCCGACACTAATTGGGCCAACGGAGAAATTCATAATTCCGCTATCCTTTCCAAAGTGGCCGAGTCCGAGTAGTAGCACGGATGCACCGACTACAATTTTTCCTGTTGGGGTTTCTGTTCTTTTGCATACATCTTTAATCATTTGCATCTAATTCACTTCCTGTTTATTGTCCTAAGACACTCCCATGACCTTCCGCCCCTGCAACGAAGTTTCCGATGAAACCTGTTTGGTTGCTTTCAGCATACCATTGTGTTACACCATGTCCACTTCCACCTGCGGAGGGCATCTCGTAAGATGGGAGAATGTAACTATCAAAGACATCTTGCATACCGCCGCCAAGTTCCTTTGTTTGTGGGATTGAACCTGCTTCCATTGACACATCATAAGAGGTCATAGCAGGTGCGGAATCAGCCATTGATGTTCCGCCGACTACATTAGCCATTGAATCATCGCCTGTGGAGATTCGGTTTCCGCCTACATCCGTTGATGCGGCAAACTTCTTCATATCCATACGCTTGTTAAAAGAAGTAGCGGAATTCATGTTTTCAGCACCGAACCATTGTGTAACACCATGACCCATAGCGGATTCTTGGCGAACCGAGTCAAGGTTGTTTCCAACCATTTCTTGTGCGATTTCCACTTGTGGAGTCCCTGCGGTCATTTCTTGCTCAATAGTTTCAGCACCGTAATTCATAGTAGGTTGCATAGACGACCTATCAACCTCAACCGAATCAATTGATTCGTAGCCATCAAGGTTCATGTGGCCGTAATAACCGACATTGTTTCCTTCCGCCGCCATGTAACGAGTTAGACCGCCACCAATTCCGATAATTCCAAGTAGGTTTCGGGTTGCGGCAACGGTTGTGATTGCACCACCAATAATAAATGCCAATTGATTTTTCTTAATACCGTATGAAGTCATAGATACACCAATACCAAGACCTGCGGCGGTGGAGAGTTCACGACCCATTGGGAAACGGGAGAATGGAATAAAAGTCAATGCGATAGCAGTTAGGCCACCAACGACTGAACCTGCAACAATAGCACCCCAAGTAAGGTAACCTTGCTTTGTAGTAATGGTATCTTTAAGTTCTTTTGGTGAAGATGTGAGAATTGAAGCCACAGGGTCAATGACATTAGTTTTGATAGGGGTTAGGATTTCCATAATAGTTCACCTTTCGTTATTCTCCTTTGAGTTCTTCCGTTATCTAAAGCCTCTTATTCAAAAGGGGCGATGATTTCCCCCTGTAAAATTGATATTTTGTGCAGGAGTATGTGTTGGTGGGGCAACGAATTGCTCACTTTTTGCTTGGGTAAGAATGCGTGGGGCAACATATTCCGAAGCAAGAATATCTAATGGTTGGTCTTGTTGATAAAGGAATGAATCGGATTGAAGAGGATTGTCAATAGATGAAACGATGACTTGACCGCCCACAAACTCCGAAATCCCTGTATTATCAGTTTTATTAACACAAATTTCTGTAATTCCTGTTTTTAGTTCCATTGGCAAATCCATTTCTTGAATTGTAGTCAAAAACCTGTGCATGGAATTTGCACCCGACTTGGAAATCATAGGAGTAGCAACGGTTTCATCACCGCCTGTCAGTTTCGCCCAAAATCCACCGAGTCCATTTTTAACACTCATTTTGTTCAAGGCCCATGTTTGTGAAGATTGGTCATAAGATAATGAATATCCATTTCCTAATGTTTGTGAAAAAGAAGCAGGGTTAGGTGTGCTTGGTGGGCCTGTTGGGGGTCGCACATACGCTGAAACGGGATTTGGAATGTAAGTCATCAAGGGTTCGCCCATGAGTGCATTGTATTCATCTTCTGTTTCGTAAAAAGCGTTCAAACGATAGTGTCCGTCGCCAAGATTAGAAGCAACGCCGTGCATAGCGGAATCCATAGGACTACGCTTGACAACATTTTGAAGTGCTAAATCCAAATCCATGATTATACCTTATCCCTTCTGTTATCTAAAAACAATGGTAAAAGCGATACCAATAAAACCGCACCTGTGAATTGTAAGAATGGGAATTTGACTTCATTTTCAACACCTAAGTTAATCGGCAAACATTCATAACAAAATGAACCTTCTTGAACAACAGTAGTCGCAGGTTTTTCACATGACTTACACTTTCTTTCTTCGGCTGATTTAGAAACCTTGATTGAACCTTTTAATCCAAAACGGGATTTGTAATCATCAAAAGAGGCTTTTAGACTTGGCTTGTTCCACAGAATCCAACGAGATAATGCACCTGCGGTTGTCGGGTCTTTCCAATCTTCCTTCGTGCTTGTTTCAAATCCGCCACCGTGTCGTTCAAGGTATCGTTCCATCCTTTCCTTGTCGCCATGCTTGGTGTAATCGCTTGCGCCTCTTTGTCCAAAGTGCGTAGTTTTAATCTTTTTACCTTCGCTATCTTCAAAAACAGCCATCAATTTCTTTTCGGAGTTAGAAGAACGGGAGATTTCAACAGAAGACGGTTTTTTAGAAGATTCAGCCTCAAATCTCTTTGTTTGTTCTTTCCATGACTCTTCAATTTCTTCATCTGTAAATAGTCCTTTTTCTTTCATGCTTTGAAAATATCTCTTTTTTCTTTGAGGACTTAGCATGGATTTTTTCAAATTGACTTTGGGTAGCATAAATTTGTTTTGAGGATTGTCTTGTGTAATAGCACATTCGGGGCATTTTTTGTTTTTTCTCAATCTTAACCATTTAGGTTCTGTTTTGTAATCGCAAAATACGCATTCGTGGTGAATCCACATATCTTTCCTTTCATTATCCGCTTCAAAAGATTCAGCACGATATTTGGCTACTTTATCAGCAATCTTTTTAGGTTGGTCGCTGAATTGCTTTCCTTTCTTCATATCTTTACGCTTTTTCGCACTTGTTTTCTTGTATTCTTTATCAGTTAATGAATCAATAGCCTTTGCAGGTAAATATCGTTCACCTGTCTTACTTGACTTCTTACCACTCTTAGTTTTCCAATCTTGGTCGCCCCAATCCTTCAACGATTTTTGAGATTTGGTCTTTTTAGAAGATTTATACGGCTTTTTGCCTTTCTTGCCCATCGCTTTCTCGTAATTTTCGGTTAATGATTGGGCTTTCCGAGCAGACCATTGACCCGCCTTTGTCCCATCTTGAGCCTTAGCAAGAATCCTCTTGAAAATACGGTTTCGGACTTTTGCGCCCTCTTTACCATAAGTTTTTTCATACTTTTTCAAGCGGGCTTCTTCTTTGGGGGAAATTATCTCACTTCCACTTAGATAAAATTCCTAATCCAATACCCATAGAAGCGATAAAGGCCGCAGGGATAGCATACGATTTCATAGAATTGAGCAAATTTTCCGATTCCATCTCTTTTTCGGCGGATTTTGCTTCTTCCGCACTCATCTCGGCTTTGATTTCGGCAATCAATTCACTACGGAATGTGTCGGCTTGACTTTCGGCTTGCTTGACTTTTTCAATTAAAGAAGTGATTCCTTCGGATTCAATCTCAATAACAAGAGGTTGTAAATCAGCAACGGAGGCTCTTTCCACCTTTTTTAGTGCTTCCGTGTGTTCCTCACCTGCGTAGTTCATACGACTCCATGTAGCACCTGCAACGGCGGCATAAGTAGGCTTAACATCGTAGCCCGATGCCTTGAAATTAGAAACGATACGAGCAACGGCTACTTCCCCTGCTTCGGACTCGGATTGGAACAACCATTCTTCGTAATCAGCAAGTTTCATAGAAGATACATCACGGAAGTCTTCGGAATGGGCTTCCATAAATGATTCAAGAGGGTCGGGTGTATTGTCCACAAATTGATTTGTAGGGTGTGCCATCGGGCCTTCTTGACCAATAGGTTCAACAGATGGCGAAGGTGGCATTGGCTCATCCATTGACTCGGATGCCAAATTTCCGCTTTGAGCATTTAAGGTATTATCACCCATAACTTCGGTAATGTTTTCTTGAATAGTAGCGACTTCATCTTCGGGAACGGCTTCACCTGCCCCATAATCAGTAACCTCGCCTTCACCCATCAACGATTGAAAGTCGGACATAGTATCAATTTATCCTTTCCGTTATCTAAAGACAACGAATCATACATTCGCCTTGTAAAAACGATGTGTCGGTAATTTTTCAAGACCTAATTCAGTAAGGAATGTATCATATTCTTCGGCTGAAAAATCTTCACTTTCGGCCTCCAACAGCAAACCATCATTATTCATCACTTCTTCGGCCATCATAATTTTGCGACCAAATTGACTTTCCAATTTTAACATTTCATTCATCAAAGGTTCAACATCATCTTTGTTTTTCATAGGAATAATAGAAATTACTTTTACACTTGCTGAATCCCTTATTGAGCCATCGGAAGATAATGAATAAAAAGTGTTGTGCGTCATAGTGTCCCCGATGGAAATAGTTTGATTAGATGGAATTGGAATAATACTTACCTTTTGAAATCCCTCTATCTCAACAGTTTTTGTATCGCCTGTTATTTTTTCAGTCGTGATGCCAAAATCATCTTCATTCCCTTTGATAAACAAGAATCCACAGGGGCTATATTCATTCATTTCGTCGGAAGGGATATTAGACAATTGGACAATTTCTTTTTTGCTTTTGTCGTTAGGGTCAAAATATCGTTGGGCGGAATCAGTTAGCACAACACAAATCTCATAAGTCATATTCAAACCCTCCGAACACGCTTCATAGCACCCGAAGACCTATCTATGACTACTGCTTCTGTGTCCGAAGTTTGACTAACTGTATTTTCAATAGCCCATTGAGCAAGGGACATTGAGGTTTGACCATCGGTGTAATTGGAATTTACTTGGTCGGAAAGTGGGCCTCCGACTGAACCTCCAAGACCTAATGCGTTTGGTGTAGCACTTCTTGAACCTGTATGGCTTGAACCCATGTCGCCACTTCCGGGAACGAAAGCAGGGGTTTGACCGAGAACGCCAACATTGAACATCTTGTTGAAAACTGATGGTGGAGTATTTGCATTTCCTGTATAACCACTCATAGATTGTGGGATGAAAGGCTTAACGGCAGGGTCAAGTGAAACCACTTCTGTTTCCTTCAAAACTCTCATGTCAAAATCGGCGTTTTCTTCACCTGTCATGCTGTTGTAAGGAGATTGACCGGGTGCTTGGGATTCCTTAACACTTTCGGAGGCTTGAACCATAGCCATTTCGGGTTCAAGATACATTTCATCACGATTTAGGGCAATATCAGTATGTGCGCCGATTCCCGGCTCATTATATTCCACATATCTTTCGGTTGGGAGTGCCGCAAAACGACTTCCCATAAAAGAACCATCAAGACCTTGTGGAATGACATCAACCGCATATCCTGTGGATTCAACGACTAATTCCTCATATTGAGCAGGGTCTAAGTTCCCTGTATTTGGATTTTCAATCAATTCGGGCGTTTCAGCCATCATTTTTTGCGTTTTGGTAAATAATGAAAGAACTGTTGGGTATGACAAGACCCCTGCTAATGCACCGAGAGCAAGTAATCCGATAGATTTATTGTTTTTAGTATTGTTTTCGGAGTAGTAAAAATCATCTTCTTCCATTTCGGGGACATCTTCATCACCCAAAATGCCTTCATAAACAACATCTCCATCCCCGTCTGTAATTTCAACGGAAACATCTTCCAAATCTTCATCATCCACTTGGATAATTCCGACACCATCTCCGAATCGGTTGGTAATTGAGGCTACGCCATCGGTTAATTCTTCCATTTCAGCGTAGTATTCTTCCGCCGAAATTCCATTGACGGTTTCAGCCCTAACTTCAAGGTTTTGGTGTCCCGAATAATTCAAAGAGGCTTCGTCAAAATCACCGTGAATAGCACTACTTGTGGTTAATTCAGTCGTAGTAAAACTGTCAAGAGGCGTTGATTTTCCAATATCCATTAGTGAACCTGCGCCACCATAAGGGGCTTCAAAGGTTTCAGCAGAACTTCTTTCATTAACATACCAATGGTATTTTTCATAATCCTCAAGGTATTGACGAGGAAGTTCTAAACCATTACACCTACTTTCGTTTTCGCAAACCGCAACAATCCCTCCCTTTCCACCAAGAACCGTCAATTCATTTCGGCAATAAGGGCAATTGTAATGTGGTGCTTCCCCATCCACTTCTTGTAGTCTAACCATCATATTTCCTGCTTCAAAAGTTTCAGCCGAATAATTTGAAATGTTATCTTCAATGTGATTCATTATTCGGATTGGGTCTGTCGTTCCTAATTTGTTCGCAATTTTGTTCAATTCATTTAGGGGGAGATTTTGCCATATTTTCACAGTTTCCATAGAATATCGGGGTTCGGATTCAAAGGTTTCAGCACCAAAATAATCATTCATATTTACAAAAGAAAAGTTTGCAGGGGAGTTATCCATGTAGCCACCATAAGCAGGTAATGGATTTTCCGCAGGTTGAGGGTATGCACCCATCAATTTTGCGAATTCCGCCGAAGTCATAGCATGACCTTGTGTAGCATCGCCATTATCCATAAGATAACATTATCCATTCTGTTATCTAAAGACGGCGTTTAAGAATTCCATAGTAAGGCTCAAATCCATCAATGGCTTGATTTTCTATGTAGTCGGCATCAGTTATCGGGTCTTGATATAAAACATAGGGTTTCAACATCTCTCTAAGATTTTCGGCAACATCATCCGATTCAGTCCATACATTTGAAGAAATTGGGATGGGTGATGGCTCACCAATTCGCTTTTCATATTCTCTCGGTGAATAATTAACTAATTGAGTCCACGAAGGGGGTTTGTCGCCCACTTGTATTTCACCGTAATGATATTCAGCATAAAAGGTTTGCCCTAACCATCCATTTACAACATCACGCCAATTGTAATCGTGTCCTGCATAAATTAAATCCTCTTTTTCTTCTTCGTTAGTCCACCCTTTATTGTGAAATTCATCGGGAGGGAATAAAACATCAACGCTTGTAGGATAAACACGCACAACATAACCAACAGTTAGACCGCCACCATCAAGTGTATGACGGGAAACATTGACCTTATCCCCGACAATCCAATCGGAAGGATTTCTAAGCAATCCTACTTGGGACATATCCCCCTGCCGTTGTTGAGGGGAGGCTACGGAAGAAACAGAAGTAATCGTTCTTGAAATAACGGTTAAAGCATCACGGAAAAATTCATCTTGACGGTCAAAAGTAATATCGCTAAAAGTCCTGTCCGAACCGAATTCACCTGTGGTTAAATCTTCCACTTCAATTTCAATTCCGAGATTTTTAGTTCCCGCACCCATAAATCCACCTGCGGATTGTTGGCCTTTTCCTTTAGAAAAACCTGTGAATGTTTCGGGATAGACAGCCATCCTGACTACAAAACTCCCCTTATCACCTGTTAAAATCTCTTCTTTGACAATAACCCAATTTGAAGGAATCCTTCGGTTCTTGTCAAGATTGATACCTGCGAATTGACGCAAGGACTTTTGAACGCTATCCCAATCCATGACTTCAAGACCCCTGTGCAAACCCTTCATTGATGAAATTACCCCACCTTAAACCTTTGACATTATCAATATCTAAGGGGACACCCGAAATTAACATTTGATTGACGACTATTCTATCGTTAAGAGCCAATTCGGAGGAAATATCTTCTTCAAGATTGATTGCACCACCCCACCAATTATCAGTAAAGTCTAAATCCATATCTTGATGACCAAATGTTTCGGCTTTTTTAACAATTTTAGAGGAATCAAAACCTGCGATGATTAAATCTTTCAATCTTTCTTCGGATTGTTCGCCATCATCCCAAAGGACAATTGCTCTTTCAAGAAGCACTCTTTGAACTGTGCCTAATCCTGTGTCGGCTACGGCTTCCCGCACCGCAATTGAAGCCACCCTATCACCGGGTCGCCAATCGTGCGTGAAAGGAGTCATGGTTTATCTTTATGACTCTTGTTATCTAAAGATGATTTTTACCAAGCCAAACACCAATGCCGAGTAAAATAAGTCCTTTCAAAATATCAAAAGAATTATCTCTCACCCAATCGGAGTTAAATTGAACTCCACCATCAACCTCATCTTGTTGAACTACGGAGAGGTAAGGATTATTAGATGATTGAAGAATGGCTTCTTGAACAGGAGTCATAGATTTCATATCGCCCGATTGCGAATTGTCTTGCATAGCAATTTCAAAAGCAGTTTCCTCTTGTGGGGCAGTAGGATATGCCGCCATGTTAATTCCCAATTCTTCGGGAGTATAACTCATCATTGGAATAGATTCTCTAAATGCGTTGTCAGCCATAAATGTTCCATCTCCCATAGCCATCGGTCTTTCTCTTTGTGAAGGTATCATATTTTTTGTTCCGTTTGTATCACGAATGACAAAACTATCCTTCATCCGTTCAGTCATAGTTTTCACCAAAGGTTTCTCGTAGGGCGATTGTTTTGACGATGCGCCGTTTGAGGCCCTGCGTATGGCGAAGATTGAGTGATACTCTCCGCATTGTGAATATCATTCTGTCCCTCAACCTCAACAGGGTTAATCCTGTCGGCGGAATACTCGGAATTCTTTACTGTTTCGGACTTTGCGACGGTTTTAGAACATCCACAACCTTTTTCGGCGTTTTTGCTTGCTGAACCATCGTCTGTCTTCTTGTTCGCAGGGTTAAACTTCATAGCGGCGACAAGACCAATTGCGAAAAGACCGATTACAGCGACCCCTCCAAGAATAGCACTTTCGCTTGCCTTAACATCTTCCGCCCAAGCGATTTCGTTTGGAGGCATAGATGCGGAGGATAGACCATTTCCATCTTCCCATGAAATATCAAATGATGAAGGAGAATGTAGCCCACCCGATGTTGCTTCGGCGGTTGCACCTTCAATTTGGGAAAGTGATTCAGCACGATAACTTTCAGCCATACGCAAAGTGTAATCAACATATCCTCTCTTAATCTTAGCCTTTTCTTTTCCGCTACATTGGCGGTAAGCGGCATCCATTGAGCCTAATGATGCTTTCGGACTTTCGGACTTTCCGTAAATGTTGAAAAGTTTTGATAGATAACCAATACGACCATAAGCACCCATTGGATAGTATTTACCATCCTTTTCAGTAATAGCGGTGTAGTAAAACTTGTTAGAAGAACCATCACGATTTACCATGTAGCGGTCATAAATAACATCGCCATAGCCACTATTCTTCAAATCACGCCTTGCACGGTTCACATCATCGGATGATGGCGCAAGAGTCCTCATAGCCTCAAAGGTTTGATTCGTAGGGTCTGCACTTGGGCCATCTTGTCCTGTAATATCTTCGTTAAACATTGGACTTGGATTTCCAACCATATCTGCGTTCATTCCTTTTCTTTGCATATTTCTCATTCCTGTTTTTCCGTATTTTGCACGACCTATTTTAGCGGCGGTTGCATCTCCGACTTCTTGAGCCTTTTCGGGACTCATGCCTTTTTCCTTATATTCATTAGCGATTTCGTTAGACAATTTATCAAAACGAGATTCAGCCCCATATTGAGTTAAACTCACAGGATTATTAAAATTGCCCGTCTTTTTTAGATGCACGAAACAAGAGTCGCATAATGCACCATTACTGCTACCTACACCACCTACACTTCCGCTTGTGTCCATTTTGTGATTTTTGGAATTGAGTTTGCACTTACAATCCGCACAATGCGTTAATAGATGTTTTGGAGTTTCGGCATTAAAATCCACGCTTTCGGGAATGTTTAATTCTTTTAGGGCTATATCTCCCATATCTCCATAATGGGGAACAACCCCCGAAACACTATCAATGGTTTCCCAACCGCCCATAACTTTCTTTTGTAGCGAAAGTGTGAACATTCCATGTGTGTCGCTAAGTTCCATCAAATCATCAAAATCATCTCTTTCTTGAAATACCCCACCCATTGAAACATCATAATCTTCTTCGGCAATAATTCTGTAATCGCCTTTTTCATGTAGGGTTTCAGCATTAAATGATTCAGCATGAAGTGGACTCAAGTTAATAGCAAAATCTTGTTGGCCGATAGCCCTTCCATCACCTGCGGGAATCCAATCGGGTTCTTGAACTACGGGTTCTTCGGCTTGATAACCAAACTTATTTGCTTTACCCATTCTCCCTTGCACCCTTGATAATGCGTCTTCAACAGAATCCTTACCGTAATTTACGGTCATCCAATCGCCCTGTCCGTTGAGTGAATTTTGAAAATACCATTCAAGTGAAGGCAAATCAAGGCTCTCATCATCGTCAAGCATGAAAGCAACCCGTTGGTCGGGTGATGTGTCCAAATCATAACCGAAAAATTCTTCCATTGTGGCTTGGTCAGTTTCTCCCCATGATTCAGCCATCATAGTCGTCTTAAAAGAAGGCTTATCGTAGGATTCCCAATTCATTTCCTTTGTGCCGCAACCGCAACCGCTTTCCGCATTTTTACAACCGCAACCCATAATTTCACTTCCTTAATTTTGAATATCCAAATAATCCAAGCAATCCGATACCGAATACTGTTAGAATACCTTTCCACTCCCCGCTATCTAAAGATGTTCCCTCAAAAGGTTCGGATAATAGACCACTTCTTTTCTTTCCTTCCGCACCATATCGGGCATCATGTGATTCATCTTCGTGTTGCGCCCATTCAGTAATCTCGGTATTACCATGTTTCATACCCTCGTCTTGCGCCCAATCCTTAAACGAAATATCTTTACCATGACTCATCAGTTCTTGGTCAGCCCACTCGTTAAATTCAACATTGAATGTTTCAGCACCATAACGACCTCTATTATCCTCGTATTCTTTGGCTCTTTCGTAAGTCAAATCGGGGTGTTCGTCAATTGATTTCACTTGTTGATACTGTCTTTTATCTTCAAGCCATTGTGGAACAGTTTCTTTAGCACGAACCCTTTCATTTCTATGAATAGACAATGCTTGAGCGACTAACAATGCACCGAACTTACCATTTCCGCCGATATTGAAATACTTCGTGCCTTTCTTATCCTTTTCTCGTTTGTCGTAAATAGTGACTCGTTTTCCGCCAACCCAAAGATTCCATTCTTTGCCTTTGGATTTACCATCGGCACTTTCGCCCATGTTGGGATTACCAAATACCTTTCGCAATTCTGCACGATTGGTCTTGATATAGGCTTGAAGGCTTGTTCCGCTTGGGAAATTACGGTTTTTAGCAATCCTAATACTACCAATTTTCTTTTCCCTTGCTTCAAAGGTTTCAGCACCATACCAATCGGAATCTATGTAAGCCCATTCGTATTGATAAAGGGGAACTTCACGACCCTTTGAACCATCATTGAAATAACCTATTTCATAAAAAGTCAATGTTCCTGTATAATAGTCAAGGCGAATCCCTTCGGCATAGTGAGCATCACTTTCCATAATATCTTCTAAATCATGGGTATAGGGTTGAGTAAAAACTGTGTCAAATCCTACTTTTTGAGGATAACGGCTTCCATAATCTCTTGAAGGGTCTGCCCCTGTATCATATCCTTGCGAATCCACGACAGGGGCGAAATGGTTATAATCACTCCGAATAAGAACATAATCGGGTGCATAATAATCTTTTTCGTTTCTGTCTTGAAGCATATAGCCTTTCTTGATAAAATGCTGAATTCCATCATGGTTTCCAAAATTCAAATCCATTATCATTCACCATCCTCATCATCTTTTTCTTCGTATTTAGAACAAATGGAATCAAATGCCTCTTTATGTTCCAAATCTTCCGAAGAAACGCCTACTGATTGGTGGGCAACCGAAGCGGCAGTAAGTAATGGAAGGGGCGATAGGAGATAAAACCACTCAACGCCTAAATTTCCAAAACGATTAAGTGCAAAAAGTAATCCCGAAGCGACTCCACCTGCGACTAAACCTTTAGAAATTGATTTATTCAAACTTGAACGATGTTGTTCAGCAAGGTAAGTATGAAAACCTTGTCCACAAATTGAACGAACCGACATGAGATATAATTGTTGCTCTCGTTATCTAAAGGCTCTCAAAGGAGATGCCCTTCCGCACCGAATGTGCGCCCTTCGTTGATACCGATTTGACGGTGCTTGCTTGGGGTCAATCCACCGAAGTCGGAAGAACGGACAGGTGGTGCTACATATTCGGATTCCATGCGAAGACCGCTACTTGGAGGAATCAAGTTAGAAAAA
>JBDOIV010000073.1:0-1639 GCA_047404215.1 Rickettsiales bacterium
TCAAAACCTTCGATTTTGAAAGAATCCTTCGAGAAACTGAAAAATACTATCAAGCAGCAACAAATTGGAAAAGAATCAAGTGCTTCCCAAAAAGCAGCTTTGTTTGCACCAAAAGAGAATGTCCAAAAATTGACACTCCCGATGTTTATACCGTTATCGATCGCAATAAAGAAATTTTGTCAATTTGTCGCAAAGGAGCTTGTAAATACTTCAAAGCTGAGATTAAACAAATTGGCGTTTTCAACACTGTCAAAATTGAAGATTCCGACGGTATTATCATAAAAATATTAGGAGATAATCGTTACAAAAAAATTACCATGATGGGTCTTGACGCCTATGTTTCCAATGGTGAGTGCGTAGATTTTGTTCAAGACAAAAAATAATTTTATTAAACACTTGACAGTAAAAATTAGTTGTTATATAATTTAATTGAGCAGTATATAGTAATTAATATAAGTTATGATGTAGTTTTTTAAGAAATAAAATTAACAACGATTTATTATCAACCTTACCAGGAAGAGTTGGGTCGCGTCATATGAGCCTTGTAAGAGCCTGCGTCATGTTTTTGCAAAAACCTTAGGTTATAACTCCACGACATTAGTTATCCATCCACTGCTCAACTTAACACTCTTGGTGCCATCGGGATTGATAATATTGCGAGGATCTCTACTTGGACCGATACTAACCGCAGGACCAGCGCTTGACGCCGAAGTAGCGCCAGCAACAGCAGGGGCAGTACTAGTAGCAGCGGCGCCACCAGAAAAACCACGACTATTATTCGCTCTATCTTGGTTCGCAGTAATTTGAGCAGCAACTATTCGTGCCTCAGCTTCTCGCTGCGCTACAATTTGCAACAACAACCCCTCTTTCTCAGCAATTTGATTTTCAAGATCACTAAGTGTCTTCGCCCTCGCCTCTCTTTGCCTTCGACTATTCTCTAAAAATTGCGCAGCTTCTTCTAGTGCTCTTTGTCTAGCCTTAGCTTCCTGGCGGACCCTTTCTCGCTCTTGTGCAGCCTTACGCGCCTCTTCTAGTGCTCTTTGTCTTGCTCGTTCTTGCGCCTCTTCTAGCGCTCTTTGTCTTTCTCGTTCTTGCGCCTCTTCTAGCGCTTTTTGTCTTTGCCTATCCTCGCAACATTGCTCTCTTAAAACTTGCCAATCTTTGCCCGGCTCCGTAGAATAAAGGGCTGTTGCAAGAGATCTAACTGCTACTGAATTTGGAATTTCTTCCATAACCTCAAATTTATCACCTGATTTAACTTTATTATCATAAAAGAATAGATTTACCTGTGGGTTTTCTCGAAGCAATAATAAATATTCCCCTAAAACACTTTCTTGACTGTGACTAATCCTGCTCTGAGCAGATATATTTAACATCAAACCCTGCACCAAATCCGATTGTTCGCCTTTAGGTTTAAATAGTAACTCGGTATATTGAGGTCTCTCCTTACCCCTAGCTCTGCCGCGTTCATTAGCATTTCTTTGCTTCTTAGCAGCCATATCTCGATCTCCACCTGAATAATTATAATGTCTTGGCGAAATGTGTCGCTCACCACTACTATTTCTTTTCCAACTAGGGCTATAACCCCTTAACTCTTGCCTACTCAGTTGTGATGCCCTTAAGGCATTAATTGCAACGG
>JBDOIV010000074.1:0-35013 GCA_047404215.1 Rickettsiales bacterium
TGTAGTTGGAGTTGAAGAAGCAATGCCTCCAGAAGTGGCTCCTCTGGTAGGTTGAGCTACGCCTGAAGTTCTAGTTGCTGTATTAGTAGCAGCAGTTGATGTAGCTACAGGTCTGTCGCCAACTTCTAGGTCGTCATTTTCTAACTCAAAAGAGCCTGATCCCGCTTGACCACCTCCTGAAGATTCTGAACCATCTCCAGATCCTGATAATTCTGGATTATCTGCTGAGCCAACGTCCGTTCCAGCAGTTGTAGTTGGAGTTGAAGAAGCAATGCCTCTAGGGGTTGTAGTTCCAATTTCTGGATCTGCGGCATCGCCACCTCTTGGTGTTGTTGCTGCTGTTGAACTTGCGATTGCCGCTTGAGTAGATAACACATTGTTGATGACTGAACTTATGTCATCAGGGACTGAGATTGTACCACTGGAGTGGGTTCCTAATGAGCTCCAACCGCTACCTGTTCTACTAAAAGTGTGGTGGATTTCGCCCAATCCAGATGTTGCTATTGATAGTAATGGCAATGAAGTTGAATCGTCTACGATGAGTACTTGCCCTGCGTTAGAAGATATTCTTAGATTTACACCTCCTGCGATAGCAAGAGGTAGATTAGGATTGACGTTTAAGTTTTGAATCGTGCCATCTCTCAAGGTAACTGAAGCATGATCACCTAGAAGGTTTATGTTGACTAACGCACTGGCTCTGTTTGCAAGTAAAGCTGAAATTCGGCTTGATTAAATGGATAATAGAGGGTTCCCATCATCTTTTCTAACCCATAATTCGTGAGAAGCTATTCTAAATATCATTTAAGTTGTTATTATATTAACATTACAACTTTAATAATATATCGCGATTTGTAGCAGTCAAACACTTTTTTATGATTACTTGAAAAATGTAGCAGGAATAATTGAATTTATATAATTTTGCTACATTGATAAATAGAAGGCTTTATCTTCTATAGACTAGATTTTAACATCCAAACGTGCTTTTGATGCTCTTCCATTCTATTGATTAGAATATCCGCAGTAGCTTCGTCGCCACATTGTTGTGATATTTCAACGCCCTTATGTAGTAAATTATTTAGTAATAAATTACTATCTATTAAGTCAGCAACCATCTCTTGAGAGTTGAGATTGCGATTGCCTGGTTTAATGATTGATAATTTAGCAAAATGCTCATAAGTTCCGTCTACTTTTTCGTCAAGAGTTCTAATTCTTTCTGCTAAAAGGTCGATAGCAGGAATCATTTCTTCGTAGTGAGATTGAAATAGTTCGTGTAAAGCCTTAAAGCTTGGCCCGGTAACATTCCAGTGATAGTTTTGAGTTTTCAAATAAAGGCTATAAGTGTTAGCCAAGATAGAATTTAGATTTGATAGGACTTTTTGCATAACTTAATTTAGTTTATTTATTATTATAAAACCTAAAAACGTAGAGCAAGTATTTGTTAGATTGTTTCCTCTATTGTTAGAACTTGAGCGGCAGCGCCAACTGTAGCAACGATCTTTGAAATCATTTGAATCTGTTCTTTAGATAGTCCGTAATCAGTTAGTTTGTTAGTGTGAATGACGATAGACTGTCCACAGCAATTTATTATTGAAGTTGCTAAAGCGAAGACCTCGAAGTCTATTTTGTCGATTTCGTGATTATCTGCATTTTGTGTTGAAAGGTCCACAGGTAAGTTTTGATAATCAGGATCGTTGGTAGAGCTTATAAAATTACGATATAAATTATGCATAGTAGTAATGGAAGTTGCAGTTTTAACAGTTTCCATTTCTGTTGCCGAAAGATAAAATTTCGCTTCGGTTTTGATATCGTTAATAGCACTTTTCTCTTTAGCGGCATAGGCGGCAGCAAGAGCTGATCCAAAAATTTGTTTTGGCGTCAATAGGTTGTTTTTTTCATCAATCAAGTTTTGAATGTTAACTCTGATGTCACTAGCGTAATCCGGTATATCTGTAGTAAGGGTTTTAATGTTTGTCATATCTTGTTTTTTTATCTTTATTATCATTTTCTTCTATCTATTTTTGATTATATTTGTTAAATTTAATTTTGTAAAGTATTTTATTTAATTTTTTTAATTTTTGATGATTTTCTGGTAATTAAGGTAAAAAAATGTAAAAATATTGACTTATTTAAAATATAATTATATGTGGACAAGGTTGATAATATTAAAAAATATTTAGGAAGTTTTGATGAGAAGGACTAAGGTATATTGCCGTCTGAGCGCTTTTATTTTTTTAACATTACGTTATGCAGTTAGGATAATTGTTGGAAATAAAGAGAGGGTTGACACACATTGTCGCGCTTGGGCTCGAAATATTGCTAAAATAGTTAATAAAAAAATATATTTTGAAGGAGATATTGCTGCGAGGGGAGGTTTTTTTATTTTTAATCATGTTAGTTATTTGGATATTCCTTTGATATGGAATTGTCTGGATGGGGTTTTTGTTGCTAAAAAAGAAATAAGAAATTGGTCAGTCATTGGCTTAGCGGCACAAAAAATGGGTGTCATATTTATTGATAGACAAAGTAGGAGTGATATTGTAGGGGTTAATAAAGTTATCAATCAAGCTTTAGCAAAAGGAGGAAATGTTTTTGTTTTTGCTGAAGGAGCTAGCTGGAATGGTCAAGAGATCCTGCCTTACAAACCTTCTTTACTCAACGTTACTTTGCAAAGAAAAAAAGCGGTGCGATATGGCGTACTTGGATACAAAACTCCTGCTGGTTGCGATAGTGCTAAAGACAGTGTGTGTTGGTGGGATGGATCGAGTCTTTTATCGCACCTGGTTAAAATGCTACATTTGCCAAATTTTGAGGCAAAGCTTTACCTAGCGCACGAGGAGGTGGTTGGCGATAATCGCAAAGAATTAGCTAAGGATATTTGGCAGAAATCTATAGATTTGCATCGACAAAAAATTCTTACGAATTTCTAGCTGTGAATCATTCTTTTTTCAACAGCCATTGCCGCTTCTTTAACAGCTTCGTTGTATGTTGGGTGAGCGTGGCATGATCTAGCGATATCCTCGCTTGAGCCGCCAAATTCCATAGCCACAACTGCTTCGTGGATAGTGTTTCCAGCTTCTCTAGCGATAATATGAACACCTAAGATGCGATCAGTTTTAGCGCAAGCAATAACTTTAACAAACCCCTGGTCGTCGAAAGTGGCTCTGGCTCTAGAGTTGGCCATCATTGAGAATTTTCCGATCTTGTAGTCAACTTTTGCTGCTTTTAGTTCTTCTTCAGTTTTGCCAACTGAAGCGACTTCAGGGTAAGTATAGATTACATTTGGAATAACGTCATAATTAACGTGACCAGCCTGTCCAGCAATAATTTCAGCAGCAGCAACGCCTTCATCTTCAGCTTTATGCGCTAACATAGGTCCGGTAGTTACGTCACCGATAACATAAATATTGTCAACATTAGTTTTTAGGTGGCTGTTTTCAATGAAGCCGCGCTCATTGACTTTGATTCCAGCTTTATCAAGGCCTAATTTATCAGTATTTGGTCTTCTGCCGACAGAGACAAGAACGATATCTGCGGATAAAGTTTCCTTTTTAGCGTCTTTAACTGACTCGACCTCAATTTTGGCGCCAGATTTATCTTTTTTAACGGCCAAAACTTTAGTTGATAGGCGGAACTTGAAACCTTGTTTTTCTAGGATTCTTTTGAAGTTTTTAGAAACTTCATTATCCATTGAAGGAGTGATTTTATCTAAATATTCGATCACTTCTACTTCAGCACCAAATCTTGACCAGACTGAGGCCATTTCAAGACCGATAACGCCAGCGCCAATTACTACTAATTTTTTAGGAACTGATTTAAGTTCAAGAGCTCCGGTTGAGGAAACGATCACCTCTTCATCGATTTCTAATCCAGGTAAGGTGGCAACTTCAGAGCCAGTGGCAATGATAAAGTTTTTGGCTGTTACCTTTTCTTTTTCGCCGTTATTATCAACTTCTAGAGTATTTTTGTCTAAAAAAGTACCGTGACCAGTTATTGAAGTGACTTTATTTTTCTTGAATAAGCCAGCAATGCCTTGAGTTAAGCCTTTGATGATCTCGTTTTTGTTGTTTAAAACGGTCGGAATGTCGATTTTTGGTTTTGCTCCCTTGATGCCAAGAGATTCAAACTGGTGATGAGCATCGTGATATTTGTGGGAAATTTCAAGTAGCGCTTTAGATGGTATGCAGCCAACATTAAGACAGGTGCCACCAAGGGCAGGGCGTTTTTCAACGCATGCTGTTTTGAGGCCAAGTTGCGCGGCGCGAATTGCTGCTACGTAGCCACCAGGGCCACCACCAATAACTACTACATCAAAATTGTTCTCACTCATTTTGTAAAAATTCTTTAAATATTATTTCAAAAAAAACGGCCACAAAAATGACCAGTGATTTCTGCTCCCATATATTATAACATCTAAGTTATTATTTTTCAAGTATATTTGAATCGGCGGGAAAAGTGCCGGATTTCACCTCTTGAGAAAAGTTTTTGGCGCAACTGGCGATGTCGTATGCGGCTTTGCCATATTTTTTGACAAATTTTGGTGTAAATTCTTGATTGAGTCCGATCAGATCATCGATTACTAAGATTTGACCATCGCAGTTTTTGGAGGCCCCGATGCCAATTACTGGAATTGATAGTTTTTTAGTTATTAGATCGGCTAGCGGTGCCGGAACTGCTTCTACAACTATGGCAAAGGCTCCTGCTTGCTCAGATTTTATGGCTAAATCAAGAATTTGATCGGCCGAATCTGGATCTCTGCCTTGATAAGAATAGCCGCCTAGGTCTCGAACTTTTTGCGGTAAAAGTCCGATATGAGAAATGATCGGAATATTATTTTTGGCGATTAAAGAGATGGCGGCAATTTGATCAGGGCCGGTTTCAATTTTAACGGCGTCACAGCCGGTTTTTTGATATATTTCTTGAGAGGTCTTGAGAGCTTGTTGCGGTGATTCTTCGAAAGTTTTGGCTGGAATATCAACGGCGACAAGGCTCTGCTGGCAGGCCTTGCTAACAGCTCGACCGTGATCAACCATCATGCCCAAAGAAACATCAACAGTATCTGCAAGTCCGTAAATTGTCATGCCAAGAGAGTCTCCAACTAAAACTAAATCGCAATGAGGATCGATTGCTTTGGCAATGGGATAGGTGTATGCAGTTAAGCAAGTGATTTTTTCTTGATTTTTTTTAGCCGCAAAGCTTTGAATAAGACTACTTTTGGTCATTGTTGATTTTGATTTGTTCTTCTGCTGTGATTTGTGAATTTGGGTTCGAAAAATCAGAGTCTCCCCTCATCATTCTTAACAACATATCTTTATCAATTCCCTTGTTTTGTTTTAATATCGATTTAGTTATGTTTTTTTGCGTTTCAGGATCTAGACCGTCGAAGTTTGGTATTGATGCTTGAGTAGGTTTTGAGTTGTTAATAGATTCTACTTTGGGAATTTTGGTATCAAAAGCACCGGATTGTTCGTTTGTAGCTTGAGATGGTTTTTTATACTTCTTGCGATTGCCAGAGTAGAAGTAATTTGCTTTTTCTATATATTGTTGAGCTTGTGATAAATTGCTGCTGAAATTTAAATCATCTATCCTGCCGTTGAAGTTGCTAACTATATTGATTGGCACCTGTTTTTTCTTGGTGCCTGTCAAAAATATTATGTTAGTGCTGCCTTCTGTGGAGAAGGTATTGTTGTTAAACTTTGCACTAAGGGTGCCATTAAAAGCGGTACCTGAAAAGTTTGCTTTGAATATATTTCCTCTATTTTTGTTGACTAAAAATGTTCCAGATGATTGCTTGAGTGTTGTTGATTCGATGGGTGAAAATAGTATTTGTTGTGGATCGCTAATTTCGTCTCTATATTTCTTAAAATTAAACATTTTTCTTATTAAATTGTCAAGACCATATCTGTCAATTACAATCGTGGAGGCGTTGTATTTTGCTTTGAGACTTAGGTTTGATAAAAATTCATCTTCAGTGCTGCCAAACGACGATATTGCCGAGGCAAGATTGATGGAGCCGTCTACGTTATCTATGTTATATATAGGCTCAACTATGTCATTGATAGAAAACTGAGAAAGGGTTAAGTTGCCACTTATTGATTTGTCAAACTTAAGAGCTGCTGATCCAGAGAAATTAAGCTTACCTTGATTGTAGCCAGACTCAAATTTTCTGAATTTTACAATGCCATTTGCAATCTTGGCGTCAAGTATAGAGTTTGACAAAGTTAGGTCGTCGCTAATTTTAGTATTTTTCAAATCTACCTTGATATTGCCATTGAAATTCTCAAAAGAGGGTAGTGATAGAATGTTTTGTGTTATTGAGAGGTTTTGACTGCTGGTTTTTTTTCTTAATTCTTCAATATTATTGCCATGATTCTCTAGTATTAAATTATCTGATTTAATCAATAGATTAAATTTCGAAATTGATTCTTTAATCTCTACGGCAATTGAGGCTGATATGTCGGACTGATTATTGGATTCAAGCCTGAGATCGTCAACTTCAAAATAACCTTTGCCAAATTTAACCTTGAAAGAGTTGGTATCGAATTTATTATCATTGATAAGAAGATTGTCAATAGATAGATCTATATCATTTTGAGATTTGATTGAATTGATCCATAGTAACTTCTTGAGTAGGGGGCCTGGAGATAGGTAAGTGTTTTTCGAGGATGTTTGAAAAAGCTTATTTACATTAAAATTATTGATATCTAATTTTGAAATAATATATGAAGAGTTGAGTTGGTAATGGACACTTGACTCTCCTAGTATTTCAGGACCATCTTCGATATTGATATATAGGTTATCAAAAAAAGTAGATCCGGGTTTTTGAAATATGTTACTGTATATGGAATATTTTTTTAGATTATCATATTTTAGATTATCCAAATCTATTTTAAGCCAACTTAAGAGACTTGCCAGATCTTCTCCTGTAGCATCTAGTTTGCCAATAAACTTGGGATCGTTGTTTTTGCTGTCAAGAATTCCAGTGATTCTGTAGTCTCCACCTCCTGGGGTTTTGAACTTCAGAGGTAGAATCAGCACCTCTCCACTTTTGGATATCGATGTGTATAAATCTACTTCTTTGATTTCTTCAAATAAATATTTTGCTTTGTTGACTTTAAGTTCGAGGTTTAAATCAAAATCCCTTAAATCTTGAGTAATTTTAGATATTTCGCTATCTTGCTTTTTTTGGTCAGTATCTGGATCTTTGTCGGCGATGGATTTTCCCCCCTCATGGTCTTTTTTGAAAGTTTTTGCTGGAGATCCTTCATTGAAAACACTATCTAAATCAATAAAATCCAAGTTGAGACTGAGGTCAACAATCGGTAGCTTTTTAATATAAAATATGTTCAAATTCATTAAGCCATTCATTATCTGAGACTTTATTTCGCAATTTTCTATAATTAGCTCTGAGCCTTTTTTAAGAACAGGAGAGGATATTGAAACCGGCTGAGAAGAGTTTTTGATTTTATTATAGATATAATTTTTATCAGAAGAGAATATCCTATAAAATTCTTTGAGATTTAGTATATCGGCTTTTATTGTACCAGTGTAATTTTCGAAGAAACTTTGCGAGCCTTCGGAGGAGGAAAACCTTCCTTCTGATGATAATTTTACGACATCAGAGGATATACTGATATAGGAATCCTTATCTTTTTTTGATGAGTTTAGTTGTGCATCGAAGTTGGTTGGAATACTGTGGTTGTAAAAAACTCCTTTGATTCCTATATGTCGGGATGAAACTTTGCTCGAAGCACTTATTTTGTTAATTTGCTTTTTGTTGTTTAATTTGGAGTAGTAAACGAAATTAACATTATCCAAAACAAAGTTGATCTTTCTTAAAGTATTGCTATTGGTGAGATCGACTCTGTCAAGAGAGAATAAATTGCCGCCAATTCCTTTTTGATTGAAGTTTTTTAACTGTGACTCTGCTATTATTTGCTTAAGTTCTGGAGTTTTTAATTTTGAGGTTGAATTTGAGCTTGAAACCTCAATTGTGGCATCTTTGATATTAATTGACTTTATATTGAAATCAGAAAATAAGGCTGAAAATATTGACATTTTGAGCGTTATCTCTTTAGAGTGAAGGTGGATAGTGTGTGAGCCGGTAAATAAATCTTTGATATAAATTTCATTAATTACGAAATGTGGACTTGGAAATAGAGCGGTTTTAACTTTGCCACCAATTCTGAGTTCGGCATTAAGCTGCTCGGCAAATTTATTCTCTATTGAATTGCGAAGGCTTTTATTGCTTAATAATAACGGAGCGTACAATAGTAAAATTATCAATATCAGAAATACTGGAGCTACTATCACCAAAGACTTTGACTTTATGAATTTCTCCTCTGTGTTTTTTACTTTGGTTGAAATTTTATTAAGAATCTCCATTGCGAGCAATTATTTTTTTCCTACAATCGTACAGTTATTATATTAAATTAATTTAATAGAAAGTCAAAGAGTTTGATCATCTTTCTGCACCCGTTCTGGGTGAGCTTGTTTTTGCAGCAGCTCCTCCACCAATTGAAGGGCTTGCTGGCGAAGCTGATCGAGGCTTGATCGAGGCAGTAGGAAATGCACCCTCCTTTTCTAGTCTTTGAAAATCTTGCTCTGTTCCGCGGCTGTGAGGCTTGGGGGCGTAATGATAAAGATATATTGCGGAGTCTCTTCTGCCGTCGGGATGGTTAAATGAAATTGAGTGTCCTAGAATTCTAGCATCCTCACCCATTATTTTAAGTTCGTACCTAGCACCTTTTTTGCCTGACTTTAGTATCTTAATGCCAGCCTCTCCTGAAGCGGCGGCAAAGGTTTCCTTGCTTAGAGCTTCTATGAATTTTTCTTCATGAGTACTAGCTTTTGCTAGGACTGCTGGTGAACATAAAACCTTGCGATACGATCCTTCATGAAAAACCATAGCGCAGTCTGATAGGCTATGATTTTCGCCGTTAACCGTGAGCATCGTCGACCTATCTTCTGAAGCTGTCGAGCTGCCAGATGTCGATTGCGACCTTGATGATTCACAAGAGCTGTAATGCTCCACCTGCGCTATAAGATCTAGGGAGGACTGGGTTTGCCCTATAACTACCGATTCTTCAGGGGTAAATTTCAATCCCATATCCTCCGCAAGCTCTATTTTTTTGTCTATCGAAAAATTTTCTGCTGCAGAAAGTTTTGCGATAGCTTGTAATTCTTGCTCTGTTAAGGACGCTGTTTCGTCCGCCATTTCCCGCATCTCTCTTGCAATATCGACAGTTTTATCTTGATCGCATTGTAGCATGCGTATTCTCAGTAAAGACCTTAATACACTGACTCTTTCTCCAGTCGGATCGGTCATTTTTGCTAGCAATCCTTCATGTTGTTGGGCTGAGAGCTCTAGGGTCTTATCCTGCAGAGCGTGACGAGAATCTGGATTGTATAAAAAGTAATCTCTAAATTTAAATACTAGCTGCTTTTGATCAAAAATATGCGAATGTTCGTCGGATAAATAGCCCATGGTTAAGCCATGTGAAGCCTCGATATCCTGACCCAGATAGTAAGAAAATACGCAATATTGTCTATATTCGGCAGATATTTCTCTAATGTCAATTTTTCCGATAGCTGCATGAGTTTTTTTGGCCTTGGTAGGGCTGAGTATTAGTTGAGAAAATAGTTTTAAAAAACGTAAATCCGCACTTTCTCTCACCACGCTTTCAAGGTCGACATGGGAAGTCAGGTAAACTGCATACTTTAGCAATTCCTCTTGCCTGCTCAACTCATGAGATAAGGCTTCTTTGACCAAGGCTTCGGTGCATGTTGTTAAAACAAATTTCTGCTGCTCTTTATCGTCCATCTTAATTAGCGTAGAGCGCAAACTATTTCTAGAATCCTGGTTATTATTTAGTATATAGTCCATTAAGAATCCCGCCGCAGTAGTTGAATTTTTCCTGCCTTGGGTCATTTCGACGTAATTAGCAAACATTGCTGCTGATTGTTGTCGCAATGCGCCATCACCTGATACTACCAAAGATTGTAGTACCTGACATTTTAATGCGTAACCACTTAAGGCTTCCCTAAATTTTTGCAATACTTCTTGTTGACTAGTTGGCATTCCTTCTAGCTGTCTGTGCAAAGAAGTGATGACTTGATCAAAATTGTCAATAACATTTGGTAAATATGGTACGTCTAACATTGATTGCGTTGTTAATAATAGAATCGCGACAGGGTGTTGAGGATATTGCATATTTCTTAAAAAATACAATTCTGACGGTAACTGAGATAGTGTCTCAAGCGATAGAATCGATGCGCAAAATAGGCTGGCATGCATGGTAAAAAGGCATCTATTCATTAACTTCTGAAGATTTTGCTGATCTATTTCAGTCCAAGGCACTTCTTCTGGCCTGAGGGCGGAAAAAAATCTCTTTTCAAATAAAGACTTAAAATCCGACATCAATTTCTCATTGCTCTTCGTTAAAAAGCAGGCAATCATGCTGTAGGATAAAATTAATTGTTGCGGTTGACCAGAGTCTAAAGTTCCTATTTGTCCTGATTCGAATACTTTGTTAAAATCAAGGAGTAAGGAGTCGGCATTTTGATCAAAACTCTCCGCAGTCAGTGCTTTACATTTTGTTAGTAAGTCAAATATTGCTTGAGATTGATCTGTTGTAGTAGATTCAGGCAAAGGCATGGGATAAGTTATTTAAAAATATTGAATTATATAATAGTGATGTGTTAAAATTAAAGCAATAGTAATATTTTAACAAATTGAGTTTATGAAAAAAATTATTGTAATATCGACATTGTTGAGTTTTGTTTGCGGAGCTGCTCATGCTATAAACTTGGATAGCGTTCTTCGGGATGTAAAAAGTGGCTCAACCAAAAATATCTCAAAAAACTTTGATAAAAAAATAGACAAAGTTATCACCAAGGTGGAGAAAAAAATCGATCAAAAATTGGCAAAATATGAAAAAAAGATTGCCGCAGCAGAAAAATCTTTCGACAAAATTAAAAACCTTAGAGATAAGGCTGAGTACTACCTAAAAATTGCTAAAATTGCGATTGCGGTTTTATCATCTGGAGTTCTGGTTTTGATTTTCACGATGTGGCGAATTTGGAAAAATGTTGTTGGTATGAGAAAGGTCATTGAAAATGTTGCCAATTATAAAGATATTGAAAAAAGGCTACAAACTCTTGAAAAGAAAGTCGGCTAATTATCTAAATAACAAAAATCTTTACCCAGACGAACCAGGCTAAGAAGCTGATCAGGAATGTTAAGCCAAAGTAGCTTAAGATTCTAATATATCGACCTGGTTGGAATTCTTGTGGCAGCAGCTTGCTAGTAATTACCTTGTAGTTAACAAAGGCGTAGATTGGTGCAACGACAAACGATACGCATGAAGCGAAGTCGAGTATTTGCTTGAAGTTGTCAAAGAGAAATATTATTACCAAAGTGGCGGCGATGCTATAAAGTGCCATGAGAGAGCTGTGTAGAATCCTGCGCCTTTTGGCCTTAGCTGGCAGCTCTTCATCCTCTTCTTTTTCACCGGAAATGATTAAGATGCTTTGTGTTAGAACCCTAGGATAGCTATCGACAATGGCCAAGACGGTTGAGAACATTGCTGCTAAAATTGAAATGCCGACGATTGGCGCGGCCCAAGAGCCAATTGAGGAGGTGTAGGAGTCGACTAACAGTTGGGCGAAGCCAGCGGCGCCATTGGGAACCTCTGCGCCAGAATTATTGACCATCAAAGCGCCAATGCTTAAAAATAAAATAGCGGTGACAGCCATAATAGCGTAGCCAACATTGAAGTCAAAAGTTGCTTGCTTGAAGTTTAGTTTGTTAGCGGTGCGGTTGCGGGCTTTAAGCCATAGTGAGTGCCAAACTGATAGTTCGATCGGACCGGGCATGAAGCCCATCAAAGCGATTAAGAAGGGAATATGCCTAGCTTCAAAAGGTTGATAATCGCTGTAAAAAATTTCCGATTGCGGTAGTGGTGTGTAGTTACTTGCTGCTAGAATTACTGCGGCAAAGGTGGTAAAAGTAAGTAATACTATGAATATTTTCATGACGCTATCGATCAATTTATAGTGACCGATGGTGATAATTATTGTGCAAAATCCAAGCAGTAGTGCGGTGATGACATTGACGCTAAGTGGCACTCCTAGCACTACTTTTATAATACCGGCGCAGATAAATCCGCCGGCAGCGAAAGTGAATGTTGCTACGAATGCAGTGATAGCGGTGATTAGGTAAAATACTGGTTTGCTGTAGCGCCAATAGCCGACCAAAAAGCTTTCGCCAGTAGCACTGGTGTAGCGATTACCAAATTCTATAAAAGGATATTTGGCGATGTGGGCTAATAAAATTAGCCATAATAGATCGTAGCCAAAATAGCTACCAGCTCTAGTTGCTTGCGCGAAGTGTGAAATTCCTATGGCGGCGCAGGCGGTTATTATACCTGGCCCAAGCTTTTGAATCAAACTCATTTTTCTTAACTTTTGAAGTGAAACATCTCTTAAAATACAGCTCTATAATTAAAACTTATTTTAATCTTAAGTGCAAGGAAATATTGCGCTTGATGCTAAGGGGTCCTGTTTGCAGCTTTTGCTATTGTAGCTTCTGCTAAAGCTTCAGTTACTTCTGTGGCCGGCGCCTTTGCACCTCCTCCCGCTTCTGGTGTTTTTGAATCTGCTACCGTTGGTGGCTTTGCACCTCCTGCTGAAGTTTCGCTTGGTTTTGTACTTGGTGCTTTAGCTGAGCCATTGCGCGACTTTCTCTCTCTAATTAGCGCCTCCTTGTGATTGTTGAATTGATCGGACATTGTTACTTCTTTACCAAGAGAACTGAAGCGAGCTTCTTTAAACTGGCTGTCGGCTTCGCTTGGCTCAGCTCCTGATTGTGCCAAGTACCTCACTTGAAAAAACAGTTGTATTGCTGTTGGTGCGTCCAAAATCTTTTGACTTTTCCAATTTGAGCTTGAAGCTAAGTAACTAAATACACTTCTGCCACTTTTGTCCAAAACTTTACATGCATCGGGCGCTTTATCAGTGATAATCTTCAAGGCTTTTGTCTTTTTCTCTTCATTAGGAATGTTGCAAACCGAACGAACGATGCTTGTTCCAGACTCACTCTTAAGGGTGGCGTTTGCTCCTAGGTCAATAAACGTTTCTAGCGCATTAAGTCTGTTATCTGCGTTTGTGTATGTTCCATATTTATCGTGCATTGACGGTAGGCAGCAGAACATTGGCGGAACACTATAGCAAATAGTGTTTACATCCATTGCAACTTCTTGAACTAGCATTTCAATCATTTCGCTTTGACCACCAAATGCTGCTGCATTTAAAAGACACCAGCCATCTTGCCCTCTTTTTTTTCCATAAAAATAAGAGGCAAAGCCGTCACTGTCAAATCTAATGTTGCGCAGATATTCTTTTTGCTTTTCCGGATCTTTGCCGGGTCCATTTATGAATTCTTCTAGCTTTGCTGTGTCACCTGTGAGTGCAGCTTCAATTAAGGGCTTATCTAACTCCTCATTTTGATACCAGACATAATGTTCGTAATCTTCGTTGAGCATTTTTAAATTATTAACCTTAACATTTTTTTCTACACTTGCTTATTATAGCATTTTTTTGAAAATGAGTCAAGTTATAAAGTAAAAACCTTCAGATATATGAAAAAAGCTAAGAATCCGGTTAAGAAAATAAGGCCAAGCCAACTTAAAATTCTAATAAAAATACCGGGCTGGAACTCTGTAGCTAGTAATTTACTAGTAACAATCTTGTAATTGACAAAGGCGTAAATGGGGGCGATAATAAAAGCGATGGTTGTTGTTAAATCTAGAACTTTTTTAAAGTCGCTAGCCAAGAAAATCACGATTAATCCAGCTAAGATGCTATAAAGTAGCATTAAGAGGCTATGCATGAAGCGGCGATCTTTGGAGTTTTTGCTGTTATTTTTTATTATTTTATAACTTTCGGTTAACAGCCTTGGGTAGCTATCAACGACTGCTAAAACGGTTGAAAACATTGCTGCCAAAATTGCAATACCAACAATTGGCTTTACCCAAGATCCGATCGATCCAGCGTAGGAGTTGATAATGAGTTTGGCAAAGTCATCGGCGCCATCTGGAACTGCTAAATTGGAGTTATTGATTGTCAAAGCGCCAATGCTCAAAAACAAAATAGCAGTAACAATTGTAATTACATAGCCAGTATTAAAATCTATTCGTGCTTGCTTGAAGTTTAAAGAATTTGCAGTACGATTTTTTGCTTTGAGCCATAATGAGTGCCAGACTGAGAGGTCGATACTGCCAGGCATAAAGCCCATTAAGGCGATTAAGAAGGGTAGGTGGCGCATTTCAAGAGGCGAGTAGTCGCTATAGAAAATTTCTGATTGTGGCAATGGAGTAAAGCTCTGCGCCGCCATTATTACTGCTGCTAAAGTTGTAAAGGACAGTAATATAATAAATATTTTCATAGCGCTATCTAGCAATTTATAGTGGCCGATGCTAATGATGATTGTGCAAAATAATAGCAGTAGCACAGTGATGAAAGCAACGCTGTGAGGTAAGTTAAAAACCGCCTTAATAATGCCGGCGCAAATTATACCATTAGCAGCAAAAGAAAAAGGCGTGAAAATTATCGAAAGTAGCGTTATTAAATAAAAGACTGGCTTGCTAAAGCGCCAATAGCCTTCTAGCAAATTCTCATCAGTGGCACTGGTGTAGCGACTACCAAATTCAATAAATGGATATTTGGCGATATGAACTGCTAAAACTAGCCATAGTAAATCAAAGCCAAAATAGCTACCGGCGCGCGTAGCTTGCACAAAGTGTGAAGTGCCAATGGCGGCGCAGGCAGTGATCAATCCAGGGCCAAAATTTCTTAAAAAAGTCATATTACTTTTAGTATTTTTATTTCTTTTTGAAGGATTTTAAGTCTTTTAGGTTTTAAATGCAAGGATGGTTTTGTCTTTATATAATTTATTATCTGTGAAATTAATTTTTCAAAAAAATGCTTGACTTATTTTATTATACACTGTATTCTAAATATAGACAGTATTAATGGTTGAGAAGTGGGTCTTGTGGCTTGCCAAGGCTTCGCCGTGAACGCTTATTTTTCTGAAATTCGCCACGCTCATTTCTAGCAAAATTAAAGCTTTTCATCGAACCTAAGGTTCGAACCTTCTTAGAATATCACTTAAATAGTTGAGTTGTTGAAATCTTAGAGTCTAGAATTTTGTGCGGAAGTTGGCTGGGGTGGAAGGATAACTCGCTGGCGCTCGTAGTAGATTGCCTGTATTTCTAATTCGCTATGCTCATAAGAAATAATACGGCTCCTATCGAACCTTTGACGGTTCTCATCCTTGAACGCAATTATTTTTATAAAATCACCTAAAGGTTATTTTATAAAAATGGCTGGGGTGGAAGGATTCGAACCTACGCATGCCGGTACCAAAAACCGGTGCCTTACCACTTGGCTACACCCCAAAAAATATTATATAATTATATTTTATTTTAAAAAAAGCAAAATGTCAAGATTTTTTACTCTAAGCAGTGATTTATGTTTTTCTTGATTTATTATAATTAATATTATATAATCAAGGTATAATAATTTAATTAATGTAAAGTAAAATGATTGAAAAAGCGCAAAAAACAATCGACGTTGCCATGATTAACTCGGATTTATTGTCTTATAAAATTGCTAGAGGGATTGAAGCTGCCACTAATGTCGGGACTCATTCTGCGCCATTTGTTATAGCGTTTTCAATTTTTGTTTTAGCTTGCTTTGTTGGGTATTTTGTAGTTTGGAGGGTTACTCCAGCGCTTCACACTCCTTTGATGGCGGTGACTAACGCTATTTCAAGTGTGATTGTCGTTGGCGCGATTATTGCCTTAGGCGCAGCCGATTCAATTACTCCGATATCTGTTTTGAGCTTTGTAGCTATAGTAATTGCATCAGTTAATATTTTTGGTGGCTTTTTTGTCACTTATAGAATGTTGGCAATGTTCAAGAGGTAAAATTTCTTATATTGAAAATCAGTCGGTTTTTAATTTTCAAAGTTTTAATATTTTGCACCTTCTCGTTCCAGCTTTGTGCTAGTGAGGAATTCAAGGTCTTGGGCGAAATAACCTATGCTTCAAACTATATTTCAAGAGGAATTTCGCAATCAGGAGACTTGCCCGTTGCTCAAGTTAAGGTAGGCTTGGCACAGGACCATGGCTGGCATAGCTCAATACTTGCATCTGAAGTAGATTTTAAGTCAAGTCCCGAAGGGAAAGAGGATTTTGAATTAACCTTTGACCTGGGCTATAAAAGTAAGAAAAAATATTTTGATGTTGATTTTGGCATCAACCATTATCATTTTCCAGGCGTTTTAAGTAATGTTGATTTTGATTTTCAGGAGTTCTATATCGATTTGTCAAAGCAAAGTAAAAATTATAAAATAGGAAATAATATTTTTGTCTCCGATAATAATTTTAATAATTCTGGCAAAAGCGCTTATTACAATCTGTACCTTAACTACCACCTCAGTAGTGATTGGATTATGAACCTTTCTTATGGCTATCAAGAGATAGAAAAAGATTTACCCTATGGCTCTTCTGATTATTCCGATTGGCTAGTTGGTTTTGATTATAAGGCGCACAAGAATATTCTATTCAAGATATTTTATACCGGTAATGATATCGAGGATGATTTTTGCAACGAAACTTGTGGCGAAGCTGTCACTGCTGCTATTTCTTATAATATCTAATAACAGCTCCCCTATAGTTGCGAAATAAAACACTCGTGAGCTTTCTTAGGCTATAGATATTGACTCAATAAATTAATAATTACATAATTAAAATATAGTTAAGTAACGTTTAATTGTGTAGCATGAGTGCAGCATTTCCTATGGATTCGGAACCTTTACATTCCGTGATAAGAGCAATTGATGCCTCTTCAAGACTGTCTATATTGCATAGCGTTCAGTTGGCCTTGTCGCAAGCTGATGTTGGTGACGATAGAATAGATGCGAACCTTATTAGACTTAGGGATTCTGTTCATAGTACTGATTGGAGTAATCCTGCATCAATAGAAGATGCTTTTGGGTTATTTACGTAGCCCTTAATAATCCTACGAGAAATGGTAAGTCTTTATTTAGCAAAGATTCTGAGTTTGTAACATATTTGAAATCTCATCGTCAAGAACAGGCAATAAAGTCTATTTTATATGACTGTTTTAATATACTTGCAATTGCCACTATTTTGCCAGAGGATAGGAGGGGGAACTTATTTGACAATGTATTTCCGCCGCAAGATTTGCACTGTTTGGGTGGTCAAGGATCAAGATCCGAAGATGTGTTGAGATAGATTTCCAGCTTCACGCCGATGGCAGCACATATCGTGGATGCTTATCAAATGACGTTAGCTATTATGACAGATATTGCCAGGGATGATGTTCATCCGGGAAATAGGGTTCATGTTCCTAGATGTGTTGAGTTTCTATCGTCAATGAAGTCTGCGCGGGATCTTCAATCTAAAGATAATAATATTTTTGCTGTAAAAGCAGGAATTCCAGCCAGTGTGCAGGCGGAAATAATAGAAAATTTTCCTAGTGAGTTTAGAAAAGCTTTAACAAGATCAATATCAAAAAAAAGCCTCAAAGAGAGGGTTGTTGCTAGAATAGCGCTAGCAAAGCATAATGCTATTAAAAAAGCAAATTCAGAACCTGGTTATGAGGGTGTTCAGCAGTTGCCTAAGGGGCTATTTGATGGTGAAATTGCTGAGGATGACTTTGACGGATCTAGTGACGAAAATCCTAGAGTTGCGCTGGCAGTTGCGTCTTTTTATGGCGAAGTGAACGACTATGGTTGTTTTAATATTAGTGATTCGGGCTCTTATAGTCTTGACCATGAAGGGTTAGAAAGCGCTTTGTTGAAAAGAAGAGTTGACGAGATAAGAGAGGATGCTAAAAGATTTAGTTTAACTAGTGAAGGACCGGCAATGGTTGCGGGTAAGGGGGGTAAAGCGATAGCGGGAGCGAGATCAGTCTCAGCAAGTTTTAAAAGTGGCGCAAAGCCTGCCGCTGCTCAAGTTGCTCCGTTGTCATTGAGGATTTATTCGAAGAGCATTCTTGAGGAGATAGTTTATAAATTAGAATCAGATGATATAGATGAGCAAGCGTCAGCAATTGATATTTTATATTTGTTGTCGAATAATTGCGTTGGGGCTCTGTATAAGCATTTTGTAGAACTGTTAGAAGATGGTCGTATAATTGAATTGTTAAAAAGAAGGTATGGCGAAAAACTATTGCCAGAAAATTATCGTGATAAAATAACATGCAACTCTGCTGCTGGTAAGAGAGATGGCGTTTTGGAAAAGTATGCATTTCTTAGTGGTAAAAAGAAAAGGCTTCCTTGGCTTTATGGATCAACCGAAGAGTGTAAGTCGGTGATGGAAGCTTCTGGGATACAGTTGCCTAGAGAAATTGGAATGGCCTCGATTCAAGATTTTCGGCGTAACTTTGGGCAGCTTCTAAAGCGGGGAGATTTTGACGATCAGTTGCAAGGTATTTTGATTAAGTATTGCCCCATAAAGCTATTTGCTGTTGTTGATCACTATTTGATAGGAGCTATACAACATAATAAATTACCATTGGTAGAGGCTTTGCTAGAAAAGGGGATGAAAAATGAAAGTGTTGGTAAGGGTCTGATTTTTGCCGCTTCTCAAGGAAGGGCTGAAATCCTAAAGCTATTGTTGAGTCAAAAAGATGTAAATGTTAATCATGTTGCGAGAGGAGACAGTCCTTTAACTTTAGTAATCACTAATGGCAAAATAGATGCGGCTAGGATATTGCTAGAAGTTAAAGGGATAGATGTTAATCATGTTGGCAGTAAAGGTGCGTGCTCTCTCTATATAGCATGTTATGCTGGCAATGAGCCTCTTATAGATGATATATTGGCGACCCCTGGGGTGAAGGTTGATCAGATTTCGAGTGTGGGTGGAGGAGAGACCTCTTTGCAGTTGGTTACGAGAAGAGGGGATTTAAATGTCGTAAATGTATTATTAGAACACGGCGCTGATCCTGATCCAGACTTGGGAGGGGATGGTAACGAGCTAACCCCTTTGCGCATGGCTATAAATAGTGGTAACCTAGGTATCGTTAATGCATTGCTAGATAGGGGTGTCAACCTTCATAAACCAACAAGAGACACTGGTGAAACCCCTCTTGCTTTGGCTATCAATCTGTATGGAGAACGAGGTGGCGAAGGTGATGAAGTTATTGAAGATATTTTAGAAAGATTGATGGAAGTTACATTTAGAGATAATAGTGATATTGCTTTTATTAATCATAAAAATTCCGAAGGAGATACTTATTTACATTTGGCCACGATAGCTGGTAATACAAAATGCGTTGATTGGTTGTTAAGCAATGGGGCGAGCGTTGACGAGGTTAATAACGACGATCGCACCCCTTTATTTGAGGTTATTGACTCTGGGCATGCGATAGGCGTAGAATGTTTGTTGCTACATGAAAAGTTAACTTATGATGAAGGTATGCTTAACGAAATACTGGAGGCGGAAATGTATCTTGATTCTAGAAGTCAAATGCTCATTTCCGTTGTTAAAAGGTTTGCTAAGTTTGGAGAGTTAGGTTCTTTAGAAAGCTTTTTGCAGCGTGTTCCTGCAGAGGAGGTTGATGAAATTATTAACGAAATTGATGAAGAGGGTCAGACTTTATTAGGATATGCTGTTGAAAACGGTAGCTTAGAAGTTGTAGACAAATTGTTAAAGGTATCAGGAATAAACGTGAATGGGGTTAGTATTGACGAATCTCCATTATCTCTTGCGCTTTTGAGGGTTATTAATGGTGATGAAGATGAAAAGGATATAGGTAAAAATATTATGAAAGTTTTGATGAAGATACCAGGGATAGATGTTAATGCGCGTTATAGAGGCGGGGGGGATATTTTGACTGTGGCGCAGAGTTATGGAGATGAAGAGGTGTTGAATCTTCTTATGGATTCTGGCGCTGTACCTGCACGGGGCGCAGAGACTTCTATCAGGGGCGTTGTTGCAAGCGCTACTGATACTGCAAATAGTAAAAGAAAGTCTATGAATGGGGCTGCTGTAGTCGGTAATCCTCAACCAAATACAAGTGTCAAAAGAGCAAGAGTATCTTCTGTGAAGGGGGATGCTAATGTCACAAGAGGATAATAATAAGGTTATAACAAAAACTTGCGGTGAAGCTGTCACTGCTGCTATTTTATATGTTTTATAAATATCTTGACTTTTATTTTTAATGCTTTATAATTGTTGCACAGGGTTATATCTTGCGATTTAAAATCCTGGGAATTTATTAACTAAAAACAAGAAAAAGTGAAAAACTTATTTTCAAATAAAACATTCGCTGGTGAGTACTCTGCTCAATTCTTAAACCTGTCTGTTTCTTGTTTCTCTTGTTGTTGTTGTCAATCATAGTATCTGTTTCTTTCTTAATTTTAATGAAAGGGTAATTTAGCTTAAGCGCTGGTCTGCGCCTATTCTAGATATTTCCTGGTTATAAAAAAAGAAAGCTCTCTTTGGCGTGGGAATCCTTGCGCTAAAAACCCCTTTTATGGTTTAAATTTATATAAAATGTATTTTCCGATTTTTATTAATATTAATAAAATTAAATTTCTGATAGTTGGTGCCGGTAATGTAGCCTTAGCTAAATTAGAGGCTATTTTAGAGTTTGGCAATGGTGAAAACATTACCCTGATCTCTAAAGACTTTTTGTCGCTGACTGAAAAACTGGCCGCTGATAACTCGGTGCAAGTTATCAAAGATTTGTATAATGAAAAATATTTAGCGGACTTTGACATGGTGATTGCTGCTACTGACGATCGTCAAGTAAATCAAAAAGTGGCTGATGACGCTAAAAAGTTAGGAAAAATTGTTAATGCAGTAGATGATCCAGCGAATTCTGATTTTATTTTTGGTGCTAATGCTAAGTTTGGCGATATTATTGTATCAACTGGTAGTAGGGGGGTTTCTCCAGTATTATCGAGATTAATTAAGCAAAAAATTCAGGCATTGCTGCCAAAGAACTTAACACAAATAAGTGACTTTTTGGCGAAAAATAAAGATCTGTCACGAGAAAAGCTTACGGATTTGCAAACAAGGCGCCTGTTCTTGCAAGATGTAATTGAAGGGCCGATTGCTGGTGAAATTGATGCTGGTAATGAGCAAAAAGCGCAAGAATTATTTGAAAAAAATATTGAAGAAGTGGTAAAGGCGCAAAAAAATAATGCTGCTGTTTACTTTATTGGCGCAGGGCCCGGTGATCCTGATTTGATTACTTTAAAGGCGATAAAATTGCTATCAAGAGCTGATATTGTGCTTTATGATCGCTTGGTAGCAGAGGATATTTTGGGTTATGCCAGAAAAGATGCAGTTAAAATCAATGTAGGCAAGACTAGAGATTTTCATCTATATAGCCAAGAAAAAATCAATGAAACAATTAGAGATTATGCTAAAAAAGGTAAGGTAGTGGCGCGCTTAAAAGGTGGCGATGTTAGTATATTTGCACATTTAAGTGAAGAAATTGATGCGATTAAAGATCTTGACGTGCCTTATCAGATTGTACCTGGAATTACTGCTGCATCTGGTGCTAGTGCATATGCGGGCATTCCCCTGACTTCAAGAGATTCTAATAAATCGGTAAGATTCTTAACTATTTATAAAAATGATTTAGTTGATCAAGATTATTGGCAAGAGTTGGCAAAAAGTGAAGATAGCTTAGTTCTTTACATGTCCTCTCATAACTTGGCGCAAGTGACTAATAGTTTAAAAGAAGCTGGCAAGGATCCCGATATTGCCCTGGCGGTTATTGAGCAAGCGACAACTAAATTCCAAAAAGTTTATGAATCGACAATTGGTGAAGCGGCGAAGGATTTTGCTGATAAAAAATTTATCTCACCTTCTTTGGTAATTATCGGCGATATTGTCAAGGGGCATCGTGACTATAAGTGGCGAGAAGAGAATTTTAGCGGTACTTTTTTTAAAAAATTAAAATAATAGCAATGCGATTAAGTGAAGTTTTAAAGAAGATAGAGGGCTTGAGCTGGCAAGAGAGGCTGATCTTTGCGGCGGAAAATTTTAAAAATGCAACCTTTTCTACCAGTTTTAGCATCGAGGATCAAGTGATAGCTGATTTTATTATTAAAAATAAACTTGATATTGAGATATTTACCATTGATACCGGGCGCTTTTTTAAAGAAACTTACCAGCTGTGGCAAAATAGTTTGGATAAATATAAGGCTAAAATTAAAGCTTACTATCCCGATCAGAATGAAATTGCACAATATGTTGAAGATAAAGGTATTAATGCTTTTTATGAAAGCGTCGAGCTGAGAAAAAAATGTTGCGAAATTAGAAAAGTCAATCCTTTAAAAAAGGCTCTAAAGGGTAAAGATTTATGGATTAGCGGCCTTAGGAAGAGTCACTCTGTCAATAGGTCGGATAAGCCTTATTTTGAAGAGGATACGAATTTTGAGTTGATTAAATTCTATCCAATTCTGGATTTTAGCGACCAAGATTTATGGGATTATATTGATAAAAATCAAGTCCCTTATAATTCGTTATATAAAAAAGGATTTATATCTATTGGTTGCCAGCCATGTACCAGGGCGATATCAGTGGGGCAAGATAATCGCGCCGGTCGCTGGTGGTGGGAAAATCGTGATAAGAATAAAGTGGAGTGCGGACTGCACTCGTAAATAATATAGAACTTGAATTAAAATAAGAATGTTAAATAACGAAAACTTTATTTTTACGGTGAATGGTCACCGCCCCACGGTCGTGGGGATCCCCGGGAGCTTAACTGTTAATATAGAACTTGAATTAAAATAAGAATGTTAAATAACGAAAAAAGGAGTTAATAGATAAGATAGTTGCTGGCTTTTCTAGGGAGGAGGTTATCTGGAGCTCGGGCTATTTGAGTGGTGTCGCTGCTGGTGGAGTGGTGCAGGCGGAGTCTGTTAAAATTGATAGCAAGATCAGCTTGATCTATGTTAGCGAAACTGGAAATTCTAAATTCTTGGCTACTAAAATTGCTGCCAATTTGAAGGAAAAAGGGGCGCAGGTCAAATTAAAAGCTGCTGAGCAATATAGATTATCCGACCTTAAAAAGGAAAAGAATCTGTTGTTGATTTCTTCTACTCACGGCGAAGGCGAAGTTCCGGAGCAGGGCAAGGAGTTGTTTGAGTTTATTAAGAATGAAGAGCTAGACTTGTCGGCTTTGAATTATTTTGTGATTGGCCTTGGCGATACTAATTATCCTTTATTTTGCCAAGCGGGAAAAGATTTTGACAAAATCTTATCGGATAAAAAGGCAAAAAGTTTGGCGACACCAGCTGAGCTTGATTTAGATTTTGAAAGTCATATTGAAGATTTGTCAAGCAAAGTGGCAAGTTTATTTTCTGGTCAAGATTTTGCAACTCCTAGTGCTCAAGAAGTAAAAAAACCAAGCAAGAATGAGTATGAGGGTGAAATTGTGCAAAATGTTGACTTAAATGACAATGGCTCAACTAAAGAAACGAGGCATATTGAGGTTGTTTGTGATGATGAGATTGATTACGAGCCTGGTGATGCGGTTGGACTGCTTCTTGATAGTAAGAGTTTGGGAGCTGATGAGGGTGAAAAAATTACACCTCGCTTATACTCCATCGCCTCTGCAAAGTCTGAGCATGGCAACGAAATTCACCTTACAGTTAGCGTAGTGCGCTATGTTAATGAAAAAGGAGAGGGGGTTGAAGGGCTTGTTTCTTCTTATTTGTCAAGACTAAAGGAGGGGCAGAAAGTTAAGTTCTATATTTCTAAGAATCGTAATTTTAAATTACCACGCGGTGATAAGGATGTTATTATGATTGGTCCTGGTACTGGAGTAGCCCCGTTTAGATCGTTCCTTGCTCATCGCAATAGTGAAATGAGCGCAGGAAAAAATTGGCTGTTTTTTGGTGAAAGAAATTTCCATAGTGACTTTTTGTATCAAACTGAATTGCAAGATCATCTTGCTTCAGGGGTCCTGAATAAGCTTGATGTTGCCTTTTCTCGTGATCAAGAGCAAAAAGTTTATGTGCAAGATCGGATTAGAGAAAATGCTGATGAGTTTTTTAATTGGATTGAGGCTGGCGCTTATATTTATATCTGTGGTGATAAGAATAATATGGCTAAGGATGTAGAAAAATCGTTAATTGAGGCGATTCAAAGTGGCGGTGGTAAAAATGAGCGGGAAGCCGCTGAGTTTTTGCAGGATATTAAGGGTCAAGGTAGGTATCTACTGGATGTATATTAATAAAATTTATATTAACAAATGAGTAACGTAGAAAAAATTAAACATAACAGTAATAATCTCAGAGGGACGATGAAGGATAGTCTTTCTAATAGGGTTACTGGCGCCTTGGCAGCTGATGATCAGATGATTGTGAAATTTCACGGCTCTTATCAGCAAGATGATCGTGATTCTAGGCAAAGGAGGGCGGCAAAGAAATTGGAGAAGCTGTATTCTTTTATGTTAAGGTTGAGGATCTCTGGTGGCAAAATTACCGGCAAACAGTGGCTTGGAATTCATCAGATAGCTAGCAAAAACGCTAACGAAACCATCAAGATTACTACTAGGCAGACCGTGCAGTTGCATGGAATCCTTAAATCAAAACTCAAGCCAACAATCGCTTCTTTTTATAGGGATTTTGGCATGGATTCGATTTCAGCTTGTGGCGATGTTAACCGTAATGTTATGGTTTCTACCGCAATTGAAGAAAGTGAAGCTTGTGAAGAGGTTTATGAATACGGTAAGCAAATAAGTGACTATCTACTTCCTAAATCAAAGGCTTATCATGATATTTGGATTGACGATGAGAAGCTAGAAAAGAATGTTAGCGATGAGGAAAGGGCGAGTAAAGAAAATGAGGATTTGTATGGTAAAACTTATTTGCCGCGTAAGTTTAAAATTGTAGTAGCGATACCTCCTTATAACGATGTCGACGTTTATGCTCATGATATTGGTTTGATCGCAATTATCGAAAAAGGTAAGTTGCAAGGCTTTAATATTGTAGTTGGTGGCGGCATGGGTAGGGTTCATGGCAATGATAATACTTTTGCTAGAGTTGGCGATCTAGTGGGTTATGTTAAAAAAGAGAAAATTTTGGATGCGGTATACCAAATTGCTGCTATTCAAAGAGATTTTGGCAATCGCGAAGATAGGGCTACTTCAAGATTTAAGTATACCATTGCCAGGAATTCAAAAGAGTGGTTTATTGAGAAATTCGAAGAATATTTTGGTGCTAAGTTAGAAAAAGCAAGAGCTTTTGAACTCAAGCAAAGGCCCGATCAACAGGGCTGGAAAAAAGATTATAAAGGCAACAATCACTTTTTATTATTTGTTGAGCATGGTAGGATTTATGGCGATAAAAAAGCTGTACTTTTTGAAGTGGCTAAGCAAAAATTAGCCAATTTTAGATTCACTAATAATCAAAATATCATTATCAGTGACGTTGTTGATAAAAATAAAGACAAGGTTATTGAAATATTAGAAAAATATAAAATCTTACAAGAGGATGTTTCGCCAATTAGGTTTTCTTCAATGGCTTGCGTGGCTTTGAATACTTGTAGCCTGGCGTTAGCCGAGGCGCAGAGATATTTGCCAGATCTTGTTACTAAGGTTGAAGATCTTTTGCAAAAGCACAAGCTGGCGCAAGATGCTGTTTCAATCAGGATGACTGGTTGCCCTAACGGCTGTGCTCGACCTTATTTGGCTGAAATCGCTTTGATTGGTAAGTCTTTAGGTAAGTACGATTTGCATCTTGGCGGTGATCGTATTGGTAACCGGCTAAATATTTTGTATAAAGAAAGTCTTGATGAAGAGCAAATTTTGTATCAATTAGATGAGAAATTTACATCTTATGTCAAAAATAAAAATAAAGATGAGGTTTTTGGTGACTTTATCTATAGATATGAATTAAAAGGAGGAGAAAGTGTTAAGTAAGCATTTACAAAGACTTGAAAATGAGTCAATTTATATTATCAGAGAGGCGATTGCTGAAAGTGAAAATCCGGTTTTATTATATTCTATCGGTAAAGATTCGTCGGTATTGCTACATCTATTGTTAAAAAGTTTTTATCCAGCTAAGCCGCCGGTTAAGGTGCTACATATCGATACCGGTTGGAAATTCAAAGAAATGATCAAGTTTCGTGATGCTCAGGCTAAAAAATATGATTTGGACTTGATTGTTCATCATAATAAACTGGGATCGCAGCAGGGGGTGGTACCATATGGAGCTACTGCAAAAACATATACTGATATCATGAAAACCCAAGCTTTGAAGCAAGCGCTTGACCATTATCAGTTTGACTTGGCACTTGGTGGCGCTAGAAGAGACGAAGAGAAGTCTCGAGCTAAAGAAAGAATTTTTTCCTTTCGTAATAAATTTCATGCGTGGGATCCTAAAATACAAAAGCCTGAGATGTTTAATATTTTCAATTGTAAAAAAAATAAGGGTGAGTCGATTAGGGTCTTTCCTCTTTCAAATTGGACCGAGTTAGATATTTGGGAATACATTGAGGCGCAAAATATTGAGGTAGTGCCGCTATATTTCTCTAAAGCTAGAAGGGTGGCAAATATTGCTGGCAATTTAATTATGCAAGATGATAGTAGATTGCCAATTGCTGACGATATTGAGCTAGAAGATAAGCATATAAGATTTAGAACCCTTGGTTGCTATCCTTTAACTGGCGCCATTGAATCGCAGGCTAGTAATATTTCGCAAATAATTACTGAAATGAAAGCCAGTAAATACTCCGAAAGACAGGGTCGAATGATTGATAAAGATCAGGAGGGGGCAATGGAAAAGAAAAAACGCGAGGGTTATTTTTAGACTGCATATTTTTGTCACTAGGGCGGCATTCTAATTATCTAAATAGTTCAATATTTATATTAATTAGATTACTACCCTAATAACAAAACTATTTTGTCTAATTTTAGACTGCGTATTTTTGTCACTGGGGCAGCATTCTAATTATCTAAATAATTCAATATTTTGAAATGATTTTTAGAGCGCTTTATGAAGTAAGATAAATGTAATATATAAGAGTTTTTAACTCTAATTAAAAAAATAAATTAATAATAACACAATGATAAGATTTTTAACAGCAGGAAATGTTGACGATGGCAAGTCAAGCTTGATTGGAAGATTGCTATATGATAGTGACTCTCTATTTGAGGACCAAATTGAGGAGGTTAAAAGATCGACTGACGAATCTTTTAACGGCGAGCTTGATTTTTCATTATTTCTTGACGGCCTAATATCCGAAAGAAAGCAAAGAATCACTATTGACGTGGCGTATCGCTATTTTTCTTATGATAATAAGAAATTTATAATTGCAGATGCGCCGGGTCACGAACAATATACCCGAAACATGGCAGTTGCTGCTGCAAATAGCGATATAATTGTAATCTTGGTTGACGCTACTAAAAAAGTGAAGTCACAAACGATAAGGCATAGCTATATTGCTAGTTTGTTTGGAATCAAAAAGGCTATTATCGCTGTCAATAAAATGGATTTAGTCAATTATAGTCAGGGAGTATTCAATGAAATTAAAGAAGACTATCTTGAAAAAACTAAAGACTTAAAATTTGAAGATATTGATTTTGTACCAGTATCATCAATTAATGGTGAGAACGTGGTAAAAGGAAGTGAAAATATGAAATGGTTTGACGGTAAAACTATTTTAAATCATTTAAATAGCGAAAATAATACTGTTGTTAGCAATGATTTCGATCTTAGAATATTGGTACAAAACGTTCTTAAATATGACAATAAAAGATTGTATCAAGGTTTTGTTTCTAGCGGGAAAATAAAGGTCGGTGATCAAATAGCAATATATCCATCACAAAAATATGCCAAGGTCACTAAAATTGTTAAATCGTCGCAAGAAGTTGCTAAGGCAGTGGTTGGCGAAGCTATATCTTTCGAACTTGATGATGAAATAGATCTTGAGCGAGGAGGCGTGGTCACTTTAGCGCAAAATAATGATAAAATAATATTAAGCAATAAGTTGAATGCTAATATTATATGGTTTGATGAAAAAGCCTTTAACCGCAAGGGATTCTCTCATTCGGACTTGATAATTAAGATTTCGCATAACTATTTACAAGCATCAATTGATAAACTGCACAATGTAATTGATTTGTCTAACGTTAGCAATGATTGGCAATCAAAGAATGATGCTATAAGTCTCAATCAAATTGCTAATGTTGATATAAACTTATCTGGCAAAATAGCTTTTGACAAGTTCAGTGATAATAAGTTCAACGGATCATTTTTATTAATTGATTCAATAACCAATGAAACCGTGGCTTGCGGCATTATCAATGATCAAGCAAAGAGTGGCGACATCGACCTTGATTTTGATGAAAAAAATGTAGATGAATTTTTAACGGAGCTATCATCTTTGATCAAGAAGCATTTTCCAAAAAGCAACCTTGATGCTGACAGCTTCCTAAAGAAATTTTTACAACAATATTAACTAAAACTTAAAATAAAAATAAAATGAAAATTGCTAATAATCTAATAGAATTGACAGGAAATACACCGTTGGTTAAAATTAATAAGCTTAATGATTCAAATGCTAATGTTATCGCTAAGCTTGAATATTACAATCCAGCCAATTCAGTAAAAGACAGGATTGGTGTTAATATGATCGAATCAGCCGAGAAGTCGGGTTTAATTAATAAAGACTCTGTTTTGATTGAGCCAACTTCTGGCAATACTGGAATCGCCTTGGCATTTGTAGCGGCAATAAAGGGGTATCGTTTAATTTTAACCATGCCAGAAACTATGTCAATTGAGCGTAGAAAATTACTTAAAGCTTATGGTGCTGAACTGGTTCTTACTGAGGGCGCCAAGGGCATGAAAGGGGCAGTAGCTAAGGCCGAAGAGTTACAAAAAGAGATTGCAGGATCGGTAATTTTACAACAATTTAAGAATAAGGCTAATGTTGAAATTCATCAAAAAACTACCGCCGAAGAGATTTGGCGTGACACTGAAGGAAAGATTGATATCTTGGTCAGTGGCGTTGGTACGGGGGGGACCATTACTGGAATTGCCAGCGTCTTAAAAGCAAGGAATCCTAATTTTAAGGCGATTGCTGTTGAGCCAGAATCTTCGCCAGTTTTGTCAGGGGGTGAGGGTGGTCCACACAAGATACAGGGTATAGGGGCCGGTTTCGTGCCTGATATTTTAAAAACTGACTTGATTGATGAGATCTATAAAGTATCCAATGAAGATGCGGTATATACTGCCAAGCAACTTGCTTTACAAGAAGGGATTTTGTCAGGAATCTCTTCAGGAGCAGCTGCTCATGCTGCTATCGAAATTGCTAAAAGAGAAGAGAATAGGGGTAAAAATATCGTCTTTATCTTAGCTTCTTTTGGTGAAAGATATTTATCTTCGGTTTTGTTTGAGGATATCGAGGCTTAGATGATCTTTTGGCGGCGAATGGTCGCCGCCCCACTCTGCAGGGATCCTGAGGGTTGCAAAATTACAATATTCTTTAACTTAAAAAACCCAAAATGAAAATTGAATTCTTTGAACATATCAAAAAGAACGATCCAGCGGCGAAAAGTTATTTGGAGATGGCTCTTTGTTATCCAGGGGTGCATGCGATCTTTTTGCATCGGTTGGCGCATTTTTTAACCAAGCTGTATTTGCCGATTATGCCAAGATTAATTGCTCATATTTCGAGAATTTTAACTGGTATCGAAATTCACCCTGATGTTAAGATCGGTAAAAACCTATTCATAGATCATGGTCACGGCGTCGTGATAGGGCAAACGGCGGCAATAGGTGACAATGTGGTCATTTACCACGGCGTAACCTTGGGAGGCAGGACTACAAAGAAGATAAGGCGTCATCCGACAATTGAAGATGATGTTGTGATTGGCGCTGGAGCAAAAATTTTGGGTGCAGTTACAGTGGAGAAGGGTGCTAAAATTGGACCTAACGCTGTTATTATGAAAGATGTGAAAAAGAATGCGGTGTATGCGACAGATTTAGCTAAGAAAGTTATTAAATCTAACTCTGAGATCGAGTATTATATCTAGACGGTCTTTGTTCTGTAATTAAAAGGATGCGCAAATTCTTTTGAGTTTGTTAGAGTCTCAATTTCGTCATTCAGAGGCTTACAAACTACTCTATAGTTTGTTGTCGAAGAGTCGATTTAAGGTTATGACGAGCGAGATTCAGAGCATTAGAAACTGTAAAACAGTTTCTAATGCTCTGAATGACAAAACTTATTCTAATTTAAAGTTTTTTACCAATCCTTTTAACGCAAAACTTTAAATCACTCAAAACCTTATCAAAATCAGCGTTTTTGATGGCGGATTTGGCAATGATGACGTAGTCATAGCCATTTTCAGCTAGTTGAGGAAATACTTTGCGAACAGCTTCTTTCAATCTTCTTTTGGCCCTGTTTCTGATAACTGCGGAACCGACTTTTTTACTAGCAGTATAACCAATCCGACAAAACTCAATAGCATTTTTATTGCTATTTTTGTCAAAACAATATATCTCGGGAGTTTTTTTACGTAGTAATATTAGGGTTTGGGCATAGAATTTGTCATTATCTTTGCTGATAGCTTTGTATTCATCGGTTTTGGTGACTTTTAATATTTTTAGCATTATTTTTATAGCTATAGTTATCTTTAAGGCAAAATATGAACCTAATTATATCATATTTGTTAAGTATCAAGCTTGCAAGAAATCACGCAAGATTTGCTATTGAGATGTTTTAGAATTTAACAGTTGTTGAGGAAAGGGGTTGCTATTGGCGATTAAACAGCTAACTGCTTACGACCTTTAGCGCGTCTTTTATTGATGATCTTGCGGCCACTAGGGGATGCCATTCTAGCGCGAAATCCGTGAGTTCTTTGTCTCTTCAATTTTTTTGGTTGCCAAGTTCTTTTCATGACTAATTGATTACTTTAAATTATTGTAAGATTCAATTATAGAATATTAAATATTAAAAATCAAGTAAAAAAAGCAACTTTTTAAAACTCTGCTGCTTTGAAGCCGTAATGACTTAGGAATCTTTGATCATTTTCAAAGAACATTCTGAGATCGTTAATGCCATATTTAAGCATTGCTAAGCGCTCAATGCCAATGCCAAAGGCAAATCCTTGATATTTTTGATTGTCAATATTGCAATTTTTAAGTACATTTGGGTTAATCATCCCGCAGCCTAATATTTCCATGAATTTCTCGTCAGAGCCAATTTTAATACGACCATTTTCGATGCTGTAGCCGATGTCAACTTCTGCAGAAGGCTCGGTAAATGGGAAATAGCTCGGCCTGAAGCGTAAATTAACCTTTTTAGTTTCGAAAAACTGCGCCAAAAACTCTTCTAGTAACCACTTTAAGTTGGCCATATTGGTGGTTTCATCGACCATAAAACCTTCAATTTGATGAAACATTGGAGTATGGGTTTGGTCAGAATCGCGTCTAAATACCCTACCAATGGCAACAGTTTTTAGGGGTGGGGCTGAATCAAGCATCTTCCTGATCTGAGTATTGGAGGTGTGGGTGCGTAGTAGGTTTGGCTGGCAGTCGATTGCTTCTGAAGCCTGGGTTTGATAATTTTTTAAGTAAAAAGTGTCCTGCATTTGGCGAGCAGGGTGGTTTTTTGGCATATTTAGGGCGCTAAAATTGAAAAAATCATTTTCAATTTCGCTTGCGTCAGCAAAATCAAAGCCCATGGCGCCAAAAATCTCTCTAATTTCTTTGATGGTTTTCGAAATAGGGTGGGCAGAGCCAATTTTTCTTGGCCGAGCCGGTTCGGATAAGTCGATTTTTTGTGTTGCTAGCTTTGCTGACAGTTCTTGATTATCGATCAACTCTTTTTTTTCCTCGATTTTATTAGCAATTTCGTTTTTAACTTGATTGATTTTGGCGCCAAATTCTTTTCTATTTTGCGGCTCAATATCTTTGATGGCGCCAAAAGCTATCGTCACAGCACCTTTTTTGCCCAAAAAATCAACGCGTAACTGCTCTAGCTGCTCTTTTTTTTCAGCTTTTTGGAATTGCGAATTAAAATCGGATAGTATATTATCTAAGTTGGTCATATTTTTTATGAAATTATTATATATTAATTATAAAACATTTATTTTTCTATGTCAATAAACTGGTTTGGCGCATGTACATTATTGAAAAAGGAGATTTGGCGCTTTTTAAAAGTTTATCACCAAACTCTATTGTCACCGGTAGTTAATATATTATTATTTTTAGCAGTTTTTACCTTGGCGGTTGGTGATCACTTAAAAACGATCGGCAATGTTGAATTTCCAATTTTTGTTGCTGCTGGCCTGATTATGATGGCAGCAATGCAAAATGCTTTTGCCAATAGCTCATCTTCGATGGTGATGGGTAGAGTTTTAGGGCATTTTATTGATTGCATTATGCCGCCACTGGAAGCTTTTGAGCTGCTTTTTGCCTATGCAATCGGAGCTCTTGCTAGAGGGGTGATGGTTGGTATTGTTGCTTATATTGTTATCTCATTTTTTGTTGAAATTAATTTTATTTATCCGCTTTGGAGTTTGTTTTATTTGGTTTTTGCCTGTTTGTTTTTGGGCTTACTAGGTGTTTTATGCGGCATTATGTCAGAAACTTTTGATCAAATGTCAGCAGTAACCAGTTATTTAATTACGCCGTTGACATTTTTATCTGGAACCTTTTACTCTACCAATTCTTTGCCAGATTTTTGGCGTGAAGTTGCTCACTATAACCCATTTTTTTATATGATTGATGGCTTTCGATATTCATTAACTGGATTTAGCGATGGCGATATTGCCTTTGGCGCTGGTTATATATTGTTAGCGAATTTATTTTTAGTTACTATTCTTTATGTTATGTTAAAAAAAGGCTATAGGATAAAGAATTAGTAAAGTTTTATTAACCACAACTTTAAAACCCATGACCAATCAAAAGCTTAGCGCTAAAGCGCGCCTGGAATTTATTCGTTTATTTCGTACCAAAGGAATCGGACCGGTGACATTTTTTGAAATATCACGGCAATGCCCAGATCCTGAATTATTGACAGATTTTGCTCTAGAGCTATTTGCAGCTAAAAAAATAAAGAAATATAAAATTCCGACGATTGACGTTGCGCAAAGGGAGTTGGAGGGGGTGCAGAAATTTGGCGCTCAAGTCATTTGTTATTACGATAATGAATATCCGGAGCTGCTGAAGCATATCGCTGATCCGCCACCGCTACTGACTGTTAAAGGCGATATCTCTTTATTTGATTATGACTTGATAGCAATTGTTGGCTCCAGAAATGTTAGCTTTCAGGCGATGAATTTTGCCAAAAACTTAACGCAAGACCTGTCGCAAGCAAAAATTGTTACCGTTTCAGGGTTGGCCAAGGGTGTTGATGGCATTTGTCATCAAAATAGCCTGGAAAACGGTACTATTGCTGTTACTGCGGCTGGAATTGATAATATATATCCTTATGAAAATAAAAATTTGTTTGCAAAAGTTGTGGAGCAGGGCTTGTTGGTTACTGAATTTGCATATGGCAGTGCACCAAAAGCAACAAACTTTATTCAGCGCAATCGGATTATTGCTGGTTTGTCTTATGGGGTAGTGGTAGTTGAAGCGGGAGAAAAATCTGGTAGTATCACCACCGCTAGATTCGCTAATGAACAAGGTCGTGAAGTTTTTGCGATACCCTCTTTTCCGGGTGATGCACGCTCTGCTGGCTGTAATCAGTTAATAGCGCAAGGGGCAAATTTTACTACTAATTCGCAAGATATTATCGAAAAAATCCCGCAATTACGGCAAAGTTTTCGAGGAAGTGACAAAATATTGCCAAAGATTGTCAGAAAAACCACAAAAGTATCCGCTGTCAATAAAAAGCAGCCTAATCTTGAGCCAAAAATAGATAATTTGGAGCGATATATTATGCAAAAACTAGGAAATGTTGAAATTTCAATTGAAGATATCTATAATTTAATCAAGGTGGAAACTGTGGCAATTAACATTGCTTTGTCGCAGCTGCAGCTTGAAGGTGTAATTGATATTAAGTTTGGAAAGGTAACAAAAATATGACAAAATTAGTTGGAATCTTAAATGTCACGCCCGATTCATTTTCTGATGGCGGTAAGTTTGACGTCATTAAGGAAGCGCTGGCGCAAACGCAAAAATTAATCAAAGAAGGGGCGCGGATGATTGATATTGGCGCTGAATCAACTAGGCCAGGAGCGACTCCAATCTCGGCTGAGCAAGAAATTGCGCGTATTAAGGATATTTTGCCGGCAGTAATTGAGCAAGTAAAAAATCATAAGAGAAAAATTGAAGTTAGTATTGATAGCTATCATTTTGAAACTATAAAATTTGCTTTTGAGGCGGGGGTTGATATCGTAAACGATGTTAGCGGCTTGAAAGATGCGAGAATCGTTGATTTTATTGCTAAAAATAATATCAAAACTATTTTAATGCATAGTTTAACAGTGCCAGCTGACCCTAGTGTCATTGTTAATAGCGCTTTAGGGGTAGCTGAGGAAGTGTTGGGATGGGCGGTTGCAAAAATTAAGGAGCTGCAGGCTAGGGGTGTGCAAAAATCGCAATTAATTTTTGATCCAGGTATTGGTTTTTCTAAAGATAACCAGCAATCAATTCGTATTTTAAAAAATATTAATATCTATAAAACCCTTGGAATGCCGATTTATGTTGGCCATTCCAAAAAGCGCTTTTTAGATGATGTTTATAAAGACTTAGTGGAAAATGATGATAAAGAGCAGGTTATGGTGGCCCGATCCTTAAAAACAGCAATGATTTCGGTATTTTTAGCGCAAAATGGCGTCGATTATCTAAGGGTTCATGATGTAGCGCTCAATAAAGAATATATCGAAAAAAATTTCGCAGAAATTGCAGCTTTTTAAGTTGTTTTTTGCATATTTTCCTCATTTTTTAAAAATAATTTAATTTTTTTTTGCCTTAGCCCTTGAAATTTTTGACAGTCGATCTTATAT
>JBDOIV010000075.1:0-31092 GCA_047404215.1 Rickettsiales bacterium
TAATTGGTTGGCTAGTTATAATCAGTTTCCCTGATAAATTTGTTTTATTGATGTCTTTATATCATTTTATTGTTTATATTTTGTTACAAGATATAATTATTTATTAACCGGTTTTTATTGTAAAAAATAAAAGTCATAAAAAATACAAAACTATGGAACCAGACGTTTTTAAGTTTATTGGTGCTGGACTTTGCTCTATCGGTATGGCAGGTGCAGCTATTGCAATTGGTAATATTTTTGCTAGCTTCTTCAATGCAATTGCTAGAAACCCTTCAGCCTTGCCTAAGAAAGAGAAATATATCTACATCGCAGTAGGTCTTGCTGAGGCGATGGGTATTTTTGCAGTTTTGATTGCATTCTTGATCTTGTTCTCGTAAATAAATAATGATTTGGGCGGGGCTTTATGTGCCCGCTCAATATAAAATATAAATATTGATATGCCACAGTTTGATTTCTCTAACTATGCTGCGCAGGTTTTTTGGTTCAGTATCTGTTTTATTGTCTTATATTCCTTTATTGCTTTCGTTGCGATTCCTAGGATTAAGGAGGTGGTAGCTAACAGATCCTCTGTTATCGGAGAGGCGGTTGGTAGGCTAGAAGAGTTAAATTCTCAGATTTCCTCTTTGAGTGAAAAATCTAACTCTGTAGTTAAGGATGCAGATGTGAAATATAGAAGTATGATCGCAAAAGCAGTGCAAGAGTCTAAAGAGGTTAAAGAAGGTTTGTTTGATAAGTTTCGTGAAGACTCAGAAAATTTACTAGCCAAGTCAAAGTCAGAAGTTGACTCTTTGATTAGTGAGTCTAGATCTAAATCCCAAAAAGCTGCCGCTGAGATTGCTGCAATAATTGAGGGTAAAATTCTAAATTAATATATTAATATTTTAAATATATGTATAACTTTATAGATGAAAAATTTTGGTTGGCGATAGCATTCCTTGCCTTTGCATTGTTGATCTACAAATATGTTTGGTCAATGTTGTCAAGAATAATTGGCAACAAGTCTGATCAGATCGTTAAGGATTTGCATGATGCCAAGGTATCTAAGGAGAAGGCAGAGGTTCTCTTGCAAGAAACGCAAAAGCAATATGATGCGGCACTGGAGAATTCAAAAAAGATACTCGGTGAGGCTGAGGAGGAGGCTAGAAAATTTATTACAGACTCAAAATTATCGGTTGAAGATGAAATCAAAAGAAAGGTTGATGCTTTGAGTATGCGAATTAAAAACGAAGAGGAGAAGGCGATCAGAGATATAAAATCTAAAATCATCTCATTGGCTTTAAAAAATGCTAAAGAAGATCTTAAGGAGGCTGATAAAGAAAAGTTTGAAAACGTTGTCAAAAAATCTATTGATGACATTTCAAAAATAATCCATTAGAGATGAAGTTTACACAATCTTGGCTTGAGGAATATCTGCGATTTGAGGCCGCAACTGCACAATTGGTTGATAAACTTACTGCAATTGGCTTAGAAGTTGAAGAGTATGAAGACTATGCCGCTTCTTATTCTGACTTTAGAGTGGCTAAGGTTATTGATACTGTTAAGCACGAAAATTCTGATAAATTATCGATTTGTAAAGTAGAGAATTGCAAGGGCGAGGTGCTGCAAATAGTATGTGGCGCTAAAAATGTTAGGGCGGGCATAAAAATTGCTCTAGCGCCGATCGGCAGCATCATTCCTGCTAACAAGATGGTAATTAAAAAAGCGAAAGTTGCAGGCGTTGAAAGTTACGGCATGATTTGCTCTGCTAGTGAATTAATGGTTGGTGATGATGGTGAGGGTATAATAGAGATTGATGATAAATATGAAGTAGGAACTTTAATTAGTGAAATATACGGTTTAAATGATGCAATAATAGATGTCAATATTACCCCAAATCGTGGTGATTGCTTAGGTGTTTATGGTATTGCTAGGGATTTGGCGGCAGCTGGATTTGGCGAGTTGATAACTCCAGAGGTTAATGTAGTAGAGTCGCAATTTGCGCTTGATTTTAATGCTAAAATTACGGCTGATAAAGGCTGTGAAACGGCTCTTTTTAGGAAGATAAAAAATGTTAAAAATTGTCAATCTCCTGATTGGTTAAAAAACAAATTAGAAAAAGTAGGTATTAATTCGATCTCAGCAATTGTTGATATAACCAACTATGTGATGATGGTGTTAAATAGACCAATGCACGCTTACGACGCTGATAAAATCTCTGGTGATATCAATATTAGATTTGCTCAAAATGGTGAAAAATTTTCATCTTTAAATGATGTTGATTATGATTTAAATGAAGAAATATTAGCAATATCTGATGATAATAGCATTTTAGCAATTGCGGGCGTGATCGGCTCCAAAGACAGCGGTTGCAGCGATGAAACTAGTGATATAATCTTGGAATCGGCATTTTTTGCTCCGGATGAAGTGGCAAATTCTGGACGTCTTTTAAATATTTTATCGGACTCAAGATACAGATTTGAAAGAGGAGTTGATTATAAAACTTGTCAGCAAGGAATGGAGTTAGCGACTAAGTTAATTATTGATATTTGTGGTGGTAGTGCAGGTGAAATATTAACATTAGAAGCGCAAAATTTTGATAAAACTCTGCGTCAAATATCCTTTGACTTTGCAAATGTTAAAAAGCTTATTGGCATTGATATTGGCGAAGCACAAGCGTTAGAAATTCTACAAAAACTAGACTTTGTTGTTGAGAAAGAAGGCGAAGAGCATTTGGTAACAATACCTTCGCATAGAAGTGACGTTGCAGGAGAGGCGGATCTAATTGAAGAAGTCGTCAGAATATATGGCTATGATAAGATTAAAACTGAAAAAATATCTTTAGTAGCTAAGAAAAATGATCGTAATTTTTATGACGAGGTTAGGTCACATTTAGTTAATGCTGGTCTGGTGGAAAATATTAATTATAGTTTTTGCGATAGTAGATCTGCTGCTGATTTTGCTGATATCAAGGAAGAGCTATTTATTGCCAACCCAATTGCTGAGAACTTAGATTACATGAGGCCAAATTTGGTGATTGGACTATTGCAATCATATAAGAAAAATTACTTAAGAGGAAATCAAGATGTTGCTAATTTTGAGATTGGTCGCGTTTTCAATGGTGTCGATAAAAAGCTGCAAAATAATGTTGTAGCCGGCTTGTTTGCAGGTAAAAACCTATCAAAAAGTCATTATAACGTTGATCGCGATCAGGATATTTTTGATGCCAAAGAGAAATTGTTGGATTTGGTTGAGATTTTAGGGGTGAAGCCAGAAAATCTAATCGTTGACGATTCCAATCCTTATTCTTATTGTCACCCATATCGCTTTGCTAGTTTTAAATTGGGTAAATTTGACGTTGCTTACGTAGCGCAGATACATCCTAAGATTACCAAAAATCTAGGTATTAAAAAAGACGTTTATGTTTTTGAGATATTTATTGATCAGTTTGCATCAAAACTATTAGATAATTTTGTTAAAATAAATAAAAAGTCATTTGTTGCCAATGATTTACAGCCAGTTTACCGTGATTACGCCTTTGTAATTGCTGATAATGCTAAAACTGGTGACTTAATTAAGATAATCAAGAATTGTGATAAAAAGCTGATTGATAATGTTGAGATTTTTGATATTTATCAAGGTGACAATCTTGAAGAGGGTAGGAAGTCAATTGCTCTAAGGGTAAAAATTCAACCAGAAACTAATAGCTTAACTACTGAGCAAATCGATTCAATATCCGATAATATTATCAAGCAAGTTGAAGTAAAGATTGCTGGCAAGATTAGATCTTAAGGCTATTTATTTTTTATTTCATTACCTTATATCGCCTATCTATACAAGTTTTTGCCATGTTATTTCTTATGGTATCAATTTTTTTATTTTTATTGTTGACAATTTAGTTTTGCTACTATATAATGATAATAGTTATCACTATCAATGATAATAGTTATCACTATCAAATAAGAAGTTAGGAGATAGTGTAATAGGTTAAGAATAATTTAAAAGAATTTACATTTATGAAAATTTTGAAAAAAACATTGATCGCTACCACGTTAGCATCAGGGATGATGTTTGGCGGTCAGTCTGCAAATGCAGAAGAAAATTTGTGGTTATATACTAGAGGTACTGATACCAGGCCAGCTGGTAGTACTGAAGTTGCTCTTCAGGATATTATAAGAATGGATAAGGCGTCTGGTCACTATAATTTTCACGATATCCGTGCTAGAGTAGAGTATGGTTTAACTAATAGGCTGACTGTTGGTGCTAACTTAATTTTTATGCATCATGATTATTCTATGGATGCTGAAGGTCCTGGACCCATGGTTGACACTCAGGATGCCGAGTCTAGTAATGGAAGAATCCAGAGAACTAGATATGGTGGTTACAGACTCGTGACTAAGTATAATATCTTGAGCCCTTATAAAGATTCATTTGGTTTATCTCTTGGATTCTCTTTTGAAGATAGAGATAGGTATCGTCTTGACGGCGCTCATATTGAGCAAAAGTCTTATATTCCAAGAGTATTTATTCAAAAGAATTGGTTGGATGATAGATTAGTATTTGCATTGAACTGGACTACTGAATTTGAAAGAAGAAAGAGTCCTTCTGATAATGCTGCAAGGGGTGTTCTAGAAGAAGAGATGGCATTTGACGTAAGTGCTGGTATTTCATATAGATTCTTGCCTAAGCATTTTGCAGGTCTTGAAATTAGATCGCAATCTGATTACTTAAATCCTTCTGAAGATGGGGAAAAAGATCCTAGCTTCCAATCGTCAAACTTTGATCCTAATGATATAAGGATTGGTACTAGACACCAGATTGGTACTTATGTTGGACCAACTTATCACTTTGCTGAGAGGAATTGGTGGCTCACAACTGGATTATTATTCCAAGTTCATGGTAGAGGATCTTCTGAGTCTGATACTAGGGATGGTAAAAACTATGACGAGCATGAAAGAGTTCACCTAGGTTTATTCTATGGTTATGAATTCTAATAGTTTTAAAAAGTTTTTACCTATTGCATCTATCCTGGGCAATCTTGTTATTGCCCAGGAAGTTGCATACTCCAAGGTCTATCTCACCGTGAAGCAGGCTAAGGAGTTGTCTTACAAGAATATTGCTTTGAAAAAAGTTCCGGTGGTTTTAACTAAGAAGCAGATGGATTCCATAACTAAAGCTTCTGACACAACTGTTAGGGAGAGTAAAATGAATGTATGGAGGACGGCAAACGGTGATTGGTTTATAGTTGATAATGTTATTGGTAAGCATGAAAATATAGATTATGCAGTTGCGTTGTCTAAGGATGGGAAGGTGAAAAATATTGAAGTATTACAGTATAGAGAGACGTATGGCTACGAGATAATGAATAGAAAGTGGTTAGCGCAGTTCTTTGGTAGAGATAATTCTGAGATTTTGAGACTAGACAAGCAGATTAAAAATATTTCTGGAGCTACCTTATCCTGTCGCCATCTTACTGATGGGATCAATAGGTTAACGAATACCTGGGATCAGGTACTAAAGTTTTTATAGTATGGTAAATTTTATTAATAGATGCAAGTCATTACTGGGTACTTATGTAGATGTTCAGGTCAAGGGTGATTTTGAGGATAATGAGTTGCTAGACATCAGCTCAAAGGTTTTTGATAGAATAGAGAAGATTCAAGATTTACTAAGTTTTCATGATGAGAACAGTGAGCTGTCTTATATTAATTCCAATGCTTACTATCATTCTTGTAAGATTTCTAAGGAAATGAAGGATGTTTTGGAGGTTGCCATCGAACTTGGTGACCTTACTGACGGAATGTATGATATCACTATTGCTAGCGAACTGGTTAAAAATGGTTTTTTACCTGATCTATCCTTTAGATCCGACAAAAATTCTTCATATAAAGATATTAAGGTTGATGGAAATCAGGTTAAGTTTTATAAAAGGTTGCAGATTGACTTAGGGGGTATTGCCAAGGGCTATGCAGTCGATCAGGGGTTGGCGGTTGCGAACAACTATGATGTTAAAATTATCATAAATGCAGGCGGCGATATAGCAAGCAACAATTGGCAGAGTGAAGAGATTGATATCAGATCTCCAAGGCCTGGTAACATAGATTTAAAAAGAGTCAAGATGAAGGATAGGGCGGTTGCTACTAGTGCCTCCTATTACTTTAATGAAAACAAGAATCCTATTATCTCACCAAAGAGTAAAGAGATGATAGATGACAGAAGAAGTGTTTCGGTTTTTGCACCGAACTGTATGATTGCTGATGCTTTAACAAAAGTTGCTTTTCTAGATAGAAATGCATCTGAGCTAATGGATATGTTTAAGGCCAAGGTATTATTTATTAACGAAAAAGGTGAGTTTTGCTAATATGAGTTATGGAGTTAATAAAAAGAAATGGAATTATCAAAAAGCTTTTTTCTGGATCCTTGCCTTGTCGTGGGTAAGTGGTTTAACATTTTTTGTTTTCAATAATTTTATTACCATACCTGGTGAGTTTGGGGATACTAAGCATCCTTTTCAGTACCCAATTCTAAAATTTCACGGGGGAGCTTCGTTTTTAATAATGGTAGCATTTGGTTATTTTATGGCAGCTCATGTTAGAAAAAGCTGGTACGCAAGAGATCCAAAGCCTATCATGGGTATAGTACTTTTAGCTATGCCAATTATTTCTATGATTACTGCTTACGCCCTATATTATATAGTTTCTGACTTTACCCGTGCTGTTGTAATTTATATCCACTTGGTAATAGGTTTCTTTTTGCCATTTGTTTTAGTGATTCACATCATTCAAATGACTAAAGAAAAGAACTTAAATAAGCTAAAAAGGCAGCAAAGAAGGGTTGCTAGAGTTAAAAACTCCACTGGAGGTTTGCAAGAAAATTTTGCTTCATAAATAGATACATCATTTTATGGCCGTAAAAAAGAAAAAGATCAGATGGAATAGCTTAAACCGTAAAGTTCACTACTGGGGCTCTATAATATCTGCTGTTCCTATTTTAATTATTGTAGTTACTGGGTTTTTTTTAATATTTAAAAAAGAGTCGGATTGGGTGCAACCACCTACGATAAGAGGGCAGGGTAAATATCCGACAATTACTTTCGATCAGGCTTTGCAGGTTGCTAAAGGTGTAAAAGAGGTTGATATTAAAAGCTGGAAAGATGTTGATAGAATGGATGTTAGGCCAAAAAAGGGAGTGATTAAGATTAGGGCTAAAAATAGATGGGAGTTGCAAATAGATCACCAGACGGCTAAAGTGCTGCATTTGGCTTATAGAAGGTCGGACATAATAGAGGATATACATACCGGGAACTTTTTTAATAAAATAGTCTCATTAGGTATATTTTTTCCAAGTAGTATAATTCTTTTGGTCTTAATAATTACTGGAATGTATTTATTTATCACCATTACTATTAAGAAAGGCGAGACTAAAAAGCGCAAATTGGCTGCGAAAAATCATTAAAAATGAAAAAAATATTCTTATTTATTACTTGCTGTTTTTTTGCTGTGCCGCAATTGTCATATGCAGACGAGAATCCAGTCAAGTTGTTGCTTAGAAAAAAGATTAATAAGAAATACACCTTTCTTTCCCAAATTGACTATCGTCATGATGATGAAACCAGTAGATTTGAGCATAAGCATTATGATGTTGGTTTAAGAATTAAGCATAAGAATAATTGGTCAACGAGCTTTAGTTACAGATGGATGTATAAATATAAAAACAAAGATAAGGTTTGGCAGTTAGAGAGGAGGCCTTATATCTCAATTATTAAAAAGATTAAGATCGATCCTATCACAATTCAGCTTAGAACCAGGCAAGAATTTCGGTTGCGTAAAGATAACGAATATGGATCAAGAAATAGACTTCGTCTTTTGTTAAGGTCCAATAATTCATTACTAGGCGTGAAGCCGTTTGTTGCCAATGAAGTATTTTATGATTTAAGGAAAGAGAGGTATAATAAAAACTTTTTACTTGCTGGCTTTGAAATTGCTAATAGAAAATATGGTAGATATAGTATTTATTATAGACATGTGACCACTCTTAACAAGGATAATAATGAAACCTGGAATTCCAAAGGTGGAGTTGCAATTAAGGCCCTGTATTATTTTTAGTTGAATTGAGGTTATAGGATAGTTGCAAGTTAGTTTAATACCTTCTGGATCTTGGGTCTCTTATTAAGGAGGCAGCGGCAGCTCCGGAAATTCGACCTTCAGAGCCTGCTCTTGTTGCAGAAGCGACCTTTTTCAAAGAATCCTGTAAATCTAGTAAATCTGACTTTGAGTAAACAATGGGAGCTGCGCTATGTATAGTAGCATTGTATAAAGATCCAAAATCCTCGTTCGATATACCAGTAGCCGAATCACACATTTTAGTGACATATACTTTTTTATCAGCTGCTGCACACGTAATTTTACTACCGCCATCTATCTGGAATGTTGTATCTTGATCTTTATTATGAAATGCATTTGCTATTTCCTCGTCTGTTAATTCATCAATACTTTTGAGGGCGCTATTACTCTCAATATGTGTAATAGAAAGCTTTAACAAAGATTCGTTGTTTACCATAGCTCCTTTGTGGCGACCTTCTGCAAACGTGAATCTATTTATTCTTTGATTAAATATCTCTTCTATTCTAATAGCCATTGCGCCGCTCTCAGTTCTTTGAAAAGATCCTTTCATGCCGCAGCCACTATATGCACGATCTGGTTTTAAATTGTTAGCTTGAGACTTAAGTTGGCTATCTAAATAACTATCTATTTCGTCCTTTCTTCCGCGATGATGACTGTTAACTTTTTCAACCGAATGTTGAATGGCTGATAGATCTCTGCCCTTTACTGTTTTTATCTCTTCTGTTGATGCGGGTACTTCTTTAATTTTGACACCTTCTATTGCTAGATGGGGCTGTGCTTTTTCTATTTCGTCTTGTGCGATCATGTGATCATATGCGGAGTTGAAGAAGGCGCCTCTACTGCTCTCTTTATAAGCATCACCAAGAACCTTTAATAAAGGCTTAAGATGTTCCCCACCCTTGAGTTGCGTTTTAAGAGTATCTGCGTTAACTTTATAAAGCTTTTTACTTGACATTTTTGATGGTCTTAGTTTGGTGCCTGATAGAACTCCGGTCTTTGTGCCGTATTTACTAATGCTACCAGAATGCTCAAGGGCTGAGTTGGGTTTACCACACTGTCCACTTCTGTATAACTCAGTGCCAATCGTTTTTAGAGTTTTATATTTAAGATCTTTATCATTAAAAACTTGATCAACTACGTCATGTTCAGAAGGTTCTTTAACTTTTTCATTGACAGCTGCCAATGACAATTGACATACCGCCTCTCTCGCTCTATTCCGTTCAATTTCTTGATATGCTTCTTTTGTAATCTCTTCAGGGTCGGTATACGTCATAATTTCGCCATCTTCTAAGCTAACCTGATCCTCTATTGCTGTGTAAATATGGTGCCATGCTGAAAGGAAATTTGAATAATCCTCCTCAGGAGTTTTGTTTGTTTCTACATACCCGTATGCTTTAAACCCGTTTATTAATATCCCTGCTATTTGACCTCCAAATCTCCTTAGATCTTCACTTAGAATTCTTTGGTGGGTATTGCTGTATATTCCTGGTTGTATACGTCTAGCTTTATAGTTATAATGTTTTAGTGTATCGTTAATTGCTTCACGGATTGCTTCTTTGGTAATTGCTTTATTAGCGGGTAGTCTCCTGATTATTTGATTGACAATTAAGGCTGTTGAGTACCCTTGGTTAACAACCGCCATTGCATGATTTCTGTATTGCACGACTTCTTCTATCTCGTGTAAAGCTCCTGCAGATCGCCCTTTAATCTCTCCTTCTGTTGCGATGGCAAAATCGATGAGGGTGCTAAGCTGTGCTTTATAAGACTTTCTTTGATCTGGCGCGGCAAAGGCGTCAATTGATTGAGTTAGATCTAAATGCAACTCTCCACGTAGTGTACGCATCTTGCTTTCGTCAACTTCATCCGAATCCTTTAAGGTGTTTATTGCATATTCAGACATGATTATTTTGAAATATAGTGCGTCAAGAAATCCTGTAGCTTTTTGCAACTCTTCTTTATCAGATGAATCAATTCTGGTGATAATGCTTCGAAATGGGTTAATTTCATTATTTTTTAATATATTTCTTTGTGCCTGGCAAAAATTCTGGAGGTTTTCAAGCTTTTCTTGAACCTTTAGTTGATATTTTTCGCTTACCTTTTTATGAGTGTCTCCTTGTGCATTCGGGTCGTGCGAAAATTTTACTTTTGATGCATTGTCTGTGGCTACATTTACATAAACCCCAGCAAGGGTGAGGGCGACTCCGGCGAATAGACCGGGAGGGGAGCTAAGCAAAAGAGGGCCGCATCCCATCATCCCAAGTTGACCGAGGGCGAGTGATGCATTAGCAAATTTTTGTCTATTTCGGTGTTTGATTTGCAATTCTAGATGGGATCTTGTTATATCTTGCAGCCTGCTATCTAGGGCAAAGCTTGTTGTGTCCATGACCAGATCATCCATTTCGCCTTTTAATTCTCTCTCCTCGCTTCTTTTTTTAATCGCTTCATAAGTGGCGAATACAGTCATCATTCCTTGCCCCACGGTGGCAAGAACCGCGCCTGCCGCTGCCGCTGTTCCTTCTTGAGTTGCTATTGTGCCAGGACTGACAAGCATTTCTCCTTGAGACATGCTAAACCCCTCTCCTTCAACTGTTCCTGAGGAGATTCCTGACGCTCCACCATCTAATTCACACAAGGCTCGAACATTGTAAGATGCAACTGCTGAAAACATTGAAGTCATGGCGGTAAATCCTGTGGCTGCTTGAGCTAAGTCTAGTTTTATCTCTGATATTTCATCGCTCTGTTCTTTTGATTTTAATTCATTTTGCTTGGCTTTGATTGTCAGGTATAGATTTTCTATTATCTGATTTTTAATATCAGGGTCAGACATAAACCTGCTAATTACCTTGATTGACTCTCGATCTAGAGTTCTATCTTTTATCATTTGTGCAATCTTACTGGCATCACCCTTGGTTTTGGCAAGTCTTTTGGTGGCATTAAATAACTCTTCACATTGCTCTTTCATTTCATCAGAAAGGCCGGAAACGCCTAACCAAACAGCATAAAGAAATGCGGGATACACGATGAAGCTTTGAATGGCTTCTGTTGTTGTGTCTGGAGTTTTTGATTGAGTCATGGCCGCCGCCATGTCGTCAAACCCGTCAAGAATTATTTTAGCATCCGACTCTTCGCCATCCTCTCCCGCTTCCTCTTGACTAGTAAACTCTGAGAAATGTTGTAATTTTTTACCAAACCCCTTGGGGCTTTCAAGTGCCTTCTTGTAATTGACTTGATTAATTCTTGTTATTTTTCTTGGTCGAGATGGTCTTACTCTATAGGGTACTAATCTTTTAAGAGGCACTTTATATTCATCCATTCTGGAAAGAAATATATCACCTTGGAGGTATGGACTAGTAAGATAAGAGAATAAGTCGTTATTTTTATCGGGATCTTCAGATTCAGATGTAAATTGAATTCTTTTAGTATCGGGATCTATTAGTGTTAATAGGCCACTGTCGTTGAAAAATAACCGGTGCTCTGAAATTATTTTTCTTGCTATTGCTTCCACTTCCTCTTGGTCTTCAACATCGACCCTTGTCTCAATATAGTCAGTTAATTGTTTGCAAATTTCATCCTGTTCTTCTTGCTCACTTTGCGCTAAGCTCTGGAAGTCTGATCTAGCTTGTATTACACCGAATCTTACTAACCTTTGAATCGCTCTAGCGTCCATCAAAAATCCTTTACTGTCTGAACTTAGTACTCTTAAAATGCTGTCGTTAGTATGGAAGTGGTAACAATTGGGGTCATTTTCTAGTATTTGATGAAACCTTCCTAAGTCCGCAAGTTTGGATTCGGAAGTTTTAAAGTATTTGTAATTACCTTTTACTTTAAAGCATCTGTGAGCGCTGTCATAAGATAGGCTATATGCCGAACCTCCTCTTTTGGAGCCCGAGATATCTTCATATTGATCCACCAAGAATCTTGATGCGGATTTTTTATATCTAGATTCTGGTATCTTTCTAAATTCAGTGGTCATTAATAAAGCCTTATATTCTTATAATCATGATAATTATTATCAATTATACCATATTTAAAGCTTTATGTCAAGTTTAATCGGATTAAGTTATGAAATTTGTAGTATTTTTGTTATAAATATGGACTTTTTGCCGAGATGCAGGGTTATCTATAGCCTCCTTGTCTTGTTTGGCAACAGTTTTGATCAAAGCAACTTTTTAGCTACTTATTGATGTTAATTCCTATTAACTCTAGTTTGATCTTTTTTGAGCGACAGCTGACCTTGTAATCTTGCAAAATTTCCAAGACATCATGATGAATATATCGCGACTTTGAGCCATTGATAATAACTTTTGAGCCATCAGGTATAGCGTTTAACATTTGCAAAATACCACCTTTATTTAAGAAGGATATTTCTTCTGCTAATTCAATGATATGAGTGTTGTCACATTCTTGATCTATAACTTTATGGTAAGAATTTTTCAAGTGATTAGCTAAGATGAACAATACTGCAGTTAGAAGGCCGATAGAAACTCCTTTTAGCAAGTCTAGTGCTACGATGCAAACTACGGTAATTACAAATGGGAAGAAGTGCTCGTTACCAAGTTTATAGATCTCTTTAAAGGTTTGTGGTTTTGCTAGTTTGTAGCCAATAATTAACAGGATTGATGCTAAACTAACCAAAGGAATCATGTTTAAAATGTTTGGAATGAAAATAGCTGAAGCAAACAATAAGAAACCATGAAGAATAGTAGAAACTTTAGTCTGAGCACCAAAATTGACGTTAGCACTACTTCTGACGATTACTTGCGTGATAGGAAGGCCACCAATCATACCGGAAATAATGTTTCCGATGCCTTGCGCTCTAAGCTCTTGGTTGGCGTGAGTAATCCTTTTTTTAGGATCTAATTTATCAGTAGCCTCGACACACAATAATGTCTCAATTGAAGCAACTAGGGCAAGCACTAAAGCCATTACGTAAATTTCAGGGTTTCTAATATGAGAAAAGTCAGCAAAGACAAATTGACCAAAAAATCCAGACAAATTATCTGGAACAAAAACCCTAACCATTTGATTATCAGTAAATGATATTGCGTTGCTTCCTAAGGAAAAATGGTAGATTAAAATTCCTAATAAAACTACGACTACTGGACCTTGGATAATCTTGGCTACTTTAAATTGTTTTAAGAATTTACTATCCCATGAAACCAATATTGCAATTGAAATCAATGCCACTATTAAAGTTGAAAAATCAGCCAAGTTGACGATATTAGGGCTGAATAACTCAAAAACTGAATCATATTTATAGTTAATGATATAGGGAATCTGTTTTAAGAATATTAAAATTCCAATACCAGCTAGCATGCCTTTAATTACTGAGGTAGGGAAGTAGTATGCAATAGTTCCGAGTCTAAGAACTCCAGCAAAGATTTGTATTACCCCAGCAATCACAATGACACTTAAAAATGCTTGCCAAGAGCCGCTTAGGGCAGCCATATATGCAGCTATTATTGTAACCAGTCCAGCAGCGGGTCCTGAAACGCCAAGTGGCGAGCTACTAAAAATACCAACGACGATACCACCTATTATACCAGCTATGATGCCAGAAAAAAGTGGCGCACCTGATGCCAGGGCAATACCTAAACATAAAGGTAATGCAACAAAAAATACTACGATTGAGGCTGAAAAATCTCTTCTAAATATTCCTAAGTTATACATATGCTAGCTATTTATTAGTATTTGACTACTGTTAATAGTAAATTAAACCTTATAAAAATCAAGTAATTTATAAAATGGTATTTATTAATTTTTTATTAATGCTTATAAATATTATCTTTTATTTTTATAACTTATTTTTCATAAGGTTTTTGTTATTAATTTTGGTAGCTTGCGGATCGAAAACTTTTTTGATGGCTGCTTGGGGGATTCTTTTATGAGTTCATTAAATTCTACAATACCAGTTTCAAGGTTGATATAGGCGCTGCAAATGGCAACCTTGCCCTCGTTAATAAATTCTGTCACGGTAGAGTTGGTTAATATCGCTGCAACTGACTTTTTGGTGTTAGCTCTGGTCGAATGTTCTAAGTCTTCATTGGCTGGGATTTTAGCCACTAGCGCGGATAAGTTCTGATACTCTTCAGGGACGCCACTAATTGAACCTTTGACTGCTCCGCAGTCGCTATGACCAACTACTACTATAGATTTGATTCCGGATAAGCAGTCGAACTCTAATGCTCCTAATTCAGACCCGGAGTCTTTGTGAATAGTTGCACCAGCGACAGTTTGAACAAAAATATCACCGTTTGCTTGGTCAAAATATCCATGAGGGTATATTCTGGAATCAATACAGGATATAACAAGCGAATGAGGAAATTGACCCTCCTTGGCCGCTAGAGCTTAATCTGCTCTGTCATCTCTTGTAGCACCTTTTTTGTCAATGAACCTTCTGTTGCCTTCCTTAAGCAATTCAATTGATTGTTCTGGCGTCAGAGACTCTCTTTGTTCTTTTGTTAGTGGCACAATATATTGCATTGACAAAAGAAGCGGCAAAAATACTTTATAGACCGTAATCCTTTACTAGCAATTCAGCGATCTGCACAGCATTTAATGCAGCACCTTTTCTTAAATTATCAGCTACGACCCACATTGCTAGGCCATTTTTAACACTTTTATCTTCTCTGATTCTTGAAACGTAAACTGGATCGTGAGCTGAAGTTTCGATTGGGGTAGCAAACTTCATTTCTTCAGGATTGTCGATTACCAAGATCCCATCAGATTCATCTAAAGCTTCGCGAGCCTGGTCTGGCGTTACTGGATTTTCAAATTCAACATTAATAGCTTCACTATGAGAATTGAAAACAGGAACTCGGACGCAAGTGGCGCAAACTTCGATTTTTGGATCAAGAATTTTCTTGGTTTCAACTATCATTTTCCACTCTTCTTTAGTATAGCCATCTTCCATGAAGACGTCAATTTGTGGAATTACGTTAAAAGCAATTCTTTTTGAGAACTTCTTTGGCTCTAAAAATTCATTTTCATAAACTTTTTTAGTAGATTTGTATAATTCATCCATCGCCTCTTTACCGCCGCCAGATACTGCTTGGTAGGTAGAAACAACAACTCTGGTGATATTACCAATGTCATGCAGGGGTTTTAAGGCTGCAACCATCTGAATTGTTGAGCAATTGGGGTTGGCAATAATGTTACTTTTTTTGTAATCTTTAAGAGCTTCTGGATTAACTTCAGGAACAACTAGTGGTACATTTTCATCCATTCTGAAGTGTGAAGTGTTGTCAACAACTACACATCCTTGTTCAGCAGCTCTTGGTGCGTGTACAGCGGAAACTGCACCACCTGGTGAAAATAAGCTAATAGCAGTATCACTAAAATCATAATCATCTAAAACTTGTACATCTAAATTCTTGTCGCCATAGCTTAGTTTCCTGCCTAGGGAGTTGCGAGAGGCTAGTGGCACCACTTCGTCAGCGGGGAACTTGCGCTCATGTAGAATTTTCAATATTTCTTGACCAACGTTACCAGTAGCGCCGGCAACTGCGATTTTTCTTTTACTCATTATATATCATTTAGTTAAATTAAATTTTTTCCAACAAATAATTTGAAAAAAATTATCTCCTGTATATAATATAAGGTAAATTGTTAAAATTTTCAAGGGTAATCGGATAATTTTTTATAATAAATGACAAAAAAATTTTTTATGATTGCTGGTGAGTCCTCTGGGGACTTACTTGGATCAAAACTAATTAAAGAAATTAAATCTCGTCATCAAGGGCAAGAATGTCAATTTATTGGCGTTGGTGGTGATTTGATGAAAAAAGAGGGTTTTACTTCGATTTTTAATATGTCAGAACTTTCGGTAATGGGTTTTGTCGAGGTTTTGCCGCATATACCCAAGCTTTTGAAAAGAATTAAGCAGGTTGCAAATGAAGTGAAGAAGCAAAATCCTGATTATGTGATAACTATTGATTCTCCAGATTTTAGTTTTCGGGTGATGAAAAAGTTGAAAAATTATCATAATTCACAGAAAATTCACCTGATAGCACCTTCGGTTTGGGCTTATCGGGCGCGAAGGGCTAAAAAAATTGCTAAATTATATGATTTATTGTTGGCGATTTTACCTTTTGAACCTCCTTATTTCACCAAGCACGGCTTGCAAACGAAATTTATTGGCTCACCAATTGTAGAAAATGTACCGGATTTTGCTAATCAAGATCAGGTTAGAGCTGATTTTTGTCAAAAGCACGACTTTCGTAATTCGGACGTTTTGTTATATGTAACTCCTGGTAGCAGAAAGTTTGAGGTGGATAAGATTTTTCCTGAATTTGTAACTGCCATTAATGAAGTTGATGGTGATATTAAAAATTTAAAAGTGATTATTGCAGCGGTAGATAAGGTTCGTGATCATGTTGAGCAGATGGCCGGAGATATTAAGGCTGATTATGTTGTTATTGATCCTGAGCAAAGATATCAGGCGATGACTGCTTGCGATTATGCTTTAGCTAAGTCGGGAACAAATACTGTAGAATTGTCGTTATATAAAATTCCTTTAATTGTTTGTTATAAATTTAATGCTCTAACTTATTTTATTTTAGATAAGATTGTGACCAATAGATTTGCTAATTTAATTAATATTATCATGAATAGATATGTTATTAAAGAGCATATTCAGAATGATTGCACTGGTGAAAAAATTGCTGATTCATTGCGGCAGTTAATTGCCGATGAAAAGGTGGCAAAAAAACAGCTTACCGATTGTGAGAGGGCTTTAAAAATTATGGGTATGGGTTCGAATAAAACATCAACTGCAAAGGCGGTTGATGAAATCTTAAAAAAATGATTATGAAAAAAGCTCTGATTTTGATATTTTGTGCTTTTTGGTGCCTATCTTTTTCCAAAACTGCAAAAATTGATGACCTCAATAACGATCTTGAGAGGGGTTTTGAATGTAAAAGTAATTATTCAGCAATAGCAATTGATGATTCCAATAATCGCATAATATATGAGCATAAAGCTGATCAAATTATATACCCCGCATCTTTGACTAAAGTGATGACGATATATTTGGCTTTTGAAGAGGTGGAGAATGATAATATCGCCTTAAATGATAAAATACGAGTTTCGTCATATGCTGAAGATATCTCGAAAATAAATAGAATTACCACGCTCAAAGTTAAAGAGGGTGACTATTTGACGGTAAAAGATGCTATTAAGGGAGCTGCTATTAAGTCTTTCAATGAAGCTACGGTGTTATTGGCTGAAAAAATTTCTGGAGACGAATGGAGTTTTGCTAACAAAATGAATAAAAAAGCAGAGCAGTTAAATATGCGCCATACCAATTTTAGAAATTCTTCTGGTTTGCACGAGCCGGGTCAATATAGTACCGTTTATGATTTAGCAAGATTGTTAATTGCTATTAGAAAAGACTTTCCGCAGCGATGTAAATATTTCAGTGAAAAGAGGTTAGTGTGCAATGACAGAACTTATTTTACTCATAATTTATTTTTAAAAGATTATGAAGGTGCTACAGGTTTTAAAACAGGTTATACTTCGATTGCTGGTTATAATTTAATGGCAACAGCAACAAGGGGCGATAAATCTTTAACGGCCGTTATTGCTGCTTGCGATACCTCGAAATCAAGAAATGATTTTATGGCTGAAATTTTCGATAAGGCTTTTAAAGTTATCGGTCAAGATGATGGTGAAATTAAAGTGGAGATAATTAACTCTTTATTGTAATTAAAATTTTTCAATTCTAACAACTCTGGAATTTTCTGCGCTGATTTTGATATCCAGCAAAGTGAACCCGGGAATTTTTTGCAAGTAGTTAATGGCAATTTCTGGCCATTCGATAATTGATATGTTGTTTTTTACTGCTTCAAAAAAGCCAATATTTTCTAGTTCTGATTTTTCTTTAATTCGATAAAGATCAAAATGATAAACATCTCCTAATGAGGTGGGGTAGGTTAGTGCTATATTAAAAGTTGGTGATAAAATATTAGTTTTTTGATCTTGCAAGGAGTTTATGAAGTTTCTTGCAAAGAAACTTTTGCCAGCACCTAATGTACCACGAAGTCCAATTATTCTTGGAGGGTCGATAGAGAGTTTTTGAGCAAACTCTATCATTTCTTTTTCACTATTAATTTCAACGATTTGCGAATTTGTCATGACTGAATGCTTGTTGGTTGTTGGCATGGCATATTGCGGCCGCTAAAGCATCCGCTTCATCGTCAGAAGATGCTTGGTTTTGAGGCAGTAAGATGTTAATCATTGCTTCAACTTGCTGCTTTTGCGCTCTACCAACTCCGGTGATTGACTTTTTAATAGCAGTAGCGGAGTATTCAAATAGTTTAATATTGCATAAGGCTAAGGTTAGCATTATTGCTCCTCGAGCATGTCCTAGTTTTAACGATGAAGCTGGATTAACGTTAACAAAAGTTTCTTCTATTGATGCAATGTCTGGTTTGTACAAGCTGATGACATTTAAAAAATCGCTATGGATATGCTTCAATCTATCAGCCATAGCGGTTTTGCTGTCGGTTAATATCAAGCCAGAAGCGATAAACTTGTAAGAGTTGTTATGTACTTCAACAATTCCCCATCCTGTTTTAGTAAGGGCTGGATCTATTCCTAATATTCTTGCCATTTACTCTCCTTGAGATGGGGTGTATCCGGGCTGGCCATCAAATAAATAAAGACCCTCATATTTGGTAAAATCGATATTTTGTGATGAACATAAACCCAGAACGTCAATTATGTCATTATGAGAAATTTCTAATTGTGCATTAATGATATCAGTACTATTTTTGCCACATATTCCTTTTTTAATAAACCTTAAGACAGTTTGACCTTTGTTATAAGTGGGTTCGTTGTGCTTATCGATATGAGGCCATAATAGTAAACCTTTAGCACTGATAGCTTTAATTTCAAAAATATCACTACCCATGTTATTTAATAAATCTATTAGATCTGCTAGCTCTTGTTGCCATTCGATATATAAATCAAAGCCAATCAAAGATCTTTCTTCATGAGATGAATTGTAGCCTTTACCTGACTGTTCAGATTCTTTTGCCTCCTTAAAATTTGCTATTTCTAAAGTCTTTGGCTCTTCGCCAATTCTTTTTATTAGCTCGTTGGTAAATTCGGTAGTGCCAACTTTTTTTGCACTGCTGCTTTCATCAAAAATATCAGCTGTATGAATGCCATCTTCAATTGTTTTATGTAAAGCGTTTTTAATTTTATTGGCAGTTTCAAATTGACCAAGATGAACTAACATCATTACTGCGGCATTAATTAAGCCGGTTGGGTTAGCAATATCCTTGCCAGCGATATCAGGGGCGGAGCCATGAATAGCTTCAAACATAGCAAAGTCATCTCCGATATTAGCTGATCCAGCTAGACCAACTGAGCCAGAAATTTCAGCTGCGACATCTGAGATAATATCGCCATATAAGTTCATGGTAACAATGACATCGAACATTTCTGGTTTATCTGCTAATCGAGCAGTGGCAATATCTATAATATGATGATCGCTTTGAATTTGTGGGTATTCTTTAGCAATTTCATTGAAAGTTTTATGGAAAAGGCCGTCAGTCATTTTCATGATATTATCTTTTGAAAAGCAACTAACTTTTTTGCGATTATTTTTAACGGCATATTCAAAGGCGTAGCGAATAATTCTATAGCAACCTCTTTTAGTAACTAATTTTAGGCACTGAAATGTTTCTTGATGTTGTCGATATTCGATTCCGGTATATAAATCTTCTTCATTTTCTCTGATTACCACAACATCCATATTCTCAAATTTGGTGGTGACGTAGGGATGGAATGATTTGACCGGTCGAACGTTGGCATACAGTCCTAATTTTTTACGCATCGTAACGTTTAAGCTTTTATAGCCTCCACCTTGAGGGGTGGTAATTGGGGCTTTTAGCAATATCTTAGTGCAGGCTAATTCTTGCCAAGCTGAAGGCATCAATCCTGAGTTAAAACCTTTTTCATATATATTTTTACCAACTTCTATGATATTTAATTCGAGTTTTGCTCCTGTTTCTTTTAAAATCCTAATGGTGCTTTCCATTATTTCAGGCCCAATACCGTCACCGTATGCTATAGTAATTGGAATTGCTTTATTTGTCATGCTTGCTATTATTAAATTTTAATTATAAAATTAATTTTATCAGTCTTTGATATTTTTGCAACTATATTTATTAATACATTAATTAATGCAATAAATGCCTACTTTTATCAAATTGGGTCAGAAAATTAAAAATCTGAATGTAAATTTACAATCTTTTATTGCCGGAGCTATTTGTTGTTTTTCTTTCGCTCCTTTTGATTTATTTTTTCCGGCGATATTTTCCATATGCTGGCTATATTATTTAATTGATAACTCTAACTTAAGTAATAAAAAGTCGTTTATTTTGGGTTTATGTTTCGGTGCTGGCTATTTTTTGACCGGGAATTACTGGATTTCAATATCATTATTAACTGACATTGGTAAATTTTGGTGGCTATTGCCATTTTCAGTTACTTTAATACCGCTAGGGCTAGGTTTGTTTTTTGCAATATTTGCAGCGATTTTTAACTATGTCAATCAAAAACTTAGTCTTTACCGATATCAAAAGATTTTATTATTTGCGTTCCTATGGTTGTTTATCGAGATAGTTAGAGGTTATATTTTTACCGGCTTTCCTTGGAATTTAATTGGTTATAGCATGATGTTTAGTGATTATGCTATGCAGTCAGCATCTATAATTGGTGTTTATGGTCTGTCCTTATTTGCTGTGCTGTTTTGTTTGATACCAGTTGTATATAATGGTAATAAAGAGGATATAGTTTTTGGTCATATTTTATTGATAGCTTTTATTGTGAATTTAATTTTTGGCTTCATGAGGCTTGAAATTGATGCTAAAACTGAGTCTTTAAACAAAACAGTGCGTTTAGTGCAGGGCAATATTAAGCAAAATATGAAATGGGATAAGGATGAAAAAATGCGTAATTTTAAAAAGCATATTACGATGTCGCAGCTTGGAAATATTGATAAGATAGATGGTTTTATATGGTCAGAAACATCGATCCCTTATCCGATTGGTTTTAATTACGAAGTTGATAGCGAGGTAAAAAAGTTAGTTACAAAAAACAATCAGTTCTTAATATCGGGAGCTCTCAGGGTTAGCTTTCATAACTTTTATAGCAACAGAGCTACTAACATTTTTAATTCTATTTTTATGTTTTGGGATCGTGATCATAAATATTACGATAAGCATCATTTGGTGCCTTTTGGTGAATATATACCTTTGCAGAAATTCCTACCTTTTGTGAAAAAAATTACACATGGCGGCGATGGATTCTCTGAAGGCTTGGGTCCAAAAACTATAAAAATACCGGGTATTAAAATTTCTCCTTTGGTATGTTATGAAGTGATATTTCCTTATAATGTGGTAGAGCAGGGTACGCGGCCAGACCTGTTTGTTAACGTTACTAATGATGCCTGGTTCTTAACAAGCTCGGGACCCTTCCAGCACCTTAATATGTCTAGAATGAGGGCGGTTGAGTACGGTATATCAATGGCTAGGGTTGCCAACACCGGAGTTTCTGCTTATATCGATCCTTACGGTAGAATAGTTGATGAAATTTCATTAAATGAAGAGGGTTACTTAGATGTTGACTTAATAAGACCCTTGGAATCAACATTTTTGTCGCTTTTTAAATATTATATGCTATTATTTATATTGCTAGCAATGGCAGTCTTAGAAAGACTTTACACCACAACAATAAAAAGCCCAAAAAATGAAAAATATAAAGAAAGTTAATGTTATAGATGGTCATGTTGCAAAAAAACTGAGAAAGTTCAGGTTTGATGCTGGATTATCACAAAGAGATCTTGCACAATTTGCTAAAATTAGTTTTCAACAGATTCAAAAATATGAATCTGCGCAAAATAAAATTAGCGTTGCTAAGTTATTTGAGTTTTCGCAAATATTAAAAGTTTCAATGTCATCATTTTTTGATGGTTTAATTTATAAAGCCGACGACGGGAGTTGTACTAGGGAGGCTTTTGATAAAATTGGTGATTTTTGCTTGGATATCGACGATTACTCGATCTTGATCACTACTTTTAATAATATCGGCAATGAAATTGTTCAGCAAAATATTATAAATTTAATGCAAAATATTGCAAAATTGGATTTTAATAACAAAGTAAAAAGAAATTATTCGGATTAGCTATGAATTATAAAGCGGATTTTTTAAATGAATTAAGCTGGAGAGGTTTCTTGCAACAAATCACTCACGAGCAAGAACTCGATCAGTTAGCTACTGTCGGTAAAATTAATGCTTATATTGGCTTTGATTGCACCGCATCGTCACTCCACGTTGGTAGCTTGATTCAGATCATGGTTTTAAGATTGTTGCAAAAATATAATTATAAGTCGATTATTTTGCTTGGGGGCGGTACCACTAAAATTGGAGATCCATCTGGCAAGGATGAGGCGCGAAAAGTTCTCAGCGAAGATGGTATTGCTCAAAACCTATCTGGTATAAAAAATATTCTAGCAAAATTTATCGATCTTGAAGGGCAAAATACCAGCTTTGTTAACAACGATGATTGGCTCAAAAATCTTAATTATGTTGATTTTTTACGCGAAGTAGGGCGTCACTTTTCGGTCAATAGAATGTTGACTTTTGATAGCGTCAAACTGCGCCTTGATCGCGACCAGCCATTGTCTTTTTTAGAGTTTAATTATATGATTCTACAAGCCTATGACTTTTATGTTTTAAATAAAGAGAGGGGCTGCAACTTGCAAATTGGTGGCTCTGATCAGTGGGGTAATATCGTTAATGGTGTTGAATTGATTAGAAGAATTGCTGCTACTGGCGGTCAAGAAAGCGATGCTGCTTTTGGCTTAACGACGCCACTTTTAACTACTGCTGATGGTAAGAAAATGGGCAAAACCGCTGATGGTGCAGTTTGGCTTGATGAGAATTTATTTAGCGCTTATGACTATTTTCAGTATTTTCGTAACGTTGCTGATGCTGATACTATTAAATTCATTAAATTATTTACCGATCTTAGTTTTGAAGAAGTCGCGCAGTTAGAAAAACTTCAAGGCCAAGAGTTGAATCAGGCTAAAGAAGTGCTAGCCCATGAAGCTTGCAAGATTTGTCATGGTCAAGAAGCGGCCGATGAGTCGCTAGAAAAAGCGAGACAAATTTTTGTTGCTAAAAATACTGCTGCCTTTACACCAAAAGAAGTTGAGTTAGGTGAGGGTAAAAAGTTGGTGCAGATTATCAAAGAAGTTGGTGCCTGTGGCTCTAATTCTGAAGCTAGAAGGTTAGTTGAGGGCGGTGCAGTCAAAATCAACGGTGAAGCAGTTAAGGATGTTAATTTATTGATTGATCAAGCAGGAGAGTTTGAATTATCTGTTGGTAAGAAGAAGCATTATAAGATAATAATCTCATAAGGCTGTTTGAAGCTCGTCACCTGCGAGGAATAGTGCAGCTATGACGGGCAATCTAGTTTTATTTTTTTACGGCGAAACTATTCGCCGCCCCGCAAGCGGCGACCCCAAGCAACTGATAATTGCGGAAGATGTATATTAAATTAAATTGGTATTATGAAACCAATAAAAAAAATAGCCTTGGTTAATGAAGTTGCAATATTTATTCATGAACAATTCAAGGAAGGTATTGTCACTCAAGAGATGGTTAGGAGTATATTTAGTGAAAAGTATAATTTAAATATAGATACTAGATATGACGAAATTGATTGGCGCGACTATATTTTGAAACAAGCTCTTGTTGATACTGATCCCCATACTTTACAAAAAATACATGATGATTTTATTAGTGTAAAAATAGAAAGCGATATAGGCAATTATTTTGATGAGAAATATGCCATAGAGGCTCTGAGTGATGAAAAGTTTTGCAATCTTAAAATGTATATTGAAGAGTGCATTAAATGTATCAATAGTAATCTTATGATTTCCGCCACTATTTTACTTAGATGTTGTGTTGAGGATTTTGTTAATATAAAGTTGCAGCCAAAAAAAGGTCAACGAATAAATTTAGGCAAAAAAATGGATGAACTTATAAAAATGATTGAACGCAATGATGAAGATTTTAAATTTGTTAAGGATAAGAACATAATAGAAGATGTAAAAAGTTTTTTGCATAAGATTAGAGGCGTTGGCAATGAAACCGTCCATTTGAATGGTAAAAAATTGAAAGATTTGGCAGGGGGTTATGATATTGAGCATGGACTTAAGATGCTTTGCTTTCTTTCTACACATACTATTTTAGCAGATAAGATAAATGATTTAAAGCTACAAGGGAAAAGTTTTAAATTACCAGAGCGGGAGAAAGCCAATGATAATTTTGCAGAAGAGGTTGTTGAGGATGAAGAGATTCCTTTTTAATTTTTTCCTAGGTCGCCACGACCATAAAGGGTCTCACGATGACGATTCTAGTTTGTACTTTCTTTGCATTTTCGTGCCGCGCAAGGGTGCGCGGTCCCTACCCCTTCGGGGCGGGTCCCCAAGTAACTGATAGTTTGGAGTTTAGAAAATTGCAGCCTTTTTTTGTTGTAGGTGTCGACAGTTCCACTGAAAAAATGTACCTATCATCTACCATGGGACCCACCCTAGGTGAAGCTATTGTTGAATATAGCATTGTAATATATGATGAGAATTAGCGCAAAAAGGCAGGGTGGGACGGCGGACAATTCCGCCGAGAGAAAAAAATTTTACGCACCACGAGGTGCGCCCCGCCTTGCAGGGATCCCCGTTATTTATAAAAAATAAATATTTTTTATATTTTTCTCACGCACCACGAGGTGCGCCCCGCCTTGCAGGGATCCCCGTTATTTATAAATGAGCGATGTATAATTGTACTGAAAGATGTATAATAATAATTTAATAAACTGTTTATTCATGATAAGATAAGAAAAAAAGCAGGTTAATTTTATCCCCTCAGGATCTCCATCGCTTTTTTGTAATCACCAGATTTAAAGATATAAGAGCCGGAAACTAGGACGTTAGCGCCAGCAGCTATGACTTCGGGAGCGTTCTGTTCATTGATACCGCCGTCAACCTGCAGATCAATATCGCGACCAGTGGCGTCAATTTTTTGCCTAATCTCTTTGATTTTGTTAAGTTGTGAAGGGATGAATTTTTGACCACCAAAGCCAGGATTAACGCTCATAACTAGGATTAGATCAACCTTATCCATAATATAATCAAGAGTGTCGGCAGGAGTTGACGGCACTAATGAAACGCCAGATTTAACGCCGTATGATTTAATTAGTGATAAAGTGCGATCAAGGTGAGTGCAAGCCTCCTGATGAACGGTAACAATATCTGACCCCGCTTTAACAAAGGCATCAATATGCTTATCCGGATTATCAATCATTAGGTGAGTATCAAAGGGTAGGTCTGAGTGTTTTCTTAAGGATTTAATGACCTCGTTGCCAATGGTAATATTGGGCACAAAACTGCCATCCATAACATCAAGGTGGATATAATCGGCACCATCTTTGGTGATTTGCTTTAATTCAGTTTCTAAATTGGCGAAATCAGCTGATAACATTGATGGGGATATCTTGATCTTTGACATTGTGTTGTTATAATTAATTTAAGTTTTTTGTAAATAAATGATGAAATTTAAACAAAACTATATTATTATGTTATATTATAAACTATAAAAAATTTAATGGCTATAAAAATTTTCAACACATTGTCAAAAAGTGTAGAGGAGCTGCGGACGATTACGCCCGATCTTTTGACTTTATATGTCTGCGGACCTACTGTTTATGACCGTCCGCATCTTGGCAATGCCAGAAGTGCTATTATTTATGATATGTTTTATCGTTTATTTTTGCAAAGCTTCAAAGAGGTGAAATATGTTCGTAACATTACTGATGTTGATGACAAAATAAATAAAGCGGCCAAGGAGCGTGGTATTGATATTAAAAGCCTGACCAACGAATTTATTGATTATTACAATAAAGATATGAATGAATTGGGGCTTCTAAGACCTAGTGAAGAGCCTAGAGCTACTGAGCATATCAAAGAAATGGTCGATATCATTGAAAAGCTAATTGACAATGGTCATGCTTACGAAAGTGAAGGGCATGTTTTGTTCGATGTTAAATCTTATGATGAATATGGCAAGCTGTCGCGTCGTGATATTGATGAAATGATCGCTGGAGCAAGGGTCGAGGTCTCTGATTTTAAGAAAGATCCACTTGATTTTGTACTCTGGAAGCCGGCTCTGAAAGATGATGATAAGTCGAGTATTTTTGACTCACCGTGGTCCAAGGGCAGGCCTGGCTGGCACATTGAATGCTCGGCGATGAGTAGTAAATATCTAGGAACTAGTTTTGACATCCATGGTGGCGGTGCTGATTTGCAATTCCCACATCATGAAAATGAGATTGCTCAAAGTAAATGTGCTCACAAAGGCTCTCATTATGCGAAATATTGGATTCATAATGGTTTTTTGACGGTTAATGGTGAAAAAATGTCAAAATCACTGAAAAATTTTATTTCAGTTTGTGATTTACTTGATAAAGATGAAGGTGGCGTGGTGATTAGGTTAGCGCTGCTTTCTTCGCATTATCGTAAACCGCTTGATTTTAATGATAAATTATTGGCCGATTCCAACAAGGCGATTGCAAAATTTTATAGCTGCTTTGATCAGTCGGATCTGCAACAATATCAAAAAAATAGAGTGTCAGTGTCGGCTATGAAATCACAATTTTTACCGCAAATTGTTGAGATTTTGTCTGACGATCTTAATTTACCTTTGGCAATTGCTTATCTGCACCAAGTTGCGAAGAAAATTGATAAAAATGACCAACAGCAAAGGTTTGATTTTATTGAGCTATTAGATTTTGTTGGGCTTTACGATGAAAACTTTTTGGTAACAAAAAACAAGGATGCTGAAATCGCCGAAGAAGAAATTTTGCAACTCATTGAAGAGCGGAAAATGGCGAAGCAAAATAAGGATTATGCCAAGGCTGATCAAATTAGAAATGACCTAGTGGCAAAGGGAATTATTTTAGAAGATAAGCCTGGGGGTGTAGTAGACTGGGCTGTCAAATAATATTATTATTAATTTTATTTAATGGATAATTCTTTGAATCTGAAATTTGGATTAAAGTTTGAAGACTTGTACGACCCTGAGGGTCTGAAAAGGTTGGATGATAATTTTTCGAACTTTTTTGCTGCTGTTGATCAGGATCTCTATCAAAAATTTGTTTTATTACGATCTAAAAAAAATATTTTTAGTAAAAAAGAGCAGGATGATATTTTGCTAGAAGCTGCTAAGGTGGTGGAGGATTTTATAGCTGAGCTTTTTGTAATCAATAAAGAAAATGAGCAGTTAAGAAAATCTCATAAGGATTTTGATGTTGTTGCTAAAATACGTCGAGATTACATCCAAAGAAAAATTGCTAAGAAATTTGATCGATGTGAAGAGGGTGTTGATGGAGTTTTGCTGCTGCAAAAAATTCTACAAGATAATACAAATCAAGATATAGCGCAAATTGAGCTGTTATTAGCAAGAAAAATAGATAATCTAGATGAGTTATCAGAGCAAGAAGTGAAGAATATCGAGGATTATTGTCGCTGGGCTTTGTTTTGTGAATTGGGAGTTAAATTTCACAAAAATGGCGCTTTATTTCGGTTGCCAAAAAAAATAGATTATCAAAATTTAGTTGATTTTGACAAGGAAAAGAAAGATCCTGTTAATCGCGATGGCTTTGATTTGTTGGATCAGGGTTTTGATTTAAATCAGGCCCTTAGTGAGGCAAATTATTGTATTTTTTGTCACAAGCAAGGTAAAGATTCTTGTAGCACCGGCTTGACTGATAAAAAAAGTCAAGAATTTGTTGATAACCCGTTAGGGGTTAAGTTAGAAGGGTGTCCGTTGGAGCAGAAAATATCAGAAATGAATCTGTTAAAAAGTCAGGGCTATAGTATCGCGTCAATGACGGTTGCTGCTATTGATAACCCCTTGATGGCGGCAACTGGTCATAGAATATGTAATGATTGCATGAAGTCATGCATTTTTCAAAAGCAAGATCCGGTTAATATTCCACAAATTGAAAGTGAAAATTTGAAAGGTGTCCTATCGCTACCCTATGGTTTTGAAATTTATTCACTGATATCAAGATGGAATCCGCTGAATTTTGAGCAAAAAGTGATTGAAAAGCTTAATGGGCAAAGAATTTTGGTGGCAGGTTTGGGTCCAGCTGGATTTGCGCTGTCATATTATTTGTTAAATAAAGGCTATGACGTTGTGGCAATCGATGGTTTGAAGATAGAGCCTTTGACGGCTGAAATTTGTGGCATTGATATGGATGGCAATAGACAGAAATTCAGGCCCATTAAAGATATCAACGATATTAAAGAGCCGCTATCACAAAGAACTATTCAAGGTTTTGGCGGCGTGTGTGAATATGGCATCACATCAAGATGGGACAAAAACTTCTTAACAATCATCAGATTGCTTTTGGAGAGAAGAAGGAATTTTAGGATGTTTGGAGGGGTGAGGTTTGGCTCCTCAATTACTGATGAAGTTGCGTTTAATGATTATAATTTTGATCATATAGCCTTATGTATTGGCGCTGGTAGGCCCAATATCATTAATATTAAGAATAATTTTTGTAAAGGCGTGAAGTCATCTTCTGATTTCTTAATGAACCTACAGCTTAGCGGCGCTTTTAAAGAGGACTTATTTGTCAATTTGCAAATTAGGGCGCCGATAGTGGTGATTGGAGCTGGTTTAACAGCGATAGATACTGCTTGTGAAGCGCAAGAATATTATCTCTCGCAAATCAAAAAGTTTCGTAATAAAATCGATATTTTAGAAGATTTTTATGGTAGGGATAAGCTCTGGAGCTTCTTTAATGAAGAGGAGTCGTTGATTGCAGCCGAATTTCTAGAGCATGAAGAAGTTTTGCGTCAAAATGGCAAACAGGCTTTGTTTGATAAAATAGGAAATGCGAAAATAATATATAGAAAAAAATTACAAGATTCTCCTGCCTACAAGCAAAACCATGAAGAGTTGATTTATGCTGCAAAGCAGGGGGTGGTTTTTATGGAAAATTGCAATCCGGTTGAAGTAATTAGCGATAAATTTGGCAGTGCGGAGTATTTACTATGTGATAATGGAGAGAAATTTAATAGTAGAACTGTTTTGATTGCAGCAGGTACTGCTCCTAATATATCTGTTGTTGATGAGGATAAACTAAACCTTAATATTGATGAGAAATATTTTGCTCAGGTCGATCTACAAAGAAATTCATTGCAAAAAACTAGCTATGTAAAGCACGGTAATTACAGCTTCTTTACTAAGATTGATGATGACAACAAGTCGGTCAGTTTCTTTGGTGATTTGCACCCAAACTTTGAAGGAAATGTTGTAAAGGCAATTACTAGTGCCAAATTGGGGCATAAGCAAATTGCAGGCTTCTTGAATAAAAATAAAAAACAATCAATATTTAATATTTTTGATAAAAAAGCTGGTGATTTTTGTGATATTAATCGAGATTTTGTTGCAAAAATTAATAAAGTGAGACTTCTGTCTGACTCTTTAAATGAAGTTGAGGTTAGGGCGCCGTTATCTGCTAAAATGGCAAAAATTGGCAATATATTTAGGCTGCAAAATTATTACAACTTAAGCGAAAAGAGAAAAGGTCAGACGATGATGATTGAAGGTATCGCACTGACAGCAACAAAAATAAATCAAAGTAAAGGCCTAATCAGTGGTACTTTGCTTGATTATGGTGGTTCTACTTCGTTGGTAAAATACTTAAAGGATGATCAGCCTTGTGTTTTTATGGGTCCAGGTGGCAATGAGACAAAAATTGTCAAAGATAAGACGGTGCTGTTAGTGGGATCGGGCAGAGGTAATGCTGTATTAACTAGAATGGCAGAAAAATTCAAGAAAGATAATTGTAAAGTTATTTTATGTTTGAGCTTTAAAGATCAGGCCTTGATTACTGACGTTGAGCAGATGAAAAGAAATAGTGATGTTTTGATCTTGTCAATTTTGAATAGCTCAAACATGGTGAGCGATAGAAATGGTGACTTATTCTCTGCCAAGCCGATGCTAGAAGTTATTGCGAAATATTTTACTGATAACGATCAGCAGCTAGATCATATTTTAGTGATAGGCGGCGATAAGATGATGACGCAATTCTCCAAGTTAAGAAATAGCGGTAAAGTGAGACAGCTTACTCAATGTCAAGATGTGATTGTTAGCCTCAACGCACCGATGCAATGCATGATGAAGGGGGTTTGTTCTCAATGCTTACAAAAACGAACCGATGACAGGGGTAATGTTGAATATTATTATTCTTGCGCTAATCAGGATCAAAAGATTGATGAGGTGGACTTCAAGCATCTATCTAATAGATGTGAACAGAATAAATTACAAGAAAAGGTAACAAAATATTGGATAGGCTATTTAAAAAGTAAATAAATAACCTATCTAATTATTTTTTAATTATTGTTTTTCGATAACAACTGCTCTTCTATTTTTGGCATGAATTTCTCTGCTGTTGCCGAAGAATGCAGGACGTTCTTTACCGTAAGAGATGGTTTTGATTCTGTTAGAATCGACGCCATTATTAGTTAGGTATTTTTTGGCAGCAAATGCCCTTCTTTCTCCTAGTGCAATGTTGTATTCTCTAGTTCCTCTTTCATCGCAATGTCCTTCGATAGTGATGCTAACCGCGGGATTATTTAAGAGCCATTGAATTTGTAAATCAAGTATCTCTTTTGCTTGAGGTAAAACAGCAGCTGAATCGTAATTGAAGAACACTCTGTCTTGTACTTCCACCACTTCGTCTTTGATGACAGGTTGAGCTTGCTCAGCCTCTTCATTCAATTTTGCAGCTTGCTCTTCATCTAAAACGACCTCATATTCGTCAGGTTTTTCTTCCTGAGCTTGCTGTTCGTCTTCTATTGCAAATGTATCTTTTGACTCTTGTGGTATTTGTTTGTCATAAGCACAAGCG
>JBDOIV010000076.1:0-7204 GCA_047404215.1 Rickettsiales bacterium
CTCCTATTGTTGACAATAGTAGCTACGTGTATACCAAGAGCGCTAGCAGCAAATATTCCAAGCCAAGAACTACAAAAATAATATCGAGCAACAGCAATAAATATATCAAAGTAAAAGCTGGAGATAACTTATATAAAATATCAAAACAGCATAACGCTAGTATCAAAGACATAATTGATAGCAACAACCTATCGCCACCCTTTAACCTAGCTGTTGGCAAGAAGTTGCGCATTCCTTCGAAAAAATTTCATATCGTACAAAAGGGAGAAAATTTATATGAAATCTCCAGATCTTACAGCTTAAATATGAATCAATTGGTATCCCTAAACAACCTCAAAGAGCCTTATAGAATAAAAGAAGGTCAAAAACTAGCAATAACCATTGATGGCACCACCCCAATAAAACAAAGCACCCTCAAAAAGAAATCTTCAAGACCTCGAGTCCACAATGCTAAAATAAATAATCAAAAAAAATCAAAACTTGCTGCAAAAGCTAATTTATCCTGGCCTATTCACGGTAGAGTTATATCGTCATTTGGACCAAAAAAAGGAGGTTTGTATAACGATGGCATTAACATCAAAACCAGATCTGGATCCCCCATTAAATCGGCGCAAAGTGGTACAGTGGCCTATGTTGGCAGTGAGCTTAAGGGCTACGGCAATCTGATAATCATTAAGCATAACAATAAAATAATTACCGCCTATGGTCATTTAGAAAGATCTTTGGTACAAAGAGGTCAGAAAGTGAAAAAGCAACAAGTTATAGCTTATGCAGGATCTTCGGGCAACGTTGACACTTCTCAGTTATATTTCGGCCTTAGAAACGGAAAGAGTGCAATCAACCCTCAGTATTATTTAAAGAATTAGTTTTTTGCAAAATATATACAATTTCTCTTTGAAAAATTATATTTACATTGTATAATTAAATCTTAAGGTTTTAATAATTACATTTTTATGTCAGATTTTTTATTAGAAATATATAGCGAAGAAGTACCTTCTAGAATGCAAGAAGCTGCTAGAGTGTTTATCGAAGGTGCTGCAAGAGATATATTGGCCAAAGAAAATATCAACCTCTCAAAAGATCAAGTCAAGGTATACATATCCCCCAGAAGAATAGCGCTAACAATCAATCAAATTGATGACTTTCAAATAGTTGCTGCCAATAAAATAATCGGACCAAGAGTCGGTGCCAATGAAAAAGCAATCCAAGGCTTTCTTAAATCAAAAAATATCAAAAGTATCGAAGATCTAGCACGAATAGATCACAATAAAACAAAATATTATTGCTATTTTCAGCCAGAAACTAAGATATCAACCAAAGATATTATCAAAAATTCTCTTGAAAAGATAATTGCCAAAACTGCAAGTCATTGGCCAAAAATAATGAGGTATCATTTAAAAAATTCAAGCGATACTATCAAATGGATAAGGCCAGTAAGAAATATTGTCTGCATGTTTGATGATGAAGTGCTTAATGTCATAATTTTAGGAATTAAATCAAGCAATAAAACTTATGGCCACTTTTTATATTCCGAAAATCTCGTCACTATAGACCACGTCAATAGCTACAAAGAAACATTATCAGAAAATTTTGTTATTGTCGATCAAAATGAGAGGAAGAATTTAATTAAGAGTCAAGTAGAAAAAATATTAACAGATTGCAATCTTGAAATAATTGACAGTACCGACTCGGAAATATTTAAAGAAATCAATGGTATATGCGAATTTCCTACAGCATTAACAGGAGCTATTGATCAAAAGTTCATGGATCTACCTCCTGAGATACTAACATTGACCTTGAAATCGAATCAAAAGTTTATCTGCCTTAAAGATTCAAGCAATAAATTATCGCAAATTTTTATATTTATTTGCGATGCTGTTTGCGACGAAGATAAGCTTGAGAAGATTATCAATGATAATCAAAAAGTTGCATATGCAAGGCTACAAGATGCTAAATTTTACATAGAAGAAGACTTAAAAAAGAAATTAGATGAGCACTTCCTTGAGTTAAAAAATATAGTTTTCCATGAAAAACTAGGAAACATCCAAGAAAAGACTATAAGAATAGAAAATTTAGCTGAATTTATTTCTCTATGGATCCCTCATTGTCAAATTAACTTAATTAGCGACACTGCAAAATTTTGTAAAGCAGATTTAGCGATGAAAACAGTTGCTGAGTTCACCTCTTTACAAGGCGTCATAGGGTCTTATTGCGCAAAAAAACAAGGCTATGACTCCAATATCTACAATGCCATAAAAGAACACTACCTTCCTACGGGTAACTCGCAACTTCCAAAAACCCCCTTAGGAGCTGCAATATCAATTGCAGACAAGGTTGATAATATTGTGGGATTGTTTTTATCAAATCAAAAACCCACCAGCTCAAAAGATCCTTACGCACTTAGAAGAAGTGCAATTGGAGCACTGAGAATATGTATTGATCATAATATTCAAATTCCTTTTCGAGCCCTAGTTAGTAAATCTCTTAATCTATATAAACCTAGAGCGATAAAAGAATTACTAAAAGAATCTTATGGCGATGATCTAAAAAGCGATGTCAAAAAGAAAATGTTAATAGAGGATGTGGTTAAATTCTTCATAGAGAAGCTTAAGAATATCTTAAAAGAGGAGTATAAATACAATATAGAGGTAATCAATAATATCGTTGATGACTATATAAACAATCTTCAAGATCATAAATATTACGATGTAATAAAGTTGATCAATAGAATAAAATGCGTTAGTGACTTGGTATCAAACAAAGATAATAAATCAATTATAGAAGTTTATAAAAGATCAGTTAACGTGCTATCAATAGAAGAAAGGAAGGATAATGTAATATACAACGCCAAGCCTCATTTTCTTACCCTGAAACAAAAAGAAGAGAAGGTTTTGTATAAAGCAATTAAAGCAATTTCTCCTAGTTTTAAAAAAATGATAAAACAAGGGGATTATAACGGCGCTTTTGAAAGTCTAAAAACTTTAAACGACCCTCTTCGCGATTTCTTTGACAATGTCATGGTTAATGATAGCAATGAAAAGTTAAGGAACAATAGATTGCTAATATTATCAAAAATCAGAAGTTTATTTTTATCAGTTGCTGATTTGTCTAAGATAGAGATCAGCAATTCATGATTGTTCGATAATGTCTAGCGCTTTTTTACAAGCATTCTTATTAGCTTCTTTTTTGGAGCCGCCCTCTCCTGCTACATCTATTCCCAACTGCTTAACAATAATTTGCGCCTGAAATATTGGATCATGATCAGAGCCAGAAACTTTGCTAATTATAACTTGAGGCAAAGACTTAATTTTACTTTGCACATATTCTTGAAATTGTGATATTGGATCAGTGGGGGCAGCATCAATATTTTCTAATTTATTATAAAAATTCCGAATCACAAAGTCTCGAGCACTACTAAATCCCGAATCAACAAAAATAGCCCCTATTAAAGCTTCAAGACAATTCTCTAAATTAATCTTTTTTAGTCTACCATTACTAATATCCTCTCCTTTACCCAGTTTCATCATTGAATCTAATCGCAACTCTATTGCAATATCAGCTAAACATTGCGAAGATGCAATATAGGCATATTTTTTTGACAATTCTCCTTCATTATCTTTAAGAAATTTTAACATAAAATATTCAGCTATCACCGCTCCTAACACCTTATCTCCCAAAAACTCCAACCGCTGATAGTTTGAGTGTAATGAATTATTGAAACTAGGATGAGTTAATGCCTCATGCAACAAAGAAGTATCTTTAAAATGATAATTTATGGTTTCTTGGAAATCCCCAATATTCATTAGTTAATTTCTTTATATATTCTATTAAATCTAATGCTTTTATGTAAATTCCATATTTTCCAAATCGGATCCTTAATGCTAAAGAATATAAACCTTGCTTTACCTATTAAGTTTTGCTCCGGTATATAACCAACCTTCGACAGATACCTACTATCTTCAGAGTTATCCCTATTGTCTCCCATAGCAAAAAAGTGACCAGAGGGTACTTTAAAAATTCCAGTATTATCGACTGGACCATTCTCGTCAGCATCCAAAACATCAAACTGTCTTCCTTCAATATTTTCAGTATATTTTTTCAATTTAACAGATCTATTAAAAATTGAAGAATCCCAAAAAATACCATTTTCGATTTTTGATATTTTGTTACCATTAACATAAAGCACTCCACCCCTGACCTGCACTTCGTCACCAGGAAGGCCAATAATTCTTTTAATATAATTAATAGATGGGTCAGCTGGTAATCTAAAAACTGCAGGATCACCTCTTTTGACATCATCTTGATCATACATCACCCGATCATCAAACAAATCAAGTCCAAAAGGAATTGAATATCTAGAATAACCATAAGAATATTTTGAAACTATTATATAATCACCCACCAATAACCCGGGCTTCATTGATCCTGATGGAATATGAAAAGGCTCAAACCAAAAAGATCTGATTATTCCTGCACATATTACTGCCAACAGTAAAGTATTGAAAAACGAGATTGTTTCCTTGATGTTTTTAAACATTATTTTATCACATTTGGAATTAATGACTGCCCGGCCATAACATCTGGGATCTTCAATTTCATGATGCCTAAAACAGTAGGAGCAATATCTGCTAAAGTGCCATTTGACAAAGCGAATCCCTTGGCAATATCATCACTAATCATAATCAATGGTACTAAATTAGTGGTATGGGCAGTATGAGGCTTGCCCAAGCCATCAACCATTGACTCAATATTGCCATGATCAGCGGTAATCAACATCACGCCACCAGATGCTAAGATTTCATTTTTCAAAATTGCGATTTGCTTATCAATCACCTCTACAGCTTCAATTGCAGCTTGCAAATTACCACTATGTCCCACCATATCCGGATTAGCAAAATTAACAACGATAAAATCATATTGGTTAGAATTAATCGCTGCCACCAGCTCTTCAGTAACTTTTCCTGCCGACATTTCTGGCTGCAAATCATAAGTTGCAACATCTGGAGAGGGTACCAATACCCTTTTCTCGCCCGCAAACTCCTTCTCTTGGCCACAACTAAAAAAGAAAGTGACATGAGCAAACTTTTCCGTTTCAGCACATCTAAGCTGCGTCATATTATTTTTCGACAACACCTCTGGTAGTGATTGCGTAATTTTTTGAGCTGGAAATAAAATATCATAATATTTTGCTAATGAATCAGAATATTGAGTCATAGCAACAGATTTAGAAAAAACAGCATCACCGCGTTCAAAGCCACCAAAGTCATCATCAAGCAGCGCATCTGAAATTTGCCTAGCCCGATCAGATCTGAAGTTACAAAACAATAACGCATCGCCCTGAGCAACTCCTGAATAACCTTTAATTGCACAAGGCTTTACAAATTCATCAGTAATATCTTGATCGTAACAATTTTTTACCAAATCTTCAAAAGAAACAAACTCTTGTTGATAACCATCCTCCCCTTTCACCATGGCATTATAGGCAAGTTCAACACGATCCCATTTGTGATCGCGATCCATGCCATAATATCGACCACCAACCGAAGCTAATTCAAAATTATCTTCGCCACCAACATCTTGACAAAATTTTTTATAGAGATCAAGAGCGGATTTCTGCGCCACATCCCTACCATCTAAAAAAGCATGGAGACAAACCTTAACACCATTTTTAGCAAAGAGATCAACTAAATAAGCCATATGATCCTGATGACTATGAACTCCACCATCTGATAACAAGCCAAGTAAATGCAATGCCTTGCCACTATTCTTCAAATCAGCAATCATTGCCGCTAGCGTTTTATCTTCGCTTAATTGATCACAGGCAATAGCTTTATTAATCCTAACCAGATCTTGATAAATTACCCGTCCGGCACCAATAGTCATATGACCGACTTCAGAATTTCCAATCTGCCCCTCCGGCAAACCAACTGCTAGTCCCGAAGTCTCCAATTTTGAATATGGGAATTCTTGTAAAACTTTATCATAAGTGGGAGTTTTAGCCCTAGCTATAGCATTGTTCTCGTCGAACTCATCGCCAAAACCCCAGCCGTCCAAAATCGCCAATAAAACTGGCCTTTTAAAGTTTTTACTATTCATTTTATTTTTAATAATATATAATTAACTTATTATAACATATTTAAATTTAAGATACAATAATTATGCAATTCATTACCGAAATCACTGAAGCGCTTACCGCAATACTAACAGCCGCCAATGCCAGACCCGAAGGCATGTCTGTTGCCACTGAAACAATTGGTACTATAGCTGCAATTTTAACAACTGCCAGCTTCCTGCCGCAAGCAATCAAAACCATGAAAAGCGGCAATACTCGCGACATCTCACTACTAATGTATATCTGTTTTGTATCCGGAGTATTTATGTGGCTTACTTTTGGCATTCTAATTAGAACTAGAGTAATAGTAATTGCCAACACTATTACTTTTTTATTAGCCGGTGCGATTTTAGTGATGAAACTAAGAAATTTAAAAAAAGATAGGGCTAAGATTTAGTTTTTTTCGCTAAACTACTGCATTTTTTACTGCAATATTTAACGCGATCCCATACTTTTTGCCATTTTTTGCGCCAGGTAAAACTGCGGTCGCAAACTGGACAAATTTTTTGCTCCAAATCTTGTTTTTTTCTCATTTTCGCCATTTTATAGCTTTTTTGTCGTTTGCTTTAAGCCAGATTTTCTGCTACCATGTTTTTTAACAATTTCCTGCGCTTCACCTTTGTGTCCTAAGTCCCTCCTGATACCGTAAAGAACTTTTGCCGCTTTTTTTCTCGCCTCTTGCTCATCAATTATTGGCTGACGACAATTTTCTACCAATAAAGGAAATTCCCAAGGCTGGTGAATAGCATATTGCGGCACATTTTTCAACTGTGGCACCCATTTTTTAATAAAAACCCCTTCAGGATCATGATCTTGACTTTGCTTAATTGGGTTGTAGATCCTAATAGCATTAATACCAGTGGTTGCTGACTGCATCTGCACCTGGCTATAATGGATTCCTGGCTCATAATCAACAAACATTCGCGCCAAATGATGTGAAGATTTGCGCCAATCCAACCACAAATGATGCGAAGCGAAACTCATCAGCATCGCCCGCATCCGAAAATTCAACCAACCCGTCTTTATCAAAGCTTTCATACAAGCATCAAAAATATCAAAATCAATACCACACTCATTAGCAATTGCTGGCAA
>JBDOIV010000077.1:0-1161 GCA_047404215.1 Rickettsiales bacterium
ACTCTTGAGAATGCAGAGTGACATGTCAGCCATTTATATTGAATATCTTACGCATTCCAACATCATCATCGTCATCATCATCACCACTATCATCGCCACCACCACGACCACCATCAGTTTCTTCTTCTTCTTCTTTTTCGTCACTCGTGCCGTGCTGTGCTGATGTGCACCCCGGAAATAAGATAATGACAGCCCCCCAATCGCCTTTCATGCTGTGCTATGCTGGGCCAATGCAGACCTGGTCGAACCCATCGGTGTACCCAAAGGATGATTCGTGCATTGAATACATGCATGTAAACTGAAGTATCTATCTATATATATGTGTGTGCGTGTTTGTGTGTGTATATACATTTATATATATATATATACTCCGGAGTACATTTATATATATACCTCCGGAGGTATATATATATATATATATATATGTATTGTGCCGGGTTGTTGACTAGGAGAATGGCAGCCAATTACTTTTGTGCACCCAGAGTTTGAAAGTCTGGTTCAACACGAGCTTGTTTCTCTCTTTTCTCTTCACATTTCGTTTATTAAAATCAAAAAGTAAAAGTTACGAAATCCTACAAAATATAGAAAATAGGTTATGTCTAACTAGAGAACTCTAGTAGAATTTTCTAGTAGTACTTTATTATAATTGTTGCAGATGCCGAAGCATCTAGAAATAAATAATTACACCCCTACCGCACCACGCACGCGACAACCGTCTGCCTCATGTCTAACTCGGAGCGAATTGTTTTTAATTTCAAGAAAGCTGCCCGAGCTAAATTAATTTCGAAGAGTCAGTAAAGTTAAGTTTAAAACACTTTTACCGAAGGTGCGCCTCATGTCTAACTAGATCTACAAGAGGTAGTTGAAAAGCGTGAAAAACTCGATTTGACCTAATATAATGACACGGATTCAGAAAAATCACTCCACGCACATTTCTTCTTTTATTACTCGTCACTCGAGAATTATAGGGGTGTAATTATTTAATTCTAGATGCTTCGGCATCTGCAACAATTATAATAAACTACTACTACTAGAATTATTAGATATTGGGAGCTCAAGCAAAGATTTATTTCCTATTCTATAGAATCTCAGATCTGATGTACTTTTTTTGATCAAAAATTTAAAAAAAAAAACTGCAGAACCGATCATACATACAAAGAC
>JBDOIV010000078.1:0-1245 GCA_047404215.1 Rickettsiales bacterium
ATTAAGTTATAAGGTAGAGAGTTATATTAATTTAAATGTGTTTATTCTTGTAACAAATATATCAAATTTATATGGCTAACGGCAGGTTAAAAGGGATTCTAAAGGCAGTGAAAAAGAAGCTTAAAATATCAAGAAGTTCTGCTAATATTACGACTGGTGCGATTGCTGGTGGAGCTGGAACTAGTCCAAGGCCAAGGCCAAGGCCTTATATATCGCATCCTAGACCTTCTGCGCCACCGCCTCCAGTAGTGCCTTTTGCAATTCCTACAACTTATCCTAGACCTTCTGCGCCACAACTACCCACTGCAATGCCTACACCTTCTGCGCCACCGCCTCCAGTAGTGCCTTTTGCCGTTCCTAGAAGAACTCCTAAGGTGTCAAGAACATTGCGTCGACCACCAAGGAGTCATCTTGTTATGAGGGAGGGAGGAGGTGTTGACAAAGAACTTTATAAAGACAACTTGCAAAAATTTTTGAGGGGTCATAATGATCTGAGAAGTGATTGGAACTACCTTAAAAAATTAAAACGTGAACGCGGTGAAACTGCGCAAACCACAAGAGAAGAGGGGAGGTTGCGTCAAGAATTTAAGAAATATCCTGCTGATGAGTTGTTTTTGCGAATTTTAGGATTTAATGATAATCAATGCGGGTCGATGCGATATTTAGACAAGAATGATGGCGAGTATTTTGACACATTGTTTCAACGTGGTGATGATATGTTGACCGATGAACTTAGTCGTTATCGAAATGGGCTCGATCCGGTTAGTCAACAAGAAGTGTATGAGGTTCAAGAGGATAGAAGGCAGCTCAGGCAGGCATATGAAAAATTCAAATATGGTAAAAATGGCGTTCTTGAAGATGATATTGGTCAGGTTTACGCTGTGGCAGCTCATGGCATACAAGGTATTGAAGCGATGCTTAAAAATCGATATCGAGATAGGGGTCTAGATTTTTCAACAACGGTAATTGCCTCTGGTGGGTATGGTGGTGCTGATGTTAAGCCTGAGCTATATGGTAGAGACCCATTAACAGGCTTGGTTTATCGCGATAATCAAATAGATATACTTGGTGCTGATTTTTATGCTGCCGCTACTTTTGGTGAATATCGTGATTTTGGAGTTGATAGGTCATCTAAGGCTTCTTCAAAAGCGACCGTAATACATCCTGCGCAGGGTCGTTTGACTAATATTGCTTCATATAGAACAGATACCAAAAAAAATGTTTCTAGTAGTATTGAAACCGTTG
>JBDOIV010000079.1:0-2560 GCA_047404215.1 Rickettsiales bacterium
TGGTAGAGCAAAGGACTGAAAATCCTTGTGTCGGTGGTTCGAATCCGCCTTTGGGCACCACTTTCCTATTAAAAATCCACCAAAATACACTCTTGATGACTATTTTTCAATCATTGCTATTGAAATATTACGTAAATTTTGATGGTTTTCAGGCTCATGACAAAATTTTCGATAGCTAGCATATTCATCACATTGCCGATAGGTATCAATTTCTTGATCGACAATTTGCGCAACCCCCTGCTGTCGCAAAATACTCTTGATAAAAGCTGGAAGATCAAATAAAAACTTTTCTGACACTTGGTCGGGGATAAAAAAATAGCTAAACTCTTCACTTTCATTCAAAAAATCATCATAAAAATCTTTGGAAACCTGGTAAGATTGCTGCCTGATCATTGGCCCAATCTCTGCAATGATACTATTCTTATTAGCGCCTAATTGTAACATTTTAGTAATAGAATTCTCGATCACTCCTGACTTAGATCCTCGCCAGCCGGCGTGAATGACTGCAATTATCTCATTTTCTTGGTCTTGTAAAATTATTGCGCCGCAATCAGCAGTAACAACTGCAATTGCTAAATTTTTCAAATTAGTAACAATAGCATCCGCTTTTGCTAACCCTTGCTTTGGCTGAATTTTTTGCTCATTATCAATCACTAAAACTTTATTACTATGAATCTGATTGACAAAATTAATTGCCCGAAATTGCCATTGCAAATCTGTTAGATTTTTTTCAAGATCATCGTGATCGGATAGCTCACGATCAATAAAACATTCACGACCAAAGAAATGTGACTTAATCATTAAGTTCTCGCTCTGTTAAATTAACAAAATATCTCATTTTTTGTAAATATTCTCGCGGATCCTTTACTGTTACAAAAGAATCTTCTGAAGTCATAAACATGTCATGCAGTCTTGTTAACAAGAATCTCAAGCTAGCAGCAATCAATGCCGTCTTTAAGAATGCTAGTTCTTGCTGCGTGAAAAGCCGAACCTGTTGATAACCTTTTTTCATAGCCTGAAATTTTTGCCAATCAAAATTGTTATTCTCATCAAAGCACCAGGCGTTAACAATTACCGCAAAGTCATAAATAAATAAATCGTTAGCAGCAAAGTAAAAATCTATTACCCCGCTTAATTTTTCACCATTAAAAAAAACATTATCCGGAAAAAGGTCGAGATGACAAGGTCCAGACGCCATGTCTTGACGCCAACCATCTTCCAAAGCAGATAAAACTTTCTTAATCTCAAACAGTAGCGACCCCTCCCCCTCTCCTTTGTCAAAAGGAAAGCGAAAATCTCGATCTTGCAACATAAAGTCGCTAAATTTAGCTAAAAATTTACGAAAATCTAGGCATCCCAAATCATTATGACGAGCAATGGTAAAGTCTTTAGATGCTAATTGCATTTTAGCAGTAATGCCGCCAAGTTCGTAACAATGATTAGCAGCTATTGAATCATAATAACCATCTTTTCTAGGCTCAAGCATCACTCCTTGCAAGAAGCTAACGATAGCTGAGTTTTTTCCTTTTAGTTTTGCTATAACCTCGCCATTATTAGTTTTCATTGGCTCTGGACAGCAGATATCGTGCTGCGCCAAATGCAATTTGAGGCCAATAAAATACGGTAAATCTTTCGGATCAATCCGTGCTTCAAAAATTGTTAAAATGAAATTATCTTGATCAGTTTTGATAATAAAATTAGAATTATCAATTCCTGCTAAGATTTCTTTATATTCGACTAAGCTACCTATGTTGTATTGCTCCAAATGAGATGCAATATCTTGCTGTGTTAATTTAGTATATACTGCCATTTTATTCCTTATCTTCTAGTTCTTTACGTTTTTGCTGCTCCAAAGCTTCATGTTTTTGCCATCCGGCCTGATACATAGCGTTGGATTTAACATTTTTTGACCATGATTTTTTACCGCCCGCCGTTTGTGACTTAAAAAAAGTACCAGCACGATCTTGAAATTTAGCCTCAGCCTTAACTATTTTAACCGCATTGGCAATTTCAACAGTTTTTTTCGCAATTTCAGGGTCAATTTTCGGCTTCACTACTTTGTTAAAAATTTCTTGCACATATTTTGTAGTATTCATGAAAAAATCCATTACTTCGGTAGTCTGGAACGCACCCTGACCCTGAACATTCTTACAAATACTTAACAACTCAAAATAGCGAGCAAATAATTCTGATAAAAATTGATGCTGCGGATAAGCTTTTAAAGCATCAACCATCAATCTTTTGATTTCAGATTTTAAAGTTACAAGCTCCGCCTGTCTACCTTTCATATCATAACCAATCGCTTTTCGAAACTCTTTACCCAAATCTAGACCACTTTCAAACTCCAGAGCGTGAGCCATTTCGTGAGCAATAACATTATGCGAAAAACTTTTAATAATAATCTTTTTCTTTACCGAAGTCGAAAATACTCCCGCTACTTTGTTAAAAACTCGCGACTGCTCGGTAAGATAGCAACCCAAATTGGTATCCCAACCCTTAATCAAATGCACTTCAAAACTCAAGTCGCGCTCTTTTAATTTCGTCAAAATAAGGTCAAGAC
>JBDOIV010000080.1:0-2986 GCA_047404215.1 Rickettsiales bacterium
AGTTGAGCAAGCGGTGATTACTGTTCCTGCTTACTTTAACGATTCGCAGCGTCAAGCAACCAAGGATGCTGGTAAAATCGCTGGTCTAGAAGTTCTTAGAATTATTAATGAGCCAACTGCTGCGGCGCTTGCATACGGGCTTGATAAGAAGGACTCTCAAACTATTGCCGTTTATGATTTAGGTGGCGGTACTTTTGATGTTTCTATTTTGGAAATTGGTGATGGTGTTTTCGAAGTTAAAGCTACTAATGGTGACACTTTCCTTGGCGGTGAAGATTTTGACATGAGAATCCTTGAGCACTTAACTGAAGAATTCAAAAAAGAGAATACCGTTGATATCAGCAAAGACCCTTTGGCGCTACAAAGATTGAAGGAAGCGGCTGAAAAGGCAAAAATTGAACTTTCAAGTTTACTTGAAACTGAAATTAATTTACCCTACATTACTGCTGATGCAACTGGCCCTAAGCACTTAAATGTGAAATTGACGCGCGCTAAATTAGAACAGTTAGTTGATGATTTGATTACCAGAACTACTACCCCTTGTGAAAAAGCATTGAAAGATGCTGGCGTTAAAGCAAGTGAGATCGACGAAGTTATTTTGGTTGGTGGCATGACTAGAATGCCAAAGGTTATTGAAACTGTTAAGAAGTTCTTTGATAAGGAGCCTAATAAAGGCGTGAACCCAGACGAGGTTGTGGCGATTGGTGCGGCGATTCAAGCTGGTGTTTTACAAGGCGACGTCAAGGATGTTCTTCTTTTGGATGTAACGCCACTTTCACTTGGTATTGAAACTGCGGGCGGTGTATTTACTCGCTTGATTGACCGTAACACTACAATTCCAACTAACAAGAGTCAGGTATTTTCAACTGCTGCTGATAATCAAACAGCGGTTACAATTAAAGTTTTCCAAGGAGAGCGTGACATTGCGATTCATAACAAAACTCTGGGCGAGTTTAACTTAGAGGGAATCGCGCCAGCGCCAAGAGGTATGCCGCAAGTTGAAGTAACTTTTGATATCGATGCCAACGGCGTGGTTAATGTTTCTGCTAAAGATAAAGCGACCAATAAGGAGCAGAAAATCTCTATTCAGTCTTCAGGTGGTTTATCTGATGATGATATCGAAAAAATGGTTAAAGATGCCGAAGCAAATGCTAGTGCCGACAAAGAGCGCAAAGAATTTGTTGAAGCGAAAAATCAAGCTGATTCTGCTGTTTATGAGGCTGAGAAAAATCTTAAAGAGCATGGTGACAAGGTCGGTGATGACGTCAAAAAAGCAATCGAAGAGGAAGTTGCAAAAGTTAAGGAGCTTCTTGAAAAGGGAGATGATGCCAAGGCAGAAGATCTAAAATCAGCAACTGAAAGCTTAGTGCAGTCAATGATGAAAATTGGTGAAGCTATGAACGCAGCGGCTGGTGCTGCTGGTGAGTCTGCTGATGGTGATCAGGCTGCTAATGAAACTTCTGAAAGTGATGATGAAAAGGTTGTTGACGCTGAGTATGAAGAGGTAAAAGATGAGGATAAGAAGGAGGGTTAAAAGCCTTGAATCTTATTTTGTTTGTTTTATAATTAAGGTGATTTTGTGGAATTAATAATAATTAAATTTTAAGGACAATGATAAAAAAGATTTCGTTCTTCTTGTTGATATCTATATTAACCTCATCTTGTGCTGGTTTAATTAGCGGATCTGATCAAAATGTCTTTATCACCTCTTCTAGAGGTCATCAAGGTGTGGATGCTACTGTGATTGATCAAAGTGGCGGCTCTAGAGATGTAAAACTCCCTGCCTCTGTAAATGTTAAGAGGAGTAAGGCTCCTTTGACCGTTAAGATTAAAGAGTCTAGATGTTACAAGCAGAGTCAGAAAAACGTGCCCTCAAAGTGGAACGTTATGATGCTTGTTGACGTTCTTTGGGGTTTCATCGGCTTAACTAGTACTGCGGTTGATATGAACAGCGGCGCTGCTTATGCGTATGAAGATACGGTGCTTGTTAATACTGAGAAGAAGCCGGGCTGTAGATAGTATATCTGACTGGTTTTAGTTTTCAAAAAAAGGGGGTAGCCTAATAAGGTTGCTCCCTTTTTTATTTTGATGTTTTTTTGGATACCAAGATGCCTTTATCGCAAAAATATAACAATTTTCTATTATTTATTTGTTTCGTTGTTATTGCTTCATTTGAAGTGAATGCTTTTGAGGTTAGTGATAAAGAAGTTACACAAATTGCCAAAGACCCTTATTGGCAAAGACTTCTTCATTACCAAGATGGTGAATCGATTGTAGGAAGTAAGGGGTTTTTTTTATCAAAAGAAGGTAAAATCAATCCTGAGCTAGAGATTAAAAAGACTATAGAATCCTTTTTTGATCCCAACTTATCTTTAAAAGATGATCATGCGATTTGTCGCTTTCCAGCGCGATTAAGATGGCTACAAAAAAAACTGAAGTTTTCAAGTGCAGTATTGCCCAAGGTAAAATGTAAAGATTTTGATGAATTCAAAAATAAGGTCGTAGCGGATAATATCGATATAATTTTTGCTGCTGAAAATCCTAACAGTATTGTTAGTATGATGGGTCATATTTTTTTGAAACTATCCGGTAAAAAAAAGGGTGGAACAATAGAGCATTCTCTTGGTTATTTTGCAAAATTTTCTAAAACCATGCCTGTTGGATCGGCTCTGATGTCTATCTATCCAGGAATAGAGGGTCTTTATGTGCTTGAGCCTTATAGAAAAAGAATAGGCAATTATAATGATAAGCAAATGCGTAGCATTTGGGAGTATAGAATTAACTTGTCAAAATCTCAAATTACAGACTTGCTGTATCATGTCTGGGAGCTTAAAGAAATTGATGTTCGATATCAATTTGCAGGTCATAATTGTGGTAGTGCTTTGGTTTATCTTCTTGGTATAGCTGATATTGATATTGTTGCAAATTATGACGTTGGTTTATCTGATGCGCCGGTGGATATTATTAAAAACCTCGATAATTTTGG
>JBDOIV010000081.1:0-2034 GCA_047404215.1 Rickettsiales bacterium
TCTTTAATTCTAGTTGATTCAGTTTTTAAAGCACTACCAAAGTTAGAGAATGATAAGAATGCCACTCTAGGTTCGTAACCAAGATCTCTAACCTTATTAGCAGACTGGATAGCAGTTTGTGCCAATCTTTCTGATGAAGAAATCTCAGAACAGGCGCTATCAGAGATAAATATTGTTCTACCGTTGGAAATTATCATTGAAATTCCCATTACAACTTCTCCGTCCTTATTTTTGATAACCTGCCATACATCAGTAAGTGATTTTCTATAACCTCTTGTCAAGCCGGTAACCATAGCATCTGCTTTACCACACTCAAGCATTGCTGAAGCAAAAACATTACGATCAGTTTTAACCATTCTATTGCAATCAGAGTATAAAACGCCATCGCGCTTAAGCTTTTGATAAATATGGTCAACATATTTTGAATTTTCATCACAAATAGATGCATTATAGATTTCAATGCCATTAGGATCGATATTGGCCGCCTTCATTTTCTCAAGAACCTTCTCTTCTTTACCTATTAATATCGGCGTACCGTAATTATTATCACGCCAAGAAGCAGCAACTCTGATAATTTCCGGCTGTTCACCTTCGGCAAAAATAACTTTCTTTGGATCCCTCTGGAGATTTTCAAAAATCAAACCTAGGCTATTAACAGTAGGGTCCTGTCTAGCTTGTAATTCTTTTTTATAAGCATCCCAATCGTTAACTGGCTTTCTAGCAACACCAGATTCAACAGCAGCTTTAGCCACTGCCAATGGTACAACGCTGATTAATCTAGCGTCAAATGGAGTAGGTATTATATATCTAGCACCAAACTTCATATCTTTACCACCATAGGCTTTAATTACTTCAGCGGGAACGTGCTCTCTAGCTAGCTCAGCCAAAGCTTCAGCAGCAGCAATTTTCATTGCATCGTTAATTTCAGAAGCATGAACATCAAGAGCGCCTCTAAAGATGTAAGGGAATCCCATTACATTGTTAACCTGATTTTCATAATCAGATCTACCAGTCGCAACAATAGCATCACTTCTGGTAGCGTGAACAACTTCAGGCAAGATTTCAGGGTCTGGATTAGCCATAGCAAAAATCACCGGATTATCAGCCATCGCCTTAACCATTTCCTCAGAGACTGCATCTTTCACCGATAGACCTAAAAATACATCAGCGTTAGTCATGGCATCTAGCAATGTTCTGTCCGTGGTTTCGGCCGCATGAGCTTCTTTCCACGGGTTCATACCTTCTTGTCTACCTTTGTAAATTACACCTCTCGTATCGCAAAGTAGGGCATTATTATGAGGTAATCCCATTGATTTCAAAAGCTCGAGACAAGCGATACCAGCCGCTCCAGCGCCGTTAACAACTACCTTGATATCTTCAATTTTCTTACCAGATATGTGTAGAGCGTTAATAATTCCAGCCGCAGAAATAATTGCAGTACCATGTTGATCATCATGAAAGACTGGTATATCCATCAATTTTTTCAACTTATCTTCGATAATGAAACATTCAGGAGCTTTGATATCTTCAAGATTAATACCGCCCCATGAAGGTGATAGATATTTTACCGCATTAATAAACTCATCAACGTCTTGAGTGTCGACCTCTAAATCAACAGAATCAATGTCGGCAAATCTCTTAAATAATACCGATTTACCTTCCATTACTGGCTTAGAAGCGTCAGCGCCAAGATTTCCAAGGCCCAAAACGGCACTTCCGTTAGAAATTACCGCAACATAGTTACCCTTGGCAGTATATTTATAAGATAAATTCTTGTCTTTAGCAATTTCGCGACAAGGTGCCGCAACTCCTGGAGAGTATGCCAAGGCAAGATCTCTCTGTGTGTTTAGGGCTTTAGTTGCGTGCATAGCAACCTTACCAGGCTGACCCTGTGTATGAAATGACAAGGCTTCTTGATCCTTAGAACTAATTGCGTTATCTTTTTTGCTATTCATAATTTTTTACTTTTCTTTTATATATCTTTTGTATATTATCCATATTATAATATTATAAAAAATATTTGTCAAAGAATAC
>JBDOIV010000082.1:0-2877 GCA_047404215.1 Rickettsiales bacterium
GACTAATAGTTGGTAGCTTTACTTCTTATTTAACATACAGATTAGGAAGGGGGGAGGATATATTGCTTTCTTATTCGAAGTGCGTTAAATGCGGCTACAGATTAAAATTTTATAATTTAGTGCCGTTATTTTCCTGGTTCATTCAACGAGGTAAGTGCTCTATTTGCAAATCACATATTTCAATTAGATATCCGGTAATAGAGGTGTTTTTTGCATTGTTATTTTGTTTACTTCTTTATATTAACGATTGTAAAGTTGATTATAACTTAATTTTTCTACTATCAATTGCTACTATCATGGTGGTAATGTCGATAGTTGATATTGAATATTACTTCATACCCGTTTCGACCCAGATCATATTATTGCTATTAAGTGTATGTTTTTTGTTGGTAAATTATGATCAATCGCAATTTCTGATATATAGGGCGCTATCCGGCATAGCATTTGTTGTATTTGGATTGTTTTTGTACTTTTCTTTTTTATTTTTCGTTAAAAAAGAAGCGATCGGGGTTGACGATATTAAGTTATTCTATACCATAGGGTTGCTAATTGGTATTGAAAATTTTGTTGAATTTACATTCTATACAGGATTCTTTGGAGTAATTTTTGGAATTTTTTGGACCAGATGTAAAAAAGATGACACCTTTCCCTTTGCTCCAAGTATATTGACTTCAACTTTCTTATGTCTTATAATGGAAGGTAGGTTTGAATTGGTTGACTTTTTGACCAAATTGATAATTAATTATATTATTCTATGAAGCAGGATCCTATTAAAGTAAAAATTTTTAATTCTGACTTAGGAGTGTCGCAAGATGGTAAAAGTTTAAGAGCGTGGTATATGAAGATGATAGAGACTGAAAATCCTAGACATGCTGAAGAGTTAATGGGCTGGACCTCGACAAATAGCTCGCAATATCAGCTAAAAATAAGGTTTAATGATCTGGAAGCTGCCGTTGACTATGCCAAGAGCAAGGGTTATGATTACATTATACACGAAGATAAGCCTAGTAAGGTTCGCAAGAAATCTTACGCTGACAACTTCCTTAAATCCTAAATTTTGTCCCTAGATTATTTATTGATTCGATCAAGTATTACTCATACGTGATCTCAGCAATAAACAACCCATGAACAAAATTACATTTTGTCCCTAGATTATTTATTAATTCGATCAAGTATTACTCATACGTGATCTCAGCAATAAACAACCCATGAACAAAATTACATTTTGTCCCTAGATTATTTAGCTCTGGATAGGTATTGCTTATACATATCCGTCGCTAGAAATTCACCCTAGTAATAGAATTACACTTTGTTACTAAGATTACCTATTGATTCGATCAAGTATTACTCATACGTGATCTCAGCAATAAACAACCCATGAACAAAATTACATTTTGTCCCTAGATTTGTCACCAGCGAGGCTTTGAAAAGGCTGTAGCAACCTAAAATAATTTTTACGGCGAAATGGATTCGCCGCCCCGCAAGCGGAAACTCCAAGTAACTGATGACTTATGATATGTCAGAAGAGTCTTAGAATTTCTTTTAGAAATTCTTGGCGAAGAGTCACCTTTAATGTAGACGGTTGAGGTTTGTCATAGATAGACGGTATATTATGAACGACAAGAATCAAATCATGAGCTATAAAGAGGTTTTAATGTCGATAAACAGCGATTAAAGTACTGGTATAACAGCTAACTTCCTAAGTCGTATAATTTGGAGCTTCAGAAGTAATTGTGATGGAGTGCGGGTGGCTTTCTTTAAGGCCAGAGTTGGTAATACGAACAAATTCACATTTAGTGCGCATTGCTTCAACAGTACCGTTGCCAGTGTAACCCATTGCTGCTTTTAGGCCACCAATCAGTTGATGAAGGACATCTGAAGCGAACCCTTTGTAAGGAATTCGTCCCTCGACACCTTCTGGTACTAGTTTCATTTTATCAGAAACATCCTCTTGGAAATAACGATCAGCAGAGCCTCTGGCCATAGCGCCAATTGAACCCATGCCGCGATAGATCTTATATGATCTGCCTTTATATAAAACAATGTCACCAGGAGTTTCTTCAGTTCCAGCTAGTAAGCCGCCAAGCATTACACAAGAGGCGCCAGAAGCAATGGCTTTAGCTAAATCTCCGGAAAATTTAATGCCACCATCGGAAATAACAGGCACTTTCTCTTTGTTGCAATATTCAACAACATCTAGTACCGCAGACAGTTGTGGCACGCCAACACCAGCAACAACTCTAGTGGTACAAATAGACCCTGGGCCAATACCTACTTTTACCGCATCAGCACCAGCTTCAATTAAAGCTTTTGCCGCTTCGGCAGTGGCTATATTACCAGCGATAATATCCTGCTTAGGGTGTCTTCTTTTGATTTCTTTTACCGTTTCAATAACACCTATTGAGTGACCATGTGCAGTATCAACAATTATAATATCAGCTTTGGCCTCGATTAGTTTTTCGGCTCGCTCGATGCCTTCTTTGCCTACGGAAGTTGCAGCAGCAACTCGTAATCTACCTTCTTTATCTTTTACAGCATTAGGGAATTGTTTGGTTTTTTCTAGATCCTTACCGGTCATTAAGCCAACGCAATTATTATCTTTGTCAATAATAATGATTCTTTCGATCTTATTTTTATGAAGTAGCGACTTTGCTTCAGTTTTGGAAACGCCAGGCTTGGCCGTGACTAAATTTTCACTAGTCATCAGTTCGGCAATAGGCTGTTTTTTATTGGTAGCGAAACGAACATCGCGATTCGTCAAAATACCGACTAGTTTTTTACTGTCTTTTTTAACTACCGGGATTCCTGAAATGCCATGTTTTGACATTAGGGATAAGGCGCTTGCTAAATTTTCATCTTCATTGATGGTAACAGGGT
>JBDOIV010000083.1:0-2543 GCA_047404215.1 Rickettsiales bacterium
TGGTAACGTTATATCAGGTCTCGCATCTGACACCATAAACGACATAAAGCTTATGAGGGTTAAATCAAAGAACTTGTTGCAAACAAATATTAATTTAGCTATGAAACATCTCAACAACGATAGAGTTTCAGATGCAATATTAAGGCTCAAGATAATTAATTTATTCTGGCCAAAATACAGCAAAGCATACTACTATTTGGCACACTGCTACATACTAAAACAAAAGCAACATAAGGCTAAGGCTACAATAAATAAACTACTGGAATTAGACCCCTCGTACAAATCTAAGGTTTCCAATATGATAAAGGTCATTGAGGGCAATGAAAATGAGTAGATTGTTATTTTTTAAATTATTACTAACCATAGTAATTTTTATCACAAACCCTATACTGGCCAGCGAATATGAAGATGATGACTTTAGTATGTTTGAGGGGCAGATAATATCTATCAGGTCAGGGGTTTACGACCCACTTGAACCCTTAAATAGAAAAATATTTGAATTTAATAATGTCGCCGATAGGTATGTTATTGGCTACGTTGTAAAAGGCTACAGAGTGGCAATTCCCAAAATTGTTAGAAAGGGAATCGGTAATTTCTTTTTCAACATCACCCTACCCTTTTCAGCAATAAACTCTTTTGCTCAAGGTAAGTTTGATAATGGAATGAAAAATATTTCAAGCTTTATCATTAACTCTACCGTTGGAATCTTAGGTATTAAAGACGTTGCCAGAAGAGAGGGAATCCAGTATGAAAATGAAGATTTTGGACAAACTATGGGTTATTATAATATCGGCAATGGTCCGTATTTGGTATTACCATTCCTTGGGCCTTCAACAGCAAGAAGCTTCGCTGGAGACATGACCCGAAGAGCAATATCCCCTATACAGCTTGATGCATTCAATACTGCATCAAAAACCAACTTAACCATAGATTCAAAAATCAGAATATATTTAACGGTACTTAATGCAGTAGATAAAAAGGAGCAATTTACACCATTACTAGATAATATTAAAAAAGAATCGTTTGATCCCTACGTTACTGTTAGATCTTACTTCTTACAAAATTTAAATAATAAAATAAATCGCTAGCAACATGAAGAAACTTATCCATGCTATAATATTTATAAGCTCACTAATATTTGGATTATCAGCAAATGCTCAACAATTTTCACAAAATGATTACAAAGATTTTATACAAAATCTTGGTGATAGTATCGTAAACATTTCATCCTCAAGCCACTCTGAAAAAAAGAAGGTCAAGACATTGGTTAATTTAATTGACAAATCAATCGATTCTAAATGGATTTCTAGATTTGTATTAGGTAAGCACTATAGATCATTTTCTAAAGATCAATATAATCAATTTCTTAATCTATATAGGCAATTTATGATCAATTCATATGGTCAAAAATTCCTCTACTATCGCGGCAGCAACTTTGAAGTAGGTGACGTTAAGTTTCAAAAAATATTTTACCAAATTGATAGCAAGTTCTATACAGTTGGAAGCCCCCATCCTGTCTTAGTATCATTCAGGGCAAAAAAGTCCAAGGGTTCAATCATAGTAATTGACTTCATAGCAGAAGGAGTGAGTTTATTAGAATCGCAAAGATCAGAACTTGACTCGATTATATCAAACAAGGGTATAGAAAGATTTTTGGAAGAGTTGGAAGTTAAATCCAAAAACTATGGGAATTCACCGACACCTAGCTAACTAGATCTAGTGAATATAAAAGAATTAGAATCAGAAATCTTCTCATCGTATTCATAGCCATTAACTTTAAAATCCTTGATTTCGTTAGGATCAGAGATTTTATTTTTCATGATAAAGTTGACCATTTCGCCCCTAGCTTTTTTCGCCATTATACCGATCGTCTTAAGCTTTCCTGATCTCAGTTCCTTAAAATCAGCCTTGATAACTTTACTATCCAGATCTTCCATCCTCACTGCGTCAAAATATTCATTTGAAGCAAGGTTTAATATAGGTTCGCAGCCATTAGAGTCTTCGTTTAGAAATTTCGAAATTGCTCCATCCCAAAATTTATACAGATTGGACCCGTTTTTGTTCTGTAACCTTATAGACATCTCCAATCGGTAAGGCTGAATCAAATCCAAAGGTCTTAAAATGCCATACAATCCAGATAATATCCTTAAGCTATTTTGCATAAAATCTATCTCCTCTGCGTTATAAGTGTCGACCTTAATCGGATCATAAACATCACCACTGAAAATAAACGCCGCTGGCTTAGAGTTAGCGAGATCGAATTCACTAGAAAAACTTTGGTATCTTTCATAGTTTAAATTTGCCAAATTATCACTAATATTCATTAGCTCAGCAATACCATTAACAGAAAATTTTTTCATCTCAGAAACTAAGTAGCTTATCTCATCTGAAAAATAAGGTGTGGTGAAATTATTTCTATTAACATTAATATCAAAATTAATAGATTTTGACGGCGAAATTAATATCTTCATTTTCTACATTTATGTAATTCATAAAAAGCTATTGAGGCAGCATTGGCCACATTTAAACTTTCAACATTACGC
>JBDOIV010000084.1:0-24362 GCA_047404215.1 Rickettsiales bacterium
AATTTGTATCGAGAAGAAGATTTTCATTCTTCAAGGATCAACAATACTTTACAAGTCATATTTAATGAATTTAGTATCCTAGATTACGCTTCAAGCATAGTAAAAAGAACAGCTGCTATTAAGGATGAGAATTTGAAAAAAAAGACCAGAGACATTTTGATTAAGCTGGATAATGAGAAATATAAGAAGGATTACAAGAGATATTATCATAAAAAACTATCGAAACCTTTTGGTTTCGGTAAACCGTTTCTTGGATCGCCATCTTTTCTTAATAAAGAGGTTAATAAAAAATATTCAATTTTACTTTGTCATGGCTATAAGTCTTGCCCAAGGGAAATGTCCAATTTATCGGACTTTCTAAATCGTCATGGATTTTACACATATTGTGTCAGGTTAGCTGGACATGGAACTAATCCAGAAAATATTAAAGATGTTTCGTGGCAAGATTGGGATCATTCTTTAAAAACAGGATATGCTGTGTTGAAAAATATCACCGACAAGGTAATAATAATAGGATTTTCAACGGGAGGCTTGTTAACTCTGCTAAATGCATCTAGAAAATCAAAAAATGTTCCGGCTATTGTTGCAATTAATCCAGCTATAAGATTGCGTGATATAAGGTCTAACTTTGCTTCCACAATAGATAGGTGGAATAGCCTGTTAAATACCTTTAATATTTCTATGGGTTCAATTGAGTATGTTGAATCCAGCCCTGAAAATCCCAAAACTAACTATGTTAGAAATTACTTAAAAGGCGTTGTTGAGCTGAAGAAGTTGATGGATGAATGTGACAAATCTCTATCCAAGATATCCACTACAACATTGTTAATTCAGGCTTCAGGTGATCCAGTTGTTAATCCCGAGGGGGCGAATCTGATAGTGGCGCTAAATATATGATCAATATTTATGCTTAAGTTTTTATATATCATTGTCATAAACTCAGTTGTCAAGCTGTGTTTAAAATATTTAGTAATGATATTAGTTTTAGTCTCATTTTTGATGATTGGAATATTGTATATTAAGGACTTTTTGAGCCTAGTATAATCTTTTAAATTAATCGCTTTACCAAAATGTAAATTAATATTTGAATGAGATAGTAAATTACCCTCTATCTGCAACTCTTCCGATATACTGCTAGGAATATCAGAAATTCTCTTTTTAGTAAAGGATTCTAATCTATTGCTACCTGGCCTAATTGGATAATAAGAAACGGTTAGTGGAACAATATGAGTACTGTATTCATTTAATGACTCCTCATAAACACAACCATAGCCCTTTTCTATTTGCTTCAGAAGATCAATATTAGAAGATTTTTTTGCTTTAACTATATCATCCCTGTATAACTGAGACTTAATTGCCAAAACTGCAGATCCGGTTCTAACTGGCGCAGTTTTGGTATTTGTTTGACTAATGTACAATCTATCTTTTACTATATTTTTATTTTTTACCATACCGCCCTCAGGATATATCAGCCAGTCATAATTATTATGCACCAGATCTGAAATAATTATTTTATTTCTATTTGGGTCTTGGGTGGATATGGTACCTAGATTCTTCAAAAACCTACCTAGCAGACCTGAAAACAAGACAGATGCAGCTAGACTTCTGACCTGACGCTTAGTATATTTATTAATTAAGTAGGGAACAATGAAGGTTTCAATTCTAGTAAAATGATTAGACACAAACATCACAGGATGGTCTTTGGGGACGTTTTCTAGGCCAGTTACGGAGAAGTTTGAGCCAATAATTTTTTGCAATATAGCAACTAGGTATGATGTATATCGAAACGTTTTTGTTGGCATCTTTAGCAAACTTGTGTTAATTAGAATTTGAAAAACTCAAAATCTATTGCATTTTACTACCTAAATAATTCTCATTGGCATTTTTTATTTCAGGAATAACAATTTCTAAGTCGCTATCTAGAGAATCATGCTTAAATATCATGTTTCCTCTAACAACAGTTCCTAGCCTCAATATTTTTATGTTGCCCTCTTGAGCCTTTTTTTCAAACCTTGAAACCGATGACGGGTCTACGGATACAATAAACCTTGCCTGATCTTCACTAAATAACAACTCTTCCATAGATAACTTTTTACAATCTTCGTGCCGAGTGAAATCAATAACACAAGATAAGTCCCTATTGCATTTTTCAAACAAGCATGCAATCATACCGCCGTCAGAAATATCGTGACATGATCGCAGGACTCCGCGCTCGATCACTTCTTGTATAAAGTTAGAATTACCCCTCTCCATGTCAAGATCCACCCTTGGTGGCTTGCTACCAGATTTTTTATCGAGCACTTCACGCTCATATATTGAGCATCCTAAGTAGCCATCAGTTGTGCCGACAATAAATATTTCATCATTTTCAGACTTGAAGTTAACACTAGAGCGATTAGCTAGATCTTTGATCAAGCCAACACCGCCAATTGCTGGCGTAGGCTTGATAGCCTTGCCATCCGTTTCATTATACAAAGAAACATTGCCCGACACCACTGGATAGCTTAACTTTTTTGAAGCCTCGGTGATGCCTTGAATTGCCTTGACGATTTGCCCCATGATTTCTGGCTTTTCAGGGTTACCAAAGTTTAAGCAGTTAGTTATTGCCAAAGGTTTACCTCCAACAGCAGAGATATTTCTGTACGTTTCCGCTACAGCTTGCTTGGCACCTTCAAATGGATCAGCTTCAACATATCTAGGAGTGCAGTCAGTAGTCGCAACAACCGCTTTTTTTGTTCCGTGAATCCTTGTAACTGAAGCATCTCCTTTAATTTGCACAGTATCATTCATCACCGCAGAATCATATTGCTCATAAATCCACCTTCTTGAAACTAGATCGGGATTTAGTAGTACCTTTGATATATTTTTTAATAAAGTCTTTGACATAATTAAAGTTATATTTTATAAATTAATTAACATTACACCACAAGTAAATAAAATAATCAAGATTTTAATCGCTTTAGTGCTAACTTAATTTCAATTTATATGAAGAATATATTAAAAATAATAATATTTTTTGGGTTTCTGTTCAACCTCAACAATGCCGTAGCCAGCAAATGGAATTATAAGCTAGACCCTTCTCATACATCTATAGATTGGAAGGCGAGCCATTTTGGATTCTCAAAGCCAGGCGGTAAATTTGCCCAGATTGAAGGTAACTTGTATTTTGACGAAAAGAAGCCAGCTAATAGCGAGATTGAAGCTATCATAAAAATCAGCAACCTAGTGACAGGAAGCAAGAGTTTTAATGACCATTTAAAAAGTAAAGACTTTTTTGATGAAAGTAATTTTCCAATCGCAAAATTTAGAAGCACAAAAATTAAAATGACCGGAAAAAATACTGCTAACGTATATGGTAATTTAACCATCAAAGATGTAACCAAAAGAGTTGTTCTAAAGACCAAGCTAAACAAAGTTGGAATCAACCCGATTACCCAAAAAAAATCAGCAGGATTTACAGCTAATGTTGTAATAAAAAGATCAGAATTTGGAATAAACTATGGCATACCTTCAATTTCAGACAAGGTAGAATTGGAAATTGAGGCGGAGGCAGGGTTAATATAAGGCGACCTTTAGTGGTCGTCAACATCTTTCATTGCCTGCTCTTTGTATTGATCTATTTCATCGTAAAAGTCATCTTTATCTTTATAGTTTCTAATAACTGATCTTCTGCGAGACTTTATTTCTGCAACAACTCTTTTGGCAACATCATCCGAAGTAATACCAAAATGTTTATACAATTCATCTCCTTTGCCTGAGGCGCCAAAAGACGTCATACCGATAAACAGACCATCATCTCCAATGTATTTATTCCAGCCCTGAACTATACCAGCTTCAATACCCACTTTCAGGATATGCTTGGATCCTAAAACCTTATTTTTATATGATGGCTGCTGCTTATCAAAAAGCTCAAAGCAAGGAATAGATACTACCCGAACCGCCAAGCCTTTATCATTTAACTTATCTTTAGCTTCCATCGCAATAGAAACCTCAGACCCTGAAGCTAAAATTACAACGTCGGGCTCTATTTCTAGCGCCGTATCGGATATTGTGTAGGCACCATGCGAACAAAAGCTTTCACTATTTTCATAATGAGTCCTTAAAAACTCTACATTTTGCCTAGTTAAGACCATAGCCGATGGTCCATTTTTGTACTTTATGGCCTGCTCGAAGCACCCTAGAGTCTCTTGAGCATCAGCAGGTCTAAATACATATAAATCAGGAATCCCTCTAAGCATCGCCAGATGTTCTATTGGCTGATGAGTCGGTCCATCCTCTCCCAAGCCTATCGAGTCATGAGTGAAGATATAAAACACTTGTTGCTTCATTAAGGCCGATAGCCTAATTCCCGGCTTCAAGTAATCAGAGAAAACTAAAAAAGTTCCACCGTAAGGAATAAGGGAGCTGTGCACAGAAATTCCATTCATAATTGCAGACATTGCATGCTCTCTGACACCGTAATGAATATATCTACCAGAAAAATCATCGCCAGAAATTGACTGCGTTGCAGAAGTTTTAGTTAATACCGAGCTAGTTAGATCAGCAGAGCCGCCTATCAAATTAGGGATCTCTTTAGTCAAAAAATCCAACACTAAATTCGAAGACTTTCTAGTGGCCTGCTTAGGTTTTTCTAAAAATATCTGTTGCTTGAACTTTTCAACCTTCCTCGCCAAATCCAAGTCAAAATCCCTTTCTTTAAATGACAAAAAGTCTTTAATCGATTGATCGCAAGACTCATAATTTTCTAGCCACTTTTTATACTCATTTTTACCTTTTTTACCAATTTGACGCCATGCCTCAAGATAATCTTCAGGAATCTCAAATTCTGGATAGTTCCATTTTAAATTCTTTCTAACATTTTCAACTTCGTCTTTCCCTAGTGGGGAGCCATGCACTTTCTCAGACCCTGATTTATTAGGAGACCCATAACCTATAACGGTTTTACACGCTATCAATACTGGCCTTTCGCTCGTTTTTGCTTTCGCTATCGCATCTTCAACATTTTGATGATTATGTCCATCTACCGAAATATAATCCCAGTGACATGACTCAAATCTTTTTTGCATATTTTCAGAAGAAGTCAGAGAAATCTCGCCATCAATTGATATAGAGTTATCATCCCACATCACTATTAGATTATTTAACTTCAAGTGTCCTGCAATAGATATTGCCTCTTGAGATATACCTTCCATCAAGCACCCATCTCCCGCTATGCAATATATTGTATGGTCTATTAAATCATGGCCAACCCTTTCTTTGATCAGCTTTTCAGAGAACGCCATACCAACACTATTAGCAATACCCTGACCCAAAGGACCAGTGGTGGTTTCTATTCCTGACAATTCATGATACTCAGGATGTCCGGCCGTCTTGGATCCTAATTTTCTAAAATTTTTTATCTCTTTTAAAGTGGCATCTTTATAACCAGTTAAATATAGCAAGCTATATAGCAGCATTGATCCGTGACCAGCTGATAATACGAACCTATCTCTATCTGGCCAACTTGGATCCTTTGGATCAAATCTTAAAAATTTACTAAACAACACTGTAGCGACATCAGCCATACCCATTGGCATACCAGGGTGTCCCGACTGAGCATTTTCAATCGCATCGATGGATAAAAATCTGATACAGTTCGCTAACTCAGTGGAAGATATCGGGGTCGAATTCATTTGTAAAATATTTATTGATTTATTTCCTTTTAGGTGTAGAATAATTAAAAGTATATATTGTTAAATAAATTTTACAACATTTTATTATAATATTTTTCTACTTATGTTAAAAAATAAAATTTCAAAATCACAATCTAGTAGCTTTGAACTTATCAAGCTAACTCCAAACTTTGTTACTATGCTTGCAATATGCATAGGACTGTTAGCAATTAGATTTTCATTCGAAGGAAAATACATTGAATCTGCCGGCCTAGTGGTGCTAGCTTCTTTTTTTGACGCCCTCGATGGCAGATTAGCCAGAATGCTCAACTCCTCGTCAAAATTTGGTGCACAACTTGACTCCCTAGCAGATTTTACAAATTTTGGAGTCACTCCCGGATTCGTAATCTATAACTGGATAAATTATAGCGTTGATATCAAGGGTTTTGACTGGGCCTTGGTGATGCTATTTACATTGTGCGCAGCTATAAGGCTAGCCAGATTCAACGTTGAGCTTGATTCCGACTCTAACAAAGATTCTGTACTTGAAAAATATTTCTTTAAAGGTATCGCCGCGCCGTGTGGAGCTGGCATAGCCATGTTACCAATTATTATGACTCATGAATTTGGTAAAGGATTCTATAGCGAGCCATCAGTCGTTGTATGCTACATTGCGGCCGTGGCACTATTAATGTCCAGCAAAGTCCCGACAATTTCTATTAAAAAGATACCTGTAAAAAATGAATATCTTTACCCTACCTTAGTGCTACTTGGTACTTTGATAATAGGATTGATGGTTAAAACATGGCTCACTCTTACCATCTTAGGCACAACATATTTAGTATCAATCCCGATTACAATCTTCTTCTTTTTCAAAATATCATCAAATAAAAAATAAACAGTATGAGTAAAATATTAATATTAAATGGACCTAACCTAAACCTTCTCCACAAAAGAGATAAGGATATCTATGGCTACACTTCATTGGAAAATATCGAAAGAGAGTGCGTCGAACTAGCAAAAGAGATCGAGATCGATGTTGAGTTCCGACAAACCAATAGCGAAGGTGGAATGGTAGAAGAGATCCAAGAAGCGATCGATAAGTTTGATGGAATAATTGTTAATGCCGCCGGCTATACCCACACTTCAGTTGCGGTTAGAGATGCTTTGGAAATTTTTAAAGGCGCTAAGATTGAGCTCCACATTTCAAATATTCACAAAAGAGAGGATTTTCGTCACAAGTCTCTGATTAGCGCAGTAGTGGATGGTATTATTTGCGGTATTGGCTCTAGCGGTTACCCTATTGCACTACTGGCTATTAACAAAATATTAGAACGCAAATAACAAACTCTTAAGGACAAGTTACTCTATCTATCCATATAGTCCCTAGACCCCCGCACTCTTTACTGGGGTATATTGAAGGATTTGAATTACACGAACTTGAGCTGAATATAATCTGACCCTTGTAAGCGCTACTGTAGTCAATATCCGTAGATTCGCAAAAATATAAATGATCCAAATCGTAATCTACGATTAACTCGTCTCTGTTTTTATAAAAAACCTTATCATCAAAACCTTCATCAACGGAATTTATCGAAGTAAAGGTCACTCGAGCTGGAGTAATAGCCGGATCATAACCAAAATCTGCCGTAGTTCCTACGATATTTGATAAAATATTATACCCCTCTTGAGTGCTGATGCCTGTAGTAGAGTTTTGTATAGCTGAGTTGGCGTTAAAAGAACCTAGTTTATTTTGACCATGAGAAATTACAGCAAAAGCAATCTTTGATATCTTATTACCCGAAGGTAATTGATAAACTTGAATCATTTCAGAATCTGTCTCCGTGTAATAACTAAAACCAACATTAACACCGCCGCTAGTGTCATCATAATTTGGCACAGTGAGATCTTCATGCACTATGTAAGAAAGCTTTGAACCAAAACCATCTTCGCCAACATCATCAGACAACCCAAGAGTGTTAACCGGCACCATACCATAAACTAACTTTGACTCAAGATTAGAAGAGTAGACTCCGGAGTCGACGCAACTTCTGTCGGAACTAGTTGTTGGCGCATTTCCCGACTCTTTACCGTAATTTGAGCCAGTTTTCGATTTATATTTATTAATTGGAGCGGGACAAGGTAGGCGATGATTTTTTGCCAAAAATACACCAAGTGCGCGATATATAGCCCCCAATCTTTTATCCGTCAGGTCATTTTTTGTACTTATTAAAAAAGTTCCAGAAACTGATATTGCACCAGCAGCAATAATAGATATTATTAATATTACAACCGACAGCTCTATTAAGCTAAATCCGGACTTATGTTTTTTTCTACTCATTGAATTAAAAAAAATAAATTGACTTTTCTATATACAGGATATAGAATATAAGTAATAAGTCAATTGTAATGTTGATCTTTATATAACAATTGCACAAAATTACCAGGGGATATAGCTCAGCTGGTAGAGCACCTGCTTTGCAAGCAGGGGGTCAGCGGTTCGAACCCGCTTATCTCCACCAATTTCTTATATAGGTCTATGTATAATATTTTAATTGTTGATGACAATTATGCAGGCCATATCAAAGACCTACTATCTAACAAAATAACTGCTAACTATGATCTGGCGCTCGATGGTAAGCAAGGCTATGAAAAGTTTCAAAATTCATTAGATAACGACAAGCAGTACTCTATAATTATAATGGATATTAATATGCCGGTTATGGATGGAATCGATGCAACCGCAGCAATTAGAGCTATTGACAAAAATATTCCTATTGTGATATACTCATCAATGAATGTGTCAAAATTTATTAACAAAGCCTTGGAAGCTGGCGCAAACAAATTCATTAAAAAAGGTGACAACCTGATAGATGAGGTGCTGTTTTGGCTAAATTTATAATTTAATTATGAAAGTTTTAAATACAGATATTGAAGGATTAAGAATAATTAAACTTAACGTATATAATGATGAGCGTGGCTTTTTTGTCGAGAAGTTCAAATTAAGTAAATTCGAAGAGGCTGGACTACCTACTAACTTTATTCAGGAAAACCACTCCAGGTCGCTACCCAGGGTCATTAGAGGACTTCATTATCAATATGACCCACCTCAAGGTAAACTTGTCAGTTGCACAAAAGGGAAAATTTGCGATATCGCTGTAGATATCAGAAAAGACTCAAAAACCCTTGGTAAACACTTTAGCATAGATCTCGACCAATCTACTTTGTTGTGGATACCGCCGGGGTTTGCCCATGGATTTTGTACGATTGGTGAAGAAAGCGCTGATTTAGTATATAAAATTACCGACGGTGAATACAATCCCAAGGGTGAAGGGGGTATTATGTATAACGATCAAGACATTAATATTGATTGGAAAATAAAGTCCCCCTTAGTTTCTGAAAAAGATCAGAATCTGCAAAGCTTCAAAGACTACTTATTAAATCCTAAGTTTTAATGAAAGTTCTTGTATTAGGAAAAAATGGCCAGGTTGCAACTGACCTCATCGAAATTTTAAGTGGCGATATATCTCTAGAGATCAAACACTTAAGTAAAGAAGATGTGAACTTTGCAGACATCAACCTATTCAACAATCACCTGAAGAACTTTAAAGATTGCGATGTGCTTATTAATTGCAGCTCCTATAACTTCGTTGACTTAGCCGAGCAAGATAAAGAGTCAGCATTTAAGATTAATAGAGATGCGGTAAGAAAAATGGCGCAACATTGTCAAAAAAACAACAGTCTATTTATTCATTTTTCTACCAACTATGTATTTGATGGTAAAAATCCCAATCCTAACACTGAAAATGATAACAAGTACATTAATCCTCTAGGTGTTTACGGCGCCTCAAAACTTGCCGGAGAGCAAGAGGTGCAGAAAAGTGGATGCCAATTTTTAATCCTCAGGTTAGCGACGGTATTCAGAGAGGGTAAAAGTAATTTTGTTACAAAAATGATCGAGCTTTTTCAGGAAAAAGAAGAGTTACAGGTGGTTGCGGACCAAATCTCAAACCCAACATATAGTTACGATGTCGCTACCGCTATCCATAAAATCTTACAACAATTGCAAAGCAACAATTTATCACCAAATATATTTAACAAAATATATCACTTATCTAATCAAGGAGTAGTTTCGTTCTACGAGCTATGTAATTTTATATTGCAAGAGGCAAGTAAACTTAATCTATTTTCAATTAAAATAAAAAAAGTGAAGGCAATTCTATCGTCACAATTCAAAACCGCAGCCCAAAGACCTAAAAATGGATCTTTTGATCTATCTCAATATAATAATACATTTAATCACCAGATGCCGACTTGGCAAAATGCTATTCAAAGGATGATAAAAAAACATCAAGAATGAGTTGCCAGAAAATATTTTAACGAATCGCTGTGCGTACAAATTTTGAACTAAGGACCTACGACGTTAGAATCAATGAACATCACATCACCCATAGATAGGTCACCAGAATCCATTACCACAGGGTCACCAGATCCGCCAGCAATAACTATTGGATCACCACCTTCATCCGGACCATCACCGGAATCGTCTTGTGCTACAGAACCATCATCAGAAGCAGTATCTTCGCCAGAACCACCTTGTGCAACACCAACTGGGCAATTAACCTTATCTATCCAGTTACCATAACCAGATGGACCACATTCTTTAATTGGAGCAATAGCAGAAAACGCTCCTTGACAACTATTACCACTGACCTGACCTCCTAAATATACGATTTTATCAAAGCCGCCACTCTTCATTTTGCTGTCAGGGACGCAAGGCACTAAGTGCGCCAAGTTGAATTCGGTAATTATATCACTTCTAGACTTAAATAATAACTTATCATCAAAGCTTGAACTGGACTCATTTGAAGAAATTAAATGTAGCCTTCCATCTATTATACTGCCAAATCTGGCCCTATCGATCGCAGTTCCAATGCCCCCATCTTTCGACTTAGGAACGTTAACATAATCGTCGCTAGAAGTGTCAGCGTTATTTTGAAAAGATGACTCAGCAACATATGAGCCATTTTGATTAGGTCCATGACTAATAACAACAAATGCTAAATTCTCTATTTTATTACCAGAGGCTGCTTGATTGATGTTAATTGACTCATCAATATTAGAATCAACATTGTAAAGACCAAAACCTTTTCTGCCAGTTCCGCTATTTTGAACTAATTGACCATCGGAAATAAATCTTTCATCAGCAATAGTTAAATGCGAATTAACAACATAAGAAAGCTTAGAGCCAAAGCCATCAACAGCAAAATCATCAGACAATCCTAACGCCTTTACTGGAACAGCTCCATATACTATATTTCTAACATCTTTAGAAGAAAATACTCCGGGCTCAGCTCTTAGCATACAATTCTGATCATCGTCTTGAGAAGATGCTTCACGACCATATTTATCGCTAGCATCGGTAACTATTAAAGAGGCGGGGCAAGGTAATCTCTTATTATTAGCAACAAAGCGTCCAATCGCGCTGTTTATAGCACCCATTCTCTGACTAGTCAACTCTTGCTTTGATCCATTGATCATTGATGTCGTAGCAGTGATACCACCTCCCATTAAAACTGAAAATACCAACAAAACTATTGATAGCTCTAGAAGAGTATATGCTTTTTTCTTTTTTTCGACCTTAAACAGTCTGAAGAGTAACGAGAGAGAGCTTTGACGTCTATTATGATTCATGGTAGTGCTTAGTTTAAATTAATTATTAAAAAAACTAACAACAACATTTTTGAATTATAAACAGACCTCAAACAATAGTCAATAAAAAACTTAATATTTTTTTTACCACTGTCACAATTGCTACAAACATAGGCAAAATAAGGCTTCCGGTTGGTTGCTATTGAACTAGAAATACTATAAAAAAAGAGAAATTATAAAAAATCTACATTTTATTTATTTCTAGTAGATTGATAATAGTAAAATAGTTTAATTTTATTGAAATATTATGAAAAAAGAATTTCTTGCGGTAGCGACAAACTTAATTGATAGCAAAATAAATGGAAGTATTGGTGTTGAAATGCTATTTGCGACAGCAACTCTGTTTGGAATTTTGTATTTCTTGCAAAAAATGGATCCTCTGATCATCTTATCAATCGACTTCAAGCCAATATTGCAACTAATAGCGATATGCGGTCTGTTTTTGATATATGCCTATCTTTTTATAGCTGGAGTTACTATCTATCGTAAAAAACTCTAACCTTCCAACTTAATGCGAAGATTTTTGATCATATCTGCGGTCATTTTTTCTAGATCGAAGTTTGGTTTCCAGCCCCACTGCGCCCTAGCCTCTTTATCATCGATTGACCTTGGCCAAGAATCAGCAATTGCCTGCCTAAAATCAGGATTATATTCAATTTCAAACTCTGGAATGTGCTTTTTAATTTCCGCTGCAATCTCTTCGCAAGTAAAGCTAATAGCAGCAAAATTAAAGTTAGAATGATCCTTAAGATCTTTAAAATCAGCTTGCGATAGCTTAATAGTACCATCAATTGCATCCTTCATATACATCATAGGAAGCATAGTATCCTTTTTCAAAAAGCAATTATATTTCTTGTTTTTGATCGCTTCATAGAAAATATCAACTGCATAATCTGTAGTTCCACCACCTGGGGGAGACTTGTAGCTAATCAAACCTGGATACCTAATACCACGAACATCCATACCGTATTTTTGCACATAATAATCACAAACTAACTCACCTGAAACTTTGGTGACACCATACATGGTTTTTGGCAGTAAAATAGTTTGCTGCGGAGTATTATCACGAGGAGTTTCCGGCCCGAAAACCGCAATCGAACTTGGGCAAATAATTTTATCTAATTTATGTAGGCGGCCAGCCTCTAGGATGTTATATAAACCATTAACATTTACATTATAACAAAGCTGCGGATTTTTCTCGCCTGCCGCCGATAGAATCGCTGCTAAGTGATGAATGATAGTAATGTCATGCTTTTTAATAATACTATCAATGCCATCCTTATCCAGCACATCTAATTTTTCATAAGGCAGATATTGATTATCGACATCTTTTTCATCACGAAGATCGGACGCGATAACATTGTCATTACCATATATTTCACGAAGGGTCATTGTTAACTCTGAGCCAATTTGTCCAAGAGCACCCGTTACCAATATTTTAGCTTCATTAGTCATAATACTATATTTAAGTTGATTTTATGTCCTAGATTATAAATCTTATTTTGGTTTTTGTCAAGATTTATTAGGATTATGACTAAAAATCATCACAACCTTTGCCAAGAGTTATTTAAACTGCTAAATATTAATTAATAGAACAGCATCTACTAAGGATCTTTTGATGCATAGTTTTATTTAGGTGTCGGGTAAAGCAAGTTATATAACTATATAATGCAATTGGAAAAATATATTAGCTGCTAATATTATTATACATCGTATATTATAGGAGTCAAGTAAAATATTTTTGATTATCCCCTCTTTTTATCTTGAAGGACTCCGATTTACAGACCCAACTTCATCTACCGCTGTGGTGGCGATTGAGCCGCCAGGAGCAGTGGTCTCAGCACCATGTTCTTGATAGGGTGCGTAGGGCGTAGCGGCACTACTACTGCTACTCACAGGCCCTTCATCAGTGATTAAGCTGGCAACTGGAGCTGTATCTTTGGCAGGAAGTGTTAGCGACGAAGTGTCCTGCAAAGTTGCGACGGCTGCTCTTTGTACGGTACCAGCGATTGATTGCAACTGAGGTCTTTTAGTGACCTCCTGGTCAAGCTCCTGAATTAAACGATTCAGCCTTTCTGCCCATGATTCTTTTTCTTCCTGATCGGATTTGGGTTGAGCTGCACCGCCGCCACCATCAGCTGCAGTATACATGCCATCAACTTCAGGCTCCTTTTTTTTGGCTGCATCTATGACCTCTTTGATCGATCTTCGTCTTCTACCATCACTATCATCTCCTTCTAAATATCGCCCTACTAACATTTTTATCTCCTGATCACTTCTTTGTAAGCAGAATTCATGGGGATCTATAACAAGCTGATTGACAGCTGGTGGCGCAACAAATGCCTCTTTGAGATATTGCTTAGCTTGTATTGCCACGGCATTTTTTATAGCACCACTGATAATTTCACAGTCTTTTTCATCAAAATGTTCCGCTAATGTTCTTGGGATGACTAAAAAGCTAGAAGCTTGAAGCTTTGCATTTGCAACTTCGTGAATCGTCATGGTCTTTAAGGTTTCTATCCATAGCTCAATGGGTAGATTCGGTAATGAAGCTGATTGTCCTGAACGACTTGCTTTTTCAATCCTTTGAGCCGATAAAAGTGTACCTTTTATAGTATCTCGAACTTGTGGTAACCCTTTATCACGACTATAATTAAATTCAATAGCATCTTGATAATTTGTTAAATAGAAATATGTCGCTAATGCTACGCCGGTTGCTTTTAATTCCCGATCTGGGTTTGACGCCATATATTGCTTAAATACATTTTGCGCCCTTACAATTGCAAATCTCTCAAAATGATCACCTTGACATTTTACTGGCTCTGGGATTTCTACATCTGCTTCGACTTTTAGATACTCCGATAACTTTTTAAGACGTCTCCATCCATCATAAGATCCAATTTCTCGCATAGGATACTCTATTTTAGCGTGAAAAATAGCAGCTGGATTTGTTAAAGATTGCAAAAAGTTGTCGGGCAATAATCTTGCTTGGTCGTGAACTTTCGATGTAGCGCCATATGCCATCAATGATTCTACAGTATCTTTGTGACCTTTTGCAACGGCGATAATTAAAGGAGTTAAACCATTATCAGTTGTTGCTTGATTTGGATCAGCACCGCGATCTAGCAAAACTGTTGCGACCTCTAGGTGGCCATTTTGCGCAGCTATCATTAAAGCAGTATTACCATTATCTGTTGTTGCTTGATTTGGTTTAGCGCCGCGATCTAGTAAAAACTTTGCGAGCTCTAGGTTGCCATTTCGCGCAGCCCACATTAAAGCAGTAACACCATTATCAGTTGTTGCTTGATTTGGATTAGCGCCGCGATCTAGTAAAGCTGCTGCAACCTCTAGGTGGCCATATTGCACAGCTGCTATTAAAGCAGTATAACCAGTATCAGTTCTTGCTTGATTTGGATCAGCACCGCGATCTAGTAAAAGCCTTGCGACCTCTAGGTGGCCATTTTCCGCAGCTATCATTAGAGCAGTACCACCATTATCTGTTTTTGCTTGATTTGGCTTAGCGCCGCGATCTAGCAAAAGAGTTGCGACCTCTAGCTCGCCATTTAGCGCAGCCCACATTAAAGCAGTAAAACCATTATCAGTTCTTGCTTGATTTGGATCAGCACCGCGATGTAGTAAAAGCCTTGCGACCTCTAGCTCGCCCATATACGCAGCCCGCATTAAAGCAGTAAAACCATTATCAGTTGTTGCTTGATTTGGTTTAGCACCGCGATCTAGTAAAAGCTTTGCAAACTCTAGGTGGCCACTTTCCGCAGCCCACATTAAAGCAGTATAACCATAATCAGTTGTTGCTTGATTTGGATTAGCGCCGCGATCTAGTAAAAGCTTTGCAACCTCTAGGTGGCCATATTGCACAGCTGCTATTAAAGCAGTATAACCAGTATCAGTTCTTGCTTGATTTGGATCAGCACCGCGATCTAGTAAAAGCCTTGCGACCTCTAGGCGGCCATTTTGCGCAGCCCACATTAAAGCAGTATCGCCACCATTAGTTGTTGCTTGATTGGGATCAGCACCTGCTTCCATTAATACAGTTGCAATCTCAGCATGACCTTGATAAGCGGTAGCAAGTAAAGGAGTTGCGCCATCAGCAGTTGTTGCTAGATTGGGATCTGCACCTGCTTCTATTAATGCAGTTACAATTTCTAAATTATCACTTTGAACAGCTATAAGTAAGGGGGTTTTGCCCCCATGTTTTATCCGATTGGGTTTGGCACCACTATCCAATGCCTCCGACACTTTTTTTAAATCATTGTCATTAACGCCCTTAATCAACTTTTTATCATTTTCTATCGCACTTATTATCATTCTCATATTATCTATGCGCTTAGATTTACCAGCCATCATAGCGGCAGTGTTACCTTCCATGTCTTTTAGAAGAGGATCAGCACCTGCCTGCAATAATAAGGTTACAATATCTGAACTCTCAAGACTAGCAGCCATATGTAAAGGAGTTGCGCCATTATAAGTGCTTACTTGATTTGGATCAGCACCGCGATCTAGCAAAACTGTTGCGACCTCTAGGTGGCCATTATGCGCAGCTGCCATTAAAGCAGTACCGCCATTATTAGTTTTTGCTTGGTTTGGTTTAGCACCGCGATCTAGTAAAAGCCTTGCGACCTCTAGGTGGTTATATGCCGCAGCCATCATTAAAGCAGTAACACCGTCGTCAGTTGTTGCTTGATTTGGATCAGCGCCGCGATCTAGTAAAAGCCTTGCGAGCTCTAGGTGGTTATATGCCGCAGCCATCATTAAAGCAGTAACACCGTCGTCAGTTGTTGCTTGATTTGGTTTAGCACCGCGATCTAGTAAAAGCTTTGCAAGCTCTAGGCGGCCATTTTCCGCAGCTATCATTAGAGCAGTACCACCATTATCTGTTTTTACTTGATTTGGATCAGCACCGCGATGTAGTAAAAGCCTTGCGACCTCTAGGTGGCCATTTTCCGCAGCTATCATTAGAGCAGTACCACCATTATCTGTTTTTGCTTGATTTGGCTTAGCGCCGTGATTTAGTAAAGCTGTTGCGACCTCTAGCTCGCCATTTAGCGCAGCTACCCATAAAGCAGTAATACCATAAGTTGTTGCTTGATTTGGTTTAGCGCTGTTTTCTAGTAAAAGCCTTGCGACCTCTAGCTCGCCATTTTGCGCAGCTATCATTAGAGCAGTACCACCACTATCTGTTTTTACTTGATTTGGATCAGCACCGCGATCTAGTAAAAACTTTGCGAGCTCTAGGTTGCCATTTCGCGCAGCCCACATTAAAGCAGTATAACCATTATCAGTTGTTGCTTGATTTGGATTAGCGCCGCGATCTAGTAAAAGCTTTGCAAACTCTAGGTGGCCACTTTCCGCAGCTTCCATTAAAGCAGTATAACCAGTATCAGTTGTTGCTTGATTTGGTTTAGCACCGCGATCTAGTAAAAGCCTTGCGACCTCTAGGCGGCCATTGTAAGCAGCTGCCATTAAAGCAGTCATGCCCCCATCTGTTTTTGCTTGATTTGGATCAGCGCCGCGATCTAGTAAAAGAGTTGCGACCTCTAGGTGGCCATTATAAGCAGCTGTCATTAAAGCAGTCATGCCCTTATCAGTTGTTACTTGATTTGGCTTAGCACCGCGATCTAGTAAAAGAGTTGCGACATCTAGGTGGCCATTTCCCGCAGCCCGCATTAAAGCAGTAATGCCCTTATCAGTTGCTGCTTGATTTGGATCAGCGCCGCGATCTAGCAAAAGAGTTGCGACCTCTGGGTGGCCATTTTCCGCAGCAATATATAAAGGAGTTTCGCCAATATTATTTATGGCATCTGTTGATACGTAATTATCTAATAAAAACTCAGTAATATCCTTATGATTATTTTTAACAGCTACATGTAAAGGAGTGTTACCAGAGCTATCCACATCCACTAATGGATCATCGTTATTTACATCCTCATATAACTTCTTTACCTCTTCTAAGTTTCCAGATGCACAAGCCTCAATAAATTTTGTCATTACTAAAGATTGAAATATTACATTATATCTTAATGTTAATTACCAACTTAGGAATGTCAAGTTTTATTTTACACCCCCCCATTTCAAGCAGCAAAGAATAACAACAAAACCTCTCTTTTGCCATTGGAAGGTTTAGCTGCAGTTATTATAGTTTTAAAATTAGCTAATATTATTATACATCGTATATTATAAATGTCAAGATAACTTATAGTCTTTTTTTAGGCAACAATTATCTAATCCTTTGGAACTTTCCAGCCTGCTCTGCAGCAGAACCAAGTGATAGCGACCGCTTAGGGGCGCCATGGCCAGCACTTTCATCACTGGAAGCTTCGCCAAATCGCCCCTGCGCGAGCTTACCAACCAACCCTTGCAGCTCTTGAATCTTCTCAGCCTGCTCCTTTTCTTTTTCACTAGAAAGCACATATTCTTTTAGGACGACATGCTCTTCAAGCAAAGGATCCAAAATATTTAACCCCCACTCCTTTAATTGCTGCATAAAATCGTAACTATTTTCGCAGTCAAATGGTAAATTTTGCTCTGAGTCAAAAGGATTAAATGAATGATCAACTGATAAAATTAAAGATAATGATGGTAGATATTTTGCTATTATTTGTTCGGGGCTAGAAATTTCTACAACCTCATCAGTGTCGGTAGCCTCACCTGCTTCGCCAGTTGGTTGAGACTGCAACCTCTCATGCAAAGCTAAAAAATCATTGTTTGCTTGTAACAATGTTAAGGCAAAAGCTGATCTGCCCATTACTTTAATTTTAGGATCAGCGCCATATCTATGTAACAAACCTGCCACATCCGCCCTTCCTTTGGCGCAAGCAGTTACAAATAGAGTTTCTTGCGTGGCACCATAATCAATCCCAGAGCGATCTTCTAGCTCTGCATGATCAAAATATTGATCAAAAGTCTCGCTCTCATTAAGAACCTCTACTAGGTTAGCTCCCGCTTTTTTTTGTCTTTGCAAAAGATATTCCAACAATGGTAGGTTGATATTTTGTCTATCACTGCCATATAAACTTCCTACCACACTTTTTATAGCTTCATTGCCGACATAGATTTCATCCACAGAGCGCGCAAACTCTTTAATGCCTCCACAATCAAAATCTTTAGGAAAGTTTGGATGCTGCAATATTATTTTAATTGCATTTGATAAATCGTCCCTGGTTGGACGCCACCTGCCCTTCTCTTGATGATGCGGATAATTAGCAAATTCTAAAAATAATCTTTTTGAAAATTCACTATGATCAAATTTTTCATTTGGCAACGAAAAAAGTAAATCCAATATATCCAATTCACCATATAATACTGCAAGATATAAAGCGTCATTTCCATGCGGGCTTAGACTATTGACATCAGCGCCAGCCTCTATTAATAACTTTACAACTTCTATGTTACCCAGTTCCACTTCTCTATGTAAGATAGGTGTGTCATGATATTTATTATTAACATCGAGACCCGCTTCTATTAATACTTTTAATATTTTAAGAACATTGCTGTCAATGCCATAGTCTAAAGCGCCCATCCAAGCGTCAGGATATCCATCTGTTATAAAATTGACATCAGCACCATTTCTCAACAACAGCTTCACAATTTCTAAATTTTCACACCTAGCAGCACAAGCTAAAGGGGAAGAATAGTAATATTCATCATTGACATCCGCACCAGCTTTTAATAATTCTTCCACAATTTCTAAATGACCACATTCGGCAGCTAGACTTAAAGCGGAAAAATTGCAATATTCATCATCAAAACTCGCACCAGATTCCAACAACAGTTTCACAATTTCTAAATGACCATTTTTAGCAGCAACACCTAAAGGGGTAATATTAAAATCACGAGCCTCATGACTTGCTTTCTCTATATTAACATCAAAACCCTCCACTCTTATCAAGCTATTGACCCGATCTAAATCACCAACTCGACAAGCTTCAAATATATCCATAATAGTTTAAATTTATTCAAATTTACAATACAATATCGCACTGTCTGGCAGCATCTATATGTCAATATTTTATGCCAACGATGATTTAAAGCTAAAAAACTATTTAAAAACCTTAGCAAAGATCTTATCTACCGACTTTAAGTGATGAGAGTCATCAAAAAGTGAATCAATTTTTTCATCAGTTAGCTTTGAGGATACCAATGGATCATTTTTTAGTAGAGATTTGAAGTCAGCATTTTCTTCCCAAACTTTCATAGCATTTGTTTGCACGATTTTATAAGAATCTTCACGGCTGATTTTAGCTTCTTCAATTAAAGCTAGCAATACGCGCTGCGAACAGTGTAGACCACCCATCTGATCAATATTTTTTTGCATATTTTCTGGGTAAACCAATAGGTTTTCCACAACATTGATTAATCTATTTAGAGCAAAATCTAGTGTTACAGTGGCGTCTGGAGCAAACATTCTTTCTACTGAAGAGTGTGAGATGTCTCTTTCATGCCAAAGTGCAACATTTTCCATTGCCGGAACCACAGACGCTCTAACGATACGAGCCAAACCACAAAGATTTTCAGTTAAAATCGGATTCTTTTTATGTGGCATTGCTGATGAGCCTTTTTGGCCTTTGGAGAAGAATTCTGAAGCTTCTAATACTTCCGTTCTTTGCAAATGACGAACTTCAGTAGCTAAATTTTCAATCGAAGAAGCAATAATACCAAAAACTGAGAATAGCATCGCATGACGATCTCTTGGAATTACTTGTGAAGAAATAGTTTCAGATTCTAGACCTAGCTTTTCAGCCACATGATCTTGCACTTCAATTGCCACATTAGCATGAGTTCCAACCGCGCCAGAAATTGCACAAACAGCGATTTCTTTTCGGGCCGCTTCCAATCTAGCTAAATTGCGATCAAACTCAGCGTAAAATCTCGCTAACTTTAGGCCAAAAGTCACTGGCTCAGCGTGGATACCATGCGATCTACCAATACAAATAGTATCTTTATGTTCAAAGGCTCTTTTTTTGATAACAGCTAACAATCTTTTTAAGTCATCAATTAAGATCTCACAGGCTTCGTCAAGTTGCTTTGACAAGGCGGTGTCTAAAATATCAGAGCTAGTCATGCCCATATGAACAAAACGAGAATTATCACCGATAATGCCAGCTAGGTAAGTTAAAAAAGCAATAACATCATGCTTGGTAGTTTTTTCAATATCTAAAATTGCATCAACATCAAAATCATATTTTTTATCACCAACGGCTTCGAAAACTTGACTTGAGATTCCTTTTTCAATGAGGCCTTGCTTTTCAAAAGCTTCTAAAGCGTAAGCTTCGATTTCAAACCAGATACGAAAACGGTTTTTATCGGTCCAAATATTTGCCATTTCTGGCCTTGAATAGCGCGGAATCATGCTGTTATATTTTGATTTATATTAACTATATTATATATAGCGTTAAATTAATTGTCAATTTTAATAAAAATACTTCTTGACTTCTATAAATGAGCGTTGTATAATAGACTTGTAACTTTATTTAACTTAACATCAAGTATCAATATGTGGGTCAATTAAAAACAATGACAATTAACATTGACAGCATAGTATATTAATATAAAGTTAATATTATATTGTAGATCAATTATTAAGGAGTACTTATTATGAGCAAAGGTGGTCTTAGTATTTCAGGAGGTGGCGCCTCTAACGCTAGTATTTTTGTAGATATAAAAGAAAGGTTTATTGCTGCATGTAAAAGTGGCAACCTACAAGATGCTGAAGATATATTGCAAGAAAATCAAGATCATAAAAAAGAATTAGCTAATTCATTAATCGAAATAGATGCAGTCAACGCTTCTGAAGGGTTGATAGAAGTTTCGCTATTATTTCATGCCGCTGGATTGGGATATGTTGATATTGTAACTTTACTGCTAGCCAATGATGCTGAAATCAATTTTGCAGCACCAGACACTGGCGCAACTCCTTTATGTATTGCCGCCGCTTATAATCACACCGAGGTTGTAACTGCATTACTAACAGCTAACGCGAATCCTGATAAAGCACCTACTAATGGCACAACTCCTTTACTTGTAGCTGCTCAAAATGGCCATATAGACGTTGTAACTGCATTAATAGAAGCTGAGGCAGACCTTAATAAAGCAAGAACTAATTATGGCGCAACTCCTTTAGTTGTAGCTGCTGAGAGGGGTCACGCAAATGTTGTAACTGCATTATTAAAAGCTAAAGCGAATCCTGATATAGCAAGAACTGATATTGGCGCAACTCCTTTGTTTATAGCTGCTGTGAAGGGTCAAGCAGATGTTGCAACTGCATTACTAACAGCTAACGCGAATCCTGATATAGCAAGAACTGATGATGGCACAACTGCTTTAATGTGGGCTGCGCAAAATAGCCACCTAGATATCGCAAGACTTTTGCTAAATCGCGGCGCCGATCCAAATCAAGAAGCAACTGATAATGGCGCAACTGCTTTAATGTGGGCTGCGCAAAATGGTCACACTCAGAATGTAGATATATTATTGGCGTATGGCGCTAGATCGCAACTTCGCGGTCAACTACAACCCTTGCCCGACAAACTTTTGCAATCTTTAACAAATCCAGCTGCTATTTTTAACGCTCAAATAATGTATCCAGATACAGTAGTAACAATTGGAACTGAAGAAGCTAGGAGGGAATTAGATAAACTAAAAGCTCTAGTCACAGTTGCAGATGACTTCGGAATCCCAAAACTAAAACCTTACCAACCAGGTGGTGACTATAAAACATATGCAATACATTCAGCGCAACATGCTTTTTTAAAAGCTAGAGACGAAGAATTAGAAGCTGATAAAGTTGCATTAGCAACATATTTTAACCTGATGAATTACCAAGAGATAATTGGCGCTGATTTAACTTACGATATATTAAATTATAAAGAAACTAAAGATATCCCATCAATAGCAGAAGTAATATCAACAGTGCAGCAAGAAATAGTGCAGCAAGGACTTACTCACAAAAAAGGATCAGACGAAAAAACAGGGATATTAGATATGCCACCAGAAATAGTCACCAAAATACTAGATTTTTATGCCAGCATGGCCCCAAGACAAGAAGTTTATCGCCGCCAAAATAACACCCTCATTACAACTATCAATTCATCTTTAGCTACTATATTTGCACCAGACTCAGCAGAAGCAAAAATTATATCTGATACCATAGCAAAGGCTGCCGAAGATAAGTTGCAATTACCAGAACAAGTAATCAGATCGGTGAAGGAATCAATTGATGGTACCGAAGATGGAAATACTACACAAAGTGAAAAGGGTAAAAAATCAATCGCTGGCACGGTGCAAGCTGCCGTCACTGCAACTTTAACAGCCCCATCAATGTCAACATATACAGGTGGAGGGGGCGCTGCTGCCGGAGTGGGCACCAGAGCTGTAGAAACTAGCGCTACCACCAGCTCTGCCACTAACGAATCTGCCGGAGCTGCTGCACCATACCCCGCCACTGCCCCAGCCAGCACCTCATCATCAAGCAGTGCAACAAGATCTGATAGGAGAGCAGGACCAGCCACTACCTCCCCGGCTACCACCCCTGCTTCACCGATTACTATAGCTACGGAATCGCGGTCAACATCTTCGACTGCTCGAGGTCTTTAAAAAAATAGCCAGAGTATCGAATTATATTCGTAATCAGTATAGACCCGATCAAATGACAAAGTTTCGTAACAAGATTGCAATATATTCTAACACTCGATCTGGTCAACATAAGACGAGATCACATCCAGCCCTGCTTGCCAGAATGATGCTTTTCTAGCATCAAGCTTAAATGGTGCCAACATCTCTTTATGGTGATGCACTCCTCCTAAAGTAAGCATTTCAATATATTTATCAGTGAAATTTTTTACTTTGCCAGACTTGTAAACGCCATATAAAGAATTTACCAAGCAATCACCAAAAGCGTAGGCGTAAACATAAAATGGCGAGTGAATGAAGTGCGGAATATATGACCATGAGTACTGATACTCCTCTTTGTCAAATTTAAAAGCTGAACCCAAGCTTTCAGTTTGTACCGACATCCAAATATCGCAAATTTTTTGCAGTGGAATCTCGCCTTTTTGACGCTGATCATGGATCTGCTTTTCAAACTCTAAGAATGCGATCTGCCTAATGGCAGTATTGATCATATCCTCAACCTTATTAGCGATAATAAGCTGTTTTTTGGCGGCATTTTTCTCATTTTTTAAGATTTTTTGGAAAACTAGCTGCTCACCAAAAACCGAAGCGGTCTCTGCTAAAGTCAATGGCGTTTGTGACATGAAATAGCCCTGCTGTGCCGCTAAATATTGATGGACACCGTGGCCAAGCTCGTGAGCGAGCGTCATAACATCCCTGATCTTACCTTGGTAATTCATCATAATATATGGATGCACGCAAGGGGTAACTGGGTGCGAAAAAGCACCGCTATCCTTACCTTTTTTTACCTTAGCATCAATCCAATTTTTGTCAAAAAATATCTCACCGATTTCGCGCATTTTAGGACTGAACTCTTCATAAGCATCTAGCACTAAATTTTTTGCCTCTTTAAAAGGAATTAGATCTTCTTTTGCAGTTGAAAGTGGGGCATTGCGATCATAATGATTAAGATGTTTTTGCCCTAAAATCTTAGCCTTCTTTTTATAATATTTATGAGAAATATTTTTGTAATTTTCTTTTACTTTTTTAATAAGAACGTCGACCACCTCATCTTCGACGCAATTATTCAGATTTCTTGACGAGATTGGCTTTTTAAAACCGCGCCACTTATCAGAAGTTGACTTATTTTTAGCCAAAACATTGGTAATGTAGGCAAAAGTCTTAGAATTATCTTTTAAGGTTTTGGAAATTGAACTAGCCGCATCCTTTCTAACTTTTTGATCCTTGCTGGTCATTAGATCAAATATTTCTTGGCTCGATAAAGTTTTTTTACGATAAGATAATTCTAAAATACCCGGTATTACCTCCATCTATCAATGCTATTTTATAATCTTGATCTAAATATATAATCTT
>JBDOIV010000085.1:0-1430 GCA_047404215.1 Rickettsiales bacterium
CTTTTGGTATTGGTAGAACTCGCTAATTCCGTACTATTTAAAATACTCAATCTATTAACAAGATTATTATCACTCGTGTCTTCTGAAGTCATTCCAGATAAAATAACATCACCAGTAGATTTTACTTCGTTAGTTGTTTTGTTTGCATAAATACAATCATTACCAAAAACATCTTTAGCTACAACCCAACTACCTGAGCTGTTTTCTCTAAACTCTATAGCAGCATAAACGCCAGCGGATGTTAATTCTGTTTGACCTTCAGTTCTATTAGATTGCTCTAGCCTCGTATAGACATAGAACGTGCTGGAAGGGTTTGCTTGTGGTTTTGATTTGTAAGCTCTAGCGTAATAAACAGAGTCGTTTGTATCACCTGATTCACAAACTGGACCTTTTATTTCATTGTCATATGTTAAACCGCTTGTAGTGTAACCTATTTGCATATCTTCCGGTATAACATTTGTGCTATCTAAATTGCTTAACTCTTCTACAAAAAACTCTACAGCGCCGTCTGCTTGAATAAAGTTTTGTCGTTGCACGAGTGACATGTAGTCTACCATATTAGGAATTCCAATGTCTTGAGTTATAGTGACAGAAGTTGTAGCTCCACCTTCATCTTCAGCCGTAAGAACGTAAGTATACGTACCAAAGTTAGCTTGCCCAAATCCATAGCCTTTACTTTTCTTTCTTTGATTAACGTAAACAGTAGACTGGTTTGGATATGGAATATTTAAAAAAAACTCAGTTTCAAAATCTTGAGAACTAGGAGCTACAACAGGGCTTATTGTCCAACCTTTGAGTTTTCTTTTTGTTTTAGGATCTGCAGACCCATTAAAGTTTTCAAACAAACTTAATATCGTGGTAGATGTATAAGATTTAGTAGTATCAACTTGATCACTTGGTATATTTATAATAGGATTTACATTTGTAACTCTAATTGGATTTGAAGACGTGCTTTTAGCTTCTAATCTATTTATAACAGGACCAGGTGTTGTTACTGTAAACTCAAATTTAAACTCATTTAGTGTATCTTTATCTGGTCCTTCAAAGTAAAAATAATCGTTAGTTGTTAAATACATACCAATGCCACCTTGCCTCAATGTAAATCTATTGGTAACATCGTTGTTTGCAAAGTCCAGAACTAACATATCTACCTCAGCACCTATATCCTCTCCATTTTCATTTCTAAAAGTAAAATATCCATTAGTATTATTTATAACACTTTCACCTTCTTCTAAACTTTCAGGTAAATAAAAATCAAAACCATCTATTTGAGTTGCACCACCTACACCTTCTTCTATAGCCGTGTTTAAATCACTAATTAAACCAGAAGATGTTGTCTCCCAGAATAGATCAATTCTAGAAACAGTAGGTGAGGTTTCTAATATAGCTAAGTTTTCTATTTTAGAATAATTGTTTCCTGATTGAGCATT
>JBDOIV010000086.1:0-2675 GCA_047404215.1 Rickettsiales bacterium
CGGTATTGGCAACAACACCAACTGCAAGATCGTAATCTAACCTTATTAGCATCGAAAAAAGTCGAGCAAGAACCTTTTCTCTTTGACTAGGGTTAAGGGCCATGAGGCTATTACCATGGCTTTTCTTTGGCTCAAGAACCCCTCTTTTTAACTCAAAACCCTTACCACCGCCTTTACACTCTAGACGGATTGCATCAATACCACATATCGGTTCACTTTTTCTATATTTTGAACCACATATCGTAATATCAAGATCTGGATTTTCAGTCGACCGCCCTTTAAAATTAACATTTAAATTAATAAGAGATTCATTGTGAAAAAAAGGAACGCACCGAAACTCAAAGTCGCCCTCTATAAAATAAGGACTTAGGGCTGAGAACTTCTTCAAAAATCCCTTTATCCCACCATAATTCAAACCCCCATCGGCATCCAAAAAATCCTCCATAGATTGATCATCAACCCTTATCCACATATCAAGATCAGTTTTTGGAGTAACCCCGCACTCATCAACCGCTTCTTTATAATATGGCAGATAAACCCTACTGCCCGCAGTATCCCATGACACTAATTCAGGGTAAGGATCTTCTTGCAACGCACTCTCAATAGCTCTAATAAGTGGGGTTTTGATCAAAATTTTACCCATCTTATCACCACTATTTGACTGTAATTTTTCCTTTAACGACCGCAGCTCTTCTTGCGTCTTCTCATAACTTGCGGTCAATTTCGTAAACCGTACACTATCATCAACCCCCTGTCTCTGACCTCTTGATTCTTGACCAAGGCTCCTATTAAGATTTTGACGTCGACTCTTTGGCGCCTTACTAACTTGACTCAACTCATCACCTCGAACAGATCCAATGTCAATACCAGATTCATCGGTCTCATCATTGACATGATCTAGTGAAGCGATAGTGGGTATTGGCAAAACTTTAACTCCTTTAGAACCATCAACTAAAGGAGCTACCGGTGCACCAGAACTCACTGAACCTGTCGAACCCTCAGGCAAGGTAGTTGATTTAGCCAATTCATTATTACCAGGCTTTTTTTCCTCTGGCGCTTGAGCAACCTTAAGTTTTATTGGAGGTTCCGCTGAGGTCTTTTTAGCTCGCTTCCTCTTAGCCCCACTCTTCTTAGTGGCAGCTTTGGTATTAGGATCGGTAGTGACACCCTTCTTTTGCAGATTATCACCATTTGCCACACCAACAGTAACATAATTTGCAGCGTCGACAGTATTTCTTCTAATAAATTCATAAAATTGACCTGGTGCATTGAAAAACGCTGTTGCCGTATACTGATTTGGCGCTTGACCCTCGGCGTTACCAGAAGATACCCCTTTCTGATTCATCTCTTTTCTAGTAGCTTTTTCAGCAGCTTCTCTAGTGGCCTTTCTAGCTCGAACATCACCCCTAATAGCACCGAACTTATCTTGACTTTTTTTCAATACTCATTACTCTTTTGCTCTGCAATTTTAACTCTCCACTGCGCAGCATCTTGCAATTTTTTTTGGTTTTTAGCCTCAATCTCAACTCTTTTTTTCGCCTTCCTTGCTGCAGCCTCAACCTCTTCAGCTCTAGCAACAATACCACCCCTTTCTTCCTCTACTATCGTGTCAACTTTATTTTGAACATCAAAATTATAAAACTTGTGAGCCATTTTTACTACAAACCCCATCGTAACAAGTGCCAAAAATGACGTGACATTTTTATCTTCGCGATTCGAGATTTTAATACCCGACCTTCTTACAAACTCTGAATCATCACCTCTTGCCAGAATATCAGCAAATACAGCCATCGCAGCCAAGCAAAAAAGAAACATATAATTGCGCATAGCTAATTTATCATTTAGCAATTGCACTTTAGTTTCATTAATAGCCAATTGCTGATCTACACCGAACTCCTCTTTTTGTTTTTGGAGTAATTTAACCCCCCTCTTTTTAGGTGCTTTTTTTACTGGCATAATATATAAATTTATTATCAATAAACTCGTTCATAATAATGTAATCAATTTATTAAGTCTAGCCAAAAACTAAATTAATTATACGTAGCACTTGATATCAATTCAACTAAGAAAGGGTGCGTAATTAATTTTGCTTATTTTTTTCATTATCACATTTTTTTGCACTAGTTTTCTCAACCTTAACAGTAGCGCTAGCAAAGCAACAAATTGAATATTACAAACAGGACAGGATTTTATCATATTCAGGAATTGCAGATCGACCTATTGTCTTTCCATCAGAATTTGTAATTTCAATATGATAACTAAGTTGGTTGCCACTTCCGATTTTATTTTTGTTTCTACTCATAGCAAGATATTTATATTAATAATTACAAAACAAATATTACAGCAGATGCAAGAAGTAATTAACAATTACTTAATATACATTGTACAGTATAAAAATGTTAATGTCAAGTAAAAAATTATAAACTAATAATTACTTTTATTTTCTAAGGATTTTTTGACTTCTGGTGGCATATATTTCTCATCATGCTTGACTAATAATTGTGAAGAGATAAATATGGATAAGTCATCGCCGAACTTGCCAACGGCAATTATTCCCTGCCCTTCTCGAAATAAATCTGGGGTTAAGCCACGATACTTAATAGTTATTTCTCCTTGGCCATCTTCGATGATAAATTTAATATTCAAAGCATCGATTTTTTGCACTGAGTCTTTTT
>JBDOIV010000087.1:0-1981 GCA_047404215.1 Rickettsiales bacterium
GTTGATAATCTAGTGGCAAAATTGCGAAGTTAATACACGCATGAATATGCTTGTATTTGCTAGTTGATAGATTAGTGGCAAAATTGCGCAGTTAGTACACCCTTTTTTTCGGTGGAATTGCCTTCATCTCCTTAGACTTAGGGTCCAGCACCACGTCACGATAATCGAACTTAACTTTACCTTTCTCGTCACAAAAACTAATGGTATGCTTCATCCATTTTTTATCATCACGATCCGGGAAGTCATCACGAGCATGAGCTCCACGACTCTCTTTACGATTCAAGGCTGACTCAATGGTGGTAATTGCCTGTGGGAACAAGTTATCAAGCTCTAAAGCCTCGACTAAGTCACTGTTCCATACCAAGCCCTTATCTTCAATCTTGATATCTTCAAAAGATTCTCTGGTTTTTTGGATTTTATCGCAACCTTCTTTTAGGTTTTTCTCTTCCCTAAAGACCGCAGCATGATTTTGCATTACTCTTTGCATATCCAATCTGATTTCAGCTGTACCAGTGGTTCCGCTAGAGTATCTAACCCTATCAAGTCTCGCAATAGAATTTTCACCAGCGTTCTTGTCCTTAAATGCAGCATGAGGAGCGCCGGCCTTAACCACTTTTGCAGCCTGGATTGCAGCCGCTCTACCAAATACTACTAAATCAAGTAACGAGTTTGAACCAAGTCTGTTAGCGCCATGGACCGAAACACAGCCCGCTTCACCAATAGCCATCAATCCTGGCACCACTTCCACCTTACCCTTCTTAACATTGACAACTTCAGCGTTAACATTAGTTGGAACACCGCCCATATTGTAGTGAACAGTAGGAATAACCGGTATCGGAGCCTTGGTAACATCAACTCCAGCAAAAACTCTTGCTGTTTCTGAGATTCCTGGCAACCTTTCTTGCAACACTTCTGATTCAATATGATCTAAATGTAGGTAAATATGATCTTTATTAGCACCAACACCTCTTCCAGCCATAATTTCCATGGTCATTGAGCGCGCAACAACGTCACGACTAGCCAAATCTTTGGCAGAAGGCGCATATCTTTCCATAAATCTTTCACCCTTCGAGTTTACAAGGTAACCGCCCTCGCCTCGAGCACCCTCGGTGATCAAACAGCCGGTACCATAAACACCAGTGGGATGGAATTGCACAAACTCCATATCTTGTAATGGCAAGCCAGCTCTAGCAACCATGCCACCGCCATCACCAGTACAAGTGTGCGCTGAAGTAGCTGAGAAGTAAGCTCTACCGTAACCACCAGTTGCAAGCACTACCATGTGAGCTTTAAATCTATGCAAAGTACCATCAACTAAAGAAAGGGCTATTACACCTCGACAAACACCGTCTTCCATAATCAAATCAAGAGCGAAATATTCAATAAAAAATTCCGCATCATGCCTTAGTGATTGCTGGTACAATGTGTGTAAAATTGCGTGACCAGTTCTATCCGCAGCAGCGCAGGTTCTTTGCGCAGCACCGCCTTCACCATATTTTGTGGTCATACCCCCAAACGGACGTTGGTAGATTTTACCATCTTCGTTTCTTGAAAACGGCACGCCATAGTGCTCAAGCTCAATAATAGCCTCAGGGGCTTCTCTACACATATATTCGATACAATCTTGATCTCCTAACCAGTCGGAACCCTTGATGGTATCATAAGCATGCCATCTCCAGTCATCTTCTCCCATATTACCAAGGGCAGCAGAAATTCCACCTTGCGCAGCTACAGTGTGCGATCTAGTTGGGAAGACCTTAGAAATGCAAGCTGTCTTAAGGCCTTTTTGCGCCATACCAAAGGTCGCTCTAAGTCCAGAGCCACCAGCCCCTACTACGATCACATCAAACTCGTGATCAATTACTTCGTAATTCTTAATGTTATAATGTCCAGTCATAAAAAATAAATTGTTACTAACCTATAAAGTGAAGTCTAATAATTGCAAATATAACCGCAATTGCAGTTAATATCGACAAAATAT
>JBDOIV010000088.1:0-6564 GCA_047404215.1 Rickettsiales bacterium
CCTGTAGGAGCTGCCGCACCAACATCTTCACCAACAACCTCGCCAACAACAACTTCAGATCTTGAACATTTTAGTCGCAATGTATCTGTGCTAGCTTCTCGTAGCTCTAGTAGTTCTCAAGGATCTAAGTAGTGGCTCTTAACAAAAAGTCGTATCAATAATATATCAAAAAACCATCCAGCCTCAACTAAGGATCTTTTTTCGCCTAAAAATACTATAAAGAACCGCTAAAACCATAGTTACAACTAATGTCAAAACTAACATTAAGATCAGGGTTATATTTTACCCTAAATATATTATACAATGATCATTTATAAAAGTCAAGAGATTTTTTATATACTGCTACGTAATAAAACAGCCCTCTTCTGAGGGATTGGTAAAGTCTTTACATTTTAATTACCGCAACTAAACTTGTAATTAGGATTAATTTAAATCTTATAATAGATCATTAAAAACAATAACGACGATAAAAATGAGAGAAGAATTTAGGAAAGAATTTGAGGTTTGTTTGTTTAGATTGCGTGCTAACGATCCTACCTTAACTGAATTAGATCTTGGAGAAAATAAAATCAGAGATGGGGGCGCTAAGGATTTGGCTGAGGCTTTACAGGGGAATACGACCTTAACTAAATTAGAACTTGATGATAACTATGTCTCAGATGAGGGATGCAAGGCTTTAGCTGAGACCTTAGCTAGTAAAGAAAATATTGCAATGAGCTCATTTGGTGTTGATTATGTTGACGATGAAATTGGACCATCAATGGAATCAGCTCTAGAATCTAATCATAAACTTGTCAGAGAAAAACAGTTGCAAGATGGAAAGGTGGAGATGGATAAAGTTATCCCTAAAATGTTAGGCGTTTATGTCGAAAAAGAGGAATTACCGCGTAATATAAAAGACAAACCTATGGGTTTCCCTTTAGCGTTAGCTAGCAGTATAATAGAAATGGCGATTACCTTAGAGCAATGCGATAAGAGCATTAGAAGGCCCGGACTTGAGAGGGCTGATTTTTTTACTGATTTATTTGCGTTTGATACTAAAAAAGTAACCGCAATTATCGCACAAAATATATCGAAAATCTGGGATAAGAATGTTCAATATGGAAATAGCTCATTAGTTACCATTGATTGTTTATCTGCATAACATAAAAGATTTAAGGCTGATAAGTTAAAGTATGTAGATATCGATCTGGAAACGATGTGTAGAGTACTAACTAAAAACTTAAAAGATCCGCAAGAAGGCTCTGGAAAGCCAGGATTTAAATTTTCTGAGATAATCACGCAAGGACACTATGCGCATTTACATAATATATTAGTAATTGCCGAGGCGGTCCCAATCTTAAAAACTCAGATTGTTGATAATCTTTTAGCAAATCAAGGTAAACTGTTAAATATAATAACGCCAGCGGTAGGTGATGCAAAATTACCGCAGGAGGTAAAAGAAAAACTTAGAACTATCGCCGAGATAGCTAATGCCAAATCTCAAGAAGAGCCAAAAATTGTTGAAATTGGCGATGACCATGAAATAGAATCTCCACTAGGTGGCGTACCCTCAACTACCGTAACCAATCCATCTGGTGGCGCCAAGGCTGCAGCACCAAAAAGAAGGTAAGCTGTTTTAGAACATGATATCTTGATCGTGTTCAAACTGTCATGTGCCAACATTTTTTAGTAGCGTATTTGAAAGTGCACAATTTCCTTTTCCATGAAGGGTTGGCAGCCGCACTTTTCTTGCATCTGAAGTGGATCGCTGCGCTTCGCTCGCGATGACGAATAGCCTCCCTACCCTCTTCTAGTGTCATTCAGAGACTTATAAACTCTTTTAGAGTTAGTTGGTGAATAATCTCCGTTGCGAGACATACGAAAAAGATTCATCATAAACAGGTTGTAATATTCTGAATGACGAATTGTGCATGAGAGATTCATCGCAAAGAAGCTGTAAAACAGCTTGTAATACTCTTCAATGACAAGAAAAATCTACTTCTTAACCGCTTTGGTTTTAGCGTCAACGAAGACTGAAGAAGCGATTTCGGCTGCGATCTCTTTGCCACGAACCACTGCCGCAACTTTATCGCCGATAGCAACAGTTTTTGGATCAAAATAACCCTGTCCGATTGAAACTTGTAAGTTTGGTGAGAAGCCACCACTAGTTAATTTACCAATTTCTTGGCCATCTTTAACAATCACCGTACCTTCACGAGCAATGCCGCGATCAAGAAGCTTAACGCCAAGTCTTTTTCTAGCGACTTCTTTGGTTTCTTTTTCTTTTTTGATACGATCAGCACCAAAGAACCCTTCGTTAGATTTGCTTACAACCCAGCCAAGACCTGCTTCGATCGGTGAAGTAGTATCATCTAAATCATGACCGTAAAGTGGATAGCCCATCTCTAATCTTAATGAATCACGAGCGCCAAGCCCGATTGGCTCAACATTATCAGATTTACAAAGACCTACCCAAAAATCAGCCGCAGCTTCATCTTTAATACTAACCTCAAAACCATCTTCGCCAGTATATCCGGTTCTACCGATATAAACTTGCTGGCCATTATTAAGATCGAAAGACTTAGTATTCATATATGGAAGATCTTCAAGATCAGCATCTTTAATGAATTTTTGCAGCTCTTCTTGCGCTTTTTGACCTTGAATCGCAATTAAAGAACGACCTTCTAGCTCAACAAATTCAAGATTTTCTGGTAAATTTTTTCTAATCCAAGTAGTATCTTTTTCTTTACACGCGGCATTTAAAACGATGAAAAATTGCTCATCAGAAAATTTAGTAATAATTAAATCATCAATGATTCCACCTTTCTCGTTAGTAAGAACAGTATATTTAGCGAGATTTTCTTTTGAAAGCTCAAAGTTAGTTGGAGTAATTTTTGATAAAAATTTAGCAACACCCTCGCCTGAGATCAAATATTGACCCATGTGAGAAACATCAAAAAGACCAACATTGCCACCACGAACCCACTCATGCTCTTTAAGCATACCAAGACCGTATTGTACTGGCATTTCATAACCAGCGAATTCAACCATTTTACCTTTTTGACTCTTATGAGTTTCGTTTAATGATGTCTTGTTCATTTTATCTTTAAATTAAATTAATCAATATCCGGTACTGAAATTGCTTTTTTCGAATCCTTGCCACCTTTATCTTGCTGTTGCTCGATGACTTGCTCAAATTCCGCAGCAGTCTTATCGGAGTCTCTGCCCGATATCGACGCTAATACTAAGCAATTAATCATAAATGCAGCTGCTAAGAACATGGTGATCTTGCTAAGCAAGTTAGCGGAAGCTTTGCTTGACATGATAGCCCCCATGCCGCCGCTACCACCACCAATTCCACCCAAAGAATCACCGTCAGACTTTTGCAATAAAACCAAAACAATCATTGCAAACGCTATTACGATTTGCAAAATAAGTAAAAAAAGTTGTAACTTTTCCATTTTTAATTGACTAAAAACAATATTAATAATATAATTTGTAATTATAGAATATATTTCTAATTCTTTCAAGTAAAATATTGTAAAATATGGATTTCTTACCAAAAAACTTAAATATAGATGTAAAAATTGGGAAAAAACTAGGTTATGAGCTAGAGAATATTGTAAAAAGCCACGGTTTTGAAGTTAACAAAGCTATTTTAGTTAGCGACGATAATATTTTCAACAACTGTAAAGAATTTTTACCACCGCAATTACTTACCGATCTATCTCAAATATTAATTTTGGATGATCCAAGGCCAAATGAAGATAATGTTGCTAAAATCAAAGACGCAGCGCACGATTGTGAGTTAATACTAGCTCTTGGCAGCGGCACTATCAATGATTTATGCAAATATAGTAGTCATGAAATTGACAAAAAATACGTGGTTATCACTTCAGCTGCTTCGATGAATGGCTATTTATCAAAAAATGCTTCAATCATTGTCAATGGCCATCGCAAAACTTTACCAGCATCAATGCCAATAGCGGCGATTTGCGATTATGACATTTTGCGTTCAGCGCCAAAATATATGACCAAGGCCGGAATTGGCGATAGTATGTGCTTTTTTAGCTGCTGGTTTGACTGGCTGTTATCCCATTTATTACTGGGAACCGACTATGATGCGCAATGTTTTGAAATTTTGATGCCCAAAATGACTGATTTCGTTGGTAATTATCAAAATTATGTCTTGGGCGAAGATGAGTTATTAAAAATTGTGGTTGAAATGCTATTGCTTTCTGGAGCGTCAATGGTAATGGCCGGAAGCAGCAATCCCGCTAGCCAATCTGAGCATTTAATCGCCCATAGCTACTCAATGCGCTTTGAAGAAAAATCGGAAAAAGTGCTACATGGCTTGCAAATTGCAACAACAACCTTAACTTCAGCAAAGATCCAAGAGGAGCTAGTGGTTACAGATCAGTTAATGTTGCGCGATTTAAATTTTAACCAAAATGCCATTGCTGATTTTTATGGAGCGCAAATTGCCAGCGAATGCCAAGGTCAATTTGGTAAAAAATCCTCTTTGATCAATCAAAATGTCAGACGACTCAATCAAGAACTAGCAACTGACTGGCCTGATTACTGCCAAGTATTATCTAGAATATTATTTAGCGAACAAAATTTAAGACAAATTTTTCAGCATTTTGATATTGCTACTGGACCTGGCGCTCTTGGAATTGAATATCAAGAATATAACGAAGTAGTTGGCTATGCGAGGTTCATCAGAGATCGCTTTACCTGCTTAGATTTGTAAGAGGAGCGGTTACTCCGTCACTATCGAGGAGCTTTAGCGACGCGGCAATCTTTTATTTTCTCGGCCGAATGGTCGGCCGTCCCCTTCTCTTACGAGAACGGGTCCCGGCGGTAGATGATGGTTTGTAGACGGTTTGCAGTTTGACAAAAACCACCCAGCCTCTTCCAAGGATCTTTTTTTGCCTAAAAACACTATAAATCAGCGCTAAAACCATAGTTACAACTAATGTCAAAACTAACATTAAGACCAGGGCTATATTTTACCCTAAATATATTATACAACGCTCATTTATAAAAGTCAAGAGATTTGCTATATATTAATGTGCAGTAAAGCAACCTTCTTCTGATTGAGTGGTAAAGTCTTTACATCTTAATTACCGCAACTAAGATTGTGATTAAGATTAATTTAAATCTCATAACAGATCATTAAAAACTATATCGACGATAAAAATGGATGAAGAAACTAGAAGACAATTTGAAAGTTATTTGGCTAGGTTACGTGCCAACGATCCTACTTTAACTGAATTAGATCTTACTGAAAATCAAATCGGACCTGCTGGCGCTGAGGCTTTAGCTGAGGCTTTAAGTGTAAATTCAACATTAACTCATTTAGATCTTTGGAGCAATAAAATCGGACTTGCTGGCGCTGCGTCTCTGGCTGAGGTTTTAAAGGTAAATACAGTCCTAAGATCATTAAGTCTTGCGGAAAGTGATATCGGAGATGGTGGCGCTGTGGCTTTGGCTCAGGTTTTAAAGGAAAATGGGACTTTAACTAAATTAGATCTTGGTTGCAATGGAATCGGAGATGTTGGAGCTGAGGCTTTTGCTGAGGTTTTAAAGGTAAATACAGTCCTAAGATCATTAAGTCTTGCGGCAAATAAAATCGGACCTGATGGCGCCGGGGCTTTGGCTGATGGTTTGGCGAGAAACGGGGTTTTAACTAAATTAGATCTTTTTGATAATGATATCGGAACTGCTGGCGCTACGGATTTTGCTGAGGCTTTACAGAGAAATAGGACTTTAACTGAATTAGAGTTTGGTGATAATCAAATCGGAGATGCTGGCGCTGTGGTTTTAGCTAGGGCTTTAAAAGAAAATACAGCCTTAACTGAACTAAATCTTAATGATAATGATATCGGAACTGCTGGTGCTGAGGCTTTGGCTGAGGCTTTACAGATAAATGGGACTTTAGCTGAATTAAATCTTGGTATCAATAAAATCGGAGATGATGGCGCTGTGGCTTTGGCCAAAGCTTTAAAAGTAAATACAGTCCTAACATCATTAAATCTTCGTTTTAATGATAAAATCACAGATGATGGCGCTGAGGCTATAGCTGAGGCTTTAAAAGTAAACGCAACCCTAACATCATTATATCTTGATTATAATCAAATCACAGATATTGGCGCTGTAGCCATAGCTGAGGCTTTAAAAGTAAAGACAACCCCAATATCATTAAGTCTTGATGATGGTAATGAAACCACAGATGTTGGTAAAGTTGCTATAGATCGTGGCTTGCAGCATGTTCAAGCTAATATCAAGATGCTGGAGTCCCGTTATCAGATTGCTAAAAGCCTCCATTTTTTAAATTTGGCATCAACAGAGCCAGGGGTGAAAATGCCTGAAGAAATCTGGGGTGTAGTTGTTAATTTTGCGGTAGCGATGAAGGTGGTAAGTGAGATAATCGAAGGGAAGAGAAAATTTGTGGCAGATCCTAATATACCAGGTGAGCATGACACTGCATATGTTATTGCGCAAGCTTTTAGAGGATTTATTGATTCTGAGTCTGATAAAGATCGGGTCGTTGAGACAATTTCCGATAGGGATAGTATT
>JBDOIV010000089.1:0-1624 GCA_047404215.1 Rickettsiales bacterium
CTCTACATTACTGCTATAAATTATAGATTTATATTTCTTTATTTGATTGATCAGATTAATGGCAACTTCAAAAGAAAAATCTTTTTTGTGTACAAAATGAAATTCTTTAAAACCATCCTCACTCTCACAAAGTGAGAGTTTCATTTTAGAAACTTCTGATTCTTTCAGATTTTTAGATATCAAGGCAACCTTCAAGCTATTTAAAAGCTCTTTGGCTCGCTCAACTAAAAACAAGTTTGGATTTTTAATTTCACCTTTAAGCCATGGATTAATTTCATTACTTAATATATTCTTGTGAAGTAATGCTTTTTGTGACAAACAGAAGATGTCATTTAAATCATCACCCCTCTCAAAACCCGCAACATCTAATCCAAGATTATTTGCTATTTTGGAAGATTCTAAAATCTTTCTATCACTTTCTTTTATTTTTAACCCTACATCTTTCGTATCTATAATTAGGTTTTTTAATTCTATTAATGATTTTTGATCTTTATCTTTTTCTCTAAAAAGCTCTAGTCCATCTACATCACTATTCAAAAATGGATTTTCCATATCCAAATAGATGTTTGATAGATCCTGGGCTTCTTCCAGGATTTGTAAGCACCTTTCAAACTCTTCTTTGGAGTTCTCAATAGGGAAATCACAGTCTATTTTTTCAACATTTTTCATTTGACTTAATTCAAAAATTAAGTGGAAAGGCTTTTTGCCAAAACTCAATTTTTGATGAAGTAATTCGCTTCTTGCGCTTAATTTTCTTTTGATTTTATCAAGGTCAGAGAGTACGGCAAGGCTCGGGGGCTGACTTTCGTAATGAAAGAAGTCGATCGAATCAATCACTTGAGCAACGATTTCCTTAGATTTTGATTTTTTATGGTGTAAGTCAAGAAATATTTTCTCAAGATTAATTTTGGAAAAATTTCTCAGAACTGCATCTATAGCTGCTTTTTTTTCGGCAACAAATAGAACCTTCTTGCCATCGGCGACCAATTCTGATATTATATTGGATATAGTTTGAGTCTTCCCAGTTCCTGGCGGGCCCTGTATAACGAAATTTTTACCATCTTTCGCAGCCTTGATAGCTTGAAGTTGTGAAGAGTCAAAATCAAACGGACTAAAAAACATATCAGATGAAATTTTATCAATTTCGTCTGGGTCTTCAGAAAGCTCTCCTTGAGTTAGTTCGCTACCGCCTTGTGAAAGAAATATTTTCACTAGCTTGTGATTTAAGAATTCATCTTCTAGATCAGAAAGGTCATTATATAAAGATGACTTGGCTGAGTTAAATATTCCTATTACAACTTTATTTTCAATTGAGATTCCATGAACATTTCCATTCAAGAAATTAGTGATTGCCAGTATCTTTTGATCAATATCATTGATAGAAACTTCTCCATCTCCAAAATCAGTAAGACTTCTATTGAGGTTAATTTGAAAATCTTTTTTGAATTTTTCATATATTGCATGGTTAAAGATTACCTCCAAGGGTCCCCTTGAAAAGTGATTAACACCATATCCACCCCTACCATTCTTAATAACCTCTGTGGAGATCAAGTATATTGGAGCATATTTTTCTCTATCCCCATCCTTATATTTGAAAAAACAATATGCCCAACTGGTTGGATTG
>JBDOIV010000090.1:0-1030 GCA_047404215.1 Rickettsiales bacterium
GAGTTAAGTGTCCACCGGCAGCAAGAGACATGCCTAAAATGGTGTCGCCTGGCTGTAGTAATGCCAGAAAGGTGGCTAGATTGGCATTGGCACCAGAGTGAGGTTGGACATTGGCGAATTTTGCGCCAAATAGTTCGCATATTCTTTCGATAGCTAAAGATTCAACTTGGTCAGAAAACTCGCAGCCGCCATAATATCTTTTTGCGGGATAACCTTCGGCATATTTGTTGGTTAAGACACTTCCTTGCGCCTCTAATACTGCTTTGCTGACAATATTTTCCGAGGCAATCAGTTCGATTTGATATTTTTGACGATCCATTTCGCCATTTAGGGCGCTGGCAACTTTTGGATCGATTTGACCAACATCTGATTTAAAAAATTTCATAGCTACCTCCATTATTTACGGTTCTTTTTTGCTATGATAACACATTATTTATTATGTTGCAAGAAGAATCTTCCTGCTTTGATATAAATTGTGAATTTTAAGCTAAATTAATGATCTTTACAATCCAAATTTAGAAAAGACTGCTCTTTCTTCGATTTGAGAAATGAGGCTGGATACGATTCGATCCTGTTTTGATGAAAATATTGACTTTAGTAGTGATTTCTTGTTAGTAATCTCGATAATTTTTACTTTTTTACCAAATTTTTTGATCATTTCCGCCCTCATATCCGCAATATCATCAACTAAACCAAGTTCTTTTGCTGATTTTCCAGACCAAAAAGCGCCAGTAAATACGCTATCTTCTAAGAACTTATCATCTTCCTTGATTTTTTTGCCTTTATCGTTTTTGAAGTGATTTTTGCGGCGAGATTTAACTAAATCTTTGAAATTTTCAAAAATATCATGCTGTACGCTTTTTAGAATCTTGATATTTTCTTCTTTTTCTGGCATGAACGGGTCCATTACTGCCTTATTTTTACCCTCTGTATAGACTCTTCTTTCAACTCCTAGCTTTTCAATAGCCTTAACTAGTCCAAAACCAGAAAAAATTACACCAATAGAGCCGATGATTGATGAATTGTGAGT
>JBDOIV010000091.1:0-1175 GCA_047404215.1 Rickettsiales bacterium
GGGCCTGGATCTGGCTGGGATTGGACTACATCTAATTACTTCATAAGGGATGATGGAAATCATGTTGCAGTTGATGTAGCATATGAAATTGCAAAGAAGATAGAAACTATTGAATCACAAATTGCAAAACTGGCTTTAGATGGATCACCAGAATCTGTAGCTAAAACTCGATCCCTTCAATCAGAGCTAGCAGCTGAAGAAAAATATTTAGCAATCTCTAGACTTGGACCAAACGAAACGCAATTAATTCAATCGGGTTCGGAAATAGACACATCTAGAAAGACCTCGGAGCTAGAAATAAGTGCGGCCGCCTGCTCGTCAAATTTTGCAATTTGCGATGAATTGAATTTATTAAATTTTATTTGATCCGCACTGCCATTTTTAAAATCTGCATAAGGTCGACGAACTATCCAGGAGGATTTAATGGATACTTCCCCCATAGCTTCTAAAGATCCCATTTCTCGATCAATCAATGGATCGCTAATTCTTTTTTTGTAATGCGGATTGTGATAGGTTGTAATAACTTTTTGCGTTCTATTAGGATCGCCACTTTCACCTACGGTTTGCACTTTATGAATTGCGTAAACTTCTCTAGGGTCAATTTGCTCAAAATCAATTTCACTATAACCACCAGCGGATGTATTCATATTAACGCCTTTTTTGCCCTCCCTTGGTCTAATTTCATAGACCCAGCCAAGATCATTAGCACCTCTTGCATATCCAAAAGCAGTTGATAGATCGTATGAACAAGCTGTTGCAAAAGATGCCCTGTTATCATGGCTATCACCTCTATTAATTTTAATCTTATATGATGCAAGGCCTTGATCTTTTTCACTAATCTTAGTTGAGCCAATATGACTTTTATCAAAAAGATCTATCATATCTTCATCAGATGGAGAGGGGCTAATATTAAAGCCTCTAAATAATACTTCCTCTCCAGTTGTCTCAACCTCCCTAATGCCACTTAAGATATTCGTTTCCCTGGCAAAAGCTTCTTGAAATTCACTTAATACCCTGTCATTAACTCTAGTTTTGAAAGTTTTAAGGCTGCCAACTTTACCAAAAATAGTAAATTTTGTAAAAATTGATTCTATTTTTTCTGAATTAAATGCATCTAGCAGACTATTTCCTTTAACTAACTCAAGATCAATTGCGTCATCAACAAAGTTGCTAAC
>JBDOIV010000092.1:0-1660 GCA_047404215.1 Rickettsiales bacterium
ATTGATACTACTGCACTAGATTTCCCATCCTGAATTGCTAAATCGACAACGTTATTGGGCTCACCTTCTTCGTACGGATCGTCATATTGAAAGTTGATGTCGGCGCCAAATTTTAATAAATAATTAACGCATAAATAGTTATCTTGCTCTACAGCCATGAAGAGGGCGGGCGGATTTCTTAAGATTTTTCTTGTGGCCGTATCGGTGGCACTTAGTTGAGAAAGGTCCTTTCTTGTTATTTCCTCTTCACCTGACATTCCTAGGTCTTTTGCTATTTTAGCGCACAGTAAAGTATCTTCAAGATCAGGGTCTGGCAGACCTTGTCTTAATAGAAATTGTCGAGGATCTTGTTGGTAAGATATTATTGCACCAGGTAACTCTTCTGGCGCAATGCCAAGCGCCTCAAAATCTGGGAAAGATGCTGGCTGCCCTGGAGCTAATAATATCCGTTCTAATCCTAGATTGAGACTCAAAAGCAAAAGTAGTGCATTGCTATTGCCAGCAGCAATTGCTGTCTTTATTGGATTTAATCCCATTCTGTCGACAATATTGATATCAGTTAAGTTTCGGTGTATTAGTACAAGTGAATCCATGCCGCAATTTCTTCTAATTGCAACATGTATCGGAGTTTCGCCTCTGCTATTTTTTGCAGTTGCTTGACTGGAATCTTTATCGAGCATTAATCTTAAAACTCTAGGGTGAGAAGTGGCGTGATGAATTGGGAGATTTCCTGCATGATCTTTGGTCATGGTGTTAACGCCATGACCAATTAGTAACTCTGCTAATTCAGGTTTGTTTTGAATTGCTGCTATATGCAGGGCTGAATATGCTTCTAGATTACTGAATACACGCTTGGCATTTGCTAATGGTAACGTACTTACTGATGAAGCGGCCTTGAGATAATCTTCTAATATTAGTGGAAAACGATTACTATCTGCGCCATGTGTTTGATAGATAATATTTCGAGCTGCTTTTAAGACCGTAAATGCTTTGTCGTTACCATATTTTACTGCTGTTGATCTGGGCGTTTCACCAAGAGAGTTTGCTTTGTTTATAATTGCGCCATTTGCCAACATTAATGCGGTAAATTCTTCGCAATCTTTAACTGCGCACGATACCATTAGTGGATCGATGTCGTGCGAAGTATTGACCAAAGCGCCACCTTGTAGTAATAATTCAGCCATGGTCATGTCTTTTTTCTCGACCGCCCGACATAAAGGAGAATAGCCTCTAGAGTCCGGAGAATTGAGATTTATTCCTTTTTCTATCAATTTTGCAGCTACTTCATGGTTACCCTGCAATGTTGCATAATGAATTGGGCATTTGCCGTCTATATCTTTTATTTCTAGTAATGACGGAGCTGTTTTAATTAACTTTAATGCAATGGCTGTATAGCCTTTGGCAATGCTGGCAATTAATAAAGACGCGATATTTTCGTTTTGCTCATTAAAATTTACTTTACCCAACTCGATCATTCTCGCTAATTTTGTTGCGGTATCTAAGTGATTATCTCGTATCGCGATCGATAGAATGTCATATAATACTGAATCATTAAAATTCTTCCTTAGATGATTTAAGAAAGTATCTTCTTGAGCTGCATCCCTTAATTCTTGTACCAAAATGGCACACAGTAATTGATGAGCATAATATGCATTGTCAG
>JBDOIV010000093.1:0-17693 GCA_047404215.1 Rickettsiales bacterium
AATATTAAAATAATAACTGTTTGTACAAATTTCATAACTAATACATTAATTAAAGACATATTTATACCTTAATTATATCATAATTAATGATATGAGTCAATTAAATAATATATATTAGTGATTTGTATCTATATAGTACAGTACTTGTTGCTATTTATCGCTACAAAATAGCACCAAATAACATCAATAAAAAAAACGTAATTATTTGCTTGACATTTATATGAATAGTGTTAAGATACTATATATAATATAAATTAATTTAAGGATATGACTGAAACAAAAAAGATTAATAAAGTTGTACTCGCATACTCTGGAGGGCTTGATACCTCAGTTATCTTAAAATGGCTACAAGAAACTTATGATTGCGAAGTTGTTACCTTCACCGCTGATCTTGGTCAAGGAGAAGAGCTTGAGCCAGCTAGAAAAAAAGCCGAAGCACTTGGCGTTAAAGAAATATTCATCGAAGACTTAAGGGAAGAGTTTGTCCGTGACTATGTTTTTCCTATGTTTAGAGCAAATACAGTATATGAAGGAGTTTATTTACTTGGAACTTCAATTGCTAGACCGTTAATTGCCAAAAAACAAATCGAGATTGCCAAAAAAGTTGGTGCCGACGCTGTGTGCCATGGCGCTACTGGTAAAGGTAACGATCAAATCAGATTCGAGCTTGGCTATTATGGCAACAACCCAGACATCAAGGTGATTGCGCCATGGCGCGAATGGGATCTAAACTCCAGAACCAAATTGATTGCCTATGCTGAAAAACATGGTATCGAGATTGCTAAGGATAAAAGAGGTGAAGCTCCCTACTCTGTTGATGCTAACCTACTTCACACTTCATGCGAAGGTAAAGTCCTGGAAGATCCTAATGTTGAAGCGCCTGAGTATGTCTACCAAAGAAGCGTTTCTCCACAAGAAGCTCCTGATCAGCCTGAGACCATAACTATTGAGTTTAAAAATGGCGACCCTATTGCAATCGATGGTGAAAAACTATCTCCAGCATCGCTTTTAGCGAAGTTAAATGAAATTGGCGGCAGAAATGGCGTTGGTAGACTTGACTTAGTAGAAAATAGATTTGTTGGCATGAAATCAAGAGGTATCTATGAAACGCCTGGTGGCGCCATTTTGTTGCCAGCACATCGAGCTATGGAATCAATCACTCTTGACCGCGAAGCATGTCATTTGAAAGATGAGCTGATGCCAAAATATGCTAAATTAATATATAATGGCTTTTGGTTCTCGCCGGAAAGAGAAATGCTACAAGCTTTGATTGATGAAAGCCAGAAAAATGTTGAAGGCGTGGTAACGCTAAAAATATATAAAGGGTTAGTTGAAGTAATTGGCAGAGAATCGGCTAAAAGCCTTTACAGCCAAGATCACGTTACCTTTGAAGAGGATACTGTCTATGATCAAAAGGATGCTGCTGGCTTCATTAAATTAAATGCTTTAAGACTAAAAATCGGTAACAGATTTAAATAAAACACTATATAGAGGTTGCTACAACCTCTATATTTTAACAATTATTGCGTTTGTATTATGCCCGAAAGAGCCTTGAGAAGACATAATGGTAGTACCGAGTTATCGCAAAATGAACCTGGTGCGGGGCAAAGCGTCGGCGACCAGGATAGCAACTCTATCGCAACCAGCCTAGATAGTCCCACTACCCCAACCTCAACCATCTCACTACCGCCTGCTGAGGATAGAAAAGCGTTACCGGATGAAGGCGGTGAAAAAGTTGCTCAAAAAATAAATGGTAATAAAAGCTCTACTTGTAATATATTGTAGAGACAACGTTTTGAAGGTATCAAGTAGATATACAACCTTGTTGCTATATTTTTGATTCCTTAAATTTAACGATATCTTGGATTATTAGATTCCTGATATTGCCAGCAATTACTTTATAAAGATTAGATCGAGAAAATTCTTCAATTTTATAGTTACCATATCTATTGATATCAATATTATAACCTTCACTGTCATTGGCGGAACCAGAGGCTATCAGGTACCTTCCGTCATAAGTTTTAAGCTGATAGTTAACGCTAATATTCATTTGAAAACGACCCGATGAACCTAGTGAAGTGATAAAAGTTGGCACTTTAGACTCGGACGTTTTTAAAATTAACAGATATTTTGGCTCCTTGTCAAGATGATCTGGATTTAAAGAGTCAAAGATATATGTTCTTAATTCTTGGGACTTGGTGCCTGGTGATTTTTGTATCACCACCGACGCCAATTCTTCATTGTAATCTACTGAAAAATTATCCTTGCTATACATCGCCCTAAAACCGCAAGAGGAAATATTCAAAAGCAATATAATTGTAACAAATGCTCTAGCCATCATAATTATTTAAGTTATTTTATAAAAATTATAATGGCTAGAATAAAATTTGTCAAGGAGGCAAAGATTAGCAACAGCCAAACACTTTGCTATCGCGCTCATTGCTTTGCGTAGCAGAAGCTTGAGGACTTCTAGGTTCAGCATTAGGCCTTTCTCCATCGGCAACTTCGACTTTAGGAGGCTGGGTAACAATGCCGCCTTTTTCGCCAATTGCCGCTCGATAGCTTGCAGTTCTTACATCAGGATGAGTTTTTGTACTAGAAGGTGCCTTTCTTCCTGCTAACCACCCCCCTTCTTCCGCTAACGCACCTGGCATAGCTTCAAGAAATTTTTGAGCATCTAGAGTCGCCGGACTTACTTCAACCAATTCAGCCGCCGCTCCTCCATGACTAGTCGTAACCGCACCTCTGGTATCGGCCTGTGCATTACAATATTTGGCAAAGCCTGTAAATCTTGCCGCGGTAGGTAGCGGCTTGTTAAAGTCAACACCTTTCCTACGTTGCCTCTGTGGCTCCATTAACTTAGCTGCCTTATCAATACAATCGGTTGCAGTGTAGGTGTTATCTACTAACGCGCAATATTGATCCGTCATTAATGACTCGGGATGTAAATTAGCAAGCCTGGTAAGAGCGGTCTCTAATTTAATACCTGCAGCACATTCTGCCTTGCTTAATTCATGCTCAACATGAGAATGTGGACTTAATTCATGACCAGCGATAGCTTTAAATAATTCAGATGTTAGCTGCGACTCTTTTTGAAGATATCCCAATGTTATGTGTGACTCAACCTCTGCAAGTCCACCTTCTTGACGTGCAAGATCATGATATTTCGCATGATAATCATCAATTTCAGCTTGCGTTGGCTGCTCATCTGCACCTAACATCTTCCAAGATTTGTCAAAATTACAGGCATCGACCGACATATCAGCACTTCTCAAAAGATCTCTAAAAGATTTGGAAGTAGCAAACATTTTTTGCAAAAACTCACCCCCTGCGGCTTGACCTTCTGGGAACCTTGCTGCAACTACGCTGCCTACCGCCTCTCTCCAGCCTAGCCAAGCTATTAAATTGGCGCCGAAGTGACTAGAAATACTTTCCGATCCAATAGCTCTTTGATTAAGAATGCGAGGATTTTTACCAACAAAAGATCCAATTGAAGAAATGCCTCCTGCATCTCCTGCATCAGCAACCCCTCTTTTAGCTGGTCGTGAAGCTTTTTTACCGCGACCAGTTGACTGCCATGGCCCAGAAGCGAGCAATTTATCAGCTGGGCTTAGGTCTTTAGAATCTTCGCTTCCAATATCACGGGAATATACTTCGCAAGCTTTTTCTGAAATAGCATCTAAAAACACCTTACTTTGCGCCTCTAAGCCTACTATTTCGGCCTCATCTGAAACACCGAGACGCTCTAGGGTGGTCAAATCAACCTGAGAATCCTTAATATGATCACGCTTTTTTAGGCCTGAATAAACGGCTTGAGAAATGAAGCTAGACATAGTTCCTGCTCCATGTTGATATAGCAAAGCGTTTTGGTGACCTTGAGTTGTCAAGTATGGCTCTTTGACTTGTATCGCTGAGAGCTTTTTTAACAATTCAGGATGATCTTCATATTGCTCGCGCAAAGTAGCTATTGCTGCTATTGCATATCTGCCATAAACTGAGGCAAGTTCTGTCATTTTACCACCGCCCCTTTGCAATGCTGCGCCACCGCCACTATATGACACAACCTTAAATTCTGCAAGATCTTCTGCTGCAAGGTCGGGATCTTTAATTAAGCGCTCCATAATTGTGCGCACAGAGTTTACTATCGCTTTTTCTTGAGAATATTGAGCTCCAACACCATTTCTACGAACGGTATCAGATCTGGCAATCATGAAAGTTACCTCTTTAGTTCTCTTGACGTGCTCATAATATTCGTCATCTAGTAATGCTACACTAATATCATCATGCAACTTTTCAAGATTCGCTTTTGACTCTGCTAGAGGTACAATAATAAGCGAATTAGTATCCGCTTCCCTACCTACTCTATGACCAGTGTCACGAAGAATATTCATTACCGATTCGATTTGACTAGGGTGATTAAATTCGGCAGCAATTACTTTTTTGAACATATCTGGATGATGCGCCGCTAGCTCAAACCTTCCAAGCAACCTTCTGATCATCTTTAGATCTCTTTTGTCTTCACCTGCCGGAGGATGCGCTCCCAAAAACCCATCTTCACGAATGATTTTATTGACAACAACCTTTCTAATAGATCTATCGGTAGCATCTTCGCCGATAGCCGCAAGCCCACCTACAATTTCTTCTCTTAAATCATAATTACCCATCAGTCTTGTAACCTCCTGATCTATGGCAAGCAAATCAACAGCAGTATGCCTAATATCAATTTGAGCAAAATGATAGCCAAAAGTTTTTACCTTTCTTATTAAAGAGTCATATTGAGCATAACTCTCTGGACCGGTTTTCTTTTTTTCTTCTTGCAAAAACCCGATCAATTCCTCGGGGGATTTAGATCTCGCAAAATCAAATTTACGACTCAAAGGCAACATATCCATATCCATACCATAGTGAGCTTTGATAGCCTTCCTAAATCCCACTATATTATTTGCTAAAGCCTCTGTAGTAGCAGCACTATTGCCATCACCATCGCCCGAGACCCAAACACATATATTGTTCATGTCATCAGGAAGCTGTACACCATTGTAATCTTCAGAGCTACGCAATGCATCTTGCAATATTGCGTACTGACCGTCGACGGAGTTATATATTGCATTTAAGTAACACAAAGCCTCCTCTACCTCTTTCGCTTGCGTCTTTTTCTTAAGGTCTGTGATTGGAGTTGCAACCAATTGATCAACTAAGGCAACTGCATCAACTTTACGACTCCTTAACTCACCGGCATCAAAAATAGCATCGACCAAATCCATGGCGACTCTAACGTACTCTTCAGACTCTGGATTAGTCGGGTGCGCAGTTAGTGATGGCGAAAAATTAACCTCTTTAAAGACTCGCTGCAATTGCTCAGGAGAAACACCATTAGCCTTCGCTTTTTCTAAAACATAAGGCAAGTCATCGGCAATAAGATTTTCATATGAGGCTTTATTAAAATCTGCGTATATACAAGCTTTCAACCTTCTATAGATATCCTGATCTTTAGCATATTCACCCATAACCTCACTTAGCATCGGCATTTCTGCAACATCTCCTACATTATCAACATCTGAATAAGGAGAAAAATCAAAAGGATCGTTAGCTTGGTGCGCTTTGAGATTTGCAATTAAACCACCTATTGCGCGTTCTTTTTCATCGCCAGCGCCTCTTAACATCAATTCCAACTTTTGTATTTGCAAATAATAAGCAGCATGACCACTAGATTCAAAAACAGGATTGCTAAGAAGCTTACCTTGATGGGCTAATGATAAAAGCTCCGCTAGATCTTCTTTTCCAGACCTCGATAAAGCTTTGAGGTGGAGATCTCTGAATCCCTTTGTAATTTCTTGAACTTGATTATTTAAGGTTGGCATGGCATTATTTTATTGATTTTAATATCTATTGTGGTGTATAATTAAAACATAAAAATAAAACTTATCTGAAGTTACAATAGAAATTTTTATTATGCAAGTAAAAACTGTAAAAAATATTGAAGAAATTAAAAAATCGCTACACTTACTAGAGGATTTGTATGGCAATATCGATAGAGTTGACGCGATGTCAAGCCTGGTAGAGATGATAAATAGTGACTACATAATGGGATGCGTATTTGAAGAGGAAAAATGCGTTGGTGTTACTGGAATCTCAGTAAGAAAAAAGATAGAGCTGGGAAATATTTTGCAAATAGATGATTTTATGATTGATAGAAGTAGGCGAGGAGTTGGTATTGGAAAAATGTTGGTCTCGTGGATAAAATGGCAGGCAATGGAAAACGACTGCAATAAAATATTCGCCTCAGCACCTTCGCAGCGCAAAGAGTTCCAGTCTATACTGTCTAGAGAGGGTTTTAAAATTAATGGATTTAATTTTATTAGGTAAGGTATGACGAGGGTTAAACAAAAATCTAGAAGCTTTATAGGGCATATATTTAGGAAGTATATTTTCATCCCCCTTAGAATTTTGAAAATAGCTATTCGCGATATGGTAAAACAAGACGGTATTGAACATGCCGGCTACCTTGCCTTTTTAAATATTTTCTCATTATTTCCCTTTCTAATATTCTTAATTTTGATAATCGGCTCAGTTGGAGCTAGTGAAGTTGGCCAAAAAGCTATATTCTCCGTTATTTCTTATTTACCCCAAGAACTAGTTTCGTCAATAATTCCAAGAATCGAAGAGATAATTTCAGCTCCAAAACAATCATTTTTAACAATAGCTATTATTGGTGTAATTTGGACCGCCTCATCAACAGTAGAAGGCCTCAGAACTATTCTTAATCGAGCTTATCGGGTCGAGCTACCACCGCCCTACTTACTAAGAAGATTGATTAGCATCGCCGAATTTTTTGTAATTTCGTTTTCTATTGTTGCAGTAATACTGCTTTTTGTTATTACCCCTAAAATAATTAACTTTATTGGAATAGATAGCTTAGAGATATTTAGCTATGCCAATCAAGTATTGGAAATTAATAAATTCTTAATATTTGTGTTTTTAGTATGCGCAGTATCATTGTTATATTATTTTATACCCAATGTTAAGCAAGATATCGCTAGAACTTTTCCTGGAGCAGTTTTAACAGTTATATCATGGTATGCGACGCAAAAAATATTCATTTTCTACTTAAAAGAATTTCATCAATTTACTTTTGTATATGGTAGCTTAACTGGAATCATGGTATGCTTAATGTTTTTCTACTTAATTAATTTGATTTTTATTGCTGGCGCCCAATTCAACTATCACTTACATCGAGTGTATAAAGTATTTCTAAGATGAAAATCCCCTTTTGGCCTGAATTCAAGGGGTTTAGAGATATAGATCTCAATCTAGATAGAATGCATCAGGCACTTGCAAGATTAGGCAACCCTCATAAAAATTTACCTCCAACCATTCACATTGCCGGAACTAATGGCAAAGGATCAACTTTAGCCTTCCTGAGATCTATATTTGAAGAAAATGGTTACTCGGTTCACGCCTATTCATCACCTCACCTAGTGAATTTTAATGAACGAATAGCTATCAATGGAAAAGAAATAAGTGACAAGCTTCTAAATGAGTGTTTAGGGGTTTGCAAAAGCGCTTGTGAGCAAGATCCTAAAATTGACTTGACTTTTTTTGAAGGGACCACTCTAGCTGCATTTTTAGCTTTTGCAAAAGTAAAATCAGATATATTAATTCTTGAAACTGGAATGGGAGGTAGGCTTGATGCCACTAACGTCTTAGATGAGGTTTTAGCATCTATTATAACTCCAATTTCTATCGATCATAGTGAATTTTTAGGAAATAGCATTCAAGATATCGCTCGAGAAAAAGCTGGGATAATTAAAGAAAATTCGATAGTTATATGCTCCAAACAAGATCAGGAATCATTGCAGGTTATTAAAAATGCTGCCAGTGAAAAGTTTTGCCAAATGCTGAATTTAGAGGAATCTTACCAGATATCTAAAACAGAATCTGAAGTAGTTTTCACTTGGGGTTTTGAGAATGTCAATCGATTCAACAATCATTTGGACGCGCAAGAAAAAGCAATATCTTTTGGTTTACCTAAGTACTTAAATCAAGGCCATCAAATTGAAAATTTATCAAATGTTATTGCCCTTTTATTGCTACAGAAAAAATTCAGTCTGAATTATGAAAAAGTTAACAAAGGTATAACGAATGCCAAATGGCCTGCGCGACTAGAAAGAATTGAAACGGGCAAGATGTATGAGAAGCTATCAAGCGAATTTAATAGTCAGGACTTTGAAATTATTGTAGATGGCGGACATAATCCTAGTGCCGCTAGCGCTATTAACAACTTTCTAAATTGTAGCGATCAAAGATATAACATTGTCATTTTTTCAATACTGCCCGATAAAGATTATCAACGCTATATTGATAAAATTAAAAGCAATGTCGATCTAATGATAGCATGTAATATCGATAACATGCTAAACTCCAGACCTGTCAAAGACATATGTAATTACTGCGATCAAATTGGCATTAAAAATATAAAATCAGATTCATTGAAAAACTCCATCACTAACGCCATAAAATTTGTGCAGGAAAATAATGTTGTCAATTTCAGAGTTCTAATTTTTGGCTCTTTATATCTTGCCGGCAACTTCAAGGAGATCAACCACCAATAAAACCAGCTCATGAAAAACTATCTGCCCTACATTAATTTTATCCTAATAATATTAATGATATCTTTTTTATATCTATCTTTTATCTATGCCAAAGATGATAATGTCGACAAAGCTGAATCAAGAGAACGAAAATCTGTATCAGGCACTATAAAAGTTGTCGACGGTGATACTGTTATTATTGCTAGACAAAGAATTAGGTTAATTGGAATTGACGCCCCTGAAAGTAAGCAAAAATGCTTTAATAACAAAAATCAACAATATAGATGTGGCGCAAAATCTACCCAATATTTAAAAAATATCGCTGCTAATAAAATTGGTAAATGCCTTTATTATCAAAGAGATTTTTATAATAGAATCTTAGGAAATTGCTATATTGGTAATTTATTTTTGAATCTGGAGATGGTTAGAAACGGTCATGCCATTATTTATGACTATAGTAATAGTAAAGATTCATTTCTTAAAGCTGAGCAAAAAGCTAAAGATCTAGAACTAGGTATATGGCAAGGATCATTTGAAATCCCCAAGGATTACAGAAAAAGAATGCGTAGATAAAATTACACCTTGAGCAAGGGTTACAAACTCCAAAATAGAGGGATTACAATTACCGCCGTAATCATCATCAATATATTCATAATCAGGCCAATTTTAAGAAAGTCACTAAATCTATAATTACCTATATTATATACATAAGTATTAGTTTGGTAACCAATAGGAGTAGCGAAACTTGCTGAGGCACCAAACATTACTGCAACTATAAACGGCCTAGGATCAACTCCCATTGAGTTTGCTAAACCAATTACAATTGGAGTAATTAAAACTGCGGATGCATTGTTACTCATAATTTCGGTAAATAATGAAGTAATAAAATATATTACAGCAATCATGACAAGAGGATTGGTGTCGCTTATCAAATCTGCACAAAAGTTAACTATTAAGCGAGCTAGGCCACTATTATTCATAGCGATTGACAGGGACAAGGTGCCAAAAATTATCATCAGGATTCTCCACTCAATTACCTTACTGATCCTGTCAACATCGACACATTTTGTTACCACCACAATCATTGCTGCAATAATGGCAAGACCAGCTATTGGCATTATATTGACAGCGGCCAAGCTAACAACTGCAAAAATAGATATCAAGGCAATTGGGGCCTTCTTTTTGTCAAATTGCATACTTTTATACTTGGTCAGACTCAATATGTCCTCGCTTTTGAAAAGCAAATCAAGCTCTTCCTTGGTGCCCTCCAATATTATAGTATCGCCATATTTAAATCGCATCTGATCAAAGCCCTGAGTAATGCTAGAGGTGTCTCTGTGAATTGCTACGATATAACAGCCATGCTTACTGCGCAAGCGCAAATCAGCGGGATTCTTGCCAATGAAATTACTATTGGGGCCAATAATCGCCTCAGCAACGATGGATTCTTTTTTAGCACTAAAGGAAATCACCTCACTATCACTACCGTCATGAGCATCAAACGTAATGCCAACAAACCTATTAAGCTCAAATAACTCTTCTTTATTAGTTTTGAAAATTATCTTATCACCAGCCTTCAAGGGCACATCTCGTAAAGTTGAAGATATGTCGCAATCATCAGAGTCGGTGTTAATTGTTAACACGTCCCTGATGGTCTTAAATAGTCTATTTCTTAATCTATTACCTTGATTATTTCTAATTAAATCAATTATTTCATAATCTTGATCTAAAGTAAATTTAAACTCATTCAAAGTTTTACCTATCAGGGGAGATTTTGGCATTACCATTGCTTCTGCGATAAAGCTTTTTTCTTTATTGTCACCAAATTCATTTTCCAACAGTAGCTTGCTTGGTAATAATTTGCGGCCAATAGTGGCAATAAAAATAGCACCCACTCCTGCCATCACAAGTCCTGGCAAAGTTATTTCAAACATCGAAAAAGGCTTCTGGCCATTGATAGTAGCAACGCCATCTATTAAAATATTACTAGAAGTTCCAATTAAAGTACAAGTGCCGCCCAAGATAGCAAAATAAGAAAGAGGAATAAGATACTTTGATGGATAATCCTTGAACTTTTGAGCCAGCGCAATCAATACTGGCGCCATAACAATTACCACTGGCGTATTATTCATAAATGCAGATATCACCATTACCCCTGAAAACAAGACAAGTATTGCAACTACCTTATTAAAGTCTGCTAACTTAACCACAAAATGACCTATCACGTCAATTACTCCGGTTTTTTGTAAAGCAGCAGAGAGTATAAACATGCAAGCAATAGTAATCGGCGCTGGATTTGAAAATACCGATATTGCTTCGCTAGTGGTAATGGTTTGCGAAACTATTAGAATCGCCATAGCACTCATGGCAGTGATATGAGCTGGTAAAATCTCCTTGATAAAAAAGTAAAATACAAAGAACAGGGTTAAAGAAGTGATTATTAAATCTTTATTTGCCAATATATAAGAAGCGACTAGATTAAAATCCATAGCAATCACTATTTTATTATTTCAAATGTATAATCTTCTATTACTTTGTTAACCAAAAATTGATCACAAATATCATCTATAATCTTTTTAGACTCATCTTCACCGGCATCATTAAGGTCAAAAGCAATGGTCTTTCCCTGCCTAACCTGCGATACATTATCATAACCTAGGTTTTTATTGATTGCAGCCTCAATAGCTTTACCTTGAGTGTCCAATACTCCACTTTTTAAAGATATATCGATTTTTACTTTCATTATTTAAAAATTAATTATTTATAACTATATTATAGTAGATAGCTTTTTAAAGGCAAGAAAATTCGCTTTCCAATTTATCTAGCGAATTTAAGTCTAGATTTCAATTTTGAGACGGTTAGCAACTTCTCTGTAGGCTGATTCAAGATCACCCAGGTCGCGACGAAATACATCCTTATCAAGCTTTTGATTAGTTTTAAGATCCCACAATCTACAGCTATCAGGGCTAATTTCATCAGCCAAAATGATATTTTCATTTTCATCAATACCAAATTCAATCTTAAAATCAACCAACTTGATGTCTATTTTAAGAAACAAATCAGTTAATATTTTATTGATCTCCTTAGCTTGATCCTTGATATGAAGCAAGTCATGTTCAGATATTAACTGCAGCACATGAATAGCATGATCATCATTAATAACCGGATCCCCTAGATCGTCATTTTTGTAACATAACTCAAATACTGGCTGCACAAAATGGACACCCTCTTCGATATCAAGTCTTTTAGACAAAGAACCTGCAGAATAATTTCTGATAATCACTTCAAGAGGAATAATTCGAAGCTTCTTAATTAGTTGATTACGCTCATCAATTCTTTTGATAAAATGATTAGGAATGTGCTGAGCGGTAAGTTCATTCATGACGTGCTCACAAATAAGATTATTAAGAATACCTTTATTGTTAATCACATCTTTTTTCACATTATTAAACGCCGTTGCATCATCTTTAAAATACTGAATTACCTCATTATCATTTTCAGTTTGATAGATAATTTTAGCTTTACCTTCATATAATTTTTTCATATTATGACAATTATTTTTTTCAGATTTCGCGTATTGCTTACGTCGCAACAGATTTTCTCTTAAAGCTTTTGACAGGTTTTTGCCATCTTTCATATTAAACAGCAAAGTTCTTAATATCTTCAAGACCCTGAACTGAAAACGTTGCAACTTCCTTAACAGTTCTACCAGCTAGACCACACAAAACCTTGCCAGAGCCGATTTCTATTAATTTAGAAACCCCTAATCTTTCCATCTCAAGCAAAGACTCGCGCCATCTAACGCAGCCAGTAACTTGTCTAGTTAGTAAATCCTTAATTTGCTGCGGGTCATCAGTAGTCTTAGCAGTAACATTAGCAACAACAGGTACTACCGGAACATTAACTTGCGCATCTTTAAGTGCTTCGGCCATAGCTAAACCAGCATCAGACATTAGTTGCGAATGAAAAGCGCCGCTTACTGGCAACGGAATAGCCCTCTTAATTCCTTTGTCTTTAGCAATGGTAATAGCACGATCTATCGCTACTTTTGAACCGCTAATAACAATTTGACCAACCGAATTATCATTTGCTAATTGACAAATATCTCCAGCCGCTGCTTCTTTTGCAATTTCTTCGACAGCGTTATTATCGCTACCAATGATTGCCGCCATACCACCTTGAGTTTTTGTCGCACAATTAGCCATTTGCGAACCTCTAATACCAAGTAAGCGCACAGATTCTGAGAAGGATAAGGCGCCAGCAGCACATAAAGCACTATACTCACCTAAAGAATGCCCAGCAACATATTGCGCATTATTGGCAACGTCAACCCCATATTCATTTGTCAGAACTTTTAGCAAAGCAATTGAAGCTACCATCAGAGCCGGCTGAGTATATTGCGTCTTGGTTAGCTCCTCCATCGGTCCTTCAAAGGTAATTTTTGCCAAATCAACAGACAAAATGTCACTGGCTTCATTAAACAAATCCTTAACATAGGAAAAATTATCGTAAACATCTTTGGCCATACCAACTTTTTGCGAACCCTGACCTGGAAAAATAAATGCAGTTTTAGTCATTATAAAAATCAAATTAATTATATTTTTTCAAGATTTCTTGAACCTGTGATGATATTTTATCATCTTTTAACGAAAATGCAAGATTTGCTTCGATATATCCCAAAACATTGCCACAGTCAAATCTTGGCAAGTCTAAGCTTTGAACGTAAAAGTCCTGCTGCGACATCATTTCCTTCATTGAATCGGTAAGCTGGATTTCGTTACCAGCACCCTTTTTCATTTGCTGCAGATAATCAAATATATGGGGAGTAAGGATGTAGCGACCCACTATCGCAGTATTTGAATCAACCGATCCCACTGCTGGCTTTTCCACCATATCAATCAACTTATCGTCCCTGCTTAAAACGATACCATATTTATTAACTTGATCAGCCGGGACTTTATCAACTCCAATTACAGATGATTGTGAGCCTTTTTCGTGGAACTTAGTGATCATTTGCGACAGGAAGTTTTGCTGCGGGTTATTCATAACCAATTCGTCAGCCAATATTACCGCAAAAGCTTCGTCCTCTTTAATAAAATCACGAGCACACCAAACTGCATGACCCAAGCCAAGAGGTTTTTGCTGGCGAATGAAAGCGATCTTTCCTGCCTGTGGCAGCCAAGAGCTTGCCGCCTCAATTTCTGCAATTTTATTATCGTTATCAAGCTTAGATTCTAATTCATAGGAATAATCAAAATGATTATTAATGGCATCCTTGTTGCGACCAGTGATGAAAATAAAATTTTCGATCCCAGCCTGCTTCGCCTCTTCAAAAGCATACTGAATTATAGGCTTATTAGCGACAGGTAGCATCTCCTTGGGCATAGACTTGGTAGCTGGTAGAAACCTGGTTCCAAGTCCGCCAACCGGAAAAATGGCCGTTTTTACTTTTTTCATACTAAGCTCTTTTCTGAGTTTTTTCTATTTTATCAATATCGTTTTCATCGATTCTTAGTTTTCTATAAAGAGTAGATCTAGCGATATTAAGTTGTTTAGCAACTTCAGAGATGTTTCCGTAGAATTTTGCCATTAGCTTTTTAGAAATCTCCTCTTCCATATCAGCCAAAGTCTTACTCTTACCATCCTCTTTAAAGATATGAATTATCTCATCCCTGATACCAAATACATGCTTTTCTGTACCGGGATCGGAATTAAGAATCTGAGGAAAATGCTCTGGCTGCAATAATGCATCATCACATAATATTACAGCTCTAAATATATAGTTTTTTAACTGCCTAACATTACCCTTCCATTCAAAATCCTTCAACATCTCTTCGACAGAATAAGCAAAGGATTTTACTTTTTTATTTTCGTTGATAGCAAAGGTTTTCAAGAAATGTTCCGACATGATCATAATGTCCTCCTCGCCTCTTTGCGCAAGAGGAGGTAATGTAATTGGGAATATCGAAATAGCATATTTCAAATCCTGCCTGAATTTCTTTTCATCACTTAGCTCAGAATCTGACTTAGAAGTAGAAGCAATAAATCTCGCATTAGATTTAATTGGCTTCATGCCATCTGCAGTATAGAACTCACCATCTTGTAAAAAACGTAAGATCTTCATCTGAATATCGATTGTCAAAAATTCAATCTTTTTGAACAAAATAGTACCCCCGTCAGCTTCTCTAATTTTACCCATTTTTGGCTTATTTCCTTTACCTTTATCTAAGCCAAAGATGTACTCTTCCATTGACTCGGGCTTAATCATGTCGCACTCCACTATGACAAAAGCCTTGCCTGATCTCACTCCAGATCCATGGATAGCCCTTGCAAGCAACTCCTTTCCTGATCCGGAAGGCCCTTCAATTAAAATAGGGATAGAAATTGATACCGCTTTTTTTGCCAAATTCATAACTGACATCATAGCGTCACTCTTGCCAAGAATATCAGAAAATGAAACTTGATTTTGATCCTTTCTTACCAAATTAGAAACTTGATATCGTAGGTTTTTTTTATCAATAGCGTTTTTGATAGAGGTCGTTAGGCGCGCATATATATCACCATCCTCCTTAACTATATAATCAGCCGCCCCCAAGTTAATAGCTTTTACCGCAAGCTCAATATCATTGGTAGCGGTTAGCACTATAACTTGAACGTCGCTTTTTAAATCATGGATCTTTTTCAAAACCGATATCCCGTCAAGATCCGGCATTGATAAGTCTAGAAGCATTACATCAATATCGATACTAGCAATACTATCGATTACTTTTTTATTTACGAAGAAGTCCACCGCCTCAATACCACTATTCATTACTAAGGTTTCATAACCTTGGTTAGATATGAATTTTTCTAGAATTTTACACTGCGTTTTTTCATCATCGACGATAAGAATATTATTAGATACCATAGTTTAATTATTTTTAGTTTATATTTTTTTTGATTGATAAAATTGTATAATGCGAGCAGAAGTCTCTTCGACCGACCTGTTTGTAACGTCTATTACTGGACATTTAAGTCTAGTAAAAAGCTTTCTAGATTCAGCAATTTCTTTTTTTACTGAATCAATGTCAATATAATTAGTTTTTTCATCTTGCCCCATGCTAACCATTCTATTCGACCTAATGTCAACAAGCTTTTCCGGGTTAATAACCAATCCAACAATTAGCGGCTTGGTTAAGGATATTAAATTACTAGGCATAGCCTCTATTGATACGAAAGGTATATTGGCCGTTTTATAGCCTCGACATGATAAATATATACTTGTCGGGGTTTTAGAAGTCCTAGACACTCCAATTAGCATTATATCAGCCTTATCTATGTCCCAGTCAGATTGACCATCGTCGTGACTCATAGTATAATTAATTGCCTCAACTCTTGAGAAATAATTTTCATCCAATAAGTGCTGTCTACCGGTAACGTTATTGACATCCATCTCCAAATGAGAGGAAAACTTTTGCACTACATCAGATAATACGCTGATGTGCGGAACTCCTATTTTATTGCAATGAGCTATTAATGATCCCACAATATCATCTTGCAGTATAGTATACATTACTATACCTGGGTTCTTGGTAATTGACTCATTAATCTTCTCAATTTGAGATTTAGTTCTGACAAGGGGCCACGTAAAATCAATGGATTCAACATTCTCAAACTGAGATAGAGCAGCGCGAGAAACCGAAGAAAGAGTCTCCCCAGTAGAGTCAGAAACTAAATGTATATTAATTGTTCTTTTTTCTTTCATTTGCTATTAAAGGTTGGTACTTTAATATCCGCGTTAACCAATATGGTAACTCTAGTACCTTGAGGGACCGTTACTCTTGGCCTAGTATCAAAAAATCCAGATACTGAATTTTGAGCGCTTTTAGTAATGTTGCTGGCAATATCTGATACAGCCTGATTGATAGCACTTTGTGTAACCGTTGCCGTACCATTTGCCGCGTTAGTACTAGTAGTAGACTGTTGAGATCCAGTAAGCTCATCGGTTAGAGCAACGCCAGCTATTGCAAGAACACTAGATAAAACTGTGTTAGCAAAATTTTCGCCAAACTTATTATCAATGCCACCCTGTATCCCAGCTCTACCAAATTGATCCGAAGCAATAGAGTTAATGGCAACGCTAATTCCATCAGGCCTCAATAGCCGAGTCCATTTAATATCAACTCTACTTTGACCCCTAAAGACTTCCCTACTATACTCTCCATAAAGCCTCGAACCTTTTGAAATAAGCACCTTATTACCCACTTCGCCGTAAACATCTCTACTAACTATCGCTCTCACAGCTCCCGGCATTTCAGTATCTATTGCGGTTTCAAGGACAGCGCTGATTATTTTACCTTGACCCACGACATTCTCCCTGTTCTTAATAAAGGAAGGTTGAACAAGAACTTGAGAGTTATCAATATCAATCACAGGGTCTTTATTGAGAATTTTTAGGTTATTATCTTGTCCAGCACCCGGTATATCAGATCCATCACCTCCTTTAACTACTATTATTGGCGCATATCTTGGATCCTTAAAACCCCTTTCCATCTCCTCTACGTTTTTTACACCCTCCTCTAAATCGACACTTTTCTTTTCTTTAATTTTAGGAGCTTGGTTCACAATCTCATTTACACCCCCCTCTTCAACAAGCACCTCAAAACCACCATCCTCTTTTGACTTTTTACTTTTTACGGGCTCTTTTTTCTCTTCCTCAAAAATATCATCAGAAAACAACCCTTGTAACTTTGAATCATTCTTATCATCAGACACTTCTGGCATCTCTGGTAATTCAGGAACGGTAGGAGAGTCCAAAACTGCAAAATCTTCTTCGACCCTAGGATCTTCAATATCAATCTTAAATGGCGATCCACCTGACCCTGCAACACCTCCAACAAACCCTTCCGCTTTAACTAAGTCCTCCTTAACCTCCTCTTTGCTAAAAAATATAAAATACACGACAAAAGTCAGTACAAGGGCTACAAATATCACTATCATATTTTTCTTCTTAGCCTTAGCAACTTGCTCCGGATCTTGAGATTCAACTTCTATATCATCAATAATCTCAGACTCATCGCCGTCATCTTCATCTTCAAAATCAAGATCAGGTTTTGGAAAAAT
>JBDOIV010000094.1:0-39847 GCA_047404215.1 Rickettsiales bacterium
TCCCTGCGCAACATCATACCGTTACGAGATATATCGATAGTTGAGCTAAAAGATAGACTTAATAAGGCTTTTATTATTTCTCTCGCCAAGGATGATGGGCAATCAAAAGAGATTTTGTTAAAGTATTTGAAAAAGTTACAGATGTTTCAGGATAAAGTTGCGCAGCTTTCGCAATATGACCATAAAATCAAGAAAAGAGTAATCAAGAAATCCGTTGCATTGCAAATTATCAATACTATATACGTCTTAAAAGAGGGTTACAAAGGGATAGCAATAGAAAAAGTAGAGCGTAAAGTCAAAAAAAATAATAAATCAAATAATAAGATAAATAAAATCAAAAAAGAAAAAAAATTATCAAAAAAATACAGGTTAAAAAAGAACAAGGCTTCAGTAAAAAGCTTAAAAAAATTCAAAACAAGTAGTATTGAAAGAAGTAAGCAGTATGATCAAGGTATCGATTTATTGTTTAACGAAACTACAATAATAGAGTAATTGAAAAACATCGGTAATCAAGACAGTGTAGCTAGGCACAATTACGACCTTATCGTGATTGGAGCTGGTGGTTCTGGTCTAATGACAGCTATTACAGCAAAAAAAAATGGCGTAGGTAGGGTTGCTGTTATTTCCAAGGTTCATCCACTTAAAAGTCACACAGGAGCCGCTAAGGGAGGTATAAATGCTGTACTTGGCAATATTACGAGCGACGACTGGCGATGGCACCTTTACGACACTTTGGCTGGAGGGGATGGCTTGGCCGATGCTGATGCTTGTGAAATTTTATGTAAAAATGCCAAAGATGCTATTTTGGGCTTAGCAAAAATTGGAGTAGATTTTTCATTAACCGATGATGGTAAAATTTCGCAAAGAAAGTACGGTGGACAAAGGCTTGACTATGGTCGTGGTGACCTAGCTTATCGCGCCTGTTATTCGAAAGATGAAACCGGTAAGACAATACTTGAGTCATTATATAATGAAGCTAATTCTCTTGATATTGATTTTTATAATGAGTTCTTCACCTATGATTTAATCATAAAAGGTAATCAAGTTGCAGGATGCTTAGCAGTCGATTTGAGCAAAGGGGCAATGATCACCTTCAAAGCAAAAAACACAGCTATCGCAACTGGTGGCTATTCGCAAATTTTTCAAACCACAACTTCTGCTAAAATTTGCAGTGGTGATGGTACAGCTTTAGCATTTAGCAATAACCTGCAGCTGCAGGATATGGAGTTTATCCAGTTTCATCCTAGTGGCATTGCTGGACAGGGTTTTTTGATTACTGAAGCAGCTAGGGCTGAGGGTGGCTATTTGCTCAATAGCCAAGGAGAGCGTTTTATGAAAAAATACGATCCACAAATGCTAGAGCTAGCCTGTCGCGACGTTATTTCTAGAGCTATAGCTAATGAGATATTAGAGGGTCGAGGTGTTGGAGTAGATAAAAACGGAGTTTATCTTGATTTGCGTCACTTAAAAGGCGAGATATTTGCTAAAAAAATTCCTGGAGTAGTTGAAATCGCTAAAAACTTTGCTAATATCGATGTAACCAAGGATTGCCTGATTATTGCCCCGTCAGCTCATTACAACATGGGCGGTATTCCTACTGATTTAAACTGTCAAGTTATTAGTCAGGGAGTTGTCGTTATCGGATTATATGCTGTAGGTGAGGCTGCTTGCTTATCAGTTCATGGTGCTAACAGGTTGGGTTGTAATTCACTGCTTGAGTTGGTGGTTTTTGGTAAAATTTGCGGTGAAAATATTGCCAAGAGTGTAGTATCATCTAATTTTGATAATTTTAGTGATATAATCGAAGAAAAAATCAAAAAATTCAATAAGGAGTTAACTTATCATAATTCACAAATTGCTAATGAAGATATAAAAGAAGTAATTAGTGATTTAAAAATAATCAATGAAAAATATTTAGCGATATTTAGAACTCAAGAGAAGATGCAAGTTGGTATTCAAGAGTTGGAAAAAATCCGTCTCAGGATCGAGGGCTTGAAGGTTCATAGTCAGGATTTAACCTTCAATAATGAGTTAATTGACTTGTTGGAGTTAAAAAATTTATACACTAACTCCTTAGCTTCGTTCCATAGTGCCATTAACCGAAAAGAAAGTCGAGGTTCACACTTCCATAACGACTATCCACAGAAGAATGATGAAGCTCTTCATAGTATAATAAGTATTAAAGAAGATTCTGTGGACATGGATTATAAAAAGGCAAGTTAAGGTATTTCTGTGTAAGGTGGCGGTCTATCTAGCAAAGGTTCTGCTGACGAGGGGTTATCGGGATTGGATCTGAAGACTACTTGAGGTTGTGGACTATTATATCTTGGTGGTCCGTCATATCTCGGTGATTGATCGCTAATTAAAGGGCGATCCTCTCCAGCGCCATTATTAAAAGCAGGGTTTGTCGTAACCGCGGCATGGCCACGAGGTCTACTACTGCGATTGCAGCAATACTTTATGGTGCAGCCAAGCATAAGAATGGCGGTAGCAACGCCTCCAAAAATTATTAAGCATTTTTCATCATCGGTAATTGGCATAAAAATTTATTGTAATCACATATATCGCTATAGGTGATTTAGTTTATATTTATATCTTGCAGCGGTAAGATATTTCAGCATTTAATAAGATCCGGGTTGGGCCAATCTTTTTATACTCCAAATTTAAGGAGTGCTGCTTGATTAATTAACCATTACTATATAACAGTAGGTTTTAAAAAAATAAAGTCCAGTCTTTTACTATATAGATCTTGCAATTTGCTTATTCATAAAATATTCGTGTATTAAAAAATTAGTGACTCATCTCGTATTACCAATAATCAGCGCATACTAAAATCTCAGGAAGGGTCAGAAGTGTCGCTGTAGGGAGTATGGAGTCATCCACTAAGAAGTTGTAGAGATTACCTGTTGGGCAGGTAATCTACTTCTTCTTGGAAGCTTTTTTCTTGGTTGCCTTCTTGCGTCCACCGCCTCTTTTTGGCTTGTTTTTGGCTTCTTCTATTAGATCGATGGCACGGTTTATTCCAACTTCCAAGACGTCATCTTCTTTCAATGAAGCATATTTACCATCGTGAGCTAAGTAAGGGCCGTAAGGTCCAATCGATGCAGTGATTTTTTTGCCAGTTTCTGGGTGGTCACCAACATGTCTTGGTAGCGATAATAGTTTTACGGCTTGGTGATGCTCAACCATTGCTGGGTCGATATTTTTAGGTAGCGCAATACGCTTTGGCTTAGTTGCTTTGCGACCTCTTTTTGGCTTATCTGGATCTGGCGGTAATTTATCACTTCCAACCAATTCTAAATATGGACCATAAGGCCCTATTTTAACTTCAATTTCGCAACCAGTTTTTGGATCAAGGCCTAACGATCTTGGCTCAAATACTGCTTTTTTAGCACCTTCTTCACCATCAACACCTTCTTGACCAAAGATCTGCATGGTATGCTTACAATCTGGATATCTTGAGCAACCAATGAATGAGCCAAATTTACCCAACCTCAGGCCCAAGGTTCCTTCGCCACAAGTTGGACATTTATCTTTTAATTTACCATCGTCATCGACACCAAGAACCTGGGCGCCAATTATTCCATTTAAAATTTCTAAGACGTCAGGAAATGGTTTTTCTTCCACTATCTTAATATTGGCATGAAAATTATTCCAAAAATTCGACAAAAACTGCTTCCATTCTAGTTCGCCATTAGAAACTATATCAAGTTCATCCTCGAGTGATGCGGTATAGCCATACTCGACATATTTAGCGAAGAATTCTTTTAAGAAGGTGGTGACAATGCGACCTCTTTCTTCTGGGAAGAATCTGCGAGATTCGACCCTAACATAACCTCGATCTTGCAATACAGAAATAATTGATGCATAGGTAGAGGGGCGACCAATGCCAAGTTCTTCTAGTTTTTTGACCAATGAAGCTTCCGAGAATCTTGGTGGCGGATCGGTAAAGTGCTGGTTTGGCTTGACTTCAAGCAGGTCTAAATCTTGATCTTCGGATAGCTCTGGTAAAATTGCCTTGCCATCGTTTTCATCGACATCGCCATCATCCTTATCTTCATTGTAAACTTTATAAAAACCATCGAATTTAATAGTCGAGCCGGTGGCTTTTGCCAGCGCGTAGTCAGGAATGGTTTTAATAATAGCAGCAACTTGGTCAAAAATAACATCTGACATTTGTGAAGCTGTCATTCTTTTGAAAATAAGATCATAAAGCTTAAATTGATCGCTATCAAGGAAGTTTTTAACGTCAGCAGGCTCAACAGTTGCGTCAACCGGACGAATAGCTTCATGAGCCTCTTGTGCATTTTTAACTTTGCTTTTAAAGAAGTTCGGTGAAGCTGGCAAATAATCATTGCCATATTTATTTAAAATAAAGTCTCTGGTTTTGTTCAGGGCTTCAGGGCTAACAGCAATGCTATCCGTTCTCATATAGGTTATTAAACCTTGGTTTGAGCCATTAATTTCAACGCCTTCATATAGTTTTTGTGCGAGAGTCATGGTTTTTTTAGCTCCAAAGCCAAGTTTACGAGCCGCTTCTTGTTGCAGTGAAGAGGTGATAAATGGCGGGTAGGCTCTTCTTTTGGTTTGTTTTTTGTTGATCTCAATTACTTGATATTTCTTATCTTGCAGTAAATCTTTGACCGACTCAGCAGATTTTTCTTCGGTAATAGAGAATTTTGCTAGCTTTTCTTCGTTAACATGAGTGATCGCAGCGGTAAATTTCTCTGATTTTTCAGTTTGTAAATCAAGCTTAATATCCCAATATTCTCTGGTAACAAATTTTTCTATTTCTTCTTCGCGATCGCATAGGATCCTCAAGGCGACTGACTGTACGCGACCAGCGGATTTACTGCCAGGTAACTTTCGCCATAAAATTGGAGATAAAGTAAATCCTACTAAATAATCAAGGGCTAATCTAGCTTTTTGTGATTGTACCAGGTCCATATCTAGCTGTCTTGGATTAGCTACAGCATTGACGACTGAGGACTTGGTAATAGCGTTGAAAACTACTCTATAAACGTTATTTTCATTTTTGATAGCCTTTCTTTTTCTAAGTACTTCTAAAATATGCCAAGCGATAGCTTCTCCTTCGCGATCAGGATCGGGAGCTAAATAGATATTATCACAAGTTTTTGCCGCGTCAACAATAGCCTTAACATGCTTAGTAGACCTTGAGGGTACTTGATAATGCATGGCAAAGTCTTTGTCAGGTTCTACCGATCCAGTTTTACTGGGTAAGTCTCTAATATGACCAAAAGAAGCTAGAACTTTAAAATCGCGTCCTAGATATTTTGAAATTGTTTTCGCTTTAGCCGGCGACTCGACAATTAGTAAATTTTTCATAAGTAATTATATGCATATTTAAGCAATAATACTATCTGCTAATCTAATATTAACATTAATTAACTTAAAAATCAAGGAAAATAGGGCGGTTATTGTTGCTTTAGGGGTTTTTCATCTGCTATTGCTTAATAAGATGCGGTAAAAGACACTATATGTAGCATGACGACACATAAATGTATGAATTTGCTACAACAAAAGCAAAAACACTTGTCTGGAATTAGGAAGAGTAGGTTGGACGTTAGTAACGGAGGCTGCAGCATTTGGACTTGACGCAGATGTAGAGGGTGCTGCACCGCCACCTCCAGCAACAGGTGGGGTTGGTAATTTCCTTCCTCTAGTGTTGGCTCTAACCACTTTAATTAAAGACTCTGCGATAGCATCTTCTTTTTCAGATTCTAACGAGTTGTATTCAGCAACTATTTCCTCTAGTTCTTCATTATCAACTATTGCACAGTCATGCATAGCTTCTTCTAATTTAACTTTTCCCGCCTCAAAGTCAACTTCCACTTGTTGCTTTGCAGTTGTTAGTTTTTTACTATTATGTGCTAAAGTCTGCATATAAGCTAAAGCTATATGTTTATATGGCGGATCCATACCATCAGCGCCACCAGTTCTAAAGTCCAAAATCCTTTGTGCAATATCAACTCTATCTCCTGGTGTAGTAACCTCAGTTTCTTCTTCAATATAAGCGCAAGTCTTGGCAATTACGTCTTGCGTTAATTTATCAGTTATACTATCCTCATAAGCAATGACTTGTGGAATTCCTAACCACGGCTTTTTAATTTTACCATCTGCAAGAAGTTTATTGTGAACCTCTCTAATTAAAGCATTGCCAAATTCGACTTCCACCCCTCGACCTGGTTTTTGCTCGGGATTTAAGGTAGAGTAAAACTGAGCAATGGCACTTCTAGCCAGAATTTGCCTTGAAGCTTCAATTTTATCCATCGCATTTTCGCTATTGGCAACATTGATAAATCCAGAAATTTCTAAAATGGTTGATTGACGCAACCCTGTACATAATAACTAGCCATTGTTTCCATCCAAGTGATATGCAAGGGGTCTTTTTCAAGCAAATCAATGACCGGTCCTAATGTCTCAATAATTTCTAGTAAAGATCTGTCATCTAAACTTTGAGTTGTGTGGCGATCAAAAACATCCATTAACATGTGAGGTTTTGGCTCAATTCCCGATCCATCAATTACTGTTTGTAATTTAGATTTAGCTTCATTGGTCCATGATTCTTTACTTGGCCAGTGACTGGTCTTTGAATATTGGCATTGGCATTGTCTCTTTCAATTTCATCTAATTGTGCAAGAAGTTCTGGGGTTGGTTCAAGAGGTGTGCAGCTTCCAAGATTAAGTCTAATAATCTTTGCAGGTAAATTTTCAGGAAGCTGTATTAATGATTCACAACGACTGAGCACAAGATTAGTTACGTCACCTTGTAAAAGCTCAGGTGGTATTTGGCCATCAACTAACTGATCATTGTCAATAATACTAGTTGTCATGTCAAAAAAAACAATTAAATTACTATCTAATTATATTATACAGTATTTTTAATGTTTAGTCAATATTCTATATCGTAATAATCAAAAATTACAAATAGATACAATATTGTTGTATAATGATACATTGTTAATTTATATCAAGACCAATATCAACCGCCCTTGATGAATGAGTTAAGGAGCCAACAGATATGAAGTCGATATCAAGGCCGCGATAGTTGGCGATATTTTGTATATTAATACCGCCAGAAACTTCAATTTGGGCTTTTTTATTGATTATTGTGATTGCTTGATTAATTTGCTCAATAGTCATGTTATCAAGCATGATTCTATCCACTCCGAGTTCAACAATTTGCTGCACTTGCTCAAGATTGTCGCATTCAACAATAATTGGTAAGTTGTTTTTGTTATTTAATTTGGCATTGAGAACAGTTTGTAAAATGGAGGAGTTAGAAGCAATATGATTATCTTTAATTAAAATACAATCTGCAAGATCGTTACGATGATTAACAGCGTCAGAACAAGAAACTGCGTATTTTTCTAATTCTCTAAGGGCGATTGTGGTTTTGCGAGTATCTAAAATCGTAATATTTGAATCATTTAAAGTGTTAACGTAATTATTACAATTGGTAGAAATGCCGCTGAGATGTTGTATGGTGTTAAGGATTATTCTTTCCGCAGCAAAAAGTAGCTTGGCGTTAGCGTTGCCAGAGATAATACTTTGCCCACTAGGAACAAAATCGCCATCGCGAAAGTGATTATGCAGATTGATTTGGCAATTAGTAAATTTTTCAGAATTTTTTAGTTGCTCAATTACGATACGCGCCGCATCGATACCAGCTAGAGTAATATCTTGACGAGAATTGATAGCGAAATCTACCTGATAAGAATCTTCCAAGGTGGCATCGCTAGTGATATCGTGCAGAGCCTGGTCTTCTTCAATGGCAATGGCAATAATTTGGGTTAGTTTATCGAGATAATTTTGCATTTTTACATTTATTAGGATCGAATTTATTATTTTTTAGTTTCTTTAGCCTGATATTAACAAAATGTCGCATAAATTCCAAATCTTCTTTTGCGATAGTTAATTTATTCTTATTGACATCTTTAATAAGATTCTTAATTACATTGAAAGCCAAGCAGCCGCGATCTTGTCTGGCATATATAAAGGCAGCAACTTGCTTGGTCCATAGTGGCGCCTTGGGATCCTTGTTTCTGGCTAGTAAATCCGCTAATTCTAGAGCTTTTTCAGTATCGTTAATCTTTCTAGCAAGATAAGTAGCTTGAAAAACCCACCACCAGTTCTGGTCTATATTATTGACACCTCGATATTCAAGATAATTGATCAAATATCTTAATTTCTTCTCATCGTTAACATTGGCATATACGTATGAAGCAAGCGATGGTACGATATTAGATTTATCGTTGATGTCGTCAAGCAAAATGAACCAATTGTAAAGCTTTTCATAATCATAGTATTTCAGAGGAACTCTGCCCGCGTATACATCTCCAGCATTTTGAATCCTAATGATCAGAAATCTAAAAAGTAGCTCGCTATCACCAAGAGAAAATAACTGTTGCAGACTTTTGTTGACAGGGTTTGGAATCAAGTTGTAGTCGGGCTTAATATGTCTTGATTGTGTAGAAAAATATACTTGGCAAGCAATAAGGGCTATAATGAGTATAATATTAATTCTTCTTTCCAGATAGCTAAAGATATTGCTAGTTATCATTTAACAATTTTTCTTTAAGTAGTATCATCTTGTGGCAAGCGTTGACGGCAAATGCACCCTTGTTAAGCTCATCTTTGCTAGCCCTTCTAATGGCTTGACTTCTGTCCTCTGTTGTGATTATACCATTACCAATGGCTAAGCTATTTTCTATTGTCAATTTCATGATGCCGTAAGCGCTTTGTGAAGTAACAATATCATAATGGCTTGTTTCTCCTCTGATGACGCATCCAAGCGCTATGTATCCATCGTATTTATCGCTTTTGTGTTTATCGGCGGTGGCAATAGTGTAAGGAATTTCAAGGGCTCCAGATATATCTATTACATCATGATCGTAGCCAAGTTCTTTGATTCTAGTAACGGCGCCATCAATAAGCATATCAGATATTTCATTATAGAATCTGGCTTGTACAATAAGTAATTTTTTCATAATCAGGTTATCAATTGTTTATATATTAATTATTTTATAACGGTTTATATATAAAATAAAGAAAAATATTAAATCTATATTTATTTTTATAATTACCTAAGGTAAAATATATCAATAATATAAATTAAATGCTAATTTAATGTTAACTTGGTTAAACAGTTTTTTGTTTATTTTTTTCATTGGCTCTTTGTTGGACTTTTTAGTGTTTGGCTTTGATATTATCCATATATTGATAGCCTTAATTGCTGCCCTTGCAAGTTCATATTTTTGTTATCGCATAGGAATTATTAGAAGCAGTAGGGAGTTGAGTTTTTTATATCTTAATCTGTATTCGATATATATCCATCGGTACTTTTTAAATTTTTTCAAATTAGCGATTTCAATTCATAAGCCATTTTTGCTAAATTATAGTTCTGAGCCGGTGCTTTATAAAACAAAAATAAGTAACTTTAAAACTATTAATTTATCTATTTTGAAAGTATTTATTAACATGCATTATGGCACCTCTCTTTTATATTGCGAAGATGATGTAGCTTATATCTACTGCATTGATGACAAGGATTTTTCTGATCTTAATATGTTGAGGTTAACAAAAGATCTAAAAGATATAAATGATAATAGTTTAGTATAATGGTAGATGAGCAAGTGATAGCAAAGATTAAGGAATTGGAGTCTGAAATTAGGTCTCATAATGAACATTATCATAAATATGATGATCCAAGAGTTTCTGATCAAAAATATGACCTACTTAAGTCCGAGTTAAAGGAGTTTTACGCACAAAATCCGGAGGTTTTTGATGAAAAAAATTCGGTACTTAGTGAAGTTGGCTCTACTGTACTGGATGCTTTTTCTAAAATTATTCATGCTAAGCAAATGTATTCGCTAGGTAATGCTTTTGACGAGGGTGATGTTGGTGACTTTGTGCAAAAAGTTAAAAGATTTTTAGGTATTAAGGAAGTTGATCAAAACGATTTATTTGCAGCTAGCAGTGATGACTTGCAGTTTTTTAGTGAACCAAAAATTGATGGCTTATCATTTTCAGCGCGTTATGAAAACGGCAAATTAATGCATGTTGCTACTCGTGGTGACGGTAAAGTAGGCGAAGATGTTACTTTGAATGTTAAAACCATTAAGGATTTTCCGCATCAACTAGATACTAATAACCCTCCTGCGATATTGGAGGTTAGGGGAGAGGTTTACATGCCCAAGTCGCAGTTTCTACTTCTCAATGAGCGTCAGCAAGTAGCTGGTGACAAGGTTTTTGCTAATCCAAGAAATGCTGCAGCTGGGTCGTTACGTCAACTTGACTCCGGTATTACCAAGTCAAGAAACCTTAGTTATTTTGCTTACGGCATTGGTGATTATTCATCAGATTTCATCGCCACTTCTCATAGTGAATTTATTACCAAGATCAAAGGATATGGTTTTATAATAGAGCCACATTCTATTTTGTGTAACGATATTGACGCCTTAATGGCTTCATATAATAAAGTTAGTGATAGTCGCTTTGAGCTTGATTATGACTTGGATGGAATGGTATATAAGGTAAATGATTTTGCTTTGCAGCAGCGTCTTGGTTACGTCTCTTCTTCGCCTAGATTTGCAATTGCTCATAAATTTGCAGCCCAAACCGCTACCACTAAAATCGAAGATATTTCTATTCAAGTGGGCAGAACCGGAGCTTTAACGCCAGTGGCTCATCTAACCCCGGTCAATATTGGTGGCGTTATGGTCAGTCGTGCCTCGCTTCATAATCAAGATGAGATTGCCAGAAAAGATATTCGCATTGGAGATATCGTCACTGTCAAAAGGGCGGGGGATGTTATTCCGCAAGTCATAGCTTCAGATACGAGTAAAAGACAAGGTGAGGTTGCTACTTTTTCTTTTCCAGAATCTTGTCCAGTGTGCGGTAGTGCAGTTAAAAATGTTGAAGATGATGTTGTGCTCAGATGTACAGGGGGCTTGAACTGTAAAGCGCAGATGATTGAAACTCTTAAGCACTTTGTTTCTAAGGATGCTATTGATATTGCTGGACTCGGTAAGAAGCAAATTGAGAATTTCTATGAAGATGGATTAATACAATCTTTTGCTGATATTTATACATTAGAAAGTCGCAACCAAGAGGTACCAAAGGAGAAAAAGCTTGAAAATAAAGAGGGTTTTGGCGAGAAATCTGCCACTAATTTATTTGCTGCAATTAACAAAAAGCGTAAAATAGATTTGGAGAAGTTCATCTACGCAATTGGCATTCGTTTTATTGGCATAACAACTGCTAAATTAATTGCTTCGCATTTTATCAGTTACCAAAGCTTTAAAGCATCAATGAGTGAATTTGCTGCCCTTGATCACGAGGAGCTATTGTCTAATAGTAATTATTTAGAATTTCAGGGGCTGGATGGTATTGGTGAGAAAACTGCTCATGCTGTTACCGATTATTTTAAAGATGCTAATATCAAGAAAATGATTGATGGCCTTGATTGTCAGCTACAAATTATTGATAAGGTGGTTGCCTCTAGTGATTCGCAATACGCGGGTAAATCAATTGTTTTTACTGGTAGTTTAGGAAAGTTTTCTCGACAAGAAGCTAAAAAGACAGCTGAAGATATTGGTATGAAAGTGAAAGGCTCTGTATCGGCAAAAACTGATTATGTTGTTGCTGGTAGCGATGCTGGGTCAAAATTAAAAAAGGCTCAAGAACTAGGGGTTGCAATATTATCAGAGGATGATTGGATCGCAATAATGGGTAAATAAGGGGGTGATTGCTATTCTACACCTTCGTCAATTACATTTTCAAAGTTAGGCTTCTTTTGTCCTCCTGGATATTTTACGGAGCTTTTTTTCCCACACCCAAGTAACAGAACTGCTGATAAAATAATAATTAAAATTTTAAAAGTCTCTTTCATGATATTGCTTTTAATATTTATAAATTCCACTTTGCTAAGGGCTTGAAATTCAAATCATCAGCATGTCCTTTTTTTATTTTCTCAATTCCAGCCCAGGCAATCATGGCTGCGTTATCTGTGCACAATTGAAGCTCAGGAGTGATGATTGAAATATCCTCACCAGCCCAATCTTGTAACCTTTGGGTAATATAACTATTAGCAGCAACGCCTCCTGATATAATTAACTGCCCTTTCTTTGATTCAACAAATAAGTTATCGTGGTTTGTTAACACATTTGTTAACCTATTAATGATTATATTAGTAACTGTTTTTTGAAAAGAGGCGCAAATATCACGTTTTTCTTTTAATGAAAGTAAGTTAGCGGATTGCAGTGAAAAAGTCTCGCCCGTTAGCTCTTCAATTTTTCTTCTCACGGCCGTTTTTAATCCAGAAAATGAAAAATTATAGATATTCTTTTTTTCGAAATCCTTGTCTACTAAGGGTTTAGGAAATTTAAATTTATTTTCATCGCCATCAAGGGCAAGCTTTTCTATTATTGGTCCACCAGGGTAGCTTTCGCCAATCATTTGTGCAACTTTATCAAAACATTCACCAAGTGCGTCATCGATAGTTTCTCCAATCAGCTTATATTCTCCGATATTTGTAGCACGTAATATTTGGCAATGACCACCGGATACTAGTAGTGCTAAAAAAGGAAATTCTATATCGTTAGTTAATCTTGGAGTGAGAATATGACCTTCAAGATGATTGACTGCAACGATTGGTTTATTGAGAGCTAGGGCAATTGATTTAGCCATCATGATCCCAACAATCAATCCTCCAATTAGACCAGGTCCAGCAGTAACTGCTACAGCATCAATATCAGCAAGTTCTATTTTAGCCTCTAGCAGGGCCTTGTTTATCAGTTTATCAATTACTTCGATATGATTTCTTGCAGCAATTTCAGGAACAACACCTCCAAACTCTTTGTGGATCTCAATTTGTGATATAACTAGGTTACTTAAGATATTTTTATTATCATCAACAATTGCTACCGCCGTTTCATCACAAGAAGTCTCGATACCAATAACTATCATATTAATGTTGTATGTCTAGATTTGAAAATCTGGTGAATTCAGCGTCAAAATATAGGTGAACGTTACCAACGGGTCCATTCCTTTGTTTTGCAATTATCACTTCCGATACATTGCGCATACTATCCATTGTTTCTTGCCACTCTTCAAATTTTGATACATCAGAGTCAGGTGGTTGTTTTCTTTCAAGATAATAGCTTTCACGATAAATAAATGCTACAACATCAGCATCTTGCTCAATTGATCCCGATTCCCTTAGGTCGGAAAGCTGCGGTCTTTTATCATCTCTTTGTTCAACAGCACGAGATAGTTGAGATAATGCCATAACGGGTATATTAAATTCTTTGGCAATAGCTTTTAACCCTTGCGTAATTTCTGAAATTTCTTGCACTCTGTTTTCGTTAGACTTGCCACCGCTACCCTTAACTAGTTGCAAATAATCAACCAATATAAAAGCTAGATTATGCTTTCTAATCATTCTTCTAGTGCGAGTTCTAAGTGCCGAAATTGATAATGCTGGAGTATCATCAATAAAAAATGGCCATTTTTCTATCTCAGCCGATCTTGCAGCAATCGCTTCCCATTCCATATCGTTAATATTACCAGTTCTAAACTTGGTGGCATTAATGCTTGACTCCATTGACAAAATACGAGCAGATAGTTGATCAGCTGACATCTCCAAAGAGAAAAAGCCAACAGCCTTCTTATCTTTCTCATTTTCAATATCTTTATTTAAAGCTTTGCAAGCATTAACTGCTAAGTTGACAGCCAGTGCAGTTTTTCCCATAGAAGGTCTTCCGGCTAAAATTAACAAATCAGAATTTTGTAACCCTGAAAGCATTTTATCTAAATCGGATAATCCAGTTGAGATTCCGCTAATATGACTGTCTCGTCCTCGGGCAACCAAGGTATTTTCCAAAGTTTGTTTAAGTGATACTGAGATATTAGTAAAATCTGATTTACTAGATCCTTGGTTGGATAGACTAAAGAGCGAACCTTCAGCTTTTTCAATTTGATCAGAGCCGGTCGACTTATCAGAAATACTATATGCCTGATTGACTATATCTTCGCCAATCATAACCAGCTTTCTTTTTAGTGCTAAATCTTGAATTAATCGACCATAGTCAGCAATATTAATGATAGCTGAAGCCTGAGCCAGTAATGTCGATAAGTAGTTGGCACCACCATTAGCTTTTACTACTTCGTCATTGTTGAAAAATTGCTTTAAAGTTACCTTGTTGGCAATTACGTTGGTTTTTTCAACATTATGCAGGATTTGTGCATAAATCCTTTGATGGGAAGGGTCGTAAAAATGCTCTGGCAGCAAAAATTCCGAAACTTTTGATAAATATTCGTTATTCAACAGGACGGTTCCCAGTACAGTTTGTTCAGCTTCTAAGTTTGATAGTTCCGACCTTTCATCTTCAGTAATGTTGTCATTTTGTGGTAATTGTTGCAATTTGCTCATCTTATATCTATATTATTTCATTAGTTGGCATACCTTATTGTATAGTTCCGGAGTAGCGCAAGCTAAAAACTTGACGTCTGACCTCATATTTAAATCATGACACTGCCAGTCTCCAGCTTTACCTCCAGCTGCAGACACGATAGGCAACAGGGCTGCATAATCATATACTTGCAAGTTGGGCTCAATAACGATATCGACAAAGCCAGAAGCCAAAAGTGCATATGAATAACAGTCTCCACCATATATTACGCCACCATATTTTTGATATTTAGCCTTTTTTGCTAAATCAAGAAATTTATTATAATCATCATTAAAAAAGTATGGTGAAGTAGATGAAATAACTGCATTTTCAAGATCTGTGCATTTTCTAGTTTTAATAGCGCTGCCGTTGAACCAAGCGCCACTATTGTCACTACCGTCGTCAACGCCAATCCAGCGTTCTTTGCTGATTGGCTGGTTAATAATTCCCAATATAGGTTTATTTTGATATGCAAGGGCAATTAATGACCCAAAAGTAGGGCGACCAATGATAAATGAAGAGGTGCCGTCAATAGGGTCTATAATCCATTGAAATTCGCTATCTTTATTTTCGACACCATACTCTTCACCAATAATGCCATGATCAGGATATTTCTTTTTAATATTATGCCTAATAATTTCTTCAATTTCACGATCAGCCTTGGTAACGGGACTTTGATCGTCCTTTTCGATTTCGCCATTAGGTACTCTAAAATATTTTTTCGCAATTTCCTCACTGATATCTGCTAAGTGATGAGAAAATTTTATTAAATCAGAATCTAACATGTTGCAACTATTTAATTTACTAAAATATTTGATATTTAATTTATATGTAGTTATTATATAATTAAAATAAATTAATTGCTATAAAAAATTTCATATTATTATTAAAGCAGAAATTATGAACAGTCAAAGAATAGCGGTAATAGGAGGATTTAGAAGTCCAATGGGCAAGGCCGGGAGTTCTCTTAAAAATATCAGTGCTAGCGATCTTGGTGCCAGAATATTGAAAGAGGTGGTAATAAGAAGTAAGATTGACCCAAAAGTAATCGATGAAGTAATAATAGGTAATGTAGCACAGCCCGCTGACACCGCCAACATCGCCAGAGTGATAGCTCTCAAGGCTGACCTACCAGAAAATATACCCGCCTTTACTGTCCATCGTAATTGCGCATCTGGCATGGAGGCATTTACTAGTGCAATATCAAAAATAAGAAATGGTGAAAGTGATGTGATAGCCGTTGGAGGTGTCGAATCAATGAGTAACATACCGTTATTATATGGTAAGCAAATGACTGAAATCTTCTCTAGATTATTTAGAGCCAAAACTCTATCGCAAAGGTTAGGTGTAATATCTAAGTTTAGATTAAAATATCTAAAGCCAATAATAGGATTGCAGCAGGGGCTTACCGATCCAATATCTGGTCTGATAATGGGATGTACAGCGGAAAATATTGCCAGAGAATTTTCGATATCTAGAACGGATCAAGACCAATTTGCCTTAAATAGTCATCATAAGGCGCAAAAGGCACAAGAAGATGGTATTTTTGATGATGAAATTATTGCTATTCACAACAATAATGGCAAAAAAAGTCAAATGATAGAAAAAGATGAAGGTATTAGGTTGAATCAAAAAATCGAAGACTTAATGCGGTTAAAACCTTATTTTGAAAGATCGACTGGTACTGTGACAATTGCAAACTCCTCACAGGTCACTGATGGTGCGGCTTTTGCTATTTTGATGACTGAAAAGAAGGCAAAAGATCTCAATTTGCAGCCATTGGGTTATATTACACAATATGCCTATGCTGGTCTTGATCCATCACTAATGGGACTTGGGCCGGTACATTCTACTGTTAAAATGCTGCAAAACAGTAAATATAAGCTTAACGATTTTGACTTAGTAGAGCTTAATGAAGCGTTTGCTGCTCAGGCTATAGGATGTGTCGAGGCTTTTGATAGTAAAAAATTTATGCAAGAAAACTTTGACTTATCAGCTACGGTAGGTAAAATAGGTTACGATAAGGTAAATGTTAATGGTGGGGCTATCGCACTTGGCCATCCCGTCGGCATGACCGGCGCAAGGATCATTATACACTTATTGCGTGAACTAAAAAGAAGGGATAAGAATCTTGGTTTGGCTACTCTATGTATCGGAGGTGGTCAAGGGGGTTCGGTCGCTCTTGAAGTTGAATAATAATTAATAATTAAGTAAACATGATAGAAGAATTGTCGCAAAAAACTAAGGGTAGAATGGACGATGTAATTAAATCTTTGCAACGTGATCTGGGTTCTATATCTACCGGTAGAGCTAACCCTTCTGCTTTAGATACCATTACAGCAGAAGTTTATGGTTCACAAATGCCCCTTTCGCAACTTGCAAGTGTTTCTGCTGCTGATGCAACCACATTATCTATTCAGGTATGGGACAAGGATAGTGTTAAGCCAATCGAAAAAGCAATTATAAACTCCAATCTTGGCTTTAATCCGATGATTGATGGTCAGTTAGTAAGGATTGCAATTCCAAAGCTATCTCAAGAAAGAAGAGAGGAGCTGGCTAAATTGGCAAAAAAATATGGCGAAGATAAAAAAGTTGCTCTTAGGAATGTTAGAAGAGACTCTATCGATGAGTTGAAGAAAAGCGAAAAAGAGCTCGGCAAGGACACTATTCATGGATATAGTGATGTTATACAAAACATAACTGATGAATATGTTAAAAATATTGATAGTAAGGTTTCAGACAAGGAAACGGATTTGACAACTACATAAATCAATGGCCAGTTCAGATATAAGCCAAAATACTGTTAATCATCTAGCGATAATTATGGACGGTAACTATCGCTGGGCTCAAGGTCGTTCCAAAAGTGTTACAGCCGGTCATAAAATGGGTGCTCAAAATATCAAAAATGTAGTAGAAGCAGCAATCGAGCGCGATATCAAATATGTTACTCTTTATGCCTTTTCATCTGAAAATTGGAATAGGCCAAGAAAAGAAGTGGATTACCTTATGGGACTACTTGAAGATTACCTAGGCAGAGATATTAAAGAGATAGCACAGAAGAATGTTAAAATAGTGGTATCAGGTAATTTTGACAAGTTGAAAGATAAAGTTAAAGAAAAGATTGTAGCTATCACTCAGCAAACTGCTGATAATGATTTACTAACTCTGAATATAGCTTTCAGCTATGGCTCAAGACAAGAAATAACTGATGCATTCAAAAAATTACTACTTGCAGTTAACAAAAGAGAGATTAATATTGAAGAGTTGGGATATCAAGATATTGTAAATAATCTTTATCAGCCAGACATGCCGGATCCAGACTTATTAGTCAGAACTGGTGGTGATAACAGAATTAGTAATTTCTTGCTACTTCAAATAGCATATACGGAGCTATATTTTACTGAAGTTCTGTGGCCAGATTTTTCTTCGAAAGATTTGGATCTTGCTTTGGAGGATTTTAATAAAAGAATTAGAAGATATGGCAAAAGATAAAAGTTTTGACTTTAGTAAGGTTAAAAGCTTCCTAAAGCTGAAAGTGGATAGGTCGTCGCAACTAAGAAAGAGGGTGATTAGCTCGCTTATTATGGTACCTTTGGCAATATACATAATCCTATTTTCTCATAATTTATTTATTTTCTTTACTTTGGCAGTCACTGTCTTAATGGTATTTGAGTGGTGTGACATGACTAGCTCAATGCGTGGTAAAAATAAATGGCGATTAGTCGGATTTTTATACATAACTATACCTTGTTATTGCTTGCTAAAGATCAAACTGATTGATTCTGACATCCTGTTTTGGATGTTTTTAATAATTTGGGCCACTGATATTTCTGCCTATTTTACCGGCAGAATAATTGGCGGCAAGAAACTAGCACCGACCATTAGTCCGGGCAAGACATGGTCTGGATTTTTTGGTGGAGTAGCTTCTGCAATTGTAATTGGCTTATTTTCATCATTGATTTTTGTAGGAGATTTGACATTCTTCTTAATTATTTCTATTTTACTATCAATTTCTAGTCAAGTTAGCGATCTTATGGAGTCAAAATTCAAAAGGATTTTCGGAGTCAAAGATTCGGGAGATATAATACCTGGTCATGGTGGAGTTTTAGACAGACTGGATGGTGCAATGTTAGTCGCTCCAATATTACTATTTTTACTAACATTTGGTGCAAAACAATTCGGAGTCTAAAATCTTACAAAATATTACACCTAATTTCACAATTTTGGGAGATAGATACCTAAAATTGATTGACATTTTTCAAGTATAGTGTATTATTAACTGTAGTAAATTGATGAACTTAATTCAACTAAAAATGACAGAAAAATTTGTATATTCATTTGGTAGCGACCAGTCCGAGGGCGACTCTTCGATGAAAAACCTATTAGGTGGTAAAGGTGCAAACCTTGCAGAAATGTCGAAAATGGGCTTGCCAGTACCTCCAGGATTTACAATTAGCACTGAATTATGCACAAAGTATTATGAAAACAGCAAATCTTTTCCTGAGTCATTGGATAGTGAAATTAAAAATGCTATCACGACAATAGAAGAAATAATTGGTGCTAAATTTGGTGACGAATCAAACCCGTTATTATTCTCGGTTAGATCAGGCGCCAGGGCTTCAATGCCAGGTATGATGGATACCGTATTAAATCTTGGGTTAAATGATAAGACGGTACAAGCTCTTGCTAGTAAAAGCAGCAACAAGAGGTTTGCCTTTGATTCATATCGTCGATTTATTCAAATGTACTCTGATGTAGTGCTAGGAGTGGATCACTACAATTTTGAAGTAATTCTAGATGAAAAGAAGCAAGAAATTGGTAAGTTTGAAGATACTGATCTTGATGAAAATGATTTAGAAGATTTAACTAATAAATTCAAAGACAAGGTCAAGAGTGAAACAGGTAAAGAGTTCCCGCAAGATGTTAGTGAGCAGTTATGGGGATCAATTCAAGCTGTATTTGATTCGTGGATGAATGATAGAGCTATTACCTATAGAAAATTAAACGACATTCCGCAAGAGTGGGGAACCGCAGTAAACGTCCAATCTATGGTTTTTGGTAACATGGGAGGCGATTGCGCCACCGGTGTTGCATTTACTAGAAACCCTTCAACTGGCGAAAAAAAGCTTTATGGCGAGTATCTAATTAACGCTCAAGGAGAAGATGTAGTTGCTGGTATCAGAACCCCACAATCAATCACCAATGACGGTAAATCTGAACTTGATTCTGACTTGCCTTCAATGGAAGAGTCAATGCCAAAAGTGTATTCTGATTTAAAAGACTTCTATCAAAAGTTAGAATTGCATTATAAAGATATGCAAGATATCGAGTTTACTGTGCAAAATCAAAAACTTTGGATGTTACAAACCAGAAGTGGCAAAAGAACGGCGCAAGCAGCACTAAAAATCGCTGTTGATATGGTTAATGAGGGTTTGATTGATAAAAAAGAGGCTATTAGAAGATTAGATCCTGAAAGTTTAGATCAGTTGCTGCACCCAACTTTGGATCCTAAATGCAAAAAAGAAGTGCTGACCAAAGGATTGCCAGCTTCTCCTGGTGCTGCATCTGGTAAAGTTGTATTTACATCTGCTGACGCTGAAAGTTGCGATGCTAAAGGAGAAAAAGTTATACTAGTTAGAATCGAAACTAGTCCAGAAGACATCAAGGGTATGCATGTATCGCAAGGCATATTAACAGCAAGAGGGGGCATGACTTCTCATGCGGCGGTAGTAGCTAGAGGTATGGGCACACCATGCGTGTCTGGAGCATCGCAAATCACCATAAGTTACAAGGATAAAACCTTAACCATAGGTGGCGTTACAATCAAAGAAGGTGACACTATTACCATCAACGGCTCCACTGGCCAAGTAATAAATGGTATAGTAGCTACTCTAAAACCAGATTTATCTGATGATTTTAAGAAAGTAATGAGTTGGTGCGATGAAATTAGAAGATTAAAAGTTAGAACTAACGCGGAAACAAAGCTTGATTGTCAGACGGCCCGTGATTTTGGTGCCCAAGGTATTGGATTATGTCGTACCGAGCACATGTTTTTTGATGAGGATCGAATCGACTCTGTGCGAGAGATGATTTTAGCAAAAGATATCAATGGTAGAAAAACCGCTCTAGATAAACTTTTGCCAATGCAAAGAAATGACTTTATTGAGATATTTAACGTTATGGATAATTTACCAGTGACTATCAGATTGCTTGACCCGCCATTGCACGAATTCTTGCCTCATAAAGCTCAGGAGATTGCTAATCTATCCAAAGTAATTGGCATTGAAGAGTCTGAAGTTAATTTACGAATCTCAAATCTTAAAGAAGAGAATCCAATGCTGGGCCATCGTGGCTGTAGATTAGGAATTTCTTATCCCGAGATCTATGAAATGCAAATTAGAGCAATATTTGAAGCGGCAATGAAAGTTAAGGCTGAAGATAAAAAGGCGGTGCACCTTGAAATTATGATTCCTTTAGTTGCCACCAAAAAAGAACTTGAGATATTAAAAGAATTAGTAATAAAAACCTATGAGTCAGTTAGATCTGAATATAGTCAAGATTTAGAGTATTTAATTGGTACTATGATTGAACTGCCAAGAGCAGCATTAATGGCTGATGAAATCGCAACCCATGCGCAGTTCTTTAGCTTTGGAACTAATGATTTAACGCAAACAACATTTGGCCTTTCTCGTGATGATGCTGGTAACTTCCTGGGTCATTATCAAGAAGCTGGTATATTAGAAAAAGATCCATTTGCAGAGCTAGATAGAGATGGAGTTGGGCAGTTAATAAAGATTGCCACTAGTAAAGGCAAGGAAACTAGGCCAGATATCAAGCTTGGAATCTGTGGTGAGCATGGCGGTAATCCAAATTCAATTTACTTTTGTCACGATGTTGGATTAGATTACGTTTCATGTAGTCCTTATCGCGTTCCAATAGCTAGACTGGCTGCTGCCAAAGCTTCTTTATAAGTCATCATATAGCTTAATAGTAGCAAAATAATACATTACTAAACATTGTTAATTAATAGTTGTTGACATTGTCCGCAATATGTCTGATAATATAATTAGATAGAATATTATAAATAAATTAGTAAGATATGAGATTGATTAATTTAGTAGCTTTAGTATTATTGGCATTTACCGCTATATCATGTGATATTTCAACCCCCGTTCAGGGATTGCAAAAGGGTAAGATTGATAAGAGGCAAAACGTCGTCCTTGTTATGACTTATGTTAAGCTTGGTGATGACCTTGATAGCAATAAACAATTCTGGCGGCAAACTAACGAAATCAGATCCTATATTAAAAAAGATGCTAAAGGGGTGCTTGGTTATAAATATAGTAGAAATATTTTCACTGGCGAAGTGTATTCATATATAATTTTTGATAATTACAAATCGGTAGAAATATTTGGTAGCAGCAAAATCCATCGACAGGCAAAGAAATATAGTAATAGGGCGGTAATTGATGCTAACATAAAGATAATAACTGTCAATAAAAGCAAATATAATGTCAAATGGCATAGAATCAAAAAGATATTATCAAAAGAGCGTGAAAAAGCTATTCGGAAAGCTTAATAAATTCGCTACTACCTCTCTTGATCATGAATTTAACCAGATAATCACCGTCTAACTCTGATGGTGTGATGTTAAAATATCTATGAAAATGTTTGCTACTTAAATTGGGTTTTAACTTGTTATTGATATAGACTTCCTTATCTGTTATCAATAGCAATGGCAGTAAGGTTGCTATCTCCAGATTATTATTGGCCGCAAATATAATTGATAAATCGCGATCAACAGATAGATCTGCTAAGATTTGCTGAGCAAGAACCTTTTCTGCGTCATATTCAATCAAATCGTCATATTTAATATAATCCAAAGTCTTGATGTTGGTTGCCTCAAGGTCTAGAGGAGGAGCTACGCCATCCGCTACTGCCTCTTGCCACCTTATGGCGCAAAGACACCATTTATCACCAACTTTTAGTCCCGGAAAATATTCATTAGCAGAAATTAAGTCATTACCTTTGGATAAAGTATATCGCAAGAACTTGTCAGTTATGATAGCGCAGACAGTGTGAGTGCCACGATCAGTGTAATCGGTTTTACAAGATCCGTCTCTAAAATAGCCGGTCATTGGGTCATAACAACACGTTTTTAATTCATCACCAAAAATATTCAGATCTTCATTCTTAGACATAGATTTAAAGGGAATTGATATAATAATTAAGATAATAAGGAAGGAGTGAAAAATTTTCATATTAAAGTTAACGACCACCACCTTGTAATTTATTTTTTCCGTCCAATGCTTGCGCAAGGGGACTGGATACGGCTGGTTTACCAGCTGCGTGATAGGTGCTAAATATCTTCTTAAAATCATCATTTGAAAGATCACTCTTATCTTCATAAGAGTCTGCGATGCTTTTTATTGAACAATCTTTGGAAGATTCCATAATTGATAGAATTAATCTAGCAGCATCGCCTTTAAGAGTGTTTAGATTGGTATCACCTTCGATACCATAATCTTCTAGAAAACCACTGGTAGAAATTTTATATAATAAAATTTGTAGGTTAGGATTCTCAGAAGCTTCGGTATCTTGGGTTTTTGCGTTATCAAATGGCATATAAATAAAAATTAGTTAATATTCTAACCTTATAATAAAAGCAGTAACTAATTAGTCAAGAAAAATACCGAATCTAGCTATTTTTCCACTTAATGTTGCAGCCCATCGATGGGTATTGCAGCTCGGAAATGTTGCTATTATTAATAAAATTATTAATAGCATCTCGCAAATCTTTACCAGTAGAAGGGTTGTTATTGGTGGGTGAGGAGTCATCGATGCGACCGCGATAAATTAACTTATCATCATTATCAAATAAATAGAATTCAGGCGTACAGGCTGCATTAAAAGATTTTGCTACCAATTGACTTTCGTCATAGAGATAAGGAAAGTTCCAATTTAATTTTGTTACAAGCTCTTGCATTTTATCCGGAGCATCATCGGGATATGACTCTATGTCGTTAGAGCTGATAGCGACAAAATCAATGTCATTGGTAAATTCATTAGAAATTTCGCAAATCTGCTGATGATTGTGAATAACAAAAGGGCAATGATTGCATATAAACATAATAAGCTTGCCTTTGTTATTAGATAAAAATTTTGAATTAAATATCTGGCCATCAATAGTATTTGGCAGCTTAAAAACCGGTAACTCAGTTCCTAGTTCTAGCATTGCTGAGTAAGTCAGGGTCATATTTAAACAATTAAAATTAAAATATATTTAAAAAAGAAGCTAGTTATCAGGATTGCAACAGTGCCAAGCCAGATAATCTTGTTAATTTTTTTTGATTTAGTGCAAATATTAGCTAATTTTTTATCAGTAGGGCAAGATTGTGGCTTGATAAAGATAAAGTAACCTGCTAACGCTAACAACAAAACGGATAGAGTAAAAAGCAAAGTAAAATTTTCGCCAAGCACATTAATAAATGGTATCTTGCTTGATATTGCTGCAAAAAGAGCTCCCGCCCCCAGGCTGACAAATACAATTGGTAAAGCGCAACACAATAGGGTTGATAAAGATGTAAAAAGAGTCAAATAAGAAAATAAAGTGGCTTTATTTCTCATTATTTACGATCAATTTTTTCTACTGCATAACCATTATTTACAATGATATCTGTGATTTGTTGATCTGTCATGCTTTTTGATTCTTTGAAATCAATAATAACACTCTTAGAGTTTAAATCAATTTTGACATTTCTAACTTCATCATTTTGATAGAAGTTTTTTTGTATTGTTGAGACGCAAAATCCACAAACCATACCATTTACCTTGACCGTAACAGGCTTTGCCATGGCGGCAAAAGGAAAAATCATAAAAACAACAAGGGTAATAAATTTTTTCATATTAAAATCTTATTATGTAGTTAAAAATAGCTCTCTTATTAGAGGATAAACCAAATTCCGTTAAATGTAAACCTTTAAATATCCTTACTGCGGGGGTTGTAACAATTTTATTGTTTTTTGAGGTGGGTAGGTGCGTAACTTCTAATATAAGCCATTGATGCCAACTGTCATAATTTGCAACATACGGAGCAAATGCAATACGAGCAGATTGCTGGAATTGAGAAAGTACATTTTTATCTGATTTATAGTATCTGTTGCTATAAGAAATTAGATATTTTCTGGTTTCAAAATCTGCGGCTATACCGGTAAATCCAGCCAGACCATTATCAGTTGAGTCTCTCATATCGCCAACTCCTGATTTGATGTAAATATTACCTTGCGCAGATGGTAAATTCCATCTTTTTATTAAATTGTTAAGCTGCAAGCCATTGAAGGTAATATTTTGACGCCGAAAATGCTCTGCACGATAGCCAATAGAATATTTATAGGTTGGTGAGTAATGCGCATGAATAGAGTTGGATAAGATATTATTAGATTGCATTAAGGTATAACCCCCGGAGTAAGAAATGGGGCGGGCATAGCTAATGTTAGCAAATAACAAAATAATATTAATAGATATGACGGCAACTCTTCTAATCATGTAAAAGAAGTTATTTATAAAGGCTAATCATCGTCTTTCAGGATCATTTTAGCATGGTCATCGTGTGTTTTTTTACTATTCTTGAAAAAAGTAAAGTACATAGCGACAAGGAAAGCTAAGATGAAAAAGAGTGTAGTAAGGGTAGGTAAATTATCTAATATAAACTTGATCATACATCAATAAATTATTTACTATTATTCTTGGGATCCACTGGTTCATATTTTGAAAAATCAACCAAGGTACCAAGCATTTGTAAGTAGGCAACTAGAGCGTCCATTTCAGAAATTCTTTCTGGATTCTCATCAAAATCCCTCACGTTAACTTTTTTACCATATCGTTTTTCAAGACCTTCGGTATCTCTATCAGTTGAGGATTGAACCACAGCATCACTGACAGCATTTTGAATCATTTCATCAGTATAAGGAATGCCGATTTTTTGCAAAACCCTCATATCTTCGTCAAGACCAGCTAGCTTAGCCTCTCTTTTTATTAAATGAGGATAGGTTGGCATGATAGATTCTGGAACTACTGACCTGGGGTTGATCAAGTGCTTAACATGCCAGTCGTCAGAATACTTACCACCAACTCTAGCTAAATCAGGACCGGTTCTTTTGGATCCCCACTGAAAAGGATGGTCATACATTGATTCAGCAGCCAAAGAGTAGTGACCATACCTCTCTACTTCGTCACGCAATACCCTTACTTGTTGCGAGTGGCAACCGTAACAACCCTCTCTTTTGTATATTTTAGCACCAGCTAATTCAAGAGGGGTGTAAGGCCTCATGCCTTCTACTTTCTCAATTACCACCTCCTTTCTAAAAAGGGGCACTATTTCAGTAAGAGCTCCCACTGAAATAAGAAGTATAATGAATATTAATAAAATTATAGAGTTTCTCTCTACTTTTTCATGTTGTTTGAACATATTTAAGTATAATTATTATAAATATTTTTCTTTATTATAGTTAAACTCTTCTTTATGAAGGTCGCCTTTTATGGTTTTAAATAAGTTGTAAGCCATGATGCAAGCTCCAGTGAGGAAAAATAATCCACCAATAGCTCTGACAAAATGCATTGGCCTAATCGCAGCTACCGACTCAACAAATGAGTAGCTCAAAAAGCCTAGTTCATCATAAGATCTCCACATTAAGCCCTGAGTAATACCAGAGGCCCACATGGAAGTAATATATAATAATATACCAATTGTAGCCAACCAAAAATGAACAGCAACAAGATCGTTAGAATACAAGTCTTTTCTTCTCCATAATACAGGAACCATATGGTAAAGAGCGCCAAAGCTAACCAGGGCTACCCATCCTAAGGCGCCAGAATGAACGTGACCAATAGTCCAGTCGGTATAATGAGAAAGTGAATTAACTTCTTTAATAGCCATAATAGGACCTTCAAATGTAGACATTCCGTAGAAAGCTACCGCGGTAATTAAAAATCTAAGAACGTTATCATTTCTTAACTTGTCCCAGGCTCCTGATAGGGTTAAGATGCCATTTAACATACCACCCCATGATGGCATCCATAGAATAATAGAAAAAGTCATCCCCAAGGTCTGCACCCAATCTGGTAGCGATGTATAGTGAAGATGATGAGGGCCGGCCCAAACATACAAAAATACAAATGACCAAAAGTGTAGAATTGACAATCTATATGAATAAACAGGTCTATTAGCTCTTTTAGGGACGAAATAGTACATAATTCCAATAAATCCTGATGTTAAGAAGAAGCCAACAGCATTATGACCGTACCACCACTGAATCATGGCACCTTGAACGCCGCCAAACAATGGGTAGCTATATGAGCCATCCAAGCTTAATGGAATTGCTAAGTTGTGAATTGTATGTAATATAGCTACAGTAACAATAAAAGCTAAATAAAACCAGTTAGCAACGTAGATATGAGATTCTTTTCTACGAGCAAGGGTTCTCATATAGATAATGAAGTAAGCTATAAAGAAAAAGAACAATATTATATCAGCATACCATTCAGGTTCTGCGTATTCCTTAGCTTGCGTAATACCATTAACGTATCCAGTTACTGCAAGAAATAGAAACGCCTGATAGGATAAGAATATAAAGTTGTGAATATTTTTTGAACCCCAAAGTCTTGCTTGGCAGGTTCTTTGCACTACAAATAAACTAGTAGCAATCAGGACATTACCGCCAAAAGCAAAAATTACCGAAGTGGTGTGAAGAGGTCTTAGTCTACCAAAACTAGTATATTCTAATCCAAGATTTAGAGATGGCATGGCGAGTTGCCAAGCGATAACAACTCCCGCTAAGAAGCCAAAAACACCCCAGCAGATTGCAGCTACCGTAAATAGCTTAACTATATCGTAATTGTAATCAAGATTTTTTGGTGCATCTATATTACTCATAAAAAATTTAATTTATTAAATAATTAATTCCCATAATACATATTGTAACAGAATTAATTAAAATTACAAGCCTCCCTGTTAATTTAATGTAATTTCTGAATCGATTCAAAAAAAGATAGCCAGCTGAGGCTACTAAAAACAACGAAGGAAAGGTTGCAAAGCCAAATATTGCCATACAAATAAATGCTAAAAATGGGTCATTTATTGATATACAAATAGCAAAAGCAGAGTATAGCAAGCCGCAAGGCAAAAAACCAAGCACAACACCAAGTAAGTAGCCCCTGTAGGAGGTGGGGTTAGAAAAAAGCCCTGAAACTGATTTTTGACAATAGTTAGTAAAAGGAATTCTTGATATTAAGCCACTTATTAACGATAAGTTGATGTATTTTGATTTAAAAAGATTGGCAAATATTATTAAAGAGGCAAATATTAAAAGCAAACCTGAGATAATGTTGAAGCTATCATAGCTACGCAGGTTGGCTCCTAGTGCAGAAAACAAATAACCCAAAATTGCATAAGTAGTTATCCTTCCTAAGTGGTAGGGTAAAAGTGCGGCATTTTTTAATCTTGAAAGTAGGGAGAATGACTCAATTGTCTCATTTTTAAGTCTGGAGGTGATTTGATGAATAACAAAAGGTGAGCACATGGAGCTACAATGTAAAAAGCCACCAAAAAATCCTAGATTGAATAAAGTGATACACAATGTTAACTGTTGATCAATATCAATTTGCATTTTTAAAATTCACGTGTAATATATAAATATTGCTTTATTATAACATGAATCAAATTAAAATACTATAAAAATTATGAAAATAAGCTTCTGTCAAAGTAATTCTATCAAGGATGCAAAACACCCAGCTGTGTTGATATTAAGTCAAGATCAGATGGAGAATCTAGATATCAAATTTATTGATTTTGCCAAAAAGAATTTTGATTTTGATGGTAAATTTGCTAAAATATGCACTCTGACCCTTAGAGAAAAGGTTATAATATTAGTTGGAGCTGGAAAAGATAAGGATCTAGATGATATAAAAATTCAAAAACTTGGAGCAAAAATACTAGAATACTTAAATTCTAGCAAAATCAAAGTCGCAGAAATCTTTTTTGGTAGTCAAATTAGCCAAGATTTTGCAGTTAAAGTTAGGACTACTAAAGAAATATGCGAGCTTTCATTTGGGTCCTTACTTAGAAGTTACAGATTCAATAAATATTTTGATCACAAGTTAAAAAGTAAGAAATTCCACGTTGAGGAGTTGAGGGTAAAATGTAGCGAAATAGCTAAAACATCTAAAAGTTTTGAAGAATTTCAGATATTGGCTGACAATGTCTTTTTAGCTAGAGATCTAGTTTCGGAGCCGGCAAACGTTCTAAATCCTGAAACATATGCCGATATTTGTGAAGACTTGAAAAAGGACGGTCTCACAGTTGAAGTTCTAGGTGAAAAAGAGATGAAAAAATTGGGCATGAATGCGCTGCTTGGAGTTGGTCGGGGTAGTGAATTTGAGTCAAAATTGGTTGTTTTAAAGTGGAATGGTTCATCTAATAAACAAGAAAAGCCTGTTGCTTTTGTTGGCAAGGGTGTGACATTTGATACGGGCGGTATCTCCATCAAGCCTTCAAATAACATGGAGGATATGAAAACCGATATGGGTGGATCAGCAGTTGTAGTCTCTTTGTTGAGAAATTTAGCGCAAAGAAAAGCTAAAGTAAACGCGGTAGGAGTTGTTGGATTGGTAGAAAATATGCCCTCAGGCAGTGCGCAAAGACCAGGGGACGTGGTACAATCAATGTCTGGACAAACAATTGAGATAATTAATACCGACGCAGAAGGTAGGTTGGTACTAGGAGATGCGTTGTATTACACCAATAAACACCTGGAGCCAAAGATTATTGTTGATTTAGCCACCCTTACCGGCGCAATCGTAGTGTGCTTAGCGGATATTTATGGCGGATTATTCAGTAATGATGATGATCTAGCGCAGCAATTAGTTGATGCTGGTAAAAAAAGCGGCGATGAATTATGGAGAATGCCACTTGGCAAGGATTACGATCGAATGATTGATTCAGATATCGCTGATATGAAGAATGTTGGCTCTGGTAGGGGTGCTGGAAGCACTACTGCGGCACAATTTTTGCAAAGATTTGTCGGTGACGCCAAGTGGGCCCATCTTGACATAGCAGGCGTAGCTTGGAAAGGCAAGGGAGATCCTATGGCCGTTAAAGGCGCTACTGGATTTGGCGTCAGGCTACTTGACAGGTTTGTTAAAGAGAATTATGAAGATTAATTAATTTTTTATCTTGACTTTTTTGAGGTAATTTCTTATAATTAAGATAAGTTCTTATTTAGAGCACGTAGCTCAGTTGGTAGAGCACCTGACTTTTAATCAGGTTGTCGTAGGTTCGATCCCTACCGTGCTCACCATCGTCCAGACGATGGTGTTTATGTTACTATTCTCTATTTACCCGCTTATACAACCTATTACTTGATTTACTCTCGTCCCTCGGGGTATTCGTTATATTATCCTACTTTTTATCATTAATTTCTTAATATCTAGTCATTGGATAGCTATTTATCGCCATAAATTTGATTCTAAATATGTAGCAATCTAATACATATCTTATATAAATAGTATATTATTGACATAAAGTAAAAAAAATGATATAATTAAATTAACATTAGATTAATTAAATTATGTCATATGTTTGAGAAATATTTTGATGAGAGGAGTTTATCTACAAGTGAAGTAGCTAGATTCGTCCGATCAATAAATAAAAAAGTTCGCGCTCAAGTGGTTTTTCCTGATGAGATTGTCAATATTAACGAAGAGGTAACGGGAGTAATTTCCAATGTTGAAAGGATATTAAATGGAGATGGAGATCCGGAAGAGAAAATTGCCGCTGCATATGAAAATCTTAATGAGGACTTTGTGAAAACTATCATGGCGCGTTATGAAGAGTTTTATCGCAAATCTGATGGTGAAAGGGTAGAATCGTTAAAACCCGGATCTAGATTCGAGCAATATATTGTTGAAATGATTACTAGTAGAGTTGTTGATATCAGGGAGATTGCAAAAACCTTCAAAAGTTCTTGCGAATTAATGTCAAGAGTCAGTAGTTGTGATTCTGATGTTCAGGATGCTTTCTGGTTTTCGTTTCCACCTGTAGATTTAAATTGTTTAGGTGGAACAGGTAGTAGAATGAAAGAGATGAAGGATATGCTAGACGACTTAGGTAGTGATCGAATTTTTATTGACACATATAGATCTACTATTAGAGAAATGGTCGCGGTCAGCTCTCCATATATCAATAAAGGTAACGAGACTCACATTGATCCTTATTTACAAATTGCTTTAGGCATCGCAACAAAAGAAGAGGTTTTAAGCTTTGATAGCGAATCTTTGACTCCGGAATACGAAATGCCACTACCTATGCTTGCTGATATATATGAAGAGTTCCCAAGATTATACCAAACAAGACTAAGGGCAGTTTTATCATCTGACAATGAGCTGTCAAAGGCAATTAATGCCCAAATAGATGATCAAATTAAAATTGTAACTGATTCAACTAAAAAGGGCAATCTTTTTGAAAAAAGATTTACAATAGATGATTTAGCAGATCCTGAGGTTAACACAGCCCTAGCAGCTTTTAGTGAGGAGTTTAATGGCTTGAATATATATCAAGTTTTTGGCAGCGGAGAAGATATGCTTTATGAAGATGGTGCAGATGATGGCTACTTTCAATTTGATAGAAAGAGGTTGCTAGCTCAAGTTCTAGAGAAAAGAAAAGAAGACCTGCTATCAAGGGTTGGAGATCTTTTTGGAAGCGGGACTGTTGATCACCATGACGACGAAAGGTTGGGCGGAGGTTCGGCCGCTGATCCATCTACTGCAACTTTTGCCGAAGAATCATCAGTTGAATTAATGCCCTTATCGCAGAGGGTTTATTATGAAGAAATAATTGAAGAAGTTAAGGGTAAGCTTCTCAGTGTTGATTTAACAAAAAATATGGAGGGAATTGAAATATTGGGTATAATGGCAAAAAGAGGACTTGGAGAACTTTCAGGAAGTGTTTTAGATATATATGATGATAGATTGGTAGCAATAAAGATGCATCAATTGTCGGGATTGGGATTGTTAGATGATGCTTATAAAAGTAAAGTCAGAGATATAAAGGGAAAAGTATTATCATTAAAATCAAAATCTGCTGTCAAAGGATTTCCGACTTCGATGTATCATCATGAAAAATTTTTCTCCTCATCTGTTACTAAGGTTGTAAGAGATATCAAAGAAAAAGGTAAGATTGGATACCATTTTCGTCATTTAGTATATCCGTTAATTCATAGAGGTGATAGGATTGCAATCATTGATCGGATCATGCGCGAGCTTTCTATTGAAGGTCATAAGGATCAAGATGGTAAGGGGCTGCTTGATGAGTTGCTGCTTCATGCAGCACAGTATGGGCATGAGGATGTTATTGATTATATTGTAGACAAGGGATATTTAGCTAAGTGTGCCCGTGATATAATCAAGAAGGCGTTTCAGGGATCCGTTATATTTAATCATAGAGGGGTAATGGAAAAGATTATTGAACATGTATCTAAGGAGGAATTAAATGAGGTGCTGCAGAATGAAAATGAGGTGCTGCAGCATGAAAATGTGACCTCCCTCAGGAGTGTGTTATCATATGCATGTTTTCGCGGGGACTATGCAATGGCAAAATTACTAGTTGAAAAAGGTTGTCAAATTGGGTCAGATTCATTATTATATACTTTAACGCAATCTAAAAGCTCATCATTATTACAATTATTGTTACAAGGGTCCGGTGGGGTGATATTAAAAGAGCAGAAAGTTCAGGTAAATTATAATGCAATGGAAAGCATCTTAATGCTAGGCAGTAAAGAAATGATTACCACATCTATTGACTTTGTTAGTGATATTACTGATCATGAAGAGTTAAAGAGCGCTTTGCTAAAGAAGATTATCTTGGCAACTTCTTCAGTGGGGAATGTTGATATTTTAAAAGAAGTCATAGAAAAATTTGGATATGAATATTGTAAGCTAAACAATGAATTGGAAGATGGAAAGACAGCGCTAGGAATTGCCTTCGCAAAGAATAATGCAACCGTCTTGAAATATTTGAAGGAAAATGACGTTGGTAATTTCGGAGATTTGAGGCTTGAAGAAGTCTATGAGAGATATTTTTCAGAGGTAGAAGAGGGTCGAGATAATGATTTATTTTACAAAGCTATGAATGTTGCCATGGGAAAATCTGTAGATGATTCTGTATTATTTTTAAGCGGATCATATTATTCGAATAGCAAAGGATTTCACGCGATTAATCACATAATAAAATTTAAAGAGGGAATATCCGATGAAGGTAAAAAATTAATTACAAAAATAGTTGAATTACAAGATGGTATAAAAACAGAAAGTGCATGGGGTAAGGGGAGGACCTTACTAGGTATTGCAGCAAGATCTGGCAATATTAATAATGTTGAGTTTATATTGAGCCTAGGTTTTCCATTGACTGTCGAAGGGGAGGTAATTGATGATCCGGTAATAGAAGCTGTAAAAGGGGGCAATAAAGATATATGCGATTTATTGATTGACAAGGGCTCAAGACTTGAAGTTGCCTTACATCAATCACTAGTAATGGGTAATGTGGAATTTATTGAGCATTTTGCTCATAAAGTACAAGATGTGCCTGTCGCATCATTAAACAAAGAAATATTTAGAGGAGGTGAAAGAACAGTAATTAGGAGTGCAATAATATCGGGAAATCATAATGCAATAGAAGCTTTGCTTGGTGTCGAAGGGATAGATATTAACAAGGGTAGTCCAATAATTGAGGCGGCAAATAATAATAACTGGCCAATTGTTGAAAGATTGATTGAAATGGGCGCCGATCTTAACGCAAGGGATCGTAGTGGCAAATCATTAATGGATAAGTTATTGCAAAAACATCATAGTGCAACAGGAAATTCAAGAAGCATTGTAGAGTTGATAGAAAAAGTAGTTAGAAAAAGTGAAGAAAATTCTACTGTTGACTTAGAAGTTAGCAAGGAAGTTGTTCAGCAATATGCTCAAGAGGAGCTTGAAATGAATCAGGGACTCAGAGAAAGAAGGCCAAGTGCAGCAATAAGTGGTAGTACAGTAATGAAGTTACAAAATCTCTGTGGAACAAGGTTCGTACCATAAGTATCCACTGCTTTTTAAAAAATATATAATTTCTCTTTTTATTTTAAAAACAAATATTATAATATAAAACAGTAAATATTATATATTATATCACATGAGCAACATAAAAACTGCAGTAATAATACCAGCAAGATTGGCATCAACAAGACTCCCTAATAAGCCTCTGGTCAACATCTTGGGCAAAACTATGATCGCCAGAGTTTATGAAAAAGCGCAGCAGGTAGAAAATGTTGAAGTATATGTAGCTTGCGATAGTCAAGAAGTTAAAAATGAAATCGAAAATATTGGTGGCCAGGCCATTATAACCGATCCTGATTTACCATCAGGAACTGACAGAATTTACGCTGCTATGAAGCAAATTGGTAAAGATTTTGAATATATAGTTAACCTACAAGGCGACCTACCTAATGTCGATCCAAGCATTATCGAAGCAGCGATCGCAGCTATCAGCGAAACCGATGCCGACATCGCCACTGTAGCAACAATCATTGAAGAGGAGCATGAAATTGATGATCCAAATATTGTAAAAATCGCTATTGCCTTGCAAAAACCTGACACAGGAAAGGCTTTGTATTTTTCTCGCTGCCCAATTCCATACAGCAAAAATAAGAATCATAATTATTATCACCATATCGGTATTTATGTATACAAAAAAGAAGCCTTGGAAAAATTTGTGCAGCTGCAGCCATCAAAACTTGAGCATCAAGAATCACTGGAGCAGTTGCGGGCATTGGAGAATGATATGCAAATCGCAGTAAAGATAGTGCAGGGTAATCCACTTTCGGTAGATACTGCAAAAGATCTTGAAAATGTCATTAAGTCAATGTCGTAAGTCTTGGGAAAATTTCAACTGCACTCCCTACATGGTTTGGTAAATATGTTTATGCTAATTTAAAATTTGTCAAATGACAGTAAAAGTGTAAATTATATATTTACAACTTAAGTAAGTAGGTATAATATTTAGATAATATTATGAAAGATTAATTATACATATATGTCTAGTCCAGGAAATGGTGATCAAAACAATGTAAGTAAGATGGTGGCAGATCAAGCACAAAAAGAGATGGCTATGAAAAGCTTGACAGAAAAGGCGGTGTCAATGCTTGAGAGTTTGGCGCAAGTAGATGCAATAAATGATCGGCCAGATTACAGGGGACTTCCCCGTTTAAAATTAAAAGATAATTTATCGTCAGAACAGCAAGAGGAACTTGAAAAAATGGTCTTCCAAAGTAAAGTAGTTCCTAAGTCTAGCAAATTGCAGGTAGGGGCGGATAGATTAGTGACCAAAGCGAAAGAGTTAGAAAGATATCGAGAAAGATATCCCCTCTCAGGTGTGGTAAGTAAGGCGGTCGAGAAAGTCTTCAAGAAGACAGAAGGTTCATTGGAAGATGCCACTGGCATTAAAGTAGGCACGAAATCTACTAAGAGGTGTCTGTAAATAAAGTTTATTCTTTTTTAGGGCTATGTAAAAAAGCGTAATAAATAATTATTCTTGACTTTTATCAATGAGCATTGTATACTAGTTTTAGGAAGTTTGGTTGTAAAAAAATTAGTAACAAACTTTTACTTTATTTGTTAGATAGATAATGTTATAATATTAAAGCTAGAAATATATGAAAAATTAAAATGCAGGATCAAAACAAGCAGCTCAGCAGAGCGCAAATTGCCAAATATTTTCCTGAAAATGGACAGAAAGCCTGCGATTTCATCCTGGGCGCTCATAATGGTTCGCAATTTCCAGATACTCACTATCCTGAAGTAGCCTTCATTGGCGCTTCTAACGTTGGCAAGTCAAGTTTGGTTAACTTTTTAACGGGACAAAAAATCGCCATAGTATCAAACACGCCAGGGCGCACCAGGCAGCTTAATTTCTTTTTACTAGCTCAAAGAATTATGATGGTTGATATGCCTGGCTATGGCTTTGCAAAAGCTAAAGATAAACATATCGCCCAGTGGCAAAAAACTAGCTTTGAGTATTTTACGACTAGAAAAAACTTAAAAAGAGTCTTTTTACTAATTGACCCAATCAAGGGCCTTAAGGAGTCTGATTTTCGAATCACTGACGATTTTAATAATTTAGGAATACCATTTCAAATTATTTTCACTAAGATTGATAAGCTAAACATCAATAAAGTTAAAGATGCGCAGGAAAGGTTGCTACAACAAACAGCGCAATGGCCAGCTCTACATCCAACCATAATATCTTGTTCGGTTAAAAAGAAAATAGGCCTGCAGGAGTTAAAAAAAGAAATAATAAGTTCAATTCTTTAATATATGAAAATATTTTTAACTATTTTTCTGACAAGTCTTGTAATTATTATTTTTATGCTTATACTCAATTACGCAAGCTACAATGGTAAGACATCCAATAGTAATAAAAATGCAAATAAGATAAATAATGCAGATCAAAAAGAATAAAGAGAAGGATACTTTAGCATCAAATATGACGCCACAGCAAATCGTTAAAGAGCTTGACCGTAATATTGTTGGTCAAGAAAATGCTAAAAAAGCAGTTGCCATCGCCTTAAGAAACAGATACCGTAGAAAAGCTGTGCCATCACCTCTGCGTGAAGAGATTATGCCTAAAAATATTCTTTGTATCGGGCCAACTGGTATTGGTAAGACAGAAATTGCTCGTCGCTTGGCTAAGCTAGCTAATGCGCCATTTATTAAGGTGGAGGCCACTAAATTTACCGAAGTAGGTTATGTTGGGCGTGATGTCGAGTCTATCATTCGCGATCTATTGGATACCTCGATCAAGGATACTAAAAACATGATGAAAAGTGATGTTAAAGAAAAAGCTAAAGACGAGGCGCGCAAGAAGATTGTCACTGCATTAGTTGGTGATAAAGCTTCGCAAGAGACTTATAAAAAGTTTTTGGAAATGCTAGATAAAGGTAACCTTGATGATAAAGAGGTTGAAGTTGACGTTATTGATGGCGGCTCAATGTCATCAAACTTTGACATTCCAGGTGGTCAAGTTGGCATGATCAACATTGGTGAAATGTTGGGCAAAGCAATGGGTACTGAAAAGACTAAAAAGCTCAAAACAAACGTTAAAGATGCATTTGAAATTCTTACTGACGATGAATCGCTAAGAATGATTGATGAAGATAAGGCTACTAAAGACGCTCTTAGGGCGGTAGAAAATGACGGCATAGTATTTATTGATGAAATTGACAAGGTTTGTACCAATAATAGCGTTAGGGGTGGAGAAGTCAGTAGAGAAGGGGTGCAGCGCGACTTACTGCCTTTAGTTGAAGGTACGACTGTTAGTACAAAGCATGGTCTAATCAAGACTGATCATATCCTATTTATCGCTTCTGGAGCCTTTCATTCCGCTAAGCCTTCTGATCTTTTAGCTGAGTTACAAGGTAGATTACCAATCAGAGTGCAACTTGAGCCTCTAACCCAAGAAGATTTGCATCGAATCCTAACCGAACCAGAATCATCTTTAGTTAAGCAATATGTTGCACTATTAGACGCTGAAAATGTTGAGTTAAAGTTTGAAAAAACTGGTACTAACGAAATTGCAAAAATCGCTTATCAAATCAATAATGAAGTTGAAAACATCGGAGCTAGACGCTTGCATACCATGATGGAGAAAATATTGGAAGAGGTTAGTTTTGAAGCTAGTGATATGAAAGAGGGTAGTGCCGTTAAAATTGATGCCAAATATGTACAAAAACACTTAGGTGATTTAGCTGATACTACAAACGACCTTTCAAAATTCATTTTATAAAAATGTCCAGAACTAGATTTTTTGGAACTGTAGCTAGTTTTTTAGCTAGCACTTCGGTAGTAGCTACCGCTGTAGCTTATGGCGTTGTTAGGTACGGTGAAAGATACCAGCAAGATAACAAGCAGCCGCTCCCAGCAATACAAAAGGCCCAAGATTGGACTAATCAATTTTCTAAATCAGATCCAATTAATGAACATGTCTCTGAAATTGCAGATGTCAGTAGCTGTATTTATTTAAAAATTCTACATTCCGCATGTAAAATTTCTGGTACCAAGATACCTGAAATAATAGCCAATGTATTGAGTGATAAGATGCCTTTAGACAATTTATTGCAAGACCTTGGTAACGAAAAAGATTTGCGAAATATTAATTTTTCCGGCCACGGTGAGCACTTTGATAAAAAGAATCAAGCATATAATTTAGCTCATATTGCAGCAATGTCCAATCGTAATATCGATGAAAAGATATATCTAATCAACTATCTAGAAAAAAAAGGTGTTGATATTAATGCACCCGGTGTAGCTGGAGAATCAATAGGGGATATATGTCCTCAGATTTATATCTCGCCACCAATAACAACAGTAGGGCGCCCAACGGTGCAACATGTAGATCCTTATATGGCTCGATTAGGCAACCAAAGAGGCGATATCTAGCATTCTGTAAGAAAATGCCCATTCATTATCATACCAAGCTGATATTTTAACTAGATTACCATTAGCTTTAGTCAATGTAGAATCAAAGCATGAGCTATGAGTGGTGTGATTAAAGTCAATTGAAACCAAAGGCTCGACTACATATCTTAGCACGTCTTTCATAGTCGAAGAAGCAGCTTTTTTAATAATTTCGTTAACCTGCTCAGCATTTACTTCTTTACCAGCGACAAAGGTTAAATCTACCATAGAAACGTTAGAGGTAGGAACCCTAACAGCACCACCATCTAACTTACCTTTTAAGTCTGGTAATACTAGTCCAATCGCCTTAGCAGCACCAGTTGAGGTTGGAATCATAGACATGGCACAAGCTCTAGCTCTTTTTAAATCACGATGCGAATTATCAACTATATTTTGATCATTGGTATAAGCGTGAATTGTAGTCATGAAGCCTTGCTTAATTTCAATTTCATCATGAAGAGCTTTAGCAACTGGAGCTAAGCAGTTAGTTGTACATGAGCCAATTGAAATAACCTGATCGTCACTATTCAAAATGTCGCATTTAACCATGAAAATCATTCTTTGCAAGGTATATCTGTAGGTGTAAAATATGATATAAAAGAAAAAGAAGTAAAGAAGATTGTTGAAAAAAAAGCTTCCAAGCCAGCTAAAAAAGAAAAGAAAGTTATTAAGCCTAAAATAATAGAGCCAAAAAAGAAGATTGTTAAAAAAGTTAGGAAAAAAAATTTTGTTGATACAACTCCAGCCAAACCTAAAAAAATAGAACCAAAACCAAAACTTCCAATTATCAAGACCGAAGCTAAGCCTAAAATCAAGAAAAGCAAGGTTATTAAAAATAAAGATAAAGATTTTATCTCTATTTACGAGGGTAGAAAAGTTTATGAAAATGATTATTTTGCTGATGACCTTGAGAGCTTAAATTTATCTTCGGTGCATTTAAGGTCAATAAAAAATCACTTAAATTTCTGCTTTAATAATATATTAAGTAATCAAATTGACGATAAAGAGATCGTTAAAGACTTAGAGATAATTTTTAATCTTAATAAAAATGGTGTAATTAAGTTTGACTTTAATAAAAATATTAAAAAAGAGCTGTTAAAAGACAAAAAATACCAAAATTATCAAAATATAGTTAGAAAAATCCAAAAATCAACCAATAGTTGTGCTATTTTCCGCAATTTACCTACTGATCAACATGATATATGGCAGGAGTTTAAAGTTGTATTTAAAGGTGGTAAGGGGTCTTAAAATTGAGATAAATAGCTGATTATGTTATATTTTTAGCCATTTTTCTATATTCTTTAGTTTTTTGCTTGCTTATTTTCGCCAAATATGTTATAATAGTAGTAATAGTAATTTTTAATGTTTTTAGTCATGTTACATAATGACAATTTAGGAAAGAAAGTTGAACCCGATCTATTTGGTGTCTTGAAGTCAATTGATAAACAAGTTAATTACTGTCGGTCACTTTTGAATACGGAAATAGATAAATCCCCCAACACATCTTTTAATGCAGTTGGAAGAGTCATTGATAAATCTTCGACCACTACTGATAGATCTAGATAGACTTTCTTCTATTACCAGCACGTACTTTTCTTGAAGTATATATATGTAGTATTGCCATATTTGCTATCACGATTGTAATATATGGCGTTATTAACGATATCATGTTATCTGACATATAGGCGCTCTTAGATGATATTATAACCAAAATCAATACCAGCATCAGATTTGAAAAGGTCATGTAAATAATTCTTTTACTACCTTCTTTTGAAAAATATGCCAAGGATATATTTATCACAATAAAAGCTAGCGACAATACTAATATGATAT
>JBDOIV010000095.1:0-13284 GCA_047404215.1 Rickettsiales bacterium
AGACAGGATAAGTCCAGTAAGATAGAGATTCTTATTGATTAAGTGCCAATTTTCCTCTTCAAGGTTTCTAATGATGTCCGGTCCAATATTTAATTGCTCGGAAATATTTTCAACTTCAATTTCTAGGTCCCGTCTTTTTGATTTTAGTAGCGCGCCGATGGTTGCTTCTTCTTTTTTATCGCTCATTAATTAAATCTATTATTTTTTCAGTTCCTGTTAAATTGCTTTTTGCATATTTTTCGCAATTCTGTGACATGCGAATCAGTTTTTTTTCTTTTGATAGTAGTTCGTCAATGATAGCGGTAACGTTTTTGATGGTAAAGTCTTTTTCTTTGACTAAAACAGCAGCTTCATTCTTTTCAAATATTTTGGCATTTTTCATTTGATGATGATCGGCGGCTTTGGGGAAGGGTACCAAAATCATTGGCTTCTTAGCAACCAAGAATTCATGAATTGAGGTTGATCCTGATCTTGAGATTACCAAATGGGCATTGGCAATTAAAGATTTCATGTTATGAAAAAAGCTGTCAATTTCTATATTCATATTGAAATTTTCATAAGTCTGAAAAGTATCTTGCAGTAAGTCTTCTCGTGCTTGTTGATATATTTGGATGCTGTTTTTAAACTCCTCATTGAGGTTGAAAAGGGCTTTTGGCATTACTTTGCTAAAAACCTCAGCGCCACCAGAGCCGCCAATGATTAATATATTTAGCATTTCTTTTTTAGCGGTTGACGCTGCAATGGCATCAAATTCTGAAGCTAATATTAAGCCAGGATAGCCCATATTTTTTCTCGGATCTGGCTTTTTGTCTTGTGGAAGTTGGTAATCTTGCTTAAAAAGGTCAAGGATGTTTTTTCTAATTGCGGTTCCAGTGTGAACTGTTTTTGCTAAATATTTTTTCTCAATCGCTTGAGTTTCTTCAAAGGTGGTTGCTATTTTGTCACAATATTTTGCAAAAATCCTATTAACTTTACCTAAATGAGCATTTTGTTCGTGAAGGATGATTCTTCTTCTTAATATTACTGCTGCAACTAGTGTTGGGAATGTGGCATAGCCGCCAAATGATATAATGGTAGTGGGTCGATGTAGTAATATTTTGAAAAATGATTGGGTAACGCCAAGAGAAATTTTGATTAAAGCGAGAAGTTTGGCGATTTTACCACTATTAATTTGAGATGAAATTATTCTGCAGCATTTAAATTTTTTATTGTCCTTGGCGTAGCTTTTGGTTTTTTTGTCACCTAATAAATAGACTCGATTCTTGGTGCTGACTTTTTCTGCTAGTGCTATGGCTGGGAATATGTGGCCTCCGGTTCCTCCGGTGACAATGAAAATTTTTTTCATATTTTGAATCAATTTACAGAATTATCTTGAAAAAGTGTTTTTATATGATATAATATAATTTTACAAATTATTTAATATACTAGCTATGTCTAATTTTATAGATTTAGATCAAATTAATCAAGTCGATCTTAGATTAATTCTTAATAATGCCAAAAAATTGAAGTCTGATTTAAAGTCGGGCGTTGCAAATGATATTCTTAAAGGTAAGAATTTGGCAATGTTATTTGAAAAAAGCTCTACTAGGACAAGAATGTCATTTGAAGTTGCTATCAACCAGCTTGGTGGTAATGCGATTGTGATGAATGCTGCTGATACGCAGATTGGTAAAGGAGAAACGATAGCTGATACTGCTAAAATATTTACTAGATATGTTGATATAGCAATGTTGAGAGTTAATTCTCATGATACAATCGTTGAATTTGCTAATAATGCTAATATTCCGGTGATTAATGCATTGTCTGATTTTTCTCATCCTTGTCAAATCATGGCAAGTATTATGGCGATAGAAGAAAGATTTGGCACTATAGAGGGTAAGGTGTTAACTTGGTTTGGTGATGCTAATAATGTACTAAATTCTTACATCCATGCTGCTTTGGACTTTGGTTTTGAGCTGAGAATTGCGACACCACTGAATTATAATTTTTCCAACATCGAGATCTCTAAGGAAGTGGCTAAGGGTGCTAATATTAAACTATATTGTGATGGCGTTAAGGCGGGAACTTTGAAAGCTGGAGTTGAAATTGTTGGTAATGTTAAGGATGCCGCGCAAAACGCAGATGTACTAATTGCTGATACCTGGATATCAATGGGGCAAAATTCTGAAAAAGACCAGACAAGAAGGCGGCAGAAGCTTAAAGAGCTGGCACCATATCAGGTTAATCAGGAATTAATGAGCCTAGCTAATGCTGGTGCAATATTCACTCATTGCTTGCCAGCATATAGAGGTAAGGAAGTGACTGCGGAAGTTATCGATGGCCAAGCTTCGATTGTTTTTGAAGAGGCGGAAAATAGATTGCATGTGCAAAAAGCAATATTGCTTTGGTGTTTGGGAGTGTTTTCTAGGGCTTAAATATCCTTTTAAAGATTTGTTATTCTGAGTCCAGCTGAAAATCCTTGGTGCGTGGCTTTTTTAGGTGACGATGCTGGCTTGGGTTTTGATATGGATCGCCTTTGGGCTGCAATGCCCTCACTTTCGTTTATATCCTTTGCCAGATAGGGATTGTCAAATTCTTGTGGATCGCTAACCAGAGTAGCTTGCCATTTTGGTATTTTGAATATTTCTTCGCTATGCATTGAGTTGTAGCTTGATTGCGATTCACCGTCAAATTCGTAAGAGCCATCTTCTCGCCTATGGGGACTGGTTTTGGCTGCTATTAATTGATAGACTGCCAATACTCCAGAAGATAGTCCATACTTTTTTTGCCAAGTTGCATTTATGAGATCCATTATTGACAAATCTTGATCATTTTTGATTGTCAGATCTGGATCGCTATGCTTTAGGGCGGATAAGGTGAATTTTGGACCTTTGCCATTAATGATGGCTAAATGAAGAAAGGTATTGCCATCTTGATTTTGTTGATCAATTAGGCCTGAATCTGTTGCTATAACTTTCTCCAAAACTTCTTTTATCTGTCGAGAGCTTGCGGATGTTGACTCTTTCACCATGAGCTCTAACAAAGGGTGGAGTTTTTTTGGCCTATTATCTTGTGGTTTTGAATTACATAATCCCATATTTTCTTATAATTCATATTAGTAAAGTAATATAACTAAATAGAGCGCGTAATTTCTTACTTAATATTATTATACACTGCATAATAATAAAAGTCAAGTATATTTTGTAAATTAATTTGTATAACCTTTTTCAACGGTGATAATGTTGATGATGCGTATCTTGTCAATGACATGTAAAAACTTCAACTCTCTTGTCAAAAAAGTTGATTTAAAAAAGGTGCAGACTAACTTTTGACAATATTGTCAATCTTTTGTAATTTAGTAAGTAGTTTTTCAAGGTTGTCGAGCCTAACCATGCAAGGACCGTCGGAAGGGGCGTTATCTGGATCTTGGTGAACTTCAAGGAATAGGGCGCCGATCCCAACTGCGACAGCGGCAGTTGCTAAGGTTTCTACGAATTCTCTTTGGCCACCACTAGCGCCGCCAAGACCGCCTGGCTGTTGTACTGAGTGAGTAGCGTCATAGACTACTGGACAGCCGGTTTTAGCCATGATCGGCAAACTTCTCATGTCAGAAACAAGGGTGTTGTAACCAAAGCTAGCTCCTCTTTCGGTAAGAATTACCTGTTGATTGCCAAAGTGATCCATTTTTTTGACAATATTTTCAACATCCCAAGGTGCTAAAAACTGCCCTTTTTTGATATTTATTACCTTGCCAGTTTCTGCTGCGGCTTGTAGTAGGTCAGTTTGACGACATAAAAATGCCGGAACCTGCAAAATATCAACATGTTCGGCCATAACTTTACATTGCTGTGCATCGTGAATATCAGTAAGAACGGGAAGCCCTAGTTCATTCTTAACTTTGGCAAAGATAGCTAAAGATTTTTCAAGGCCAATGCCTCTTCTGCCAGAAATTGAAGATCTATTAGCTTTGTCAAATGAAGACTTATAGACTAAGTTTATACCCAGTTTATCACAAACCTCTTTAATTTTAGTGGCCATCATCATTGAGTGCTCTTCTGACTCTATCTGGCAAGGTCCAGCAATAAGGGTAAATGGAAGATTGTTTGCTATTTCAATATTTTGTACACGAATAGTCCTCATAAAATTTTTATTTTAATTAATTGCCATTTTTAAAAAATGATATATTATTAGTAATAATACCGTTTTTACTTTATTAATACAAGTATTTTTTTATGCTCTCCAAGCCGATACATTTTATACTAGTCTATGTTATGACGGTTTTAAACGTGTCATTAGTGTTTCTTCCTTTGGTCGCAGCCATAATACCATTCGTTGATCGTCAAGGTTTAACTATTTCAATACCCGGAGCGGTAATTGATAAGGTGTTGCTGATATTTTTCTTTTTGACATTTCTAGTTAGTGCGCTGATGTTATTATATTTTGTGCTGGATATGGTTTTGGGATTCTCGGTGCGCTCCTCCTTAAAGCAGTGTAAAAGGTTTGAAAAGATGAAGGAGTTTGACTTTTTGGCTAAAATATTTGATCAAGTTAAAGCCAAATTTGATGAAAAAAATGTAGTATTATATGTTAAAAATTCTAATGAGATTAACGCCTTCGCTGTCGCTTCTTTTGGCAGGAAGGCTATTGTATTGACTTCGGGATTGATTCAGGATTACCTTAGAAAAAGTGAAAATCCTAAGGACTTTTTGCTATCAATTCGTAGCGTTATGGGTCACGAAATGTCGCATTTGATTAATAAAGATTTTATGCCAACATACATGGTTATAGCCAATGAATCGGCCACTAATTTTGTCTCCTTTCTCCTTAAAATGATTTTTTCTATATTTTCTAGGATTATGTTATTTTTCCCCTATGGTGGTAGAATCTTTGCGATTTTTATGACGGAAATTTATTCTGTTTTGGATTTTATATTAAGGCTATTTAATAAATATATTATTCATAATTTATATGAATTTTTGCGTAAATTTATCTCAAGAAGTACTGAATATAGGTGTGATAGACAGTCTGCTCATGCTTTTGGTGGTCAGAGCATGGCCAGGTCTTTATCTTTTTTAGGTGACTTTGGCTATTTTACTATTTTTGCTACTCACCCTTCGACCAAAAGTCGAGTCAAAAAAGTGCAAGATGTTAAAGAAAAGAAGGGTTATATTAGACCTTCAATTGTTGATAGTATAAGTAATTATTTTGCTTTTCTGATGATTGTAATTACTTGTTTGTATTTTGCAAAACAAGCTGGGGTTGATGTGATGGTTAGATACTATATTAGACAGCATGAACAAATACATTTAAAGGTGAAGTTTTTGTGGGATTTTCTTAAAGGTTTTATATAAAATTTGAGGGGCGGTGATGGATGATATGAAATTTCTTAATTTAGCTAATTTGCCTTTTTACCAATTCTTGAAGTATAAAGAAAGGGATTTATTTAATTATAAAAAAGATGATCAGTGGCAAACTATATCTAGTTTTGAATTTTTGCAAAATGTTTTTTTTCTAGCTTTGGCCTTGAAGGACCTTGGCGTAAAAAAGAACTCGAAATTTGCTATTTATTCTTATCAAAATCCCATTTGGCTAATTGCTGATTTTGCAGCAATGTTGGCGGGCTGCGTGACGATTCCTATTTTCCATAACATTTCGAAGAGGAATCTGCTGTTTCAGTTACAAGATTGCGAGGCTGACTTCCTCTTTATAGATAATCAAGAAAATTTTGCTGCAAAAAATAATTTCGATAAGCTTGATTTTGCTGCTAATGAACTTCCAGACTCAGTACAGAATTTGATCACTTATAATTGTCAGTTAGAAAAATCTTCTGCTAAAATAAATGATTTTGATTCTTTGATTGCAAAAGGGAGGGGCTTGTATGAGGCGCAGAATATAGGTGATCTGAAATCCTTACTGCAAAGTAAAACTATTGAGCAGATATTTGATATTTTTGGTTTTTGCAATTACGATCCAAAGAGTATGGCGACCATTGTATATACCTCTGGTAGCACTGGCAATCCCAAAGGCGTTGAGCTTAGTCATGATAATTTGGTAAGCCAAATTAACGATGCTGGTAAATGTTTTAATTTAGGTCCTAAAGATAAAGCTTTGTCATTTCTACCGCTTGCTCATATATTTGAAAGAATGGTGATGATGTTTTACATTACTAGTGGTGTCAAGATAAGCTTCGTTGATGAGGTGGGTAATCTTGGCTTGTTTATGAAAGAAGTACAGCCTACTGTTATGACGGTGGTGCCAAGGGTATTGGAAAAGGTTTTTGCTAAGATTAAGAAAAAATCTACAGAAGCACCTGCACTAAAAAGATTTATTGCTAATAGTGCTATTAATAGAGCCCTGATAAAGGGGGTCGCTAGCAATAAGGGCTTGACGGATCGCATCTTTAACAAGATGGTTTATGCAAAATATAGAGAATCCTTAGGGGGTCAGTTGCAGTTGATGATATGCGGCGGCGCTGCTTTGTCTGAGGAAATGGAGTGTTTTTATAGAAATATTGGTATTGAACTATTTTGTGGCTATGGGTTGACAGAAACCTCTCCGGTGCTGTCTGTTAACTTTGCTGATAACTATAAGTTTGGTAGTGTTGGCAAAGGATTTGATTCGGTTGCTTTAAAAATTGCTGATGATGGAGAATTGCTGGCGAAGGGTAGGGGGGTTATGATGGGCTATCATAATGACCCAGAAAAAACACAAGAGAGTATTCGTGATGACTGGTTTAAGACTGGTGATTTGGCAACGATAGATGATAAAGGCTATGTTACTATTGTTGGTAGAAAAAAAGAGCTATTCAAAACTTCTAACGGTAAATATGTTAGGCCGATACCTATTGAGCAAAAAATTGTTCAGGAGCTTGGCTTCTTGACTGGCGCTTTGATTATTGCTGAGCAGAGAAATTTTGTTTCTGTTTTGTTATTTCCTGATTTTGATTTGGTAGTAAATTTAAAAAAAGAATTGTTATTTTCTGGTTCTGATGACGAGTTTATTGATAGTGAAGAGCTTCACAAATATATTGATATTAAGATTTCTAGTATCAATAATAAGCTTGATAGAGCTGAGCAGATATTTCAATTTAGGGTATCTGCACAACAGATTACCATTGCAAATGGAGGTATAACACCTTCTATGAAGTTAAGAAGGTCGACATTAGAGCAAAATTTTTCTAATCTCATAAATGATATTTACAAAGATAGTTAAATATCTATCTTAATGTTGTAAAATTGATAGTAACCTACTCTTTTTCATCATTACTAGGATTGCGCTGCCATATATAAACGACGCAACCGATCCAATCAGAACTGCAATTTTTACTTTATCTAATGTTGCGTAATTTTCGAATGCTAGGTTGCCTATGAATAAGCTCATAGTAAATCCAATACCCGTCAATATTGATACGCCATACAATTCAAGCCAATTACTATTTTTTGGTAATTTGCAAATCTTGAGCTTAATTGCTATTAAAGCAAAAATAAAGACACCGATTTGCTTACCAAAAAATAGCCCAACGACGATTCCGACTATTACCCCATCTAGCAACATGTCAAAAGATAAATTGGATATCTGGACGCCTGAGTTAGCAAATGCAAATAGCGGAAGTATTATAAAACCTATTGCCGGAGATAGTTTTTTTGCAACATCTTCGAGCAGGAATCTATTTTTTGTTTTGAAGGGCATGAACATTGCTAAAGCAACTCCGGCTATACTTGGATGTATTCCTGACATGAAAACAAATATCCACAATACTGTCCCTAGTGCAAAGTATAAATATAAATTATTAGACTTTTTGGCATTTAACAAGAATAGGCCAAACATAATCAAGAATGAGTATAATAGATTAATAGCATGTAAATTTTCGGTGTAGAAAAAGGCTATGATGGAAATTGCTATTAGATCGTCCACTACCGCAAGGCTAATTAAGAAAACTTTGGTGGCATTAGATATTTTGTTGCCAAAGGCCTTTACTACAGCATAGGCAAAAGCGATATCAGTTGCAGTGGGGATGGCAAAACCAGGCAGATTATCTTGTTCGGTAATGTTGAAATAGCAATACATTAATGCTGGCGTAAGGACGCCACCGATTGCTCCAATTACTGGTAGTAACAACCTAGACCTAGATGATAACTCTCCTACCAAGACTTCTCTTTTTAGTTCTAATCCGATGAGCAAGAAGAATATCGCCATCAGCAAGTCGTCAATAATTAGCTTTAATGAAAATTTAGCACCTAGACCCTGTTTTAGAAAGTCTAAATTTAGATTGATATTATCAGTAAAAAATGCATGATATTGACCGTGATATGCTGAATTTGCTATCAATAGTCCAGATATCGTGGCAAATAATAACAGGGCTTCGGAAGATCTGGAAAAGTAAAAAAAGTTTTTAATTGCTACTCTAATCATATTGAATTTTATTAAATTTGAAAATCTTCACCTAAATAGACTCTTTTAACCTCTTGGTTTGCCAATATTTCTTGACGCGATCCTGATGTCAAAATCTTGCCATCATATACTATATAAGCTTTATCAACAATTGATAGCGTTTCTCGAACGCTATGATCAGTAATTAAAACGCCAATATTTCTATCTTTTAGGTGTAGTATCATCTGTCTAATGTCATTTACAGCTATGGGATCAACTCCAGCAAAGGGCTCGTCGAGAAGAATGAACGAAGGTTTGGTAGCTAAAGTTCTAGCAATTTCTACCCTTCTTCTTTCGCCGCCAGATAAAGATAGGGCGTGAGATTTTCTGATGTGAGTAATCGAGAACTCTTCCAGCAACTCTTCTAACCTTTTTTTTCTTTTAAATTTATTATTTTCCGTTATTTCAAGAATGGAATATATGTTGTCTTCAACATTCATTCCTCTGAATATTGATTTTTCTTGTGGTAGGTAGCCAATGCCAAGGCGAGCTCTTTGATAAATTGGCATTTTACTGATGTCCAAAGAGTCAATAAAAACAGACCCAGCGGTTGCCTGTACTAGTCCTACAATCATATAAAATGATGTTGTTTTTCCAGCGCCATTGGGTCCAAGGAGGCCAACAACTTCTCCTTGCTTTACTGACAGTGTTACATCTTGTACGGCTACTTTTTTACCGTATTCTTTTCTTAAATTATTGGCTTTTAAAGTTTTTGTTGTCATTTATTTGTCTTTTTCGTTATCAATTGTAATTGTAACTCTATTATCTTTTTTAGATTTTACATTTTTTACTCCATCTGTTACAAATTCACCTTTCTTTGTATTTAAATTATATATAAACTTATCACCAACTCCTATTGAGTTACCGTTATTAACTATGACATCGTTTTGTAATGTGAAAGTTCCATTGTTTGGATCGTAAAACCCTAATTCCGCGGTTGCAACAAATTGTGATGTGAAAATTTTGACATCTTTTTTGGCTTTGATATTTTTGATATTATTTTCCTTTGATTGGCCTGATTTTTCGTAATGTAGGACTACTTTTTGTGCAGTCATAATATCGGGGCCACTTTTTATGACGACATTATCAATAAAATCGATGGTTTGCGATTTTTGCTTGATGTCAATGAACTTTGATGTTATTGTAGTATCGTGTTTTTTATTTTTAGAAAAATTAAGGGCGTAGCACTGACTGCAATAGACTAAGACAATTAATACAGCGATGTTAAAAAATTTACAAACTTTAGTCAAAGCGATTATTTTTAGTATTTTTCTAGTTTTTAATTCATATGCTAATGATTATAAAGATTTTAATCAAAATGTCAAAAATTTTAATAAAAAATTAATTATTTTATCTAAATATGGCTCTCAGGTCGCCAGTTATAAGGTTGCAATTGCTGATAATGACAAAAAGAGGGGCTATGGTTTGATGAATTTAGCGGTGATGGGTAATAAAAATGGAATGTTGTTTTTATATAAAAAGCATGCTATAATTAATATGTGGATGAAAAATACATTAATTCCACTTGATATGATTTTTATTGACGACAATAGAATTGTTTATATTCATCGTCAAGCAAAACCGCTGGATCTGTCTGTAATATCTTCAGTTTATGAAGTAAATAAAGTATTAGAGATAAATGCAGGGGAGGTTGATAATAAAAAAATAGCAATTGGACAAAAGATTATTTTAAAATAATGCAAATTTTTAATTCTAAGGATAGCGAATTTCAGGATTTTCTGGCGCAAGCAAATAGTTTTGATGATGCGGTTTTTGGTGCAGTGCGACAAATAATTGCAGATGTACAAAGGTTAGGAGATAAATCCCTGATAAAGCTTTGTAATAAATTTGATGGTTGTGATTTTAGCAGTGGTGTAGATCTGCTTGTGACTGGTGATGAGATAAATCAAGCGGAGCAGTTTTTGTCGCCAGAGCTAAAGCGAGCAATTGAAAACTCATATGATCGCGTTTATTCCTATCATTGTAAGCAGTTACCACAAGATTTTCGTTATCAAGATGATATTGGTGTAGAGCTAGGTAATCTTTGGCGTGCAATTACTAGGGTTGGTGTCTATGTTCCTGGAGGTACTGCCACTTATCCTAGTTCAGTAATAATGAGTGCAGTGCCTGCGATTGTTGCTGGAGTTAAAGATATCGTAATATTTTCACCATCAAATAATGGCAAAGTCGATGAGGCGGTATTATATGCGGCAAAAATTTGTGGCATTAGCGAGATATATAAAGTGGGTGGAGCTCAGGCTGTAGCTGCTATGGCACTAGGAACGGAATCTATCAAGAGGGTTGACACCGTAGTTGGTCCAGGAAATTCTTATGTGGCGATGGCAAAGAAAATTCTCTATGGATCGGTTGGTATCGACATGATTGCAGGACCTACTGATCTGACCGTAGTATGTGATAGAGTCTCGGTAGAGGCTGATTATGTTGCTTGTGACGCCTTGTCGCAATTAGAGCATGGCGCAGATTCTAGAGTTTTCATTGTTACTGATAATGAAGAATATGGCAAAGAAGTGATAGCAGCAATCGATAAATTCTCGCTTCAGCTATCAAGAAAGGATATCGTTGCCAAATCAAAACTTAATAGCGCAGTTGTGATTGTCGATGATATATCGAATTCATATCGGGTTGTGAACGAAATAGCCCCTGAGCATCTTGAGATAATTTGCGCAGCAGAGGAGGAGATAGCGGCAAAAATTCAAAATGCTGGAGCAATGTTCCTTGGTAAATATACTCCAGAACCAATTGGAGATTACATGGCAGGTCCTAGTCATACATTACCAACCTCTGGAAATGCTAGATTTTCAAGCGGGCTATCAGTTTTTGATTTCTTGAAGAGGATTTCTTTAATTAAGTGCAATCAAGAGGCTTTTGAGAAATTAGCGGACGATACTGAAATATTATCGCAAAGCGAAGGTTTTACCGCTCATAGCTTAAGTGTTGAAGTTAGAAGGAGTGCGAAAAATGATGCCTAGGATAAATATTTTAGTTACATTGTTATTGTTGTTTACAATTTCTTGCTCGGGAGAAAAGAAGGAGCCTACTGTTGTTAGTGAGTATAAAGATGCTCATCGAATTATGAAAAGCGGCGATTATTCATTTGCGGCTGAGAAGTTTGAAAAAGTTAGTGATGACTATGCTTTTTCCTCTCTAGCTTCTAAAGCGCAAATGATGGCAGTTTATTCATACTATAAGTCAGATCAGTATGATAAGGTGCAGGTTGTATGTGGTGATTTTTTAAATGTATTTCCTGCCGATAAAAACACAGACTACGTAATGTACGTCAAAGCTCTAAGTTATTATAATCAAATACCTACTTCGGATAGAGCTCAAGGTGATGCTAGGAAGTCATCATCGATATTAAGAGAGATTGTAGCAAGGTTTCCTGACTCAAAATATACAAAGGACGCGAGACTGAAAATTAACGAAATTGATAGAAATATTGCTGGTTCATATACGTCGAAAGGAAGATATTTTATGAATAATGAGCAGTATATTGCCGCTATTAATAATTTTCAAAAAGTTGTAGGTAGATATAGGCATACAAATCAAATATGTGAGGCGCATTTTAGGCTTGTTGAGATTTTTTACAAACTAGGTATCGATAGTGAAGCGATGCAGCATGCTAAAAAGCTAAAATCAGGTTGTAAAAATAGTCAATGGTTTAAAAGATCTGAAGAATTAATTAAAAAGATCTGAGATGTCTGAAGATAGTAGGGTTTGGCTACCATATACACAAATGAAGAATCGCCTTCCGCAGCTTGAAGTGAAATCAGCATCTGGTAGTGAAATTACTTTGAAAGATGGTAGGGTTTTGGTTGATGGCGTAGCTTCTTGGTGGAGCGCTGCTCATGGTTACTCGCATCCTCATATCATTGCAAAAACTAAAGAACAGATTGGCGATGTTCCGCACTTAATGTTGGCAGGGTTTAAGGTTGATGTAACTTATGATTTGGCTGCCAGATTATGTGCAATGACCAGGTTGCACAGTTGCTTCTTTGTTGATTCTGGATCGGTTGCAGTTGAGGTGGCAATGAAAATTGCGTGGAAATATTTTGCCAATATTGGTAAAAAAGATAAGATAAAATTTTTGTCCTTTGAGGACTCTTATCACGGAGATACGACCGGCGCAATGTCGCTATCAGATCTTGAAAATTCAATGCATAGTGATTTAAAAGATGTATTGGTTAATAATTTTAATGTTAAAATCCCAGAAAGTGAAGATGATTTAAATCAGTTTGAGGATTTTGTTAAAAAGTATCATCATCAAATTGCCGCTCTTTTTGTTGAACCGATCGTGAGATGTGCTGGAGGTATGAAATTTAGTAATCCTAATATTTATCAGCAAATTGCAAAGATAGTAAAAAAATATGATATTTTGCTAATTGCAGATGAATGTGCGGTGGGTTTTTATCGCTTAGGGGAGGATTTTGCTCATAACATTTGCCAAATCAGGCCAGATATTTTATTGCTTGGCAAGGCTTTGACTGGTGGAATTATGACTTTATCTGCAGCCTTGGTTAGTGAAGAAATTTACAAATCTTTCTTAGGTGATGATTTGAGTAATGCTTTAATGCATGGACCAACCTTTATGGGAAACGCTCTAGCATGTGCAACTGCTAATGCTTCTTTGGATCTTTTTGAGCGACATGATTATCGACAAATGGTTGCAGATTTGGAAACTTTATCAAAAAATAAATTACAAGATTTATCGCGAAATAATCATGTTATAGATGTCAGAATCAGAGGCGCTTTGGCGGCTATTGAAACTGATTTTGTTCAGCATGATATGTTTGAGTTGCGTAAAAAATTTATTGCTAGAGGGGTCTTTTTGCGACCATTTTCAAATGTGATATACAC
>JBDOIV010000096.1:0-1286 GCA_047404215.1 Rickettsiales bacterium
ATCACTAACGACGATAAGGGTGATATGATTAACAAGCATTTACGAGAAGTCTTCTCGTGGGACAATAAGACTGAGGGTGGTGTTAATGAAGAGTTGTATAATTACTATCGTGCGTGGTTATACAAACACGCTGTATTAGGTCTTAGAACTGAGGTCGCCCTCGTATTCTATTCTAAGGAAATGGGGACTGGTAAGTCGCTATTGCTTAATGGTTATCGAGAACACGTCATAGGTGATAACGTTTCGCTTCTAAACAATAATTTTAATAAAATGATTAAGGATACATTCACAGACTACTACGAGGCGTGTTGCTTACTTGTTATAGAAGAAATGCCCGACAATAGTTCTAAGGTGAAAGACGCTTGGGATTTTATGAAGTCTATGACTACTGAGAGTAAAATGACTTCTCGTAAATTTATGACTGCTCCAGATAAAATGACTATTCATATATCGTCTATGATAAATACAAATCACTTCTATTCGATAGACCCAGACTTCATAGACAGACGTGCTTGTGTTAATAGAGTATCGCCTCATAGGAAGAACGACGACGAATACTTCGCTAAACTTGCTTCTGCTTGTGATAGTTATGAAGGGTGGGAAAACTTCATTCATAGGTATTTAATTAAGGACTATCACGAGTTCAGTTCTATACAAGTTAAGGCAACGAGTAGTCTTATACCTAAAACTAAATATCGTAAGGAATTACAGAGCAGAACAACTGATAGTGTCTTATACTTTTTTAAGGAATTTATGGATTGTATGAGAAATGATAAAACACCAGAAACGCCTTACGGACACGCTATCGGTAAGCATATCAGTATGAAGGGTCTGTGGGAAAAATATAAATACTGGCGAGAGGTTAATGCCCCTAACGCTAAGCACTTCGAAGAGACGCAAGTAGACTTCGAGAAGAAACTTAGAAATAAATTCGAGATAGATAGTTTCAGTCGTTCGCAGAATAGCACAACTGAATTCTTAGAGACAAATGGTAAGCAAACTCTTAGTCTTAGTAGAACTCGTCGTGGTAATGCTATCGTATTCAGCGAAGAACTTATTAAGAAATTAAATACACTCATTAAAAATAATACTCTAACAGAAGAAGAAGTCTTAGTAGGAACTGAAGAAGAACTAAATGACTTAGAAATAGACTTAGACGAAGTATTTAAGGATATGCCTTGTGAAGACGGATTTTTAGGGACAGACTACTAATAATATTATAAAAACATACTTAAAAATTACGTATATATTATATATAAGCAATGCCTCGTCATACCCTCCAGAGA
>JBDOIV010000097.1:0-1335 GCA_047404215.1 Rickettsiales bacterium
AAGCACTGCTCGTTTTATTCTGCATATTCTTGGCCAACATGATAATGTGCAAGCTGAAGATACTTTATTACTACCTGAACAGATTCAAGAGGACTCAATGCCGACGATAAAATCTCGGTTTTTACCCCTTTTTGTTTAATTGAAGCATTTTTTCCATGCATGCATTTTGCCATGAGGGGTATAAATATGTATCAAAAAAAATGCAAACAGATTGCGATGCATACGATTTGGTCATGTTTAGTAACCCCGGGTACTGCCACAAACAGTACAGTACCACAAATTGTTTTTCCCACATTGTACCACTTGCATGCACGCTGCACAAATCTGCATCAAGACGGACGTCTCTTTCATCGGCTATGTACTCAATGTCGTCAGGCTTGCCAAACACATCCTCCACCGAATTTTGACTTAATGCAACTGCTTCTAACGCTAATTGTCGAACGTGCCCTAAAACAATGTTCAATGCTTCAGTATTGTGTAGCATGAACCACGGTCCTTTGTGCAGTGCAGTCTGCAACTCGGTCATAGTGTGGGTATTAATTCAAAGAGTAAACTATAAAATAATGGCTTACTTTAAATGTACAAGTATATGTATTTTCTTACTTTATTTGTAGAACATTTTTTTTAAAAAATAAACATGGCACTACCGCCACAACTTCTTGCACTTGGTCCTGTCTTTGTTTTTTTGCATACTTTGACTTTTCCGTACGCCTTTTGGTTTGCAATACCGTTTACTATAACTACATTTGCGTACATTGAACAGAGTCCATTTTTGCCTACGTGGATTAATTACTGTGGATTTATTTTAGAGATACTGTACATTTTGCATTTTAACACTGCGCGCAGTCTGCATCGTACGCAAGAACTGTTGATCACCGCTGTTGCAACTGTACTAAAATTATCTTTACTGACGTTTGCTTTAACGTTTCACAGCAATGCTATTATGATTACTGCGTGGGTGGCGTCGTTTTTAATTTGGATACTTTTAAGTTTTTATCCAGCGTTCAACTTGCCGCCTCCAAAAGAAGCAGAAAAGCCTGACTCGCCATTTGCTAACGTTCATGCAACCCAGAATAATCACAACGGTAATTTTGCATTGTAGATTTGCATTAAATAAACGCATCTACACTGACAAACACAGCATTAATTTTCGAAAATATAATTCATTAAACATAAATGTTTGCGTATCTGTAGTTACGTTGATGCATACTGTATTAACGTACTCAAGTGTCCAATTTTGTGGCCATATCCCGTAAACGTCGTTGTTGTCGTCAACGGCGTTTTTAGGTTTACAGTTTGCTATTTTATGGCCTTTTATTTTTTTCCTTGCTATCT
>JBDOIV010000098.1:0-1814 GCA_047404215.1 Rickettsiales bacterium
TGTTAGATTAGCACAAATAAAATATTTTGTGTATATATATAATGAATGCGAGAGGTATGCCCGATGTAAGTTTAAGTAAGGAAACTGAAGAAAGAATTAAGGCGGAAGACGAGAAACAAAAGGAACAAGCAAAAGAAGACCCATTTAGTAGACCAGAGAAAAATATGAAATTAGAGATTAAACCTACAGAGCAGTTAGAACCTATCGCCGAAGAACCAGCAGAAGCAGTAGCACCAGTTAAAGAAAAACCTAAAAGGAAAGCAACTAAGAAACAATTAGAAGCACTTGCTAAAGGTAGGGAAACCTCAATGAAAAATCGCAAAGAACGAGCAAAACAAAAAAAAGCAGTTGCCCCTAAGCAACATATAGATACTGCCGATACCTTTAGAGAAACTATTAAGGAAGAAACTAATAGATATATGCCTCAACCACAACAAGCACCTACCATTATCAACTCACCCAGTATAGATTATGATAGAATTATTAATGGTGTCGCTAATATCTATCAACAACAATCCACCTTCCAGCAACAACAGCAACAACAGAAACAAGAAGTCGAATTTAATGTTAAAGAATTCGAAAATAAAGTTAGAGAAGAAGAACGCCTTAAGGTTTTAGGTGAATTAGAGAAATTACAGCACGAAGAAAAAGTTGCTAAAGAAACTAAAACTGCTACAAGTGTTTTAGGAAGACAACCTCAGTCAGTTAATCCATTCGCTTATGCCTTTAATATGAATAGCAGACAACGCTACAAACGTTATTAAATTCATTTTTATTTTCTATGCCTATTTTAATAAAATGTCGTTAAACACTTCCGCAACTATGCCCGTCGAAAATTACTCAGTAGTTCAACAGAGCGAAAACGGAACTCAATTCGGTCCTCATAATAAAATAAGATTTAGAATAGGTAGTCATTTAGGTTATATAGATTTTCATACCTCTTACTTACAATTTAATTTACAAGTCAAAAACGCTAAAGCGAAAATGGAATTTACTAATGGTATGGGTGCTGACGTTCTCATTAGAACGTGGCGACTTTTAATCGGTGGACACGTTGTCGAGGAAATCGACCACCCTAACGTCTTACTTAAAGTTATGAAATACGATTACGGACAAGATTTAGGTATGAGTGAAGTATGTGAAGTTTTAGATAAATCTGGTAAAGCAACTGGTTATCAAGGTCTTAACAAACCAGAAATCGTCGATATTACTACAACTAATCCTTGTGCCGATAAAGTTAAATGTGTTTTAGATTTAAACTTTAGTGGTGTTTTCGGTTCACCACAAACATTCCCAGTCGGTATGACTGGCGACGTAGAAATAGAAATTACCTTAGAAGACCAGCGACGTTGTCTTCAAGTTATTAACTCAGCATACTTCCCACACGCTACCACTTCTGCTGGTAATTTTAAGTTAAGAGGTCGAAAAGTTGCTGACGTTGCTGACGGAACTACAGACGCAGTAGTTTTTGCTAACGAAGTTAATACTAATTTAATAGATAACTCGTCTTCAACTAACTCAAACTACGTCGCTACTGATACACCATTCAGTATAGGACAACCACTAACTCTTTATAGTCTTCTCAATGGGGCACAAGGCGAACAAAATGCTACTGGTCTCACTACCGCTATCGCCGCGAGTGCTGGTGCTGGTAGTGCTATCAAGGTATCTGCTACGATACCGGGTGGGGGCGGACACAACAGAACCGAAGCAAGGGTGCTAATGCTCCTACCGCTTCTAACGCCCACGCACCTAATATGGGTGATAATTTCTTAGATACTAAACCTATATCAATAGGGGGTGCTGGTGGGACT
>JBDOIV010000099.1:0-1642 GCA_047404215.1 Rickettsiales bacterium
TACTTGCCCAGAGCTATAACCTCGAAGTTGAAAAAGTTCACGCCAATAATAACGACAAAGTAACTATCAACAAGTTTCGCGAAGATCTAATTACTTACTTGAGTGATGATACTCACTTTATTTTGGCAAATTTCAACGGCAAAAAGCTTGGCATGAAAACTGGCGGCCATATCTCACCAATCGCAGCATATGATCAAGAAACTGACTCTGTTTTGGTGCTCGACGTGGCAACTCACAAAGAATTATGGAGCTTTATTCCACTTGAAAGGCTATATAACGCAATGCATAGCAAGGATAATGACACTTATCGTGGCTATTTGATAGTTTCCAAATAGATTTCATCGATGATAAAGCTTAAAAATATTAAAAAAACAACAAATAAACAATGGTAGATACTTTAAATACACAACAATCTCAAGCGGTAGAATCAACCGAAGGACCTTTACTAGTGCTCGCTGGAGCTGGCACCGGCAAAACCAAAGTATTAACTTCTAGAATTGTTAGCATCATCAATAAAGGCTTGGCCACTCCTCTAGAAATTCTCGCTGTTACTTTTACTAACAAGGCTGCGGCTGAAATGCGCACCAGAATTGGCAACGCCATCGGCCCTCAAGTCGCCAATATCTGGATTGGCACCTTTCACTCTATTGCTGCTAAAATCACTCGTCGCCATGCTGAAATTGTCGGCTTAAAAAATGATTTTACCATCATTGATCAAGACGATCAGATTCGTTTAGTGAAGCAAATAATCACCGACTTTAATATCGATACCAAACAGTTTCCAGCAAAAAATTATTTACACAAAATTTCACAAGCCAAAGATATTAAGTTGCCCGGAACCGAACTTGAGTCGCAATTTTCCGATTCCGACCCAGCGCTACCAAAACTAGCCTCAGTCTATAAAAACTATCAAAATCGTTTAAAATCAATGAATGCTGCTGATTTTGGCGATTTATTATCATATAATCTTGAAATTTTTGCTAAAAGCCCAGAAACCCTCTCCTACTATCAAAATAAATTTCGCTATGTTTTAGTAGATGAGTACCAAGATACCAACAATGTGCAGTATAAATGGCTATTAAGATTAGCCGCTCTTAATCAAAATATTTGCGCTGTCGGCGATGATGACCAATCAATTTACAGCTGGCGTGGCGCTAATATCGCCAACATTTTACGCTTTGAAAAAGATTTTCAAGATGCCAAAGTAATTCGCCTTGAGCAAAATTACCGCAGCACTTCCAAAATCCTTGATGCCGCTCATAGCGTCATCGCCAACAATACTGAGCGTCACGGCAAGAAGCTATGGACCGACAAAAAAACCGGCGAAGATATCAAGCTTTACTCTTATATTGACGACCGCAGCGAAGCTCGCAAATCCTGCCAAACCATTGAAAAATACTTAATGCAAGGCAAATACACGTCATCGCAAGTAGCAATTTTAGTTCGCGCCGGCTACCAAACCAGAGCCTTCGAGGAGGCGCTAATCAAAGCCTCAATTTCTTACAAAATTATTGGCGGCATGAAGTTCTATGAAAGACAAGAAGTTAAGGATGCAATTTGCTATTTACGCTGCGTTTGTAATCACAATGATGACTTGGCATTTAACCGCATCATCAATACCCCGAAAAGATCAGTAGGCACC
>JBDOIV010000100.1:0-3397 GCA_047404215.1 Rickettsiales bacterium
ATATTTTGGTAGAATGCTTACTGGCAGAATTATGGAAGGAACTGCGAAAGCTGGCATGAACTTCAAGGCGATTAACTTAAAAGGTGAAACTGTTGAGCAGGGTAGGTTAACAAAATTAATGGTCTTTAAGGGTGTTGATAAGGTGGCTGTTGAAGAAGCGAAAGCGGGAGATATCGTTTCAATTGCGGGATTGGAAAAGGCATCGGTTGCTGATACTTTCTGTGATGTAAATGTTAATGAGCCAATTGCCTCAACGCCAATTAATCCGCCAACAATGGCCATCACTTTAAGTGTAAATGATTCGCCATTAGCGGGACTTGAGGGCTCTAAGGTTACTTCAACTTTGATTCGTGATCGGTTATATGCCGAAGCGGAAACTAATGTTGCTATTACTGTAAAAGAATCTGAGGGTAAGGATGCTTATGAAGTTGGTGGTCGCGGCGAATTGCAGCTTGGTGTTTTGATCGAAAATATGAGGAGAGAAGGTTTTGAACTTACTGTTTCTCGTCCTCGCGTTCTTTTCAAAAGAGGTGAGGGTGATGAGATTTTGGAGCCAATAGAAGAGGTGGTTGTTGATGTTGATGAGGAGCATAGCGGTACTGTAGTAGATAAACTGTCGCAAAGAAAAGGCGAGATGCAGGAAATGAAACCAAGTGGTGGCGGTAAAACTAGGTTAGTTTTTTACGTACCATCAAGAGGTTTGATCGGCTACCAAAGTGAGTTCTTGACTGACACTAAGGGTACTGGTATTATTAACAGGCTTTTCCATGATTATGCGCCATTTAAAGGAGAGTATTCTTCTCGTCATAACGGTGCTTTGATCTCTAATGATACTGGTGAAGCAGTTTCATATGCTATTTTCAACTTACAAGATCGTGGAATTATGTTCGTTAAACCGCAGCAAAAAGTTTATGCTGGTATGATTATTGGTGAGAATGCTAAAAATAACGATCTAGAAGTTAATATTTTAAGGGGTAAGCAATTGACTAACGTTAGGGCTTCTGGAACTGATGAGGCGATTAAATTAACGCCGCCAAAGTTAATGACCTTGGAGGAAATGATTACTTATATCAGCGAAGATGAGTTGGTAGAGGTTACTCCTGAGTCACTAAGGCTTCGTAAGAAGTATCTTGATAGCAATGAGCGCAAAAGGATGGCCAAATCTACCAAGGACAAATTCGACTTCGCCTAAATTTTGCCACTGGAATAAATTTTAGCTACGAACAGGTATTATTCATACATGTTCTACGCTAGAAATTCATCCCAGCAACAAAATTACACCTTATCGCCAAAGTAAATTTTAGCTACGAACAGGTATTATTCATACATGTTCTCATAAATAAACAACCTACGAACAAAATTACATTTTGTCTCTATAATATTCGTCATTCAGGGGTTTACGAACTCTTTTAGAGTTCGTTACCGATGAGCCTCCCTAAAGAAAATACGTACTTAACAATAAGATTCATTAAAAAAATCCTTGACATTTACAAATGAACGTTGTATAATATAGATAGGAACTAAAAAAGTTGTAAAAAATATTTATATTATATATAATTTAAATATATGTTAATTAAAGAATAAAAAATGGTTGATAAAAGTAAGTTACCTTCAAGATATGTTACTAACTCGCATGGTTGCGAGGCGAGAAAGACAATGATGTATAATATTAAGACTGATCTTTATCCAGATGGTTTGACGGAAGAGGATTTGCAGCAGCCAATCGTTGGGGTGGTTAGTGCCTGGAACGAAGCGGCACCGTGCAATATTGCCTTGCAACGTCAAGCGCAACCTGCGAAAAAAGGTGTTAAGGATGCCAATGGTACTCCACGAGAATTTACTACTATTACTGTGACTGATGGTATTGCTAATGGTCACCAGGGCATGAAGTCTTCACTAGTTTCGCGAGAAGTTATCTGTGATTCTGTTGAAGTAACAGTGCGTGGTCATTGCTATGATGCGTTGGTGGGAATTGCCGGTTGCGATAAATCTCTACCGGGCATGATGATGTCGATGGTGCGCTTAAATGTACCTTCAGTATTTATGTATGGCGGCTCGATCTTGCCAGGAAAATTTAAAGGTAAGGATGTTACTATCGTTGATGTTTTTGAAGGAGTTGGTCAGCATGATGCTGGCAAAATGACAGCTGATGATTTAAGAGCTTTATCAAAAGCAGCATGTCCTTCAGCGGGCGCTTGCGGCGGACAATTTACTGCCAACACTATGGCTTGCGTTTCTGAAGCGATCGGTTTAGCGCTACCAGGCTCAAGTGGTGCTCCGGCGCCTTACGAAAGCAGGGATGAATATGCTTACGAAAGTGGTCGCGCAGTAATGGAATTGATTGCGAGTAATATCAGGCCAAGAGATATTGTTACTCGTAAGTCATTAGAAAATGCCGCAGTAATCGTAGCAGCGACTGGTGGCTCGACTAATGCTGCCTTGCATTTGCCAGCAATTGCTAATGAGTGTGGTATTGATTTTGATATTTTTGATGTTGGTGAGATTTTCAAAAAAACTCCTTATATTGCTGATATGAAACCAGGTGGTAAATATGTTGCTAAGGATTTATATGAAGCGGGCGGGGTGCAGATGATCCTAAAAGTACTTCATGATGCTGGTCATATACATGGTGATTGTTTAACGGTAACTGGCAAGACTATGGCTGAAAATCTCAAAGATGTTACATTCAACGAAGATCAGGACGTGGTTTACAAGCCGGAAAAGCCATTGATGGACACTGGTGGTGTAGTAGTGCTTAAGGGTAATTTAGCCAAGGACGGTGCGATTGTAAAAATTGCAGGCATGAGTGAAGAGCAGCTGCATTTTGAAGGTTCAGCTCTTTGTTTTGATAGTGAAGAAGAATGTTTCAAGGCCGTTGAAGAGAAGCGTTACAAAGAAGGTGATGTGTTTATTATCCGCTATGAAGGGCCAAAAGGTGGGCCGGGAATGCGTGAGATGTTGGCCACTACCGCAGCGATCTATGGTCAAGGCATGGGTAGCAAAGTGGCGTTGATTACTGATGGTCGATTCTCTGGGGGAACTAGAGGGTTTTGCGTTGGTCACGTTAGTCCTGAGGCTGCTGATGGCGGCATGATTGCCTTGTTAAAAAATGGCGATAAGATTACTATTGATGCAAAAAATGGTTTAATTGATGTTGATTTGAGTGATGAAGAAATCGCTGAGCGTAAGGCGCAGTGGCAAGAGCGAAAAAATGACTATCAATCAGGAGCAATTTGGAAATTTGCACAGACGGTAGGTTCTGCTCGTTATGGTGCAGTGACGCAACCTGGTGCGAAGGCAGAAGTTAAGGCGTTTGTTGATTTATAGGAAAGTTAAAAGATTTTTTACGGCCGAATTGTCGGCCGCCCCATCCCAACGTTTTTTAGTTATTTTAGGA
>JBDOIV010000101.1:0-4714 GCA_047404215.1 Rickettsiales bacterium
AATGCTGGCAAGAAGGATCAGGTGCTGCTTGGTGTTACTGGCTCAGGCAAGACCTTCACTATGGCTAATATCATTGAGCAGACGCAGCGTCCGACGTTAATTATGGCGCATAACAAGACTCTGGCGGCGCAGCTTTACGGCGAGATGAAGGAGTTTTTTCCAGAAAATGAGGTTGGTTATTTTGTCTCCTTTTATGATTATTACCAGCCAGAGGCTTATATTCCAAAAACCGACACTTTTATTGAAAAAGATAGTGCTATTAATGAGCAGATTGATCGGTTGCGTCATAAGGCAACGCGGGCTTTGTTTGAGAGGCGTGATGTTGTAATTGTGGCTTCGGTTTCTTGTATTTACGGAATTGGTTCGCCAGAATTTTACTCGAAAATGGTGATGAGGATTAAGTTGGGAGAAGGGGTTAGTCGACAAAAAATTCTACAGCGCTTGGTCGATTTGCAATATGAGCGCAATGATATGAATTTGGAGCGTGGTAGCTTCAGAGTGCGCGGTGATGTTGTTGATATTTATGCTTCGCATATGGAGGATCAGGCTTGGCGCGTTAGTTTCTTTGGTGATGAAATTGATGAAATCTCTTCTTTTGATCCATTAACGGGTGAAATATTTGAGAATTTACAAGAGATTGCAGTTTATCCAAGTAGTCACTACGTAACACCAGAAGATAAGGTTCAAGATGCAATTAAGCAAATTAAAACTGATTTAAATATTCGCCTTGAGCAATATCAGCAGCAGGGTAATCTACTAGCCGAGCAGCGCATCAGGGAGAGGGTTAATTACGATCTGGAGATGTTGGTGACTACCGGTACTTGTAAAGGAATTGAGAACTATTCGCGTTATTTAACTGGGCGTGAAATAGGCTTTGCGCCGCCAACTCTATTTTAATATCTGCCTAATGATGCACTGCTTTTTGTTGATGAGAGTCATGTTTCAGTGCCGCAAATTGGTGCTATGTATAAGGGTGATTTTGCTCGTAAATCAAATTTGGTTGAGCATGGCTTTAGGCTACCAAGTGCGATGGATAATAGACCTTTGAAATTTGAAGAGTGGGAATCTTTTAGGCCGCAAACAATTTATGTTTCAGCAACGCCAAAGGGTTATGAGGTTGATAAGGCTGATGGCGAGGTTGTTGAGCAGGTGATCCGCCCAACTGGACTGACTGATCCGCCGGTTGATGTGCGACCAGCCAAAACTCAGATTGATGATTTAATTGGTGAAGTGCAAGCGACCAAAGAAAAAGGTTTTCGAACTTTAGTTACCACTTTGACCAAGAAAATGGCTGAGGCTTTAACTGATTATTTATCAGATATTGGTATTAATGTTGTTTATATGCACTCTGATGTGGATACTTTGGATCGTATTGAGATCATTCAGGATTTACGTTTGGGTAAATATGATTGCTTGGTTGGGGTTAACCTGCTAAGAGAGGGCTTGGATATTCCGGAGTGCGCTTTGGTGGCGATTTTGGATGCTGATAAGGAGGGTTTTTTGCGCAACGTAACTTCCTTGGTACAAACCATCGGTCGCGCCGCTAGAAATAGTGAAGGGCGGGTAATTTTATACGCTGATAAAGAGACAAAGTCGATCAAGGCAGCATTGAGAGAGACTGATCGTCGCCGTGAAATACAGCTGCAATATAATAAAGATCATAATATTACACCAAAAACTACTAATAAGCCAATCGGTTCAGCTTTGGCAAATTTATATAAATCAAAAGATGGTCAGGTTAAAAAAGATGCACCGCAGCGTATTAAAGATGTTGTTAATTTAGCAAAGCAGGGTGATGTTGGAGCTATTGACAAAGAATTGGATTCGATGAAAAAGCAAATGTTAGAATTTGCCACCGACTTAGAGTTTGAAAAGGCTGCTAAACTGCGTGATCAAATTCACGACTTAGAGAAGCTGAAGCTGAAAATTTGATTAAATTTGTTATAGAGTCATTGCTTCGCTCCTTACGAAATTTTTCCCACCAACATTGTCAGCCCAAGCTCTTTGTGGATTTGGTCCTGCTGCTGCTCTTCTCGCTCTGTTATCTCTAAAAGCTTCACATCCTTGTTGAAAAAGTGCTTTATTTCCTGGTTCATATTGACTAGCATTCAAAACGCTTTCTGATAAATCGTCTAAAAGTGCCTCTGCAGTTGGTACGGGGACTCTTTCAGATTGTAAAATAGCACCTAACTTAACAAGGACATCACAAACTTCTCCTGCTTTATTACTAGACGTTCTTCTTAAAACTTTTTCTAAAATATAATCTTCAGCCTGATGCCTCAGAGTGGTTAACGCAATATCCCGGCCGCTACTTTTGGTTTGAGGACTCGTTGCTTTTCGATCTAGTAAAGGTTTAAGATCTGCTCTTAAGGTGTCAAAACCAGCAAGATTTCGTGGTTTTTGCAAGGTAATGGGTTGTTTGGTGAGGCCGGTTATCAGATCACTAACATGACTCAAAGTGTCATTTGGCTTGCCAGTATAACCACATCCAGCTTTATACGCTTGGTGATTACTACTTTGCATGTTAAGAACTTGCCTTAAAAAATCATAATTTTCTCCAATTAGTTGTTCAGATGCTCTTTTATTATTTAATGTAACAATTTCTTCAATCTGTGTTCTAATTACTGGGTTATAACTTTTCGTTTTATGAATCTCTTGATTTAACTCATCAACATGGCGGCGGGATTTCCCTCTATGTTCGCTACCAGACTTTTGTATTGATATTTCCTTAACCTGATCTCTTGAGATAACCATGGTTTCTACCACCATCTCTTCATCAGCTTTTTTTAAGTAAGAAATATCTGCTCTATCTACATATCTTTGGATAACCTTGCCATTAGGATCGTAAGGTTTGTAGATTCTAGCTCCATCTTTATCAGTTTCCATTCTCCACACGGTTTTTTCATCAACAATTACTCTGTCTGTATTGCTATCTGTTTTGACAATGTTATCTGGTTTCCCCTTGACGTATTTGGTAGCCTCTGCACCACCTCGAACAAATTGCACTCTTTTACAAAAAGCGGTGCCTGGAATCTGAATAAATTGAACACTTTGCTTTGGCTCGATTCTTTTTGGTTCTTGACCAGGTTCTAAACCAGCTGACGACATATCATTGAAACAAACTTGCGCAACTTCTCTTCTTTTTGCTTTGCCATACATTTTGGGGCTTCTTATACTGATGGAAACTCCAGTACCAGGAGGGGCGGTAAAATTAGTAAAATCTTCTGCTTGCAATACGGCTGATAATATTTTTGAATGTTTTGTGAGGTATCTTGTTCTTGATGCAAAGCTTTTTTGTAAGCTTTCTTGCATAGCCCTGACGTTATCACGTTGAGTTTCTAGCAATGCTTCTTGACTCTTGACAGCTTCATTTACTAGGTGTTCAGAATATCCTCTATTGTGATCACCATTAATACTACGTATTGCATTAGCTCTAGCTTCACCTTCTAACTGTTGATCATCCTTGCCTATTAGCAATTTTTTATAATCATCTATTTTGCTTGATAGAGAGAGTCGGCCACATAATTTTACTTCAAGGTGAATTCTTGCTTTCATTTCTTCTGGAGCTTTATAATAGGCAGTTTTTAAGTCGCCAGCATTAGCTTCGTTGCCACCAAGTAGTTTTCTAATATGATCCTTTGAATCCTGGTAAAGACCTTGATGATTGTATGAATGGGTAGGATCATTCTTATTGGATAAAATATCATTTAGAACTTCAATCTCCCGATCTGTAAGCTCGTTAAGTTTTTTCACTGCAGCTTCTACTGTAGCCTTTACATGATTGGCATTGGTCATTCTAGTGACTTGATTATGCGTGGTAAAAATTAGTTCGCTTGGCTTATGGTAAGGATCCGCCTTAAAGGAAGTTGAGCCATCTGCAGCAACCCCACCAACTTGTTCATATGATCTATTGATCATGAATCTTCCTTCATATTGAATGAAAGAGTGATATTGTTGCGATGATGGATGAAGAGCATTGTAAAAAGACGCCAACCCGACCTGCGCGTTTACATCTGTTTGACAATAAGCTCGACTAGCATGAAATGTAGGAACCATTAACCCTGTCTCTGGATTGTATCTTATGCAATCGTGCTTGTAATCTCTTTTGCCATTGTTAGTAATATCGCCATGTATCACCATTAAGGGGTTTCCTCTTGCTGGATCAGCAGTTGATTTATCGATGGCATCAAGAATCTCTCTTCGCTCCCGACGATTTAATATCTCAGGATATTGTCTTGCTAAATCATAATCTGGCGATCTACCAGCGGCCGCTCCATCTCCACCGCCTGGAGCTGGTTTGGGTGGCACGACGGGTGCGGGTGGTTGATTTATTTCCGGAGCTGCTGTTCTTCTAGCCCTTCTTAGATCGTCAAGAAAATTTGGATACGCTTTACGAAGCGTATAACCACGAAAAGCGGCGGCAATAGTGGTTTGGGCCCTACTTTCTATTTTTAATTCGTCATAACATTGCTTTCCGGTTGGTATCGGACCTGCTGGAGCTGCTGAATCCGTTAATTTACCAGTGAAAAAGTTATACATTCTTATTAATCCAGCAGAATCTTTTGATACTTCTTCTAGCTGTGCATCGGTTAATCCTCCTGTTGCAGGATCCTGAGCGATAGCGTTGCAAAATAGAAGATCAGTATTGGAGCCTGAAGAGTGCCTCTGCGGAACTATGCTTCCATCATTTATCGCACTTTGCAGTATTCCACTT
>JBDOIV010000102.1:0-1029 GCA_047404215.1 Rickettsiales bacterium
CTATATGGTACTAACTGTAATTATTGGTAGTCTGTACAACTGGTGAAACTTTCTTTACCTAAGGATACTTAGTACGTATGCTTTCCAAATTCCGACATCATCCTCCGAGTCACGCGGCAAGTTTACAAACGTTAACATTGATACGCAATGCACTGGCATCCACTCATATAAACAAACAAACAAACATATCAATTTGACGTCACGCACGTCGCGCAGATCATTCAAACGCAGTCCTGCAGCGTGGATCCTTGCGCCCTTCAAGCAGATGTTGCAGAGCTCCAACGAAAGATCAAGAATCCGTGATACACAGATATTATTAAACTACTGGCTCGTTTGTTTGTTTGTTTCGCTCGCAGCTCCCTTTTATATCTCTTTTTTTTTACTTCAAAAAGATCTTCCCACGGGGACAACAAAATAAAGAGACTCAGCTAAAACATTTACTGTGCTATATATGCGTAACTTAGGGTTATTGTGCTACATATGTGTAACTTAAGGTTTTAGCTACAATATGCCCGATAAAAACAAAATGAGGGAAACTATAGAGGAATACGAGCTATATCTTCGAGATCTATATTGCATGTTAGAAATGCCCGACTTATTACAAGCGTACGTGCTCCAGTACTTTAAAAGTCCACTTGTTTTGATGTGCTAGTGAGGATCGAGTTTTAGTCATTAAAACCTGTGCATACGGTCAAGCAATGCATGCACACTTTTTGCATTATTTAGGACCAACCAAAATTATTTCAAAAGAAAGGTCAAGTGTACAAGTGTACAAGTGTTGTCTTTCATTTATCATTTTTGGTTGATAGGTATTACTACAATATCTTGCGCGCTAGACCTGGTGGCGCGAGGTATATCAAGTGGGTACCTTGACACTGTTGGTTAAATTGGTATTAATCAGTATTTAGGGAATGCTGTCTGTCAACTCTGCATGGCAATTGTTGATGTGTGCGTATTCTTCACCTGGTTGGGGAAACAGAGTGTGATGCTCCCAGAAATCGTCGGGTTTCCAAAAGTGGGCAAGCATCG
>JBDOIV010000103.1:0-1540 GCA_047404215.1 Rickettsiales bacterium
CCTTTAATCCTGTTATTCAAATTATTAATGTTGTTGGTAATCTTGTTAATGATTTATTAGGAGCATTTGGAAAACTTATAAAAGCCTCATTTCAAGCTAAAAATTTTGATTTTACAGGCGCTTCAGAAACGATTTCATCAATAAATTTTCAAAGAACAAAAGATTCGTTTGAATCAGGTGTTGATAGTGTAGCAACTCAACTTGGATTTGAAACAGACCCCCAACAAATTTCAGGTCAATCTCTTTCTCAAAGATCTAATGATAGAGACTTTGGAAGTAGTTCAACACCTCTTAATGGTTTTAATCCTGAACAATTTTTTGATGGTATATCCCAAGCAGTTCAATCAGGTGCTTCACAAGCTAATCTTAATTTAGAATTAGATGGAGGAAGAGTATCAAAAAGAATATCACCCGCATTAGCTTTAAATACAAGGAAGTATTCGGTTTAAAATATTTATAATAAACAAAAATTAATTAATTATGGCAAATTCAATATTAGGACAACAATCAACATCTAATCTAAGCCCAGAAGGAACAGGTCAAAATGTAGAACCTACTGCTACAGCTCAAGCTGCATCAACATTACATGATATAACATCAGCAGATAACGTTCCACCACTTCCTTATACAGGACCGGCACCACTTAAATTTCAAAATCCATTAGTGGATTCACTTTTAAATGGGGAATCAGCACTTACAAGAGTAAAATACGTAGATAATTTACCTAAGTAATGGCAATATCTCCCTCTGGATCATTATTAGATATCTATAATAACCCCCAGAGCTTTGAATTCCAATCGAAAAATTTAAAATACGATAAGGATATCAGAGGTGGTGGTTATTCTGGACAACCCTTTATTAAAAGGATTGCTCCGGATGATATCGATAACCTAAACTCTTTAACAACAGAAGCACTTAGTTTAGATTATCCGATCAGAGGTGGATCATACGAAGAATTAGCTGCAAGAGAAGATTTTGCACGAATAGATCGTTTTTTATTATCATATCCTAGAGGTACTGCATTTTTAGATAAGCAAGCAGGTTTAATGCTTTCTAATCCAAGAATCCAAATGGCTAGATCAGGTGGAGTTTTTGCAAATCAAGCTTATAGTGATGGTCGTAACTTAATGAATCAAGTAGCTGATGCAGGTACAGGAATAAGAACTCCTAATGCTGGTATAGATCAGTTTGTTTTAGAAAGATTTGAAAATAAATACGAATACATTGCTGCATCAACCCCAGTTAATGAGAATAGATTAGTATTATTAAAAGATTTAAAATTATCTCAACCCCCACAAACATCAACTAGTTCTATAAATCAAGTAGGAACTATAATTCAAGATTTAGCTAATACTGTATCTAGTTTAGTAAACGATGCCCCATCTATTACACCAACCCTATCATCAACCCAATTAAGTGTAGCAACACAATTAGGTATTAATACGGTAACTAACGGTGAATTATTTAATTATACAGGTGGGCCTGGTTCATTATATGGTATTGTATATAATACGCAGATTTTAAGAGCAACGAATTCTAG
>JBDOIV010000104.1:0-3536 GCA_047404215.1 Rickettsiales bacterium
GCGCTAACCACTTCAAAAAAGCAAGCTTCACTTTTTTGATATGGCGCCGTGGAGCTCCCGCCCCGCCCCAGACCTCACTAACATAAATGAGGGGCGTAGAGTTTAAAAAAAAAATGCTCAAAAATATCCTTGCAAAATCCTACGAGAAATTTATTAAAATTTTAATGTAAAGCTTTAATCTGTAAATAGTTTGAAACAAAAATAAATAATTTTATGCCGATACCAGATAATTTTAATGAACCTCTAACACAAGACGCCAAGTTTAAAGCGCAAACGCCAGAAAAATAGGCTCAAATAAGAAGCTTTTTAGAAAAACTAAACGATGATAAAGATGCTGATTGTCAAAAAATGATTGACGAAGGTCAAGTCAAAATTTCTGATTTTGAAATGACGTCAATCACAAGTTCTTACGACTCACTACCCCCAGATTTAAGAGATAAAAAAATAAATTTAGCGCTTTGCCTAGCTGTCGATACTTGTAATGTTGAGATGGTAAGATATTTGCTTGCGCAAGGCGCTCCAACATTTCTCACTCTAAACCATTTATTTGAAGGTGACAATGCAACTCTGGATCTATTAATGGCGCAACGTGACTTTAGAATATTCACAAATGATAGCCAAACTGATGACTCATCCATTCTCTACTCATGCATAAATGATGAAGAAATTTTTGTAGAACATGAAATGCTCGCAAAACTACTTCGGCACCCAAATGCGCACCTAGACTATAATCACGTTGTAGGCGAACTCCTCAGCGCTTGTAGCAATGCAACAGGTCAAGAGATGGAATTACTCAATGAATATTTAGTAAGGGAAGATGTAGCGACGAAAGTCACACCAGATCTTTTTAGGCAACTAGAAATAGAAGTCAATGGTCAAGGAGAAAGTATAAGTACTGATGATAATTCATCAATATGGGGAATTACACGATATACCAAGATTTTATATTTTCTACTTGACCATCCAAATATTAGGCTACAAACGGTCAATCTTTTAAAGCTTATACTTCTCCAAGTAATAGCAAATGATGAAATAAGCGACGAAAGTAAACTGGCAGTAATTAATGCTATTTATAATGATAGTAAGGAGTTTTTTGAAATAGCACTTAGGGGGCGGGAGCTGCCGGTTTCAGCATCATTAGTTAGATCTTTAATTGATAATCATCCTGATCCAGATACTCTTCTAAATTCCAAAGAGTCGACAAAAGTTTCACTTCCTAATGTGGATGAAGGAATTTTTGATATAGCCCCATCGTTATTCCACAATCTTTGCGTGCAAGGATATGGAGAACTTATGGCATCATGCACACAAGGTCGCGATATTGGATGTCGTGGTAACTCGACCTTATATGCATCCTTATCAGCCCTTTATGAAAGACTTGAAGAATCTCAAGATCAAGAAACATTAGCGCAATTGGCACAAAAATATGCCCCGATAATAACCACAATTATTGCCAACAGTCAGCCTGATCTAGAAGCTGAAGAAAATGGTAAATTAATAAAAGGGCTTCCCGATAGCTACGCAATATTATCGAAGTTACAAGAGAGAGTTGCAACAATACCTGACTTGCAAAGAATATTTGATAATAATTCAGTTGCAGCAGCAATGCTACGTATTGAACTAGCCGCAAGTCAAAAAGTAGCCGCCTTATCGCAAGCAGAGTTAGATACTACGCGAGCAGAGCTAGCTGCTACTAAAGCAAACATTGATAATCCAGAAAAACGCAAATTGGTGACAGTACCCAATCCAAAACCTCAGTTGCAGGCAGAGTTGCCGCAGCAGCTGACGACGTAGCAGGACAAAAGCGCGCTAAAGGGTCAAGTGATTACGCTGAAGGAGTTGTCGCAAAGAAGATAAACATAGCCGTGGAAGAGTCAGAGAACCCAAGATCTGCAGTAAAAACAAACCAGAGCTTGCAACTTACCCCTCTTAAGACTTACCTAAAAGGTACAAGAGGAAATTAGCTACTAAAGAGGCAATTTGGATATCAAGGGTAGATTTAAGTGGGCGACCTGCCGTCATTAAAAGTAGTACACAATGCCTTACAAGCTACCTAGTCAATCTTTTAAAGCCAGCGTCAAGGTCATCCTTAAGATCACCAACTTCTTCTAAGCCAACATTAATTCTCAAGCAAGTTTTATTGCCATGCGGCCATTTTGTTGCCGACCTAACACCATCGACATCAATAGGTAGGATCAAAGATTCATAGCCACCCCAGGAATAACCCATGCCAAAATAGTGCAATTTATCAACCATTCTTGCCAAAGCCTCATTTGAATGCTTCTTTTTCAATACAATAGTGAACAAACCAGCAGCTCCAGTAAAGTCACGCTTCCAAATTTCATGATCCGGATGCGATTCAAGAGCTGGGTATAACACCTCTTTAACTTCATCTCTTTGCTCAAACCATTTTGCCAAATCTAATGCCGACTTAAAGCAGTGATCCATTCTAATTTTTGCCGTTCTAAGACCTCTTTGCACCATATAAGCAGAAAAAGGTGCCGCGGTGGAAGCCATATATCTAAAAGCTTCATACATTACACGGAAATGCTCTTCTTGTACCGTAATTGACCCCATCACAACATCCGAGTGACCATTGATATATTTAGTCAGCGCCATTACCGAGACATCAACACCATGATCAAGCGGCTTGAAATAAATACCACTAGCCCAAGAATTATCCAAAACAGTAATAATCTTCTTTTTCTTAGCAACCTTAACGATAGCATCAACATCTTGCATCTCAAAACTCAAAGAACCAGGCGCTTCCATAAAAATCACCTTAGTATTCTTCTTCACTAATTTTGAAATTCCAGAACCGATTCTTGGATCATAATAAGTAGTCTCGATACCAAATTTCTTCAAAAATTTCTCAGAAAAACCTCTGGTTGGCGAATAAACATTATCAACCATCAAGCAATGATCACCCTTACCTAAAAAAGCAATTAACGCCGTATTAACCGCCGCCGCACCAGAAGAAGTAACAAAGCAATTATAGCCATTTTCAATTTCAGCAATCGCTTGCTCTAAAGAAAAATTAGTTTGAGTGCCGTAGCGACCATATTTTAACTCATATGGCTCAACTAAATCATTGTTTGAGTAACCCCTTTCCGCATAAAGCAAATCCTTCAACTTAGGAAAGACGATAGTCGAAGTCTGGTAAATCGGTGGATTGACCATCCAACCCTGCTCTTTTGGATCCCTACCAGCATGAATAATTTTCGTCGCTTCATCGATCTCTTTAACCATAAAACCTCCTAATTTTTTAATATTAATGGGATTTATCACCCATAATTAACGGCCCCAATTTCTTTTTACCAAGAATGTGGACATGAAAATGTGGTACTGATTGACTAGCATCTCCACCTTTATTGCTTATTATTCTATAACCTGAAGCGCTTAAGTCAAGATTTTTAGCAACTTGCGCAACTTTAGTAAAAAAATCAGCTATTATTTCATCTGCTGCATTTTGCGCAAAATCTTCCAGGTCCAAATATTCACCCTTTGGGATCACCAAAACATGAACTGGTGCCAGA
>JBDOIV010000105.1:0-33617 GCA_047404215.1 Rickettsiales bacterium
AGTATGATATTTCCAATCTTGAGAATCAAATGAGAACTGCAGATGGCAATGAAAGGGATGCGCTTCAAAGAGAGATACGAGACAAAAAGTCTGAGGTGGGCGAATTGCAAAGTTAACCGAGAATTCAGTCAAAATTGAAGTGTTATCAAATGCAAGATCAGAGCTTATGCCGGTTACATAATAACACTCTGCCGTTATCATAAAAGTGATAAGCATCATTAAGCATATGGTAGCTAAGAACAAAGATTTGGCAACAGTAGCATTACGTGCTAACAAAAAAATACCAAGACCACTGATGACAGGCAAAAAAATAAAAATGTAGACAAGATTGTTTAACATTTGCAGTTATGTTAACTATTTAAACAAATCTGCAGCTTTCTTAAAAAAGCTTTCCGACTTGGGATTATTGCCTTTTTTAATCATCATTTTATCTAGCTTGCTTAACAAGTCCTTCTCCTCTTTTGACAGCTTAACAGGGGTTTCAATCGCAGCTTTTACAAACATATCACCTCTGCGCGATCCCGAATTTAGCAAAACCATACCTTTTGATTTCAACCTAAACTGTTGGCCATTTTGAGTTCCCTCCGGTATCTTTAGCTGCGCTTTGCTACCATCTATAATTGGAACCTCTACAGAACCACCTAGTGCAGCTGTGGTAAATCTAAGAGGAATGCTGCAGTAAATATCAGACTCATCTCTGGAAAATATTTCATGCTTTTTAACCATCACAAACACATATAAGTCACCAGACTCACCCTCCCTTTGTCCAGCCTCACCTTCCCCAGAAATTCTTATTCTATTTCCTTCGTCAACTCCGGCCGGAATTTTGACCGCCAACTTCTTCTCTTTGTTGACGCGACCTTCGCCATTGCAAGTCTTACATGGATCTTTTATTACTTGACCAGAACCTTGACAAGTGCCACAGGTTCTTTCAACAATAAAAAATCCTTGCTGCATTCTCACTTTACCAGACCCTTGGCAATCAGGGCAGACAGAGTACTTATCCTTACTTTTACTTCCCGAGCCATCACAATCCGCACACTTAACCCCAACCGTAAAATTTATATTTTTAGTCACCCCCTCAAACGCTTCCTTAAGAGATATTTCGATATTATATCTAACATCAGAACCTCTTTGCGCAGAGCTTCTTTTGCGAGAAGAAGAGCCTCCAAAATCACCAAATATGTCGCCAAAGTTACTAAATATATCCCCAAAATCAAAACCCTCAAAGCCTGAACCTTGACCGAAGCCCGAACCCATAGAGGGTCCAGAATGGCCATACTGGTCATATTGCCCTCTTTTTTCTGAATCTTTTAAAACTTCGTAAGCCTCAGTCGCTTCCTTGAAATTTGCTACCGCTTCTTTATCATCAGGATTGCGATCAGGATGATACTTCATCGCCAGCTTTCTGTACGCTTTTTTAATTTCCGAATCTGAAGAATCTTTCGCGACCCCTAAAATTTCATAATAATCTCTTTTACTCATTTTTTAAATAAATAGTTAATTCTTAGTATATATATAATGTCAAAAAAGTATTTTTCAAGAGCGGTTGTGGTAAGATTATAATTTACTGCCTTTTTCCATACTCCATCAATTCACCGACCCTGAATTCAGCATCTTGCATTTGAGACTCGTTTCTTCTGGTTGAACTTTGCAATTCGCCCACCTCAGACTTTTTGTCTCGTATCTCTCTTTGAAGCGCATCCCTTTCATTGCCATCTGCAGTTCTCATTTGATTCTCAAGATTGGAAATATCATACTCCAGATAAGATATTTTGTTTTTATTCATTTTTATCTTCTGACCACATTGAGTAATTTTGAAATTGGCATCAGCAACAAGAGCCGTATCAACCTGCTCACCCTGGCCTAAGCTACCACTAATAGAAACATCAGCCGCTTTAATCAAAACATCTTCCGACCCCACCTTCAGAGCGTCTTCTATTGAAGAACCAAACTCTACATCTAACTCCTTGACAATAACATCCGTTTGCTGCCTTGATTCTTCATGAGCTTGATAAGCGGCATTGTAAGCGTCAGCTTGCTCCGTGGCATAATCTGCAGCATCCCTAATGGCGTCAGCATAACCAGCAATACCTTGCGCAGCATCAAGAAATTCTTGTTCATTCATCTCTTCGCGTAAATCCTGATCTTGTTTCTGCATCTCTTCGAATAATCTCTGCCTATCTTCTTGATCTTGAGACCTTTGCAACGCCATAAGATTATCTTGAAGTTCGCCTAGGACAGCCTCAGCTTTCTCGCTTCCATCATCATCACCTTTTACATCCTCGACCTCCTGCATCTTAGCCTTCATGCCATCTTCCATTTCACCTTCCAGCCTTCTAATATCGCCTCTGGCAGCTTCAGCTCTTTCTTGATTTTCTTTAATTTCTGCATCAAGTTCCCTTTGTCTTATAGTAGCAACTTTGAAAGCCTCCTCTGTATCTACTCCAAGAGCCCCTATTGCACCAACTGCCGTCATCATGGCCTTAGCTTCAAACAAACTCAAATCTTGATATGTCTTACCATTTATTTTTAGTTCGTCCTTCAAGGGTACGGTTTGTAGCCCCTTGGTCATTCTATCAACAGTTGCTTGAGGATTGCCACCCTTCTTGATGTCAAACTGCCTATATTTACCGACAACATCTTCAAGCGCCCTTCTTACATTACCCATCGTCTCAGGGTGGTTTTTCAAACCCTTCATATTCTCCTTAATGTCATTAGACATGGCTCTCATAAAGAACCGCCTCTTATCATCAATCGCCCTCATCTCTTCATCCCTTTTGCGATCAACTTGAGCTCCATACATCTCGCCATATGAAGCGGCGCGAATCCTTTCGATACTATTTGGATCGTCAAACCTTGCTCTAATTTTACCTTTCTCATTAAAAAAGTCATTACCCGTCAAGGCACTTCGAATGGCGTTACCCTCTAATTTGGCCAACTCCTGCCTCTTTTTATCTCTGTTTCTAAATCTAAAGTTAAATATTGACTTTTTATCGTGCGCCCTTCTTACAAAAGCCTGAGATTGATTGGAATGCTTACTAGATTCGCTAACAAGATTATCAAGCTTGCCTTGCTTTCTTAACTTTTCAAACTGTCTAGACTTAAGATGACTTAGATATTTTTCCTGCGCCTGGTCACTACCTCCAAACTTGCTACGGCCTGAAGCCTCATTGTAATGCATTTTTGACAACTCATCAAAGAAGTTAACCCTTCTAAGCCTCGGGCTAAGCCTACCCTTGCCCCCAGTCCAACTTTTTTGACCTTTGATTTTATCAATCATGCTGTGTATAGAGCTTTCATCAAGTGAAGAATTTTTCTTAGCCCACTCTAAGGCACCCTTCTCTATCTGAGCCTTGAGGTCGTCACCTAAAAGCATCTTACTTGGATTTCTACTTTTTAGAGATTCAGCAATTATCTTCATCTCTCTCTTCATTGGACCTTCAACCAATTTTTGATCAAGCCTGTTTGCTATAGCCTGAGAATCGATGCCTAAAAGGGCCGATGAAGCTTTGTTTTTCCTAGCCCAATCTCTTAAGCCCTTACCATCCTCAGACTTCTTTTTATCTACATGAGCCTCCTTCAATAAAGAGTTTCTTATAAAAGCTTCGCGCTTAGCGCCGGATAAACCTTTTGCTTTAGCCATCATGGACGCATCACGAATCTCTTTGTCTATTATTGCATTTCTAAGCATACTTCGAGGTCCATTAGGGAGAGATCGTGCTATAGATGTATCTTTAACGGCCTTTCTAAGCCCCCGAACCGCCGTAGTGGCAGCAAAACCAGCAACTCTTTTGGCCCCACCTTTCGAAAAGCCAAAGGCCTCACTCATTGCCGAACTAGCTATATTATAACCACTCTGAGCATAACTACCACCGCCACCAGATGCATTAGCAGCACCACCCACCGACACCAACTTACCAGCAAGCTGAGGTATCTGCATAACTATCAATTTAGTCATATAAAGTATCAGGGCCAAATTGGCAAACATTATCATCCAATCCCTAGTTTCCCTACCTTGTCCGGTAGGAACACCTTCTTCAACAGTATCAACAGAATCAGCAATAAAGAATTTTAACTTGAATAGCCACAAGTCCCACTCCTGTATGCAGGCGCCATACGTCAATAACTCAGTAAATTTACGACCAATCAAGGTTATCAATATAAACACAATTAAGAACAATATGACAACCTCCAAAGATCGCGCTGCCAAGAATGTAATCCACTTTTTAAAATATTCATTTGTCTGTCTAAACAAAATGAATACTATGAATATTGGGCCCAAAGAAAGAGCAATTATCATTTTTGTCAGAGTAACGCAGTAAACGAAAGCTACTATACTCATCACATATATAAAATAAAATACCAATAAATAAATACAGGCAATATATAAAAACCCTAACAAGGTATATAAAAATAATGACCAAATCTTTTTGGTCACATCTTCAGAAAATAATTGTCGAATCAAGACGTCTATATAAGCAAATTTGGATCCCATCGAGTCTGGATCTGTAGACATTAATTGAGAACTTCTAATGGGACTTGTCGTGTCATCATTCTCCAAAAAGAAAACGTTAGCAAAGTGCGTAATCTTATTTACAACCTCATCCATTCCCCTCTTAAAAAATTCAATAAAAAAGTCATTATACATAATCCAACCATCAGCCGTAGCAAAAGTCAAAACAACACCAACCTGAAGTATTCTAATCATCATTTCCTTACGCCCCATCTCCACCAGACCCATTAAAGAAGAAACTCCAAAAAATGCAATATAAAGGACAAGTAAAATTTGAATAATGAGCATAAACTCAGTATTTCCAGCAATCGAATTATACAAAAACCTCAGTATTCCCCCCTCTCTTTCTCCAGTCTCGACATTAAGATCTCCCAACAAAATTTCCTCGATTAGGTTAACTACGAACTCCATGATCGGAACCTCGTTATCACTATATATCCCGGTCAAAAACTCTACACTATAGCTACCGTAATTATCCCTGTAATAAGAATCGTAAATTTTAAGCTTTATAACCTCTCGTTTTCCGTGATACTCATCATCAGCAACACCCCCTACTCCTATATCAACGCAATCATTAGCACCTTTATCATCGCGCATAACCCTTGAAATGGAATATATGTATCTAGTCCTATCAATAAACACGGGCTCGCCATAAATATTAGTAACCTTCATGTCCTGCAAGCACTCACCATTAGAATTACGCACAATTGGACACTTCTCCTCTTGAGCAAATAAATGATATGCCCTGTGAGGCTGATCCCGGCCATTAGTCCCAAATAGCCCCATATACAAACCCATCCCCTTGTGAAACTTACAAATAGCACCTTGAGCTTCAGAATTTCGAGCTATAAATTCTCCTACAGGTGGATCGTCTGGCGATAGATCGACACTAAGGTTTTTTTCATGATCTGCTAATGAGTAATGAAAAACGCACTGACCTTCGGCCGGATGCTTTCCCGAATCCTCTGCAATAGTATTATCACAAGAGCATCTACTTGGATCAGATACGTGAGCAGGATTGCCTGGATCACATTCTGTAGTGGCATCATTAGAAACCGTCCTAATGCCAACAGGGGACTCTCCTTTATAACAAATACAATTTTGTTCGTTGATTTTTGTAGCACGCGCAATGCCAGTCAAGGGTTGACCAACAATATTAAACGGCACCCTCTTAGCACAAAGCCCAAAATTCTTTCTGCCCGAATTTACCGTAAAATCGTCCTGAGTTCGATCAAAGCAACTTTGAAGCCTCTCTAAAGAATATTGATTTCTATAATATAGTAGCCACGGAGCCCAAGAACCTGATATTGCGATCCTAAGGTCTTGACCCGAGGTGCGAAGGCCAGTCTCTACCCACTCAGTTGACTGATGTGGATAGTCGCCGTAAACAGCATCCGGATTAGATTCTACTGTAGCATAGTGACCGCCAAAACTGTTAGGATCAACACAGCCCTCGTCTTGACACGAAGACAGGCAAGAGACAGTTAAGAAGATGCTTATATACTTAAGAATGTAGATTTTTGTTTTGCTATACAATTTTCCAGCTCGTCAATTTTTAATTTTATATAACAATCTTAGCACCAAAAAATTAAAAGCCTAGAAAAAAAATGCTTTTTTTTAATTGTTGACTGTATTTTATAACACAAAAAGAGTGGTACCTGCGGCCGGACTTGAACCGGCAAGGGATTAACTCCCCACGGATTTTAAGTCCGCTATGTCTACCAATTCCATCACGCAGGCTTAACACTGGACTGTTTAATAATTGTAATTTATTAAACAATAAATTGCAAGTATTTTATTGTTTAATTGGTCAATAAGCTACCTTGATATCATGGCAACAAAATTCTTGAAGCAATAAAAGCTATCGGAAGGGCCTGGAGAGCTTTCTGGGTGATATTGCACTGAAAAAGCATTCTTGCCCTTAAGTTTAATGCCAGCAATAGTACCATCAAAAAGAGAGCGATGAGTGACTTCAACATCGCCAGGAAGGCCATCGTCATCAACGCAAAAGCCATGATTTTGACTAGTAATTTCAACTTTTTTAGTTGCCAAGTTAATCACAGGGTGATTAGCGCCACGATGACCCTGAAACATTTTCTTAGTTTTAGCTCCAGCTGACAATGCTAGAAGCTGATGACCCAAGCAAATTCCAAAGATAGCGACGTCATTATCAATTAACCTCTTTATTACATCTTGAGCATATTGCGCAGTAGCAGCTGGATCCCCTGGGCCGTTAGATAAAAATACACCATCAGGGTTTTTTGCCATAACTTGCTCATAACTAGCATCAGCAGGAACCACTTCAACATCGCACCCTAGGTCAGTCAAACATCTCAAGATATTCAATTTCGAACCAAAATCAATAGCAACAATTTTTAGCCTATTGCTATTATTATTTTTGTAAACATTATTTTGCTGTAGCCACTTAGCTTGATCGCCCCAGTTATAATTCTTGTTAAGACTAGCACCCTTGGCAAGCTCAACCCCAGACAGATCTTGCTGCTTAGCAAGTTGCTGCTGGGCTTGTAAGATTTTTTTCTGACTAATTTCATTGTCAAACAAGATGGCAACCGCCGAAGCGCCGTTTTTTCTAACCATCTGCGTAACCCTTCTGGTATCTACACCGCAAATACCAGTTATGTTGTTACTCTGGAGCCATTGCTGTAAATGACCTTGTGAACGATAATTTGAAGGATCGGTAATCACCTCTCTGACCACTAGACCCTTAGCGACCGGATCCTTTGACTCGATATCGTCATTATTGACGCCAATATTGCCTATATGAGGAAAGGTGAAAGTGATAATTTGTCCTGAATATGACGGATCCGTTAAAATCTCTTGATATCCAGTGATGGCAGTATTAAAACATATCTCGCCGAAAGTTAGACCTTCTTTGCCAATACCAAAACCAGAAAGGATCTCACCATTAGGAAAAATCAAAACTGCGTTTTTTGTTGCATTGGACATATTTATATTTTATAATATTTAAATAAAACTCACACAATTATAAAATATAAATAGTAAAATTCAAGTATTAAAATGCAAAAAATAATAAACCTTGATTTGGGCAGTAGAAGCTACGACATAGTGATTGCCAGATCAGCAGTTAATCGCATTAACGAGTTTTTAAACGCCAACTCAAAAAAATACAGCAAAGTTTTTATTATTAGCGATGAAAATGTAGCAAAGCTACATTTAACACACCTACAGTCAAAAATAAACCATAACAATACTGTTGAAACCATCATAGTAGACGCCGGAGAGTCCGCAAAATCATTTAGCGTTTTTGAAGGGGTTTGTAATCAAGTTTTAACCAAAGGGGCTAATAGAAACTCTTTAATAGTGGCATTTGGCGGCGGCGTAGTTGGAGATTTAGCAGGATTTGTTGCCAGCGTCATAATGCGAGGCATAGACTTCATTCAAATACCAACCACTCTATTATCAGCTGTTGACAGTTCCGTTGGCGGTAAAACTGCTATCAACTCCAAAGCTGGGAAAAACTTAATTGGCGCCTTTTATCAACCAAAGCTAGTATTAATTGATCTCGACTTTTTACAAACCCTACCGCAGCGCGAATTAAAAGCGGGCTATGCAGAGGTAGTAAAGTACGGACTTATTGGCGATGCCAAATTTTTTGAATATTTACAAGTCAATTATCAGAAGATTTTTGCTGGCGACGATGAAACATTGATGTATATTATTGCCCAATCATGTCAGGCAAAAGCTGATATTGTTACTCAAGACGAGAAGGAAAAAGGCCTTAGAGCCATGCTAAACCTTGGACATAGCTTTGGCCATGTTTTAGAGTCAGATACCAATTATTCAAATATCTTAAACCATGGCGAGGCGGTGGCAATAGGTATGGTCATGGCAGCGCAAATGTCAGCAAATCTTGGCTATCTAAATCCAGACAAAATCGATATTATCACTAACCACTTGACAAAAGCTGGATTAAACCTCAATTTACTATCGATAAAAAAAGATTGGAACCGAGATAATTTTGCTAATATATTACAAAAGGATAAAAAGAATGACGCTGGTGAGCTAAACTTCGTCTTACTTAGAGATATTGGATCTGCCTTTGTGGCTAAAGACATTGATATTGCCGAGTTTTATAATGTTATTGACAGATATCTCTAAAATAATTTATCACGAGATATAACGGCAATACGATAATCAGGATCTTTTTCTTTATTGCTAACGATACAGCCATCGGCCATATCAAGCAATCCGCGACAGTGCGAACTCAACTTAACTAGATGCAACTTTTTACCCTCCTTGAGATATTTTTTGGCAATGCCCTCAATAGCCTCAACTGCTGAATAGTCCCAAATTCTGGTATAGCCAAAATCAATTGTCACCTCATCAGGATCACTATTGATGCTAAATATTTTTTTAAAGGAATCTATTGAGGCAAAGAAAATCTGACCATGAATAACATATGTTTTTTGATTCTTTTTAACCTTAGTTTCGGCGTAGATATTTTTGGCACATTTCCAAGCAAATATCAGCGCTGAGATTATCACCCCAACGACCACAGCGATCGCCAAATCAGTTGCTACCGTTACCAATGTAACAATAATCATGACCAAGAAATCACTTTTTGGAATTTTGTTAATTATCTTTAACGAAGCCCACTCAAATGTTGCAATCACTACCACAAACATTACGCCAACAAGTGCTGCAACCGGGATCTTTTCAATCAAAGGAGCGGCAAAAATTATAAAAATCAGCAAGAAAATTGCGGCCGAGATGCCTGACAGTCTTTTTCTACCCCCAGACTTAATATTGATCATACTTTGGCCAATCATGGCACATCCACCCATAGTAGCAAAGAATCCTGCTACAAAGTTAGCAACACCTTGAAAAAAACACTCACGCGAGTTTTTGCCCCTGGTGTTAGTGATGTCATCTATCAAAGTTAGAGTTAGTAGCGATTCTATCAAGCCGATAGCCGCTAAAATTAAAGAATATGGTAAAATTATTTGCAAAGTTTCAATGGTTATTGGCACCACCGGAATGTGAAAAGCTGGAAGCGAGCCTGCGATTGAAGCTAGGTCACCAACTGTCTTGGTATTTATATCAAAAATCATCACAATAGCAGAAGAAAACATTATACCCCCTAGGGCAGCTGGAATTTTATTGGTAATCTTTGGCAATATATAAATCACCGCCATAGTTGCAAAAACTATCCCTAACATTAGATAAAGCTGCGCATCAACCATCCAGACCCCTTTCCCAGACCCATCAATAATCTTAAACTGACTAAGTTGCGCCAAAAAAATAACAATCGCTAAGCCATTAACAAAGCCAAGCATCACCGGATGGGGTACCATTTTTATAAAACGCCCCAAATGAAACAAGCCTGATACAATTTGTATCAAACCCATTAACACCACCGTCGCAAAAAGATATTCAACTCCGTGATTGGTAACCAAAGATACCATAACTACTGCCAGAGCGCCGGTAGCTCCTGAAATCATCCCTTTTCTACCGCCCAATAAAGCGGTAATCAAACAAATTATAAAGGCGGCATACAAACCTGTGAGCGGCGATACCCCTGCGATAAAAGCAAATGCAATAGCCTCAGGTACCAATGCCAATGAAACCGTTAAACCAGAAAGCAGCTCAGTTTTTGGCTGACCAACAACTTCACGAATTTTACTTCTATAATTTCTTAAAAATGACATTTTAATTTTATTAATGTTTTTTGCAAAAAAACAAAAAACTCTCTTATAACTTCATTATAGCATAAAAATTGACCTTGGTCAAGAAAAATAAAAGGATGAAGAACGGTTTCTCAAAAAAACCTAGCTAAATAAACAAGTATTATGATATTTTAACGTCGCTAAATCAATTTTGCAACTAAATATTACTATTTATTACTTATGTAAGTAAAGCTCATGCCAGACAATTCCAATTTAAAAGACAACCTTCCAGTCGGTTACATGGTGTAAACTACTTTAATGACTAGATTTTTACCCAATAAGATGGCAGCTGTAAAGCTTTAAACGAAGTAGCTTGCTTAATGAGTAGCTTTCTAGTCAACTAAGATAGCTACCCAATGAGCTAAAATACAAAGTTTAAGCTAAGCTTTTTTGGCTTTTATTTCATCAGCAACTGCCACTGGAACTTGCTCATAAGATTCAAAATCCATAGAATACTGAGCCCTCCCCTGAGAAAGAGATCTTAGCGAGTTTACGTAACCGAACATTGAAGCCAAAGGAACCTTAGCAGTTACAACCTGAACTACGTCTCTTGGTTCGATGTTGGAAACTTGGCCACGTCGAGAGTTGATGTCACCAATAACATCACCCATATACTCTTCTGGAGTAACAACTTCTACTTTCATGGTTGGCTCTAGAATCACCGGACCAGCCTTTTGCATTGCCTCTCTAAACGCTGACCTTGAGGCAATCTCAAAAGCAAGAACACTTGAATCAACATCGTGATATGCTCCATCAATAAGACTAGCCTTGAATCTAACAACTGGATAACCAGCTAAAATTCCAGTCTCCTTGGCAGACTTAATACCCTTTTCAACGCCAGGAATATACTCCTTAGGAACCCTACCACCAGTGATTTTACTTTCAAAGATAAAATTTTCTTTTTCTTCTGGATCAGTAATTGGTTCAAAAATAATTTTAACTTTCGCAAATTGACCAGAACCACCAGATTGCTTTTTATGAGTATAATCAACCTCAAATGACTTAGTGATCGCTTCACGGTAAGCAACTTTAGGAGCACCAATATTAGCGTCAACTTTAAATTCACGCTTCATTCTATCAACGATAATTTCAAGGTGAAGCTCACCCATACCTTTAAGGATAGTTTGACCGCTTTCTTCATCAGACTCAACTCTTAGTGACGGATCTTCAGCAACCAATCTTGACAATGCAATACCCATTTTTTCTTGATCAGCTTGAGTTTTAGGCTCTACCGAAACCTCAATTACCGATTCAGGGAAGGTCATTTTCTCCAGGATAACTTCACTACCTTGCTCCGCAAGAGTATCCCCTGTTGTAGTATTTTTTAAACCAGCAAGAGCAACAATATCACCAGCATAAGCCTCTTTCAAGTCTTCACGATTGTTAGCATGCATCAAAAGGATACGACCAACCCTCTCTTTACCAGATTTAGTGGTGTTGCTGACACCAGTGCCACTAGATAATACACCTGAATAAACACGACAAAAAGTAATGGTTCCAACGAATGGATCGTTCATAATTTTAAATGCCAAGGCTGAAAGCTTTTTGTCGCCACAATTAACAACAATCGCTTCTTCAGTTTTAGAATTAATAGCCGGAATCTCTTTAATATCAACAGGAGCTGGCATGTAATCTATTACCGCATCAAGAAGAGTTTGTACACCTTTGTTTTTAAATGCAGTACCGTTTAAAACAGGCACGAACGTTCCAGCCAAAGTACCTTTTCTTATACAAGACATTAATTCTGCTTCTGTAACGTCACCACCCTCAAGATACCTTTCCATCAATTCGTCATCTTGTTCAACAGCAGTTTCTACAAGATTATTTCTATATTCATCGGCTCTTTCTTTATGATCAGCAGGGATCTCTTCATAAGTGAAGTCAGCACCCATGGTTTCATCTTTCCAAACTACTGCTTTCATTTTTACCAAATCGATCAACCCTCCATAGTCCTCGCCTTCATTGATTGGTAATTGAATAGGAAGGGCTTTAGCGCCAAGACGCTTTTTCATCATCTCCACACAACGATAGAAATTAGCGCCAACTCTGTCCATCTTGTTAACAAAACACATTCTTGGAACATTATATTTGTTAGCTTGTCTCCATACAGTTTCAGATTGCGGCTCAACGCCTGCAACAGCATCAAAAACAGCAACTGCACCATCTAAAACACGCAGCGATCTTTCAACTTCAATAGTGAAATCTACGTGACCTGGGGTATCAATAATGTTAATTCTATGCTCTCTCCAAAAACAAGTGGTGGCTGCAGAGGTAATAGTTATTCCACGCTCTTGTTCTTGCTCCATCCAATCCATAGTAGCATCACCATCATGCACCTCACCAATCTTGTGAGATTTGCCAGTGTAATATAAGATACGCTCAGTAGTTGTAGTCTTTCCGGCATCAATGTGAGCCATGATACCTATATTACGATATTTTTCAATTTCAATTTGACGTGCCATATCAGTAGTTAATTTTTATAATTATTATTTCACTTTTATTAATAAACGAAGGATCCGTCAAGACCCTTCGTTAAAAAACCTATTCAACAATCAGCTCTTCTGCAGGGTTAGTAGCAAGAACCTCAGAGCCAGAAACCGCACTCAATTCTTCACTAGCTTTAGCTCGGTAATCCGAAGAAATCAATCCGGTACCAGCTGGTATCAACCTACCGACAATAACATTCTCTTTCAATCCGGCTAGATGATCAACCTTACCTTGAACAGCCGCATCAGTAAGAACTCTTGTGGTCTCCTGGAATGATGCTGCTGAGATGAAGGACTTAGTCTGCAAAGAAGCTTTGGTGATGCCAAGTAAAACCGGGTCACATTGTGCTGGCTTCATATCTTGGTCGATCATTTTGATATTAGTCTCTTCTAAATCGTCACGATCAACAACTTCGCCTGATAGGAATGTAGTATCACCCGAATTAGTGATACTAACTCTTCTAAGCATCATGCTTAAAATCACCTCGATATGCTTATCATCTATTTTTACACCTTGCATTCTATATACTTTTTGCACTTCGCTAACCATATATTCAGCAAAAGCTTGCATACCTTGTATCTTCAATATATCATGTGGCACTGGGTTACCATCCACCAATATATCCCCCTTCTTAACAACATCACCTTCGCCAACAAATAAGTGTCTATTCTTCAACACTGAATATTCTACTGGCTCAATAGATGCATCTTCCGCCTTGATAACAATACGCCTCTTTGTCTTATAATCTTTACCAAACTGAACCACTCCGTCAATTTCACTCATGATTGCCGCGTTTTTAGGCTTTCTAGCTTCAAACAATTCAGCAACACGCGGTAGACCACCAGTAATATCCTTGGTTTTAGAAGATTCTTTTGGTATTTTAGCGATTATATCACCCGCCTTAACCTCGTCACCGTTGGAAACGTTAATGACCATGTTAACAGAGAACTGGTAATCCTTTCCAGCTATTGATATTCTTGGTTTTAGGTCTTGCTTACTGTACTGTCTCCAATCGATAACTATCTTGGTAGAAACACCAGAAGTTTCGTCAATCTTTTCACGTAGTGATATACCTTCGACTAGATCACCATATTTAGCAGCGCCGTCTTGCTCTGCAACAATAGGAATATTATACGGATCCCACTCTGCCAAATGCATCCCTTTGGTTACCTGCTCAGCGTTATCGTGAACAATAGTAGCTCCATACGGAAGTTTGTAGCTATGGATATCATCACCTTTGTCATCAATCAGCTTGATTTCAAAGTTTCTAGCTGCAACAATAATTTTACCCTCTCTATTAACAATAGTCCCTTTCTTAGAGAATTTAATAGTAGCATCAGAGATTGCCGAGATCGATGATCTTTCAGTGCCTCTTTGCGCTGCACCACCGATGTGGAAAGTTCTCATCGTCAACTGCGTTCCTGGCTCACCAATAGATTGAGCAGCAATTACGCCAATTGCTTCACCGACACCAACGACATCTCCACTAGCAAGGTCGCGCCCATAACATTTAACACAAACACCCTTTTTGGACTCGCAGAATAACACTGATCTTGCCCTGATAGATTTGATGTTGTTTTTATCAATTTCTTCAGCGGTATCTTCAGTGATCATCTCACCAGCTGCCACTATGATGTCACCATTATCAGCAAGAACATCCGCAACTGGAACGCGTCCCAATACTTGCTCAGACAGAGGTATTACAACTCTACCATCGTCAATAACAGCTTCCAAAATCAAACCTTCCTTAGTACCACAGTCTTCAGTAGTAATGATACGATCCTGTGCAACGTCAACCAACCTTCTGGTTAGGTAACCTGAGTTTGCAGTTTTAAGAGCGGTATCAGCCAAGCCTTTTCTAGCACCGTGCGCCGAAATAAAGTACTCAGTAACATCCAAACCCTCTTTGAAGTTAGAGGTGATTGGGGTTTCAATAATTTCACCAGATGGCTTTGCCATCAAGCCACGCATCCCAGCAACCTGCTTGATTTGCGCCTCTGAACCTCTCGCGCCAGAATCTGCCATCATGTAGATTGAGTTAACCTCAGCAGGACTATTATAGTCTGAAATTTTACTCATCATCTCCTTAGAAATAGAATCAGTACAATTAGTCCATTCGTCAATTACCTTGTTGTATCTTTCTCCTGAAGTGATCAAGCCATCTTTATATTGCTTTTCTAACTTCTTCACTTTTTCAAACGATTCAGATATTAGCTGGTCCTTAACTTCTGGTATAACCATATCGTCCTTTCCAATAGAAACGCCACCCAAGCAAGCATTTTTAAAGCCAAGCGACATAACTCTATCACAGAACATGACCGTTTCTTTTTGACCACAGTTTCTGTAAACATGGTCTATAAGCTTGGTAACTGCTTTTTTAGTCATAACTTTATTTACAGCGTCAAAGTTACCTTTAAGCATATTTGGCAAGATTCTGTGAACAGCAATTCTACCAGCTGTAGTTTCCGCTTTTTCATGACGCTTTTCACCATCTTTACTTTTAACTGTATATCTGAATAGAACTTTGTTATGTAAATTGATAGCACCACTGTTAAGAGCGTGCTCCAATTCAGAATCACCAGAAATCACCCTCGCCTCTTGAGAGTCATAATCCTTACCAATCATAGTCAAATAGTAAAGGCCTAAAATTATATCTTGCGAAGGTACAATGATTGGCTTACCATTAGCCGGAGATAAAATATTATTAGTAGACATCATCAATACACGAGCTTCAACTTGAGCCTCAATTGACAACGGTACGTGAACAGCCATTTGGTCACCATCAAAGTCAGCATTAAATGCCGCGCAAACCAAAGGATGCAATTGAATTGCCTTACCTTCTGTTAAAATTGGTTCAAAAGCTTGAATACCAAGTCTGTGGAGCGTAGGAGCTCTGTTTAATAATACCGGATGCTCTTTAATTACCTCTTCAAGAATATCCCACACCTCAGAAATGCCATTTTCAACCATCTTCTTAGATACTTTAATGGATGGCGACTTACCGTACAACTCTAGCTTAGAATATATAAATGGCTTGAACAGCTCAAGAGCCATCTTTTTTGGTAGGCCGCACTGATGTAACTTAAGCTCAGGACCAACAACGATAACCGAACGACCGGAGTAATCAACCCTCTTTCCTAGCAAGTTTTGTCTAAATCGACCCTGCTTACCTTTCAACATCTCACTCAAAGACTTGAATGGCTTTTTATTAGCATTCTTAACTACAGAGCCGCTTCTACCGTTATCTAAAAGAGCGTCCACAGACTCTTGCAGCATTCTTTTTTCGTTCTTGATTATGACATCTGGCGCCGATAACTCAATCAATCTACGTAAACGGTTATTTCTATTGATAACTCTTCTATATAGCTCATTAAGGTCAGAAGTAGCAAATCTACCACCGTCAAGCATAACCAATGGGCGAATCTCAGGTGGAATAACAGGCAAAACGTCCATTATCATCCATTCTGGCTTGTTATCAGACTCCAAGAACTGCTCAACTAACTTTAATCTTTTAACGATTTTTTCTTTTTTGATATCCGAAGTTTGCGAAGATAAATCCTCTCTGAGGGATTTTTGCAATTTAGCCATGTCAATTTTGGCTAACATTTTTTGTATAGCTTCGGCACCCATTTCAGCAACAAAACTTTCAGAACCGTGCTCTTCACATGCCTTTTGATACTCATCTTCGTTCAAGATAGCCCCTTCTTGCATTGGAGACATCAAAGCATCGGTAACCATATAATTTTCGAAGTAGATCACTTTTTCTATCGACTTCAAGGTGGAGCCTATTAGAGTAGAAATTCTTGATGGTAGAGATTTTAAGAACCAAATGTGAACAACTGGAGCCGCTAATTCAATATGCCCCATTCTTTCACGCCTTACCTTAGAAGAAGTTACTTCAACACCACATTTTTCACAGACAATACCTTTGTACTTAATTCTTTTATATTTACCACAAAGACATTCGTAATCCTTGATTGGGCCAAAAATTCTGGCACAAAATAAACCCTCTCTTTCCGGCTTGAAAGTTCTGTAATTTATCGTTTCTGGCTTCATGACTTCACCATAAGACCAAGATCTAATCTTATCTGGACTGGCAATAGTAATTTTTATAGCATTAAAGTCAAGCAAATCCACTGCTGAATTTGAACTTACACTTAATAAACCATGTGATGAAGTACCTGCTAATGACATAATTTTCTAATTTTTATTTTGATGCCTAAAAATATTTACCCAAGAATAATCTTTTGATTATTCCTCTATTAATTCGATGTTAAGACCTAGAGACCTAACCTCCTTGATCATGACGTTAAATGACTCAGGGATGCTACAGTTAAAGTTCTGATTACCTTGAAGTATCGATTCATAAATCTTGATCCTTCCGACGACGTCATCAGATTTTACTGTCAACATTTCCTGCAATGAATATGCCGCACCGTACGCTTGCAATGCCCAGCACTCCATCTCACCGAATCTTTGTCCACCGAAGTGTGATTTACCGCCAAGAGGTTGCTGCGTAATCAAGCTATATGGACCGATCGATCTTGCGTGAATCTTATCATCCACCAAGTGATGTAACTTTAACATATAGATATAACCTACAGTAACTTGTCTGTCAAATTTAACACCAGTCTTACCGTCATACAAATCAATCTGTCCCGACCTGTTAAGACCTGACTCTTCTAGCAATGCCGAGATGCGCTCTTCCGCAATACCTTCGAATGTGCCAGTGGCAAAAGGAACGCCCTTGGTAATCTTACGAGCAAATTCAATAATTTGATCGTCATCCAAGCCATTAATATAGTCTAGCTCGTGGTCAACATCATAAACCTTAGCAAGCTTACTTCTTAAATTATCAGCAATCTTAGATCTCTGCGACTCTACGCCGTCTACTATTGCTTTAATTTGACCACCCAAATTCTTTGCTGCAGCACCTAAGTGAGTTTCAAGAATCTGACCAATATTCATACGAGAAGGTACACCTAATGGATTCAATACCATGTCAACAGGCTGGCCATCTTGAGAATATGGCATATCTTCTACCGGAGCAATCCTGGATACAACACCCTTGTTACCGTGTCTACCGGCCATTTTATCACCTGGCTGTAACTTGTATTTAGAAGCGATGCTAACCTTAACGATGTGCAACACGCCTTGACCAAGATCATCTCCAGACTTAATTCTAACAACAGCGTCATTGAACTCTTTTTCAATCTCTTCGGATCTTTCTTTGTGTTCAGATATCGCGTCCTCCGCTTTATCCATCGCCTTTTCGTCTTTAATGACAATTTTTGATATAGCAGCACTTGATAGATTTTGCAACTCACCTGCCTGCAACTTAGTGTTCGCTTTAATGGCGGCAACTTCATTAGCAGAATCTTTACCTGAGAATAAGTCTATCAACTTATTTTTTAACGCCGAATCAAGGAACTTTAACTTCATTTCCCTTTCCTTGTTAAGACTCTCAATCTGTTGCATCTCAATATAGATTGACCTTTCATCTTTCTCAATACCCTTTCTAGAAAAAACCTTAACATCAACTACTGTACCCTTAATGCCAGTAGGAGCATACAAAGAAGAATCTTTAACATCAGATGCTTTTTCACCAAATATCACTCTCAATAGCTTTTCTTCTGGAGTAACCGGAGCTTCGCTTTTTGGAGTAGTTTTACCTACCAATAGATCGCCCGGCCTAACTTCAGCGCCGATGTGAATAATACCCTCTTCATCAAGCTTGGTTAATATATCTTCATTAACGTTAGGAATATCACGAGTTATCTCTTCAGGCCCCAACCTAGTATCTCTAGCTACGATCTCAAGCTCTTCAACATGTATAGATGTGAAAGTATCATTGTGAACTAATTTTTCAGAAATAACAATTGAGTCCTCAAAATTGTATCCATTCCAAGGCATGAAGGCAACGCGCACGTTCTTACCCAAGGCCAACTCACCATTATCAACTGAGTGACCATCGGTTAGGATATGCCCAACTTTAACTTGCTGACCAACTTTAACAATAGGTCTTTGATTAATACAAGTATCTTGGTTAGTTCTAGTGAATTTTGTTAAACTGTAAATCTTAGCAAAAGGTAATTTCTCACCCTGAGATTCTACTACTATTTTATTAGCATCAACATACTTAACAACACCGTCAAACTCACTTTTAATTACAGCACCAGAGTCAGAAGCAATAATTGATTCAACACCAGTACCAACAAGTGGAGCGTCCGGATTGAGCAACGGCACAGCTTGTCTTTGCATGTTCGCACCCATCAATGCACGGTTAGCATCATCATTTTCCAAAAAAGGAATTAAAGTTGTTGCGATTGACACTATCTGCTTCTTAGAAATGTCGGCATGGGTGATTTTATCGACTCCCATCATAATATATTCGCCATTCTTGCGGCAACTAACCAACTCAAGAACAATTTTACCCGCATTATCAACCTCAATATCACATGGCGCGATAACGTTATCAACCTCATCTAATGCTGATAGATATACGATTTCATCAGTTATAACTCCATCAACCACCTTCCTATACGGGGTTTCAATAAAGCCATAATCATTAACTTTAGCATAAGTCGCTAAACTGTTGATTAGACCGATATTAGGACCTTCCGGGGTCTCAATAGGGCAAATCCTACCATAATGGGTAGCATGAACATCCCTTACCTCAAACCCAGCACGCTCTCTTGTAAGACCGCCAGGACCAAGGGCTGACAACCTTCTTTTGTGAGTAATTTCAGACAATGGGTTGGTTTGATCCATAAACTGCGACAACTGAGAAGTTGCAAAAAAGTCTTTGATCGAAGTTATCAAAGGCTTAGAATTGATCAAATTTTGTGGCATCACCGAGTCAACCTCTGAAGAATTCATTTTTTCAATGATGGACTTCTCAACTCTGGACATACCAATTCTCATCTGATTTTCTATCAGCTCGCCAACTGCCCTAACCCTTCTATTGGTCAAGTTATCAATATCGTCGGTACCCAGGTCGCAATGCTTAGTTTCACTTAAAATCAGGATGGTCTTCTTGATATCTTCGTGAGTAAGATTTAAAGTTTCATTATCAACGTCAACATTCAACCTGTGATTCATTTTCATTCTCCCAACATCAGATAAATGATATCTACTATCAGAGAAGAATAGAGAGTCAAAATAGGATTGTGCAACCTCCACCGAAGAAGGGGCTTCACCGAGCTTTACAGCCTTATAAATGTCGTATAAAGCATCTTTTTGAGTTAAATTCTTATCCAGCAATATTGTATTGTATAAGTAAGGCCCTATATTTGACTTACTAGGATTAGATATACTAACTTCTTTGAATTTTAGTTTTTGCAATATCTCCAGAGACTCTGGGGTAACAATCGCACCAGCCTCCAACAGCAACTCTCCTGTTTCAGGATCCATCAAGTCTTTTGACACTACGTAACCCGGTATAGCTTCTGGAGTTAGAATATAAGAATCGATAGATCTTTCCGCAATTTCTGCAAGCTTTTTACGATTTAACTTAATTCCTTCTTTAGCAAAGATCTCGCCCGTTTTTGCACAAACCAAGTCATAAGATAATCTTTTGTTGCCAAAATACTCCGGATTAAAGTCAAGAGCCCAACCGTTATCTGTTAGCTTGGCAGTAGTGACATTATAAAAATTATTAATAATACCTTGTGTTGACATGCCGATAGACCTTAGCAACGAAGACACTGGAATCTTTCTTTTTTTATCAACTCTAAAATATATTACATCTTTGCTATCGAATTCAAAATCCAACCAAGATCCTAGATGGGGTATAATTTTTGCAGTATATGATTTTGCATCGTTAGATTTACTTATCTCGCTATCAAAAAAGACACCTGGAGCTCTTCTCATTTGCGACACGATAACTCTTTCTGCGCCGTTGATAATAAAACTTGAAGTTGCGGTCATCAAAGGGATGTCACAAAGATATACTTCTTGCTCTTTAATTGATTTAATTTCTTTTGTTTCACTGCCCTCAACGTCGCTCCACAGAATCATTCTAAGTTGGGCGTTAAGAGGGGATGCAAAACTTCTGCCTGAAGATAGGCACTCTTGCGGAGTATATTTTGGCTTACCAAGCGAGTATTCTAGGAACTCTATAGTTACTCTTTGCGCCGAGTCCGTGACTGGAAAAAAGGAGTTAAAAACTGACTGTATCCCGACAGAACCTCTATCTTTGGGGTCGACACCTAACTGTAAAAATTTTTCGTATGAACCTTTTTGTAATGATGAAAGATATGGAATTTCCACTCTATTTAAACTGCTACTAAAACCCTTTCTCAGAGCCGTTTGATCGAAGCTACGATTTTGAATCACTCAGAACCCCTAAATATTAATTATTCTTAAAATACCCAATGAATTACAATATAAATATTAAAAGCACTAGTGACAAGAAATTGCGTCCCGCCTAGTACAAATATTAATATAGTAATTTAAATATGCCAGAAGTTGATCAGAAAAAGTGACTCATTTATTTAAAATGAGTCACTTAGCTATAAAACTACTTCAACTCAACTTTTGCACCAGCTGCTTCAAGCTTTTTCTTTATTTCCTCAGCTTCTTCTTTAGCAACTTCTGATTTCAAAGCTTTTGGAGCGCTTTCAACTAGATCCTTAGCTTCTTTCAAGCCAAGACCCGTGATAGCCCTAACTTCTTTGATTACATTAATTTTGCTAGCACCGATCTCAGCAAGAACAACCTCAAACTCGTCCTTAGCTTCAGCAGCAGGAGCAGCGCCACCAGCCGCAGCCGCAGGAGCAGCAGCGAATGAAGCAGCAGAAACACCCCACTTTTCTTCTAATTGCTTACTAAGGTCAGCAAGTTGTAAAACCGTTAAACCTGATAAAGTTTCGCATAATTCTTCAATATTAGCAGTCATTTTTTTATTATTTAATTATTATTAGTTAATTTTTTATTGATTTGATTTCGCTTGAAACAAAGACAATAAGCCCGATTGCGGAGCTGTTAAAACTCTCGCAAAATTCGATTGAACTCCAGTAAGCTTGCCGATAAAAGAAGCTCTCACCTCTTCCAAAGAACCTAGCTTAGCTAGACTTAAGATTTCAGATTCTTTAATAACATTATTATCAAGAAACCCCGCCTTAATCTCGAGACACTTTACCTCTTTTGAAGAGTCCGCCAAGACCTTAGCTAAAGATACTGGATCTTCGCTATGCAAAATTGCAGTAGGTCCATTAAGGAATTGCGATAAAGGCTCATACTCTGTGCCTTTGATAGCAATATCTACAAGTGTGTTTTTAACTATTTTCATATGACAGCTTTTAGACCTAAGATTGACTCTTAGCTTATATAGCTGCTCTCCATTCATACCTCTATAATGAACGATTGCTACGAAATTTGATTTTTCAAGCTTAGTTTTCAAGTCTGATACTAGCTCTAGCTTTTTGCTTTTTGCAATTGCCATAAATTATTTAATCTGTTTTAGATGTGAAAATGTTAGATATAAAATCCGGGAAAACCCCATCAACACAAAATCTATGTTTAATATTAAATGACTTTCGTCATAACCAATACCCTAATTACTCTACCGTTAATTCTACCGACGGAGTCATTGTAGCACTAAGGTGTACTTTTTTTACAAACTTACCCTTGGAAGCTTCGGGCCTCGAATCCTTTACAACTTTTATTACCTCTTTAATGTTATCAACCAAAGCTTCTGTTGAAAAATCAGATTTTCCTACTAGGCAATGGATAATTCCAGCTTTGTCATTTTTGAAGTTAACCTTTCCTTTCAAGGCCTCTCCGACTGACTTTTTAATATCATTTGTCACTGAACCGTTTTTCGGACTTGGCATCAAACCTCTTGGCCCTAGAACTTTAGCGATTTTACCTATCTTAGCCATTACATCTGGAGTAGCAATACAGTAATCAAAATCGATCTTACCTTCACTTACCTTACCAACCAACTCTTCTAATCCAGCTTGGCTAGCCCCAGCGTCAATAGCTTCTTTAGCCTTAGCTTCATCAGCAGTAAAAACCGCCACCTTAACATCTTTTCCCGAACCATGCGGAAGAAGAACGGCACCTCTTACATTTTGATCTGACTGCTTAGGATCTATTCCCAAGTTAATTGAAATATCAATAGACTCAACAAACTTCCTTTGTTTTACTTTACTGAACTCAATAACTCTTGATACAGCTTGAGATAAGTCAGAGGTAACAAACTTCTCAACCTGCTCAGCTTTTTTGATATTGTTTTTAGCGTTTGCCATATACTTACAAGATATAATTTTTATTATCTAAACTTATTCAACTACCTCTAGACCCATTGAAATAGCTGACCCTTTAACCATTTCCATGCACGCTTCGATGGTGGATGCATTCATGTCCTCTATTTTCTTTTTAGCAACATTTTCGATCTGGGATTTGGTAATTTTTCCAGCAACTTCCTTACCTGGATTAGAAGACCCCTTTTTCAACTTGATCTCACTTTTGATCAAATAAGACACTGGTGGGTGCTTAGTGGTAAAGGAGAAGCTTCTATCCTTGTATGCTGTGATAGTTACAGGAATTGGTGTTCCTGGTGTATAATCAAGCTTAAGCGCGTTAAACTCTTTACAAAAGTCCATAATATTAAGACCTTTTTGCCCAAGGGCTGGTCCGATAGGGGGGGCTGGGTTAGCCTTTCCTAGAGGAACTTGTAACTTAATAAATCCAACAACTTCTTTTTTCTTCGACATAATTTATCCGTTTTCTTTAATTTAATAACCTCAAATTACAGTTAAAACCCGCAATTTACTAGTTATAAATTAATTTTTTTATAAATAAGAGATTATATTCTACTACGATTATTTTAAAATGCAAGGGTTTTTTTTAAAAATTTTAAAATTTATTTGACACCCTTGTAAAATAAAGCTTTGGGTAATCTTGCTAAGCCTTTTCTACTTGATTTAATTCAAGCTCTACTGAAGTTGATCTGCCAAAAATAAGAATTGAGATCTTAACTCTCCTCTTGTCATAATCGAACTCTTCTACGGTTCCACTGAAAGACTCAAAAGGACCGTCTATTACGTTTAGAGACTCTCCAACTTCAAAGACAATGTTAGAGTCGTTAGCCTGACTATCTTCTGCAGCAGTTATAATCTTATCCATTTTTTCTTGCGCAACTTCTTCTGGCTTATTTTTACTACCCAAAAATCCCAAAACTTTTGGAATTGCGTTTAGGGTGCTATAGGCATCAGAATTGATGTTGGCCTGCACAAAAACATAACCTGGGAAAAGTTTTTGCGAATCTTGAACCCTCTTGCCTCTTTTAATTTTAACAACTTGCTGCGAAGGCACTACCGCATCAACAACATTATCCTCAAGAGAGCCCTGAGCTACCATAGACTTAATTTCAGAAGCTATCTTACCCTCTTGTCCAGCCATCACATTTAAGATGTACCACTTATATTTATTATCCACTTCTTGATTTTCCATATGTCCTTAAATTATTTAAATCCCAAAAATTAAACCCATTGACTTCGATATTATAAAATCAGAAAACATGATCGCGATCGCAAAGACAGTAACCACAATAAATATAGTGCCTGTAGTTATATAGACCTCTTTCTTAGAAGGTATCGCCAACTTCTTTAGCTCTGCAATTGTTTCTTTAATATAATTAATCATTTTCAAAGTTTTTATGGCAGGAGTGAGAGGACTCGAACCCCTAACCAACGGTTTTGGAGACCGCTACTCTACCAGTTGAGCTACACTCCTATAATATTATTAACTACTCCATTGTTTTGAACCTATATTTTGGCTTTTTTATATTTTCAAAATGGCTGGGGGTAATTAAGATAAGTATATCTTATATCACTTATTTTATAGATGCAAGATATTTTTTAACTTTTTTTGTCTCCACCCTCACCCTCAACTTCACCTTCAAGATCTGAGTTTTGACTATTAAACTCAGAGATCTCCTTTTCAATCTCATCTCCATCAAGATCAGGCCTCAACTGCTCTATATCCATGACGTAATGAGTTTTACCATAAATATCAACGATCTCTTTAGAGCCTTTGCGATCAGAATCGTTTTTGCTCTGCTCATCAAAAGCAATGTTAAAGTCTTGCTTTATTTGACTATATCCTATATCCTCTTTTGCTTCTTCAAAGTTGGACTTGATGGCGCCGACTGCGCGCTTTAATTTTGCGTATATCTTGCCTAAATAGCTGGCAATCTCGGGCATGTCCGAAGGTTTGATAAAAAATATAGCAGCCAAGGCTGCAATCAAAAGCTCTACAAAAGAAATTCCAAACATATTAAAAAGGTATAAAAATCATTACTCTCAATCCTCCGGCGTCGCTTTCAGATAACTTAATCTTGCCACCATGAGATACTACGCCGTCTTCTGCAATGGACATTCCTAGGCCAGAACTAGCCGATGACGCATCAAGATTTCTCGATTCATCTTCACGATAAAAGGGCTCAAATACTTTACGTCTTTTTTCCTTAGAAATTCCTGGACCGTCGTCGTCAACAACTACTATCAATTTTTTTCTGCCTATTTTAGCTAATATTTGAACATTGACGCCATATTTCAAGCCATTATCTATAATATTGGTAACAGCCCTTTTGTAGCTGGTAGGCTTGATGTGGCCAATTGTGCCAATGGGGATCTGTATATCAAAATTAACATTGCTAGCAACTTTAGAGTAAGGAGCCTTAATTTCTTCGTGAAGATATTTATGGATATCGACATTTTTAAATTTTTCGCGACCTTGATTTTTAGCAAAGTCTAGATATTCTTCGATTAAGGTTTCCATATCGGCAATATCCTGCCTCAGATCCTTGGCTAAAGCCTTGTCACTGGACATCTCCAACGACAACTTCATTCTGGTTAATGGAGTTCTTAAATCGTGAGATACGCCGGAAAGCATGTCAGTTCGCTGCGATATGTAGTTTCGAACCCTGCCTGCCATCCTGCTGAACTCTAATATTAAAGATCTGAGCTCCTGGGAGCCGGCTGGCTTGAGATTAGGAATGTCTCTGCCTTGACCAATATCCTTAGCCGCCTCTGTTAAACTTTTTAACGGCCTTAGCTGGTTTTTAAGAAATATTATAGCAACAACAGAGGTTATTAGGGCTGTAAAAATCATCCATAATATAAAAACATACTTACTAGAACTGTGAACCCTTTTAACCAGAATATCAAAAGAGACATTGAGGTTTTTATTTTTAACCCTAACGACAAAAATATCACTGTTATCTTGTACCTTGTATATTTCAAAGGGTGCTAAGCCCTTACTCTTCATTTCTGACTTGAGTCTATTGAGTGGATCGATAATAGGAAAAAGATTTACGTATTGATATATCTTATTTCGACGCCATCTGGAGTCATCAAACTTGACCATATTTTTTGCCACCCCTTGGTTAATATAGTAGTCGATATCAACAAGCCTTGCAAAATCATCTACCTGCGCCTTTGGTTTTTTTGCCAAAATAGATCGGTTGATGTGAGACATTTCTGCAGCAATGGATCTTGAGATGTTTTTGTTCATCAAATCAGCATAAAAGTAGAAAAATACATAAATAGCAACTATTTGAACAGCCAAGACCGGTGCGGTAAAAATCAAAATAAATCGCCCAAAAAGCGACCTAGGCATGTATTTTCTGATGCTGATCATTAAAATTAATCTTTAAAATAATGTATTTATAGTTGAATTATAAATCATTTTTATTAAAATATCAATTATTAAAAAGAGCGAATCAAATTAAAAATAATATGAGTAGTAAAATTACTGCAAAAAATGTAAATCTATTTTATGGTTCAAAGCAAGTTTTGTTTGATATAAATCTAGACTTTAAGGCTAATAGCGTCTCTGCGTTAATAGGCCCCTCTGGATGTGGCAAGTCGAGCTTCTTGAGATGTATAAATAGAATGAATGACACTATCGAAAGTTGCAAGGTGGAGGGAGAGATCAGCATCAATGGTAACAACATCTATCGCAAGGAACAGGATCTCGTTTTATTAAGAGGCAGGATCGGTATGGTGTTTCAAAAGCCCAACCCCTTCCCAAAATCAATTTACGACAATATTGCCTACGGCCCCAAAATACACGGATTGTGCGCAAAAAAAAGTGACCTGGACGAACTTGTTGAAGACAGTTTGAGAAAGGCCGGGCTTTTTAACGAAGTGAAGGATAGATTAAATGACGATGCATTTGGATTATCTGGCGGTCAACAACAAAGGCTATGCATTGCTAGAACGATCGCTGTAAAGCCAGAGGTTATATTAATGGACGAACCTTGCGCCTCTCTTGACCCCATTGCTACAGCTAAAATAGAAGAGTTGATAGATGAGCTAAAGTCGCAATTTACTATCGTGATAGTAACACATTCAATGCAACAGGCGGCGAGAATTTCTGATAACACCGCCTTCTTCAACATGGGTAAAATCGAAGAGCATGGCGAAACTCAAAAAATATTCACCAACCCTTCTAGCAAGAAGACTCAAGACTATATAACTGGAAGATTTGGTTAATTTGATTACAACGTAGATGAATATTACAATTATAGGGTCCGGCTATGTCGGATTGGTATCAGGAATATGCTTTGCTAGACTTGGTCACAATGTGACCTGCATAGATAATCAAGAAGAAAAAATACACACTTTAAATAAAGGGGAGATTCCAATTTTCGAGCCTGGGCTAAAAGAAATGCTGGCCGACGCCAGATCAAACAACTTAATCTCCTTTTCTAGCGATCTATCTGCGCATATAGCGAATTGCGACGCTGTCTTTATAGCCGTTGGCACTCCGCAAGATGAGGATGGTAGCGCCGATCTGTCATATGTACTGACAGCAGCCCAAGAAATAAATGATTTATGTCTAGATCTCAACAAGAAGGATCTAATTCTCGTTACTAAATCAACTGTACCAGTAGGAACTGCCGAAAAGATTAAGAAAATAACTAAAAATAGCGGTTTAAAAATAGCCTCGAATCCAGAATTTCTCAGAGAAGGCAATGCTATTGAAGATTTCATGAAACCAGATAGAGTTGTTATTGGCTGCGATGACGAACTGTCTAGTGAGGCACTCAGAAAAATATATAGCCCATTGACAGAAGTAAGAATCGTGGAAACCGACACCAAGACTTCCGAGCTTATAAAATACACTTCCAACGCTTTACTAGCCACTAAAATTGCCTTTATTAACGAGATTGCTAATTTGTGCGAAAAAACCGGAGCGAATATCAAGGAGTTATCAAAAGCTACCGGCCTAGACTCTAGAATAGGAGAGAAATTTCTAAATGTTGGACCTGGCTATGGAGGCTCTTGCTTTCCAAAAGATGTTAACGCCCTTATAAGAACTGGCAAAGATAATGAAGTTAACCTATCTATCATAGACGCTGTAGAATCCTCCAATGTAAACAGAAAAAAAAGCATGGCTCATAGAATCATAAGCCAATTGGGAGGTCTAGATCAGGCAAAGGGGAAGGTTGTCGCTATATTGGGACTGGCCTTTAAAGCTAATACCGATGATATCAGATATAGCCCAGCAATAGCAACAACTAAAGAACTTGTCAAACATGGTATCGCGATTAGAGCTAGCGATTTTGAGGCTATCAAAAACTCAAAAAGAGAATTAGCCAATGAGGATGGCATAAATTACTTCGAAGACCCTTATAAAGCGATAGAAAATACTGATCTAGTAGCCATATTAACCGAGTGGCCACAATATAGCGAGCTTGATATCGCAAGAATCAAAGAATCGATGCGAGGAAATATAATATGCGATCTGCGCAACATGCTTAATAAGCAAGAGGTCGAAAGCTATCAATTACAATATGATTATATCGGAAAATATCAAAACAATGACTAACAACAAAAACTCAATACACCTTCAAGACTTTCCCAACCTTAATTTCGTTGAAAATAATGATCAATTGGTTCGGGATATGGATTTAGTAAGATCGATATGCAGCTCTGCTCTGGCGATACGAGATAATAAGAATCTTCGAGTGAGATTACCACTAAACAAACTTAGTGTTATTGGTAAAGATGCAGCAAGAATTATTGCTTACAAAGATATTATAGCTGAAGAAGTGAATGTTAAAAACATAGAAATTGAGGAAGATTTAGAAAATAAAGCGGAATTAAAACTGGCAATTAACTTTAAAAAAATTGGCGCCAAAATGGGTCCTAAGATCAAGGATATCATGGCTGCCGTTAAAAGCGGCCAATGGCAAAAAATCAATGATAATACCATCAGTATCGCTGGGGAAACTTTATCAGGGGACGATTATACTCTTAAACTTACCCCAAAAGAATTTGACTCTTGCGATATTCAAACCGCAGCCCTATCTGACAACTCTCACTTAATATCAATTGATACTAAGATCACGCCAGAATTAAAAAATGAAGGGGTAGCAAGAGATATAATTAGAGGGATACAGCAAGCTAGGAAAGATGCCGACCTGGACGTTTCTGATAAGGTCGACATCCTTTTGCAATGTCAGAATGCGGAAGCTGAAAATATTGTGAAGCATTTTAAGAAATATATCAAAGAACAGGTGCTAGCTAACACTATAGAATTCAATAATGAAGATGACCCACCTAGCGATTCAAAGCTATTTAGCTCTAAAATTGAACTAGGAGAAATAAAAATTATATTTAAGCAATTATGATCAACAGACCTTCCAATAGAAAATTTGATGAAATTAGAGATATCGAGATCCAGGCTAATGTTAATAATTACGCCGAAGGATCTTGTCTGATAAAAATTGGCAATACTCATGTTTTATGCACCGCCAGTGTCGAAGAAAAAACTCCTCCTTTTTTAAGAAATAGCGGTAAAGGCTGGGTAACGGCAGAATATGCAATGTTACCTCGATCTACCCATAGCAGGAATCACAGAGCTGGCATTAAACCAAATGCCCGAGCATTAGAAATACAAAGATTGATAGCTAGATCACTAAGATCGGTAATAAACTTAAATTTACTTGGAGAAAGGCAGATTACAATTGATTGTGATGTGATTCAAGCTGACGGCGGTACGCGTTGCGCTAGTATAACTGGAGGCTATGTAGCTCTAAAACTAGCTGTAAATAAACTACTAAAAGAAAGAGTGATTGCTAATGATCCAATATTTGAAAGTGTTAGCGCTATCTCCTGCGGCATATACAAAGGAGAAATAGTTGCCGACTTAGATTACGATGAAGACTCCAGCTGCGAAATAGATGCCAATTTCGTCATAAACTCCAAACAGAATCTTGTTGAGATTCAAGCAACTGCAGAAGAGAACGACTTACCTTTTGAGCAGCTATCAAAGATGTATCAAGCTGCCGCTACTAGCGCTAAGATTCTAAAGAAAGCTCAAGACGGCGCCATTAACAATTAATCGTAACAATAAGATTGTAATTTGATTGAAAGTAGCAACAAAACTGCAGCTTTCTCTAACAAGGTTAATGTTTCTGCCAAATAAATAATTATTCTTGCTAACTATTCTCATTGCATCGCGTTATTATGAAACTAATCTTAATTAACTTAATGTTATAAAAATGCGCTCAAGAACAACGTACAGTACCAAAATGCATGATATTGCAGAAGCAGCGCTAATTATTGGCGATGGCAAATGTACTGATAGGAGCGCGCTCTACGAAGCCACAAAACTATTATCAAGAAAATTTGGCTTACTTTCTATGTGTCGAATGAATAGCCTAGTAGTACAAGATTCCGACAAAGGTCGTAACGACAGCATACACAAATCAACCGAAAAAGCTTATAGACTAACATTTAACCGCAATCTTGAAATATTATTCAGAAACCTTTGCAGTCCTCACACAGAGAGGTATCAATCTGATTGCTACATGGAAAATATGGCTAATTTGTTTGCTCTTGCGGCCAGAATCAACGAAAAAAGCTCAGGGATAGAACTTATTGATGAAGATCCTACAGCGCTATTTGATAAATCATGGAGTAGTTTTTGCCAAACTTATCGATTCCCGCCAGAGACTCTTACCAGGGTTAAGCAAGAAATTATTGAAAAAGTACTCAAAGGGACATCGCAAAAACAACCCCTGCTTAATGCGGAGCGAATGAGCATTGTTGGCCCTGACACTAGTATAGATGTAAGAAATATCTCAACTCCTGGATACCAAACCCCAGTGCAGGGTTACGATCCCGATGTACCACCCCCGAAATACGTCCCAGGGGAATTTGGTAGCAGCTCAAGTAGTGGCGCCCCAGCGCATACAGAGTCCGAAGCAGATAGAAAGAGGCGCATGGTCGAATCCGATGAATACAATGATGAATTAGCAGGAATATTTGCACAATCAGAGTCGGCAGCCGCTTCGGCATCTAGCTCACTAACTGCTTCAACGAACGACTCGCCATCGCAAACCCAACTCTCAACAACCAGAATAAATGGAGTAGTAAGAGGGGCGGCTTTAGAGGTAAAAAATGATTCACATCCTAACCCTACCCCTTCTCAGCCAAGAACAATGCCCAGTGGTAAAAGAATCATAAACGAGACAACGCTATAAAAACATGCCCGAGCCACACCCTCTGCTAGATAAAAACGAAGAGCCTTTTGTTAAAAATGGATTCATTAAAAAGCTCATTAACCACTCACCTTACGTGCCTACTAATCAGTTAAAGACCCAAGGGATACTACTAACACCCTGAATAGATTCGTGATTTCAAGAGCAGCTGGAATCGAAGATATACTTAATTACCATACTAGGCTAAAAAAACTTTACACCACACACTTTTAAAAAATAAGATCACTATGACAAAATTTTTAGACACGTCGCTAGATTTAACAAAGGTACGTGACGTTGATTTGTGCAAGCCCTATCTAATATTCTCATTGGCGTAACCACCCCCTCTTTCGCTTACAGGTCAATAAAGAGAGATAAAGGTCTATTAAAAAGGTATCCCAGAGTAACCCTCCAATCCTAGACATAAAACTTTAGAATACTTAATAGTAGTATGCGAGATAATAACCTGTCTATCAAAAATTGGACAAATAGCCCTCAACAATACTCCTACGATCTCTAGAGTACAAATAATTGCCAGACAGCCCAAATCTCGAGCAACTGAGCCATAAATTAGTGCTTAAAATGCCTAGTTTCTATAAAATATAATGCAATATTTCTTTTGTTAGCTTCGTCAACCACTTCTTGATCTCGAACTGAACCCTTGGGAGCTACTATAGCCTTAACACCATATTTAGCAGCAACCTCAATATTATCCGCAAAAGGGAAAAATGCGTCTGAAGCTAAATAGCCACCCTGTGCAACACCTTTTATCTCGGCTTTTTTACATGCTATCTCCATTGAGTCAACGCGACTGGTTTGCCCTGAACCAACTCCTGCTATCTGATCACTGTTAACAATAACAATGGCATTAGATTTAACATACTTACATATATTCGCCGCAAATACCAGCTGACCCAACTCTGCAGAATCTACCGAAGATTTAGTAGCCAACTCTAAGCTATCTTTTGTAATAGTCACATCATCCTGTTCTTGGACCAAAAACCCACCCGAAATAGACTTAACTTGCAAAGATTTATCATTGTCTGCAAAATCAAGCTCTAACAATCGTAAATTCTTTTTCTTTGACAAGATCTTCTTCGCTTCTTGAGAAAAAGATTTAGCAATAACAACTTCAAAAAATATCTTCGCCACCTCTTCAGCTAAACTCTTGTCAACATCGCCATTGATTGCCACTATTCCACCAAAGGCACTTTTAGGATCCGACTCCAAGGCTCTCTTAAAAGCCTCACAGTGATTATCAGATCTCGCTGCTCCACATGGATTGGCGTGCTTAACAATTGCGCATGCCGGCTCTACGAACTCTTTAACCAAGTTATAAGCGGTATCAGAGTCGTTTAAATTATTATAACTCAACTCTTTGCCCTGAATCTGATTAGCGTTAACAATTCCAAAATTAGAATTGCTGTAGCAGGTAGCGCCTTGGTGAGAGTTCTCGCCGTAGCGCAACTTCTTAAAGAGCTTGGCATCAATACTCAAATATTCCCCTAACGAACCATCGTCCTGACTAAAGTAGTTAGCAATAGCGACGTCATATTTTGCAATATTTAAAAAAGCCTGCCTTGCTAAGTCCTTACGGAAACCAGAGGTTGTTGCACCATTATTATCTGTTAAATTTGCAATCAGGTCTTGATATTGGCCAACGTCAGTTACAACGACTTTATACTCGAAGTTCTTTGCCGCAGATCTAATCATTGCAGGTCCGCCAATATCAATATTCTCAATTATCTCTTTTTCGTTATCGGTTCTTGCTACAGTTTCTATAAAAGGATACAGATTTACCACCAAAAGATCTATTGGCTTTATGTCGTTTTGCGCCGCCTGCTCTTGGTGAGAGCTATTGTCAGGAACTCCTAAAAGCCCGCCATGAACTTTTGGATGAAGGGTTTTTACTCTGCCGCCCATGATTTCTGGAAAACTAGTAAAGTCAGAAATATCCTGCACCTTAATGTCATTACCTTGTAGTAGCGCTTTGGTACCCCCTGTGGAAACTATCTCAACACCAATTGACTCCAAAAACTTTGCGAGCTCTACTACCCGACTTTTATCCGAAACGGATATTAAACATCTAGAAACTTTTCTCATATTAAATAAATTGATTTTATATATATCGGGTTACAATATGGTGTTTAAATCTTTTAACCATTTACAAGTTTTTTATCCTGAATATTACTATCCCTAACCGAGCGAGCAGACGACCTTGAGAACTCCCTCTTGATTATTTCCTTGGTAAGTCGGATGTAAGCCTGGGCCCCAGAAGATCTCTGTTCGTAAACCACGCCTGGTATACCATGAGAGGGAGCCTCTGACAACCTAACATTTCTAGGGACTGAGTTAACATAAACCTTGCCCTGCAAAAACTCTCTAACATCCATCTCTACCT
>JBDOIV010000106.1:0-3413 GCA_047404215.1 Rickettsiales bacterium
TAATTTGCTACAAAATGTCAGTTTAGTTTTTTTGCGATTTTGCTTGAAATTTTTTATCTAAGCGAGTATAATTAAGTATATATTAAAAAACTTAATTATTATTAATGGAGTATAATCAACCTGACGAACATGGTAAATTTGGACAATTTGGCGGCAGATACATCGCGGAAACCCTTATGCCCGCCATACTAAAACTAGAAGAAGCTTATCTAGAGGCAAAAGCTGATCCGAAATTTCACGAAGAGTTTTCGCAGCACCTTAAATACTTTGTTGGTAGACCCTCGCCACTGTATTACGCTGAGAATTTATCACAATTATGCAAAGGCGCTAAGATATATTTAAAAAGAGACGAGCTAAACCATACCGGTTCTCATAAAATAAATAATTGCGTTGGTCAGATCTTAATCGCCAAAAGGCTTGGTAAAAAGAGAATCATAGCAGAGACTGGTGCTGGGCAGCACGGGGTTGCTACTGCAACTGTATGCGCCTTATTTGGACTTGAGTGCGTCATTTATATGGGCGCTAAAGATATCGAAAGACAAGCTCCCAATGTTTTCAGAATGAAGCTACTAGGAGCTGAGGTAAGAAGCGTTGAAACCGGATCTAAAAGCTTAAAAAATGCCATCAACGAAGCGATGAGAGATTGGATTGCCAACGCTGATGATACATATTACCTACTAGGTACTGTAACTGGACCACATCCATATCCAATGATGGTTAGAGATTTTCATTCAGTGATTGGAGTCGAGTCTAAAGCGCAGATATTAGAACTAGAAAACAAGCTTCCTGATGCTTTAGTAGCATGCATTGGTGGCGGCTCAAATTCGATAGGACTATTCCATCCTTTTATTAATGATGATGTTAAAATGTATGGCGTTGAAGCTGCTGGCAAGGGGCTGGACACTAAAGAACACTCCTCTTCTATTTCTCAAGGTAGTGTTGCCGTCCTGCACGGCAACAAAACTTACTTCATGCAAGATGAAGATGGGCAGATCAACGATGCACACTCAATATCAGCTGGTCTTGACTATCCAGGAATTGGTCCTGAGCATGCTTATTTACATAGTATAAAAAGAATAGAGTATGTTAGTGCTACCGATGAAGAAGCTCTTGAATGTTTTCAACTATTATGCAAAACCCAAGGCTTAATTCCGGCCTTAGAATCATCGCATGCCATATCCTTCACTTGCAAGCTGGCCAAAGAGATGAGTCCTGATCAAATCATAATTACCAACTTATCGGGCAGGGGCGATAAAGACATTAACACTGTGGCCAAACATTTAAACTTCGAATTGTAACAATGAGCAGTAGGATTAAAGATAAATTTACAGCATTAAAAAATCAAAATGAAACCGGCTTTGTAGCATATATATGCGCTGGAGATCCAGACTACGAAACCTCTGTAAAAACCCTAGAAATTACAGCCAAATATGCTGATATTATTGAGCTTGGAGTGCCCTTCATGGATCCCGCAGGTGATGGCCCGGTGATTGAAAACGCCTCCAAGAGAGCTATCAAGAACGGCATGACTTTACACAAAACCCTAGAAATGGTTAGTGATTTTAGAAAAACCAATAATGATACCCCTATTATATTAATGGGTTATTATAATTCATTCTTAAAGTTTGGGCTCGATAAGTTCTTTACCAAGGCCACTGAATCTGGAGTCGATGGCTTGATTATTGTTGACTTACCATTAGAAGAAAGAGCCGAAATAGCGCCACAATTAAAATCTCACCAGATAAGTCTAATCAACCTAATATCGCCACTTAGTGATGAAGATAGAATTACTCAAATTGCCGATCAAGAATATAGTTCCGGCTTTTTATATCTAATTTCAATGCTTGGCATTACCGGCACCAAAGACGCTGATGCTGATTTTAACGCAACCAACCTAGCTAAAGTTCGAGCAAATACTAATTTACCAGTCGCAATTGGCTTTGGCGTTAAAACACCAGAAATTGCTCGAGAGTTTAAAAAAATCAGCCCCGATGCAATTGTTATAGGATCTACTATTGTTAAGGAAGTGTCCGATGCGATTGAAAAAAATACCTCACAACAACAGCTACTAGAAAGTATCGAAAATAAAATAAAAGAATTTCATCAAGCAATTAAAACTTAGCAACAATGAAAATTTCAGGAATTAAAATAGCTACTTGCAACTCCGGAATCAAATATCAAAATCGTGATGATTTAATGCTGGCTATCTTTGATAAAGAAATTGCCATCGCTGGAGTTTTTACCAAGAATGCCATTAAAGGAGCGCCTGTTTATAACGCCTTGAAAAACTTATCTCAAAACAAAACTGCGCGCGCTTTAATAGTTAACGCCGGCAATGCCAATGTTTTTAATGGCGAAAAAGGTGATGAAATAGTGCAAAAAACTGCTTCAGTGATATCTCAAGAGTTACAATGCCACGAAAATCAGGTTTACATTTCTTCAACTGGGGTGATCGGTGAATTATTTGATTACAATCTGATTACCGACAAAGTACCCGCTTTAGTGCAAAATGCCAACTACCATACAAACAACGTGCAAAAAGCAGCTGCGGCAATTATGACCACTGACTTAGCGCCAAAAGTTGCCACTGCGACATGTCAAATTGATGACAAAGAAATCACCGTCCAAGGTTTTGCTAAAGGCTCGGGCATGATAGCGCCAAATATGGCGACAATGCTAGCCTACATATTTACTGATACCAATATTGAGGCGACAATCTTGCAAGAAGTTCTAGTCGAAATTAACGAAGAGACTTTCAATTCAATTACTGTTGACTCCGACACTTCTACCAGCGATACTGCGCTACTTTTTGCTACCGGCGATGCTGGTAATAAAATTATTGACAAGCCCAATGATGAGGGGCTATTGTCCCTCAAAAAAGCTCTCAACGAAGTTATGCTTGATTTAGCCAAGAAAATTGTTCGCGATGGCGAAGGAGCCAAGAAATTAATCGAAATTAATGTCACCGGCGCCAGCTCTAAGGAGCAAGCAAAAGCAACCGCCTTTGCCGTTGGCTACTCTCCTTTGGTAAAAACTGCTATGGCTGCAGCTGATCCAAACTGGGGAAGGATTGCCGCTGCTATTGGTAAAGCTTGTCCCGAAGTGAATCAAGATGAGCTAAGAATAGATCTTGGCACTTATCAGATTATCGAAAATGGCGCCCTGCACCACTCATACAACGAAGATCTGGTTCATCAATATCTCAAAAACGAAGAAGTTGCAATTAATATTAATTTAGGTTTAAATAAAAACGAGACATTAAAATTTAAAAAAACCATTTATACTTGCGATTTTAATGAAGAATATGTCAAAATTAATAAAGAATATCGAACTTAGAATATATGAAAACTCAGTCTCGTAAAAAGCTAAATAAGGCATATGAAAATCTATTTAATACAATACATGATCTAGAG
>JBDOIV010000107.1:0-23896 GCA_047404215.1 Rickettsiales bacterium
ATAATCGCTCATGGGTTTATAATATGGTGCATAATCTTTCCATTGGCTATTGAACGGGTGCGACTTGTTGTAATAAGGTTCTTTAGACTCCACTAAATGATGTAAGAGTTTGCTATTTTTGAAAATGCTAAAATCGGATTTAACACATCTTTTTTTGTCCTCTTGACTTGGAGTTTTTCTAATCGGACTTCCCCCTTTAGAGTAAGCAAGAGTATGAACGGATGACATTTCATCCCAATGCTTAAAATCGTAGTCTTCAAGATTCAAAACAAGATAAATTACATCATCAGCCACTTCCGTAAAATTGTCTTTATGATTAACGATTCGCCACGCAGTTTGCCCATTCCGACGATTGATTTTCTTGGCTACATAGCCCCAACATTCAGTATGAGTAAGTAGTAAAAGCAAGACGGCCTCTTTCACCACATTATTAGATTTGGCAAATTCCTCATCACTTAACATAGTTAATTGCTCAAATGACATATTCATCATTAACAATTGATTACGAATCTCATGTGAATTGGTGTAAAACGCTATCGCACCTGCTCGCATAATCTAAGATTGTTCAACCACCTATTTAATCGGTGAGTCCACGAATGGCGATATATGCACCTGCGGAGAGAATAGAAATCATAGCAATTCCCGCCAAAGGACTCTTAAATGGTGATTTCGCACTTGCTTGTGACTCAAACTCGCTGTTATCGGAAACATCAACCTCAATCCGATGGCGTTCCGAAAGTGGCACATATTCCAAATCGGGGAAATCTCTTTCCACATCAACGGAGGCAAGACCTCGCAACGAATCTTGTTGAGGCAAGCCATCATTCATAGGCATAGCACCAAACGCATCTCCTTCCATGCCGTCTGTTGATACCTCCGACCTCCATTCACCAACGGTGGAGAGGGTTCTTGACGGTTCGGGGGCTGATTGTGGGGCTGAATTAAAGGTGGCAGGTTTCATTTCAATGTTTTTACCTGTGTGAGTAACCTTTCTATCTTCACGAATCTTAGATGGGCGGAAGAAACCATCATCACGATAGTAAGTCGGTGAATAACAAACAACCTCTCCTTGTTGTGCCGCCGAAATACCTCCAAGAACCTTTTTCACTTGGCTTTTATCTGTTCCGAAGCCCATTTGGTCTTCAACCGCTTTCAAATCACGATGGTTAATGAGATTATGAATCATATAGGTGGAACATTGGGATAATGCCTCTTTTGATACCGATGCAGGTCGCTGTGAGATTAAACAGACACCGTAGCCATTCTGCCTACCTAACTTACAAAGGCGCACGATACCGTCAAAGGAAACGGGCTTTCCTTGTTGGGGAACGAAATCTTGACATTCTTCAAAAATTGTCATAACACCCTTTCCAAGTTTCGCCATCAACAAATCATCGCAATAATCACGGACTAATTGTTGTTGCTTATCCAAACCTAAATCGGAAATATCAATGACAAAGGAAGTCGGTTCTTTTCCTAATCGGTCAATTAGACCTTTGATATTAACAGACTCGCCGCCTTTGGGACTTAACTCTTCCACATTCGGCAATTGAGAGAGTCCTCCGTGTGCGCCTAATACATCAAAACAGACGAATTGAAGGCCGACACGGTTAATTTCTTCCATAAGGAGGCCGCCTGTCCATGACTTACCACTTCCTGTAATTCCTGTCAAGAAAATCTTATCCCTTACGAAATCAAGAGGGAATTTTAAGTCAGCAGGTTGTCCCAACGATGTGCAAGCCAAAACGATTTCATCGGGCTTGAAAGAAGCCGATGACGATGGTGAAGATTCAGCACCCCATGAGTTCATATTATAACTTGGGTCGTTCCGCTATCTAAATCATGCCTTTGACTTGGCGGCATCTTCCCCACTTTCAATGCCATGTTTCTCCGCCAAATCGGAATCACCCGAATTGATTCTTGCCATATCAACCAATTTACCTGCGAAACCTGCCATTGTGCCGTCTTCACCTACGGTAACCACCATATCAACCGCAAAATGGCCCATATCCATTCCATATTCCTTTTCTAAGGCTTCCACAAGATACTCAAGTCCTTCTTTAATGTCAGTATGATTACTTGGATTCGCAATAAAACAATAGAAAACAGGGCCTTTGGCTCGCAGTTCACGGTCATTATATTGAGCATCCTTGTTAAAAATTTGTTGTTGAGCATCGGAAAGTGATGTAATTGCACCATCCATAATAATGATAGTAACACATTGGTCAAAATCATAGCCCTCTAAATCCGAACCTACTAAATCCAAACCATTGTAAAGATTCGTCAAATTACGAGGGGCAAATGGTGATGACCTCGCAGGGGTATTTTGTAAGAAAAAATCAATTGCCATCTTGTGTTCACCCGATGGCCCATCCCATACGGAGGTGGCATTCGTTGAGAAGTCCCATACTGCAAAGGTGTCTTTAGCAATTTCGGCTTGTCCAATCATCATAGCCGTGCATATTTGGGCTAAATGATAACCTGCCATCGGAAATCCCGAAGCAGTAACTCCATAAATGCAACCGTCGCCCATTGAACCCGAAGCATCAACAAGAATGTTTAGGTGAGTCGCCAATCCCTCTTTACCTTCCACCGTAGGGCGCATTGTCCTTTGAAGAGTTTCCCCAAGAACGGGGTCGGGAACAACCGATGTTAAAATCAATTCCGAAATCGGGTCTGTCAAAACATCCCAAGATTTCCTTCCTGTTGGTTGTTGTGGAAATCGCTTAGAAGGGGGGCTACGAAGAAGCAAAGGTGCTAAGTCTTCATACATGGCTCGTAATGGATTCGGCATATCTTGTTGGCTTTGCGGTTGAATGACATATTCATTAGACTCAAAAAAGACGAAAGGATTATCGTCATACCGTTCTCCACTCCCAAATGTTCCCATATTATCAACCTATTGTTATGTTTATGTCGGGATTCTCCAACATCTTTTTACCATCGTGTTCGGAATTCGCATAAAGCCCCCACGCTGTCGGAACAGGTTCACCATAAACATCTTTCGTAGGATATGATTTTTCGTATGCAATTTCCGCATCCAAAACGGCTTGTGAAAAATCATTTATGGCCTTACCATCAACATCACATTGGTCAAATGCCATACGATATGGGATGATACCTCCCTGTTCCACAATCGCCTTACAAGTCCGACATTCCATGACTTGAATAATTTGTTGTTGTTCCTCATCAATCCGTTCCGAAATTACCCTAACTGAATGATAATTAGTGGAAGATTCCATTGTGATATTTAGAGATTCATTCGTTTTGGGAAGAACGCAATCTTGGACAAGATGGCTTTCAAGATTGACCCCGACATACTGCGAAAAGTCAGTATTAACAGGGGCTTTAGGAGAATATGATGGAATCTCAATGAATCGGGGATATTCCCTCTTAGACTTCAAGGTGCTTCCATTAACGGGGTCACGGTAAGAATAACATGGTGAGGAATCATCAATCCACTTTGCTTGGTCATAATCAAAGTAGGCTTCACTTGAACGGCCTTCGCAAACCACAAATGTAAATCCTTGATTAGATTGACCATCCGTTTTTTGACCCAAATTTTCTTCTAATTGCTTTTTGAAAGTTTCCATCATTTCTTCATTTTTCTCGTTAATAAGTTCATCGCCTTGAGCCTCTCCGCCTACATCATTAGGGCAAGCCGTAGTGCCGCTTGAACTCTTGTTTATTTTAGGCATTAAAGGAATCACTTTCAAGGTGTTGTAAGCAGGTAATGAAAGTAGCAATTTGTAGTCGGGGTCGCCTGTGGATTCAAGATACAAAGTATAAACAGGTAATCCCTTAAATGTTCCATCCGTGCCTGTTCGGGCATCAAGAGGTTGTGGATTCATTATTCTCATAGTATCGGGGCGATAGTATTGATTTTGAACATCAATCAATGGTGGATAGTCGGTTGCACCACATTTCGGACAAGATTCCGTAGGGCGATTACTCCCTGTCTTCAAAATAACTGTCCTCATAGGGTGGTAAAATCCTCTATCAAATCCCTTGTCTATTCCATTGAAACACATTTTTTGTTGTTGCTTAGAAATAGCATAATTTAATTCCGAAATTGGATATTCCCTCGTTATTGTTTCATCGGCCTCTCGGTTAGTGTATGAAAATTCCACAAACGGAGTGTATTTCTTGATGTCTTCCCATGACTCAATAATTTTCCCTTCGGGGACTTTATTGTGGACAAATTTGTAGCGGGAAAATTCACCCATCAATTCTTCCCTGCCATTTCGCCATTTATCATTATCAGCCGCACCTGCCGCATCAAATTTGTTTTGAGGATGATTTTGGTCGGCGGTCATAGGGTTGATATAATGTGTATCAAAGGACTCTTCTCCGCAACCGACTTTGGCTAAATCCGTTGAATTGCATTTCGGGCAAGAATTTTTACCATGTCCTGTCCAAGAAGTGTAGCATTTTTTACAAGTAGTAGCATCATTACAACGATAACGAACAATCCAAAGATATTTTCCTTTTTCGTTGCTAAAACCTTGTCGCCATGTTTCGGGAGATACCGATGATGTCCAAGATAGAGGGGCGTTGTAATGCCCTGCATCCACCGTTTCCCAAAGCCAAATAGGGTCACGCCTTGCACAATGAGGACAAACACAAATGCCCGAACTTGCCGCCTCAACAAGAGGAACTTGCTCATAACCCACTACAAATTTACGCATTTTATTAACAATGTTAATTATGTTTCCCTTATAATGGGTGATTTGCCTTTCGCTGTTATCATTTTCAATTTGTGAAGGCTTTGTTTCGGGTGAAATAAACATAAGATTAAAAATATCTTTCATCAAACTTTGACCTTGTGGTGAATTGAACGGATTTTTCTTGTAGCCCATTTTAATACCCCCTCATCAAAGCATCCATATCATCAGCAATCAGTCCTAAAAAGACTTCCCCTGCTTCCCTATTTGTTGCTCGCTTACCTAATGGGATGAAACTTGAGTAGGCCATAGCCCATTCAAAAGCAAACATTTGAATGACAAGATATTGCCATGTTCCCCCTGCTTCAATGTCTTGTAGTCTGTCGGCCTTTGGTTTGTAATGCCACCAATTATCCCAAATGTTGCGACAAGGGCTTCCACAATCGGGACATGATGATTGAAAGAAACGAGCCGAAATCCATTTACCTTTAATCAAAAATTCGGAAATAGGCTCGTAATCTTCGGTATTTTCTCGGCCATCGTAGGTTTTAGTCCCTTCAACAATGTAAGTTTTTCCTTTGGTAACGCCATCTCCGCCTTTTAAGGCAACGACCTTTAGCCATCTTTCGGGCATTTTCTTTGCTACACAATAATTGATTGGTGGATAGTATTGTTCGCCACGACCATGACCCATGTGTTTTTGATAAAAAGGTGTTAATGCCGAAGGTTCATACTTTTTTGTAGGATTCAAAGGTTCGTCATATTGTCCTCGCAACCCTCCATTGGGTTGATAGCGATTGTCTTTCAAAGGCTTTCCACCTTTGGATTCACTTAGGAGTTTCTTATGGCGAAGAATTCCTTGTTTGGTATTACACCTTCGGGTAAATTGACTTGACCTCCAACCATCAAGCATCGCCTCTTTCATCGCTTCTTTTTCCTGTTCAGTTATTACTGTCGTTCCCGATATAACAGTCCAATTGACTAAAATATCGGAAATGGCGTTAAGCCACTTGCCTTTTTGACGGTCTTCAACAGGAATCTCCTTCATCCCTTCAATCCAATATGCGGAATCTTTGCCGGGGTGGGCGACAATATGCCCAAATTCATGTCCTAAAACGAAAAATGGGGCTGAATCTGTATATTTTTCAGGAACGCCATGATAATTTTCGGTTAAACACAACATCATTTGGTCTTTTCCGACCTCAATACGAGCCATGTCGGTTTTACCACCGTGCATTTCCGTTCCAAGAATAAGTGGAATAGATTCCTCCCCATAGATTTGTTGTAATTTGAGATACGCATTACGCATATTCAAGGGGGCATTCTCCGCCGCCGCATCATCATCCATAAAATACAATTATACTAACGACTATATCAAACCTGCGATGGTCACTTGTGGTTGTTAATAGCATCTAAAGCCAATTTAACATAAATTCGGTAATCTTTCATTGTTAGATTGCCAACATCTTGATACATCATCTCATCAGCCTTGTTGCCTGTATAGAAAGAAGGGCGGTATGATTCATCAGCATCAAATGGTAATATCTCCCATCCCGTAGGGTTTTTGTCAGCATCTAAAATCATGTCGCCGTTTTCCTTACGGGAAGGTTGCATAGTAGCCGATGAAATACCGATAAAGAATCCTACTGTTGCTTTTGTCCCTGCCGTAGCATTGTTTCCACTAATGCAACGCATAGAGAGCCATAATCGCAATTCATCATTACCCTCAATTGTAGTGGTTGTGTTTTCATTCAATTGGACTTCCATTGAACCCTCCACCGAATCTAAAGTATGGTTCGCACGGAAACAAGCATTAAAACCGCTTTGTAGCAACCCATCATTTATTGCAGGTTTTGAGCCTTTGGGTCGTGAAATCCATTGATTCAGTAATGTCAATGCTTGCTCTTGATATTCTTTAAGTGATGCCAATGGTGCTTTCACACCGTATGAACTTCCTTTCTGTCCAATGAGAACTCCATTTTGGGAATAAACATCAAGAGCCTCAAGAACACTTTCCATTTTAGCGGCAAAGGTATTATCAGTAATAACTTCCTGTTCCTTTGGAACTGTGAATTGATGCAAAAATCCAAGTGCTTGATTTGCGTCATAGTCAGCACCCGCTACATCAAAATAGTCTTGCCCTGTTGCACCTTGACCAAGTTTAGCAATTGGTTTTAGATTTTGACCGTTGCTTACAATGTAGCCCCATGCACCCATACCGTCATTGTAGCAACGCCACTTAAATTGATTCGGGTTAGAGATACCTTGTGAAATACCTTTTGAAAAACCTTCATAGGTTGCGAATTTACCACCTTTTAGTTTATAAGGCCCGATTGCTTCTTTTGGCTTAGGGGCTACGGCCATGAAATTACAATTGGTTTTTGTGGCTTTCAAAACATTTCCACTAATTGCATCAATCTTAGAATCCGCAAGGGATAACAATTCTGTTTTGTCATCGGAAAATAACTTCATGTCAGCCGAAATTTCACCACGAATCTTCATATATTGAGATATGGAAACATCAGCCATCAATTGTTCCTTTTGAATCTTCACATCCGTTTTCTTTGTTCCACCCTTTGAGGCAGGTCTTTGTAGCCTTTCTTGATAACGAGATAACTTGTCCTTGTAAGATGGCTTTCTCTTTTGATTTTCAACAATCATAGTGGCAATTGCCCAATGAACAGGTGTGATGCTACTACTTTGATTTCGGATTGAAGGTTTAATAGCAAGCAAAACATCAGTTTCATACTTCCAATAAGCATCGGTGGACTCAAGATAAGAACGGCAATTGCGAATAAAGGAATCCCACAAATCCATCAATGACCTATTATCAGCCGCCGCCATAATGGATTTTGTATTACGCAAAACATAACCATTAAGGATAATTTCTCTAACGAAATCTTGCTCGTTAGCAACCGTCATACCTTCACGCATGATACCAATGTCCCTGCCTTTAGGGTCTTCTCCTTCTCTTGCAGGGCCGAGTCGGTGTCCAAGACAATAAGGAAGTGCATCAAGAACCTCTTGACGAGTTACATGGTCTTTACCACGAAGGAAAGCCATAGCCCTTGTCATCTTAATCAAAGAATTGCTGAAACGGAAACCAAGCATACGAGTAATCAACATCGGGGCTTGTGTTCCTGTTGCACTTGCCTCATTTCCGAATAGTTTCCACCAATCGCTGTGAATGGATTCAAATTGACTGTTCGTAGTGGTTGAAATATCGGCAAGTGGTGATGAAAACGGATTGTCGTTATCTTTGAAAGTATGCTTTCCTTTACCATACACATCAGTTTCCAATCCTTGAATCATCCACCTTTGAGTAAATAGAACCGATAGCAAAGAAATGTCAAGTAGTGCGCCCTCTTCCTCTTCACCTGCACCCGATGAATTGAATGGCAAATCGCCAATGTTGCCCCAAACGGAACTTAAATCAGCAAACCTCATTGGAGAGATAAACTTGTCATCAGTCTTGTTAGGCAACATACGCTTCACCAATTGAATTTCGGGGGTTGAACCCTTTGCACCTGTGGAATATCGGGAAAGCAAAGTATTGAAACGGCCACCAAGCGACAATGTTCCAAAGAGCAATTCCATATCAATTCTGTCCACGAAAGCCAAATCGTTTCCTTTTTGGTGAGGGTTAGTGTCCATCCATGCAACGAATGATGGTGATGTGAATGTTTGTCCACGATACTCAACAGTCTTTTCAGCAATTAGACCGAGAATGGCATCTTCAACACCACTTCCGCTACGGTTGGCTTCGTTAAAGAACTTGACGGGTTGGGTAACAACAGGTCGTGGTGTCGGGTCAAAAGAATAAGAAGCCACAGTCTTTTGTGTCAATTCATTCTTTTCAGTAATTTGACGGATTTCCACACCATAAAGAATTTCTTCGGCTCGCTTATCATAGTCAATCTTAGCGATACCACACTCATGTAGCATTTCAGCCGAAATCAATCCAAACTTTGCGCCGCTATTGTCAGCACTACTGCCAAGTCGTTCATCATAAAAGTGTTCCATCAAGAAATCACGGAAAACAAAACCTTCATTCCCTCCCGAATCGGTGAATAGTGGACTTCCCAAAATTTGTGCATTACCATTCATTTGTGAAACAACATTTGGAACTTTTACGCCATGTTCACCAAAGAGAGTAACCAAATCAGCATATTTAATTGGAGAGGACATAATTTTGTTGGATAACATTCCATTTTCATCTCTTGTTGGTGATGCAAGAAGTAGGTTGGCGAATTGTTCGGGGGTCATAGGGTGTTTGGCATATCCTGTGTCCGATTTGCGTTGTAAGAATTTGAAATCATAAAGATATGCACCCGACTTGTTATTCTTGTCACCCCATGTGCTAAATCTCCAATCTTCCCACTCACGGCGAGTCAATTCTTGATTTTTGTCCGAATAATCAACAGCATAAGCCTGTCCTGTTGGGAAGATGTAGTAATCATGGGGAGTTCCCATAGGGGCATTCTTTTTAGCAACAAATCGTGGGGCTACATTGAAACCGTAAGAGTTCGCCAACAAAGTCGCCGCCGAATTGATTACGGTTGTCTTACCTGTTCCGGGAATACCCGAAAGACGACAGGTTGAATCTTTCATCAGCCAAGCACAAAAGAAGGCTTCTAATTGCTTAGGGTCGTCAAAACCGAATACTCTTGAAAGAGCATCCATGTGCATACGAATTGTTCTTAATTGTTCCACCATTTCGGAAACACTTGACTCACTATCAAGTTCCTCAACCGAATGAATAATGCTTTGATACAAAACATCTCCCATATTTTCGGGACTAAATGATGTAAAATTGCCTTTTTGGTCTTGCGGCCCGAAACTTGAAAGTGGAATAACACCACTCACGCTCAATGCTTCTTTGTTTGAACCGATGATTTTGAAAGGGGTTGAATCTCGCCCACTAATGACTTTGAAATCAGTCATGTCAATGTCGGCCACCTTGACACCATCAAGAAGTCCTAATTGTTTCAAACCTGCAACCATTGTCCCACCAATGAGGTTAGCGAGAGGATTGTCATAATCAACAGGGGGTGCTTTATCGGCAATAGGGTTAGAAGGGTTAGAAACCTCGTTAGCAGGTGGTGGGGCTAACTCCGGGCCATCTCCGCTTTCAGCAGGGTTAGGGGGAGTGGAAAGGGTGGATGAGCCGCTTGGCTTTGGTAAAAGATTAGAGTTTTTCCAAGACCGCATATCCACCGCATAAATCATATTTTTCGGGACTGAAACGACATTCAAATCGCCATCAGCATCATAGGAGAGTTCAACGGTGACAGGGGAGTTTTTACCCTTTGCACCTGCATGAATACGGCGAGCATACATCCAATTTTTATCGTCTTGACCGCCATTCTTAACATATTCAGTAATAAAATCATTCAAAAATTCGGGGGCGGGAGATGCGTCAGCAATACTCTTTGCACCCTCAACATTTCCATTTTCCAAGTATTCAATAATAAGTTTTACTTCGGGATTGTGCGGGTCGGCGGAAATCGTGCTAAAAGAATTCCCTCCTTGAAACTTTTGTTTATTCGCAGGTTTAATTCTTCGGTTTAGAGTTTTATTTGGAATTTGAGAAGGGTCAATAGCCTTTCCACCTGTTAGTCCATCAATATCATCGTATTCGCTCATGTTTAAGCCTCCTTTTTCAATGGAATAGTAACTAATTTACTTCCTTTTCCATCGGGATTCGGAACAATTACTTTCAAAACTGAATTAGATTTCCATGCAATTGCTTTAGTTTCAATTTTACCCTCAATCATAACTGTCTTGGAAGTATCAATATCATTCTCAATACGAGTCTTCTTTTCAGTAGCATAAGACTCTTTGAAATTACCTCCACTAACAATCAAATTCATAACCTTCCCTTCAAGCATTTGGTCGGGGAATTCTTTATCTGTCGCTACAAAGTTTCCTGTTTCAGCATCGGGGAATATGTAATGTGAACCATCACGGAAGTCCAATCGGACTTGCTCAACCATCCCCTCTTTAAGAACAGGAGTTATAGACTTCAAGACCCTTCCTGTGGGTGATTCTATGCCACAAGCCACCGTAGTTCCATCCTCTCCGACACCCATTGGTGCAAGCAATCCTTCATCACCGGGAAATTGAAGATTAACCAAGTAGTCAGTATCGGCACTATTGCGCCCTGTGTAGTTATTTGTCCTTTTGCGAGCATTTTCAACGGCTACGGTGAAGGAAATGAATGCTGATTTGGTATCAAGAGATTCCAAAGAATTAAAATCATATTTGGGACTTCGCAAAAATTCTTTGTCTAAAGTGTCATTAAAAGTAAATGATTGAGGGCTAAAGTGTGTTTTAGCAGTATCGGCATTCCAACAATACACACCATTACCTTCGCTAATCATAGTTCCAATAATACCTATCAAGTCATTGACATTTTCACGAAATTGAGTAGCAGTAAGGGCATTATAGGGGGCAATACCCATGAAAATAGTCCCTACACCTGCGGGAAGGCTATCATCATAAAAATAACCATTTGTAGCACCCTTGTCAGCGTATTTCCAAGACATTTTATTCTTTTTCACCATCAACGAAGAAACCCCATCCGAAAAATTAACTTCCAAAGTTTGTTTCTTACGATTTATGGTGATTTTATTAACTGTAATGGACTCCCCTATGAAATTATAAGAGGGGGCATCCTCTCCAAAGTAAAAAGAATAGGTTGGTGTCTTGCCTATTGTAAAACGGAAAAATGTTTGCGGTGGAGTTTCAAACCCCTTACCGCTTTTGTCTTTGACCATATTTTTACCCGCAGGGTGAGCCTCAAGGGATATAAAAACTGTAAATCCATCAGTAGTTACAGAAATGTCATCGGTGTCATACTTGACTTTGTATGCTCGGTCATCACTCGTAGCAGGGAGGTGAACACCCTTGCTGATAGGATTCATATTTTTGTATGTTTCTCCGCCACCCATTGTGGTCGGCAATCCTTCCAAAGATGCAAACATAGAGGTCGTATCAGCCATAGAATACAATTGATTAACCGACTATCTAATACCTGCTCTTTGTAAAGTGGCTATATTGGATTCTAAATCGTCTATCTTTTAGATATTTCGGCCTTCATCTCTTAAAAATGCGATTATGTCAGCCCGCCCAAACGCATATACTCGTTCAAACCATGTCAAATTAGAGTCAATAAAATTACAAATCGTGGAAATTTCCTTAAACTTGATTCCATAAGGTCGCATCACATCCACTAATTCACCAACAGTCCCATTAGCCCATACTGCTAACCCTTTATCGGACAATCCTAAAATAAATTTTTCATCCCACAACATATCTCGCACAATAGCGATGTCGGAATTGGTTGTAGCCCTTATGGGAATATAGCCGGGATTAAGAGCAATAAAACGATTCATCACATCAATGTGCGATGGCAGGTGAACATTACGACACCAAGTTAGCCATTGAGGTATCATTTCAGCAACATAATGTCGCCATACAGGATTAGTCATCATCTCCACCCTCTAAACTAACTTCGTAAAGGTCAAAATCGGGCATATCAAAGCCTTTTACTGCCAACGGGTCATATTTTAGGGCATCTTCGGGAACTTCCATTTCGGAATACTCCATTGGTTTATCTTCGGGAATAAATTCGGAAATATCAATCGGTTCAGTTTCCCATTCTTCATTTGCTTGGTTGTTAATCTTTCTTTGTGAATCCGCTTCCATAATCTCATTCATGGATAATCCTTGACTTTGTGCTAAGTCCGAAACATCAACGATGGCGAAGGCATTTTCATTCATACCTTTCACTTCTGCAAAAGTGGCAGGGACTCCTGCATCGGGATTGCCTAACTCCATATTATGAAAATCAGTTCGGACTCCCAAATCATAATTTGCGCCCTGTGTTGTTTTATTTACCTTTTCACGAATAGCCATACCCTCTTGTTTAGCCCATGCCTCCACCGCAAGATGTTGTGCATCCAAAGTATCGGTTAATTCATTATTTACAATATCATATTTCTTTTCAGTAGGCTTCATTGAGCCTTCGGATGCGAAGAAATTCCCCCAATCATTAGCGTCAAAGGAATTCAAATCAAGTGCGGGCGCAGGGGGCGCAACAGGGGCTTGTTCAACAGGTTCTTCCACTACGGATTCACCGACGACAAACAAATCGTCATCATCGTCAAACAATGATGCGTCGGACACGCCTTGTGATTCTTTTATTCGTTCAAGGAATTCAAGGTCTGTGGATTCTAATTCGGCTCGTCTTCCCGAAATAAATTCCGCCGCACCTTTGATAACAGGGGCAACATCACGAATAACTTCAAAAGCATTCGTAGCCTGTTCCACTCTTGGGGATGCAGTTACAGTTTCTCCAAACCCATATTTATCAAGTAATGAAAGCAAAGGGACAAACATCTTTTCAGCCATTTCGGGGTCAAGATTTAACTTCCGTGCAAAGTCGCCAATATCCTCTCCACCCGTAAGCAGTTCCACGATATTTTTACCTTTCTTTGCTTTTTCCTCTTTCTTAGGCTCATCTTTAGGAAGTGGCTCTCTTTGAATCAAGTCCGAATAATCGGAACGAGCATCGGGTCGGAAGTGGTCTTCAAAAGAATTTGAACGAAAATCTGTCGTATCTTCCATGACAATCACTTGTTGTCCTTAGTATCTAATCGTTCCCTCAATTCTTGAATCCAAAGTGTGTGAAATTGATTATCTTTCTTATCAAGTTCTAAGCCTTCCATGCCTAAAACTGAATCTTGAATCGTCTTTGCCAACCGATACACATTAGAGCGATGGGCTACTGTATTTCCACTTCCTGCTGATTGAATAAACTCACAATAATGGTTAATAATTCGCCTTAAATCCCGTTCTCGCTTCTTAGGACTCGCCTTTAGGACATCAAAAAGGAATCTATGTTGGACAATTTTTGTTATGTCGCCATGAGAAAATTTATCCAATGCCTTAAACAAACTTTTGTATGAATTTTCTAAACGCTTCGTAGGTGAAACATCCACTTGGCTTGTGAAATCTTGAAATTGCGTATGAGCGAGATTATCTTTGCTATTGGATAACATTTGTCTAAAATTAGCCAATATGTCCGAATTAAGTTCAAGTGTTTCATCCATTTTAATCACTTCAATACTTAGGCCCATTATTGCCGTTGAAGTTTGATAGGAAGGAGGCATCCAAATTCAAACGGTTATCAAATTGGCGAACCGCTTCGGCGGCCTTCTTTTCTTTTTCCATATCTTTTGCTTGCTTCTTGACAGTCTTCTCGGTTTCAGCCATTGATGCCTCAAGTGCGCCAAAGCGTTCTTCCATGTCAGCGATTTTCTTTCGGTAATGAAATGCAGTAGCCCCTACGCCTGTTAAGCCACCAACGACAAGACCTGCGGCGAAACCCATTCCCTTACCAACCACCGAATCTCCTTCGGCATTCTTGGCTACTGCTTCGGAATATCCTTCGGAGGACATACCACGCTTTCTTATTTCGGATAGCATGGCTTTGAGGTCTTTGGAAAATGATTCAAACTCTTCGGCATTAGAAATTTTGGAATCAACCATTGACTCCATAACATCAATCAATTCGCCATCATCTAATGTGTCAGCCTTGACATTCTTTTTGAGTGCAAAAGTGGGGGTATCAATTCCAATTTCTTCGGCGGCAAATACCAATAAATCGGACATTGACCCATTATTAGTCCTATTTTGTTGTGCAGAAGGGCCTTCCGAAGCCTGTTGTGACACAATGTATTCATTGACTTTCTTCATACCACGAATGCCTTTTCCTCTTTGAAACAAAATATATTTACCATGTCCGTTGGATTCACAAAGACCTACGAATTCATTAAGATTAGGACATTCATCCCATTCAGCGAGATTAGTCGTTCCCGATTTAGCCGCACCTTTGCGGTAACATCTTACGAAGAACATAAACATTCATTGTCGGTCTTGTTATCTAAAGGTTCATCAATTAGGGGGTGATTTTGACCAAGCATTTGAAGCCTTATTGAAAAACATAACAGGTAATCCCATCGTGTTATAATATCCCTTCATACCGACAAAACTACTTTGAGGGCATTTGATTTCCTTCCACGACATCTTTCCATCCTTATTTGTCCACGAAATAATTCGCTCTAAAACAGGGTTTAATTGAATTGAATTGTAATCGCCAACCCTCATCTTTTGTGGTCTATATTCAACCACAATGCTACGGCCAACCTTACTCATAACCATTCGTCACATTTTTTACTATTTAGCCTTTTCTATGACCATACAGAAGAAATGGCTTCATAAACATCATCCACACTTTCGGGGCTAAGTCCTTCAAGAGCCGTCAATGTCGCCGCAATTTGAGCCATTTTGAGTTTGATAACCTTTTCGGGTAAAGACCAAGATTCCGCTTTGGAAGGCAAGTCCTTGTTTCTTGAATTTTTAAGGTATCTATCCCATCCGAGCAAATCAAGTCGCCACTTCTTACCTGCTCGTCGTTCATTTGATTGAGCATGACAAAACATCGGGCGATTTCTTAAAATCCCTACGACTTCACGACTTGTGTATCTTCGTGGATAGTTTGAAACGACATATTCCGATATTTGGGTTGAATAGCCGTAGCCATTATGGTCAAGCATATAGTCCACAATGATAAAAACCAAAGTTTCGGTCATATCAAGAGGGCGTGAAGCGGTCATTTGACCTGCCTCATTCTTCTTCGCCATTTTCCAACGCCAACCTGCGAGCCTCGTTTTCGGCTTGAATTTCCGCCGCCCTCTCACGATACTCTTTTTCTAATTCTGTTTCTTCGGGGAGTCCAAGTGCATCACGAACCATCAAATCCATTTCGGCTTTGAAACGGTCTTTGGCATCTTGCTTTGACATCCCATCTTCCTTAATCCATTTCTTGATAGTAGCAACACGACCCTCTTCAAATAGAATAGCCTTTAGCATAATTTCAATGTCTTCGGAGAGTGCAGGTGCTTCCACAGGTGGATTGTCAAAAAGATTACTAACTTCCGCCCTCATAGCGGATTCATCATGGGTTGATACGGGAACGAATTCTTCAAGGTCATCGTCAAGATGAGTATGTCGCCCACCTACTTTAGAACAATATGATTCCGCATCAATTCGGGTAACATAAATTCCTAATCTCGGCCAATATCGCATTTCTTCCGCTTGCATAACTTATCATTGTGGAAACTTGTATCTAAACCTTCATTCCACTTTAGGCACAGAATAGACTTTGCGACCATTCATCAATGCTTTAACGACTTCCATTCCGTCAAGCGTTTCGCCCACATCTTCCACCATCCAAACAGTATTTTCACTCATGGCTTGAAATTCAAGAATTTTAGCAAATTCTCTTTGCTCATTTTCACTCAACATATTTTATCCACTCTCCCGCTTTGTTTCCGTCTTTCCATTCCCATAATTGAGAAGTGGGCAATCCACGATTAACTCTCACAACATCACCTTTCAATCGCCATTCATCTTCTAATCCAAAAGCAACCATTTGTTTTCGGTAATCTAACGCATCCTCACTATCCATCTCAATCGGTGCAGGGGTTTGTATCTCTTTGGGGGAAATGATAGCGTGGATTCCTGTCAGCGAAGCCGAAATCCGATAATAAATATCATAATTAGGAAAATCTTGCGATAACTTGGCTAATCCATCTTGAACGAGGGGGTCTTGAATAGAAACGGCATCCCAATCAAATGTCAATCGCATCATTCTTGTTCCTTGTCGGACTCACTATTTGAATAATGCGCTACTAACAAGTCTTGAATTGAACCATTCCATCGCCACAAAATCCAACGGACAAAGTATAAAACCAATGCCGACTCCATAATGAATAGAATCGTTAGAACAGAAATCCACCAAGTAAAGATTTCCATTATTTCATCCCCTTAGAACCCCATACAAGGGTTGAGAGTTTAGCCAAAGCAGGTAATCCCATCGGTTCAAAGGGAACATGGGTAATACCCACTAATCTAACTTGATAATCGGAAGCAAGAGAACGATAGCGGTTAAGATAAGGTTGTTGAATTTGAAATCTCCTGTGTGTCATGGCGGCGGCAGGGTTCTCATCCACCGTAGCCCAAATCTCTTCTCCAAAATCGGGAACGATTTGATTAACAAGGATATGTTTAACGGGTAATTCAATTTGGTTTAAGAATTTTATGGTGCGGAAACACTCTTGATAACCTGCTTCGGATGCGATGGAAACTAAGTTAATAGAACAATCATCCGTTCTCAACATTTTCTTAAAGGTTTCAATTCGGTCACAAATCTCTTCTAACTCTTTAACCACCTTAGCCGTTTCCGACTTCTTACGGAAAACGAAACCTTTCAAATTTTCTATCTTGGCTTTCATTCGTAAAATACGAAGGATGAATCCACGAATGGCATCGGGCGCAGTTAGCATCTTCAAAGTATGTCCCGTAGGTGCAGTATCAAAGACCACTACATCATAACTTGTATCATTCATTAGTGTGTAAATCATTTCCATGCCAAAGTATTCTTCCATACCCGGAAATCCTGCCATATCGCCCAAGATTTCGGGGTCAAATCCCGGAACATTAGCCGTTAATTTCATCATCCCTGCATTCATGCGTTCAAGGAACTCTTTAGCCTGTGTTTCAGCGTTGATATTAAGACCCCAAAGATTTTCAGCAATCTCCGTAGGTGCAAATCCTATCTTCTGTCCGATAACATCATCTGTTGAGTGGGCAGGGTCGGAAGAAACGAGGATTGTTTTCTTACCTTGCGAAGCATGATGAACAGCAGTAGTGGCTGAAATCGTGGATTTTCCAACGCCGCCTTTTCCTGTAAAAAGAATTAGCATAGATATTCTATGGGGGTGTTGGGTATCTAATCCTTCCCTTCAAAAACCGATTTCCATTTTGGCTTCCTGCGAAAGAGGGACAACAAAAAACGCATTAAGACCATTCCATTGAAAAATTATGTCCGAAAGTCAATTCATCTTCAATTTCCTCATATCCTCTAATAACAAGTTTAACAGGGTCAATGGGTTCACTTAACAATGAGTGTAATTGAGAACAATTGGCGGCAAATTTGAGGTCATAATCGCCTCTTGGCTCTAATTCCGTGATTTGCATAACGAAACCATGCTCTCCAATCGGGCCTTCATAAACAATTTCACTTCCAAACGAAATAGAAATAGTGCAAAGGTGAGATAAGGGGCTATCGGAAGCATTGATTTCAATGTTTCGCAACATAAATTCCGACGAAATCGGAATCTTCATCGGTGTGCAAACATCATCTAAGCACATCGGCAGGTCTAACTCGGTTTCAATTTCACACCGCATTTAATATACAGTTCTCTCTCATACTATCTAAGTTTTCACCCATAATGCTCACAAAATTGCCTAAATGTGGAATATGGGTGGCTGATGGTCAGAACTACTGCAACCCAATTTGTCGTTATCAATTTTCAAACACTTCGTCAAAGTAAGATTTAGCCTGTGGTGAATATCCGCCCTTTTGCTGTCTTTGAATCATTTCTTCTTCGGGGGTTGGTGGTCGGGACTTAGGCAAATAATCTTTCATAAATTCTTGAACCTCTTTGTCTTCAAAGTCAGTATTAAGTGAATCTAAAGCATCCAAAGCATAAGCCGAAACTTGCTTCTTTCTTTTGCGAACACGACCCATTCTTTCCGCATCTCGCATCATCATTGAGAATTCATCTTGTTGTTGGCGCATCCAATCTTCTATTTCCTCTTGTTTGATATTCAAATCGCCTCTATTGATAATCTTTCGCTTGAACCATTCAACCGAGTCAATGGTAACTTTCATTCCCCGTTCACGAAGTTTCGTAGCGATGACCGCATCAGCACCGTCAAAGAGGATGTAATCAACCCAAACGAAGGCTTGCCTTCCTGTTGAACCGTCAAGATTGAAAACCTTAATCCTTGAAAGATTGTAGGAAATGGTGGTCGGGTCTGTCGCTTCGGCACAAGCGACCCTTTGAGTAGGGAATGAGCGTGTGGAAGTGCTTTGCACAATACCATAAATTCCTTGTGGTTGGTCGGGTGTGACTGAATAATCTAAAATCCCTGCCGATGATGCCGTTCCTGCGGGTGTGGTTGCACCGAAAAACACCACTCCGTCAAGATTGTTCGTCATCGGGAATGATTGCCACACCGCATTAGAAAATGCAACCACATTATTAAAATTCTTACTTTGGTCAAGATAGGCAGAACCGAATCGGGCTGTATCAGTAAATGTGGAGGTCGCTGATACAACACTTACTCCTTGATTGGAAACAACCGCCGTATAATTCCCGAAAAGGAATAGCCATTGGTCACGGTCATTATCCCATGAACAACCTAACGCAATTCGGCTTGTGGAATTAGGGTCTGTTAAAATCTTGCTATTAAATGTCGCCCCCCGATTCTGTAATGAATTAGAATAATTTGTCGTGAGTGAATAATTTGGATTTGAGGCATCATAAGAAGGGTCTTTTATCCAACCGCCTCCCGAATCAAAAATGCAAACTACGGGTTCAACACCCAATGTGTTTCTATCAATAGTGCTAATCGTCAAGACAGCAACCGTAGTAGCCCCTGCATCAACGATTTGAATGGTATCTCCTATCTTATAGCCCAAACCGCCATTGATGACGCTATAAGCCGTAATTTCACCAACGGCTGAAACGGCGGAAACATTGATAGTTAATCCCGAACCACTTCCTGTTAAGGTTGTGGTGGACTTTCCTCCTATCGTATATCCAACCCCTCCGTCATAAATAGCATTAACAGTAAATTGTTGCATATTTCCATTGGTTACCCCTGCACCCGTTGAGGAAGTCCCTGTGATAAAGACACCTTGCTGTCCGACTTGCCACCCATCTCCGCCATCTATGATATTACCTGCTTGAATGGGAACGGTGCTTCCGGGAACATCAACGACAGTAGGCTCAAATTTACCTGCTTGATTATTTGAACAAGGAGGGATTATATTCAAAGTCATAGGATAACCCCCAACAGGATAAGAGGGGTCGCTCGCTAAAAAATATGTAGGGGCGGGCGGAGGTGGTGAAATTTGATTAGAAATCCCAATTGTTACACTCTTAATCGGGGTGCAATCCGTATTAAAAGAGGTTGTCAAAACTGCCCCTGTTGGATTTTCAACATCGCTAACCAATTTCCATCCAACAGCCCCTTGTGCTTCGTTTGTTAAACTTCCTTGTTGAGCAATACTATTAAATGTGGGGTCGTAAGATGTTTCGGGGTTAAATGGCTCAATACCCAAACGAGGATAGTTATTTTTAATACCTACGGCCTCACCATTTCGGGAGTTATAAACTTTGAAAGTTAATTTTTCAGCGTCGGAAATACCTTGTGTTGAAGGGAATTCTAATAAACTTTTAGCGGAATCTTCTTCTTGAGTAGTAAATGTGCGAGTTTGTTGGAACTTGGATGTCCATTTGTTCGGCATCGTAATTGGAATTGGTGTATTAGAAATCCTATTGGAAACCGAGCCTGTAAATACAAATCCCGAAACGGAAACTCCATCCTTAAATGGGTCTTCCTCGCTTGTAAAAATACCTGCACCTGTTGTGCCATCTTGAGTAGGGAGATTATTAAGGAAAAAATACCTCAATGGTGACCTTTCCGATGGATTAAAACCTCCTGTATCATAATCACTTCCAATTTCCTCATAAGGCAAAGTAGTAAAAGCAAAGTAAGAATTTTGAAGTCCATTGTAATTTTCCGTAAATGCCCCATCCGTAGTTTTGATAAGAACGGCGGTATCATTATTTACTTGAACTGTAACGGCATTATTTGATACTCCACCTGCCGTCGCTACGAAAGATGGATATGCCACCCCCATTTGAAGGAAAGGTGGTTGCCGAATAGAACCACAAGCCGATACAGGAGGTTCTTCATAAGGTAGCATAGTAATTTGTGTTGGACTCCAAGCCGCCGCCATCACCATCGGATATGATTTAGCATTTGGTGTTGGTGCGGCGGGATTATCAGTCCCAACCCAAGCATCCCCGCAAAATTGTGCAGGTGTTGTAACATTGTATGAAACTCCACCAATCTTAGTGGTTTGAGAAGAATAGCCTTGCACACCCATAAGTCGTTTCGGATAATAATTAAATTCAACAGCAGTAGTAGTGTCGGCTCTCCCATCACCTGTGCAAATGTTGAGTCCATTAGGAAGCCAACCAATTTCGTAATCGTTGTAAGTGTAAGCCCCTCCACTTGGTCTATCATTGACATATATTGAAAGGGAATTTTCAATTTTACATCCTCTCCAAATTCCTGTATCTTCATTTGTCCCAATACCTACACCATCATACATGGTATCATTAACGGAAACATTCCATGCAATTTTCATGGTTTGATTGGCTCTTGTGTTAAACTGAATAATTGAAGCATCTCCACCCACGACAGCGTATGAGTCCCGACCCGAAACATCTTTGTTGTGATAGTTTTCCACCTCCGAAGTTAGTCCTGTGCCATCGGGGTTGGGATAAGAAATACTGCCAAAAATACCAACCATCCCGAAAGCGATTCGGTCAATGTTCGTGTATGTCATACCTTGTCCTACGGGGTCGCCCACGCCTTGTGTTCCACCTAACCATAAACAGATGTTGTAAGCCTCGTTAGGGTCGCCACCGCCCGGTTGTGGGGCAAGTGTTTCCGAAGGCCCACCTCGCCAAATATCAACACAATAAAGTCCCACATCGCTCATATTTTCAGTCACCGATGCGGTGCTTGATGGCAAAATGTCATAAGGCATTCGCATGGGAAGAATACCAATTCCTGTTGCCCCGTATGTGGATTGCGAAACAGAAGCATTTGGAGATGAAGATGGAATTCCATCCACTCCAAAGGGAATGAATACATTATCGGAATATCCCCTGTAAATCATTAAAAACCCATCCCACGCTTCGCCATGATTACCGACCCCATAAAGGTCAATGAAAGTGGCTTTGTAAGAGCCAACAATGGCATAATGACCATTGACAAAAGTTATATCTCTAATGATAAACTCTCCTGTCGGGAAAATGCCTTGACAAGTTTCTTTGTCTGTGCCTTTTTTACCACACCAACGCCAATTCCAACCATTTCCCCTTATTGCGGTTGAGGTTTCTTGGTCAAAGAACGAAATCCCGTCTAAATTATCGGAGAATTCCGACGCTTGTGTTGTTACTTGATATTGTGGGAATTTCACGAAATAATTGGATAGCCCCAACCCTAAAAATGGATTTTCAGTAGTGTCTAAATTGTATGCAAGTCCCATAATTAACCCTCAATCGCCAACAGTTCTAATATCAAATTCTATCGGTCTGTTGGGCAATTTTTCCACCGGGTCAACCAAGCCATTAGAAACGAAGTATTTCATATCCCAATCCGTGTCGGGTGGAATCTCAATATCCCAATCGGAAGCGAAAGCAGGGCCATATTTTGTGCTAATTGGATAGGGGGCGGCACTTCCCGATAATCCTTGACCGGGTCTTCCATCGGGGTCAAGAAAATACGAAGTAACTCCTATTTGGAAATTAAGATAACCACCCGGCACCCAATCGTTGCCCGTTCCAAAAACGCCGGGTGTTGAACCGAAGTATTTTATGACGAGATATTCCGTAGCCTTCGTGCGTAATCGGGCTTTTAATGTGGCATTTCCAAATCCCGATGTAAAAATAGATTGTGGCTTTGTCAATTCATTCAAACGCTTCGCAGGAATTTGTCCTAAATCCGTGATTTCCCATTGATAGGCTTGCCTACGGACTGACATAACAATACATTGTCGGTATTGCTATCTAAACGATGCGTTCACTCTTTGTAAAGTGTGATATGGGTTTTACCCCTTTTGTTTTCAACAACCTTTTCGCCAACATAAGAATTATTCAAGTAGGCTACAATGTCTTTCAATGTAGTAGGTTTGAGATGCCCTCGCTTGTCCTGTCGGATTGAAGGGGAGAATAGGCGGTCATGTGCCTCACCTTGAAATTCATTCGCTTTAGGGGCTATTTTAACCGTATTAAAAGTGATTGTTTCATCAATGTTGTAAGAATTATTCCAATCATAGTAAATATCCGCACAACCTATGTTTCCATGTGTAATGTGAACAATATGACCGTTGAGCATTTTGTAGTAATTGTCGCCTCCAAACCGAACTAATGTATCTAATGGGTATGAATCCCATGTTTTTTGACACCATTCGCCCTTCATCGTCTTGGTCTGCATGATATGAACGAATCAGTATGACATATATTAAATGTTCTATTCAAACAAAACATAAAACGGAAACATCAAGACATCCATAATGAATTTTAACAATCCAAGAATAAATGACTTCATGCCTCAACCTTCTAATTCGTCAAGAATGCCGTCGCCATCATCGTCATTGTCTAAATAATTATCTAATCCGTCATTGTCCGAATCAAATTGACCTGTTGCATCGTTGCCGTCATTCTGTTCAAACCAATCCGAAAGGCCGTCATTATCATCGTCTAAATCCGAAGCATCCCAAATGTTATCATTGTCGTGGTCGTAGCGGTAAGAAGACCATGCGCCGCCGACTTCATCAACATCAAGAATGTTATCATTATCGTCGTCTGTATCAACGCCATCATTTAGGCCGTCATTGTCGTGGTCACGGCTTGCCGAAGAACCATTTTCATACAAGTCCTTGTAATTGTCAATTCCGTCATTGTCAATGTCCAAATCAAAGCGGTCTTGAATGCCGTCATTGTCGTGGTCATAAATGTCGGTATTATCGTTGCCATCGGAAACTTCCTCATCATCGTTAAGTCCATCGCCATCATCATCGTTATCTTCGGCATCGTCTATACCGTCATTATCGTGGTCGTTGGGTGAATCATCCATTGAATCGGGAATGCCGTCATTGTCGTCATCATTGTCCAAATCATCGGGGATTCCATCACCATCGTTATCGTTATCTCCGTTTTGGTCTTGGTTATCCAATTGCTGACCTTGTTGAGTGTCGGTTTGAGAGCCTTGTTGCCCTTGTTGGCCGTTTTGGGTCTGTCCTTGCTGTTGCTCGGATTGACCATTTTGGTTTTGTCCGTTCTGTTCTTCGGCTTGTTGCTCGGATTGCTGACCGCCTTGCTGACCGCCTTGCTGTTGTTGGCCTTGTCCATTGTCTTGTTGTTGGCCTTGTTGTCCATCTTGGCCTTGTTGTCCACTTTGGCCTTGATTTCCTTGCTGACCCTGTTGGCCTTGTTGCCCCTGCTGTCCTTGCT
>JBDOIV010000108.1:0-2810 GCA_047404215.1 Rickettsiales bacterium
TCACTATATATCATAAATATGAGCAACAATAGTTGGAGTAAAGATAGTTGGCGTAACTTCCCTATTAAGCAGCAGCCTGAGTATGAAAATCAAGAATTGCTGAAAAAGACCGAGCAAGATCTTGCTCATTTTCCTCCATTAGTTACCGTCGATGAAATTGAAAGACTGAAAAGTGAGTTGGCGATGGTCTGCAATCAAAAAGCATTCTTGTTACAATGTGGCGACTGCGCCGAAAGCTTTACTGAATTTTCGCATGACAATCTCAAGAATTTTTTTCGTACCTTGATGCAAATGACTGCAACTTTGATGTACGGCACCAAAAAACCTATAGTTAAAGTCGGTCGAATTGCTGGGCAATATGCCAAACCTCGATCTTCAGGACAAGAAACTATTGATAGCGTTAGTCACCCTAGTTATCGTGGTGACATTATCAACTCAATCATGTTCGAAGGTGAAGCAAGAAAATCCGACCCTAAGAGATTGGTAGATGCTTATTTTTACTCCTCAGCATCCCTGAACTACTTAAGAAGTCTAGCGTTAGGCGGCTATGGTAGCTTGAAAAAAATCAATAAATGGAATGAAAGCTTTATTCACAATTTAAGCTCTAAGAAGAACCTTGAAGATATCGTAACCCAAATCAATAACTACTTAACATTTATTGAAGCATGTGGACTAGACACCTCTTCAGTGCCACAATTTACTACTGCTAATTTTTATACTTCACATGAAGGCTTACTGCTTAATTATGAACAAGCTTTTGTTAATCAAGATCAAGAAACCGGCAATTATTACGACCAAAGTTCGCACATGATCTGGATTGGCGATCGTACTAGAGCTGTCAATGAAGCTCATGTTGAGTTTATGCGCGGCATTGCCAACCCAATCGCTTTCAAGGTTGGCCCTTCAATTTCAAAAGATGACTTGATTAACCTAATCGAGGTATTGAATCCTGAAAATACTCCGGGTAGAATCACCCTAATTTCAAGGATGGGAGCTGGTAAAGTTGAAGAGCTACTTCCGCCACTTGTTGAGGAAGTGAAAAAAGCTAATAAAAACGTTGTCTGGTCATGTGACCCAATGCATGGCAACACCATAAAGTCTTCCACTGGCTATAAAACTAGAAAATTTGACGATATCTTATCTGAAATTAAGTCATTTTTCAATGTTCATAGAGGTTGCAAGACCTATGCTGGCGGCGTACATTTTGAAATGACTGGTCAAGATGTTACTGAATGCCTAGGTGGCGATCAACGAATTTCTGATCATGACTTAAAAAATCGTTATCATACCCACTGCGATCCAAGGCTAAACTCTAACCAATCCATTGAGCTAGCCTTCTTAATAGCTAACCAATTAACTAAAACATCTTAAATGACTGAAAAATTTGGCGTTATAGCATTGGTTGGGGCTCCAAACTCAGGAAAATCTACCTTATCTAATACGCTACTTGGACAAAAAGTAACCATAACCTCTCCCAAGGTGCAAACTACACGTAATGTGATCAAGGCGATCTTAGTAGAGGGTAAGACTCAACTGGTCCTGCTTGATACCCCAGGAGTTTTCTTGCCAAGGAGTGATAAAATCTTAGAGAGGGTAATTGTAAAATCAGCCTGGCAAGGCATTAGAAGCGCCCACTTTGTTTGTTTAATGCTTGATGCCCAACAGGGTCTTAATGAAGAAAATTTAAGAATTTTAAATGATTTAAAAAAGGATGGCTTCACCCCTGCGGCAATCATCAATAAAGTTGACTTGGTAAAAAAAGAGAAGCTCCTTGTTATCACCGCACATTTAATTGAAAATGGCATTGATGATATTTTCATGATCTCAGCCATACAAAACGATGGCGTTAAAGAGTTGAAAGAATTCTTACTCAGTAAGTGCCAAAGTGGTCCTTGGCAATATGACGAAGATGACATTACCGACACCCCTATCAAGTCAATGGCAACTGAAATTACCAGAGAAAAGCTATTTTCACATTTAGATCAGGAGTTACCGTACTGTATTGCTGTCAAAAATGATTCTTTTGAAATAAAGAATGGCTTATTGATTATACACCAATCTATATTAGTAACAAAAGAAAATCAAAAAGGTATAGTACTCGGCAAAAAAGGCTCCCTACTAAAACAAGTTGGCGTCGAGGCCAGAAAAGATATATCAGAAATATCAGGTATGAAAACCTCGTTATACTTACATGTAAAAGTTAAAAAAGACTGGATGAGTCATATTGAAAATTACGAAATACATGATATTGAAAAAGTTCCCAACGTCAAGGCGATAAAAAATAAAAAGAGATGACAACATTAGATCAAAAAGAGGTTGATAAATTTTCAAAAATAGCTGAGCAATGGTGGGACGAGAGTGGCAAATTTAAACCTCTACATAAATTTAATCCCTGTCGCATTTCGTATATTAGAAGGAAAATTTGCGAAGCAAAAGGTCTAGACCAAGATTCAAAACAACCCTTTAAAGATTTAAAAATCATTGATATTGGTTGCGGTGGTGGTCTTATTAGCGAACCTATGAGTAAACTAGGAGCTCAAGTCACAGCTATTGACGCTAGCGAAAAAAATATCAAAGTAGCTCAACTTCACAGCGAAAAATCAAAGCTTAAAATTAATTATCAACAGTCTCTGGTTGAGGATTTTGCTGCTAAAAAAGCAAATCAAGGAAAATTTGACATTGTTTTAGCCCTTGAAATAATTGAACATGTCGCTGATGTCGATAAGTTTGTTACCAATTTAGCCAAGTTGGTAAAAAAAGATGGTCTAGTTTTCATTGCCACCCTTAACAAAACTATCAAATCATTGCTA
>JBDOIV010000109.1:0-3533 GCA_047404215.1 Rickettsiales bacterium
CTCTGCTAGTTTTTCTAGTTCAACCTTTTCCGCCGTAGAATCTTTATCCTTAGTGGCAGCCAATTTTTCAGCTATACTTAATAACTCCACACTTAATGCAAGAGTTGCTGATTGTACCATTTCCATTTTCTTCAATATATAAAAATGACCCTTAGCCCCGATTAAGTTGGAGACATTAGCGCTAGCTAGTGCTATGTTAATAGATTTATCAAAACTGCTCATGGCAGCTTTAACCATATCTACCTCCCCTAATAACGATAAAATGTCATCAACATTTGGCGGTACCTTATTCATTTGATGTCTCCGTTTCTAATACTATAAGCTCAATACTACTCAGCTCACCAGACTCATTCATCTCCACTCTTACATCATATTGATTGAGAAGTCGATCCAGTCGGCCATTACTCTCATCAAACATATAGTACAACATTCTATTAAAGTCTTCGTTATTTGCATCCCTCAAGGATGAATCATATACTGTATTGCATATAATCCATTGCTTAAAAAACCCATTCTCTGTCAAGTCTTGATCAGATAAATTGCTAGGTACTTTTGCTCTTAAGACCTTAGAAGTTTCTAGCAGCTTGCCTCTTAAAAACTCCATGCGCCTTGTCAACTGTTTGTCATCTATATTTAGAATCTTTTCTTCTTTTGTTTCGGTCATCATAACCCTTTCTAAGATGAACGGGGCTATTCAAAAGCATTTGCATAATAGTGTTGGATAAAAACCTTTACTGGGAGATCCAACTGCATGATACTTATTTGAATAGCCCCGCGTATTTACGGTATTTCAAAATCTTCATCCTCATCTTCTGTTGCTGGATAAAATCTCTTTACTTTTTCATCTAACTCATACATTGAAAAAATTGGTTGCTCTTGTAAGTTACCTCCCTCTATATCACCTTCCTCTAATAATTTACCTGCCAATAGTGGTGCATGAAGTGGTACAAACGAGTTTGAACCGGTAGGATTAATTATCAATGTATTAATAGGTGAAGGAGCTAAACTCTGTGTTAACAATCCAGGAGCTACTTTATTAATCACTTGCATGTTATGTTGCATTATCTCCGTTATCTTCAAGATGGAAAATTGAACTATGACTAACTTTTTTCCAAAATTCTTTGATAACGAATTTTTAATATCTGCCTTATTAACATATGTGGCAGCAATGGCTTCAGAAGTAAACCCAACAATAACCTTTTCTCCACTGGATAGATCTACAGTGTACAATGAGTTTCCATCAGTATTGCCAATGAACCACATATTCCACTTATTATCAATAAGTTGGTTGATAATAATTTGCGCACCTAGACGACCTATGTTGTTTTCAATGTGTTCATTTGACCATTTGCGCGAATCAATAAGCATATATATTCTCCCAAATAAATATCAAGTTACATTTCTTGTTGCAACTTTAGTATTTTTTCTTCACCCACCAGTGCTCCCCGATCCCACGATATGCTTCGCCCAAAAGTATCAGCATTTAATTTTACAATCAACACCTTGCCAGGGATCAAATCATCTTCACAATATTGTAATTTATTGTGCCACACTCTAAAACTACTTCCATCATCTGCCCTTACATTTGCATATGGTTTACCCTTCTTTGTTTTTAACATCTCTACGGTTCGTATAGTCAACCATACATGATCGTGACTTTCAGCTTCATCATCAAAGTCAGAGATATGGGGTAGTCCCATATCCTTTACGATACCGCACATTTCTTGCCATTTGGCTATGTTTTCTGTGACTCTAAAACCTAAGTGTTCCAACTCTTTATTAATCACTTCTGTTTCAGTGAAATCATCTTCAACATTAATATCAAAAGCCTCAATAACCTTATCAATATAACTACCACTTATCAGCTCAAAAAACTTAAGGTCTTCGTTGTCCCATAACTTTACACATACCTTCTTCAAGTCTCGTTTAGGCATTCTAGATAAGGCATAATAAATTTCAGTTATTGACACTAACGATTTTCTGTTAAGATTTTTTCCACAAAATTGTAGTCCATCAAACATCCCCAAAGAAACAAGCATCTTTAGATCGTTTTCAGAAACCATCTTGAACTCAAAGTTATCTCTCATAAACTCTGTGTAATCTAACCATCCACTACCGCTAGGATAATGTTTCTTTATCTTGTTCAGTACAGACTTACCTAAACCCTTGACTCCCATCAGCCCTACCATAAACTCATCTTGTGTAACTTTGAAGTCTAATGAAAAATTATTTATATCCCCCAAGGTTACCTTTGGGTTATCTAACAAGTCTCTAGCCATAGAAAGACACAAAGCTATTTCATCGTGATCATCCGCGGAATGATTACATAGTACTTCAATAAACTCAGCCGGATATTTTGCCTTGAAGTAGCTTGTCCAATACGCCAAGATACTATAACTAATGGCATGAGATTTGTTGAATAGATAACCTGCATTGTCTATTAGTTTGCCTGCAACCTTTTTGGTTTCTTCCATCGACAAAATAAGTTTGGTAGGATATCTATACAAGTGCTCTTCCAAATAATCATTGCATTTCTTCTGATCTAATGACTCTGCTGTTTTACGAAGAATGTCACCCTCACCAAAGCTCAATCCCAACATACTGAACATTTGAATAAACTGCTCTTGGTAAATCATAATACCTTGAGTCGGCTCTAGTATCTCTTCAAACATGGGATGATGCTGATTGGTTGGATCTTCATTGCCATTCTTACGTCTGATAAAGGCATCCAGTGCGCCCATCTTAATAACGCCAGGTCGATAGATAGCATTCACAGCGGCGATGTCTTCTATGGTTTTTGGTTTTGCTTGTTGTAGTACTCTTGTAATGTTTGATCCTGCGAACTGAAACACTCCAAAGGTTTGACCCTCACATAATAACTGAAACGCCTTATCATAGTGACCTTGTTCTTCTTCTGATAGTTCATCTCTATCTAATGGCATATTATACAAATCTGGAATTTTCATCCCCACTTTATCCATTACATCCTTCAGTACAGATAGGGTAGAGATACCCAACATATCAATCTTAAGGAACTTCATCTTTGCCAGTTCGTCTATCTGCCACTCTGTAACCAATATGTCATCCTTGGTCTTTCTTAGTGGCATCATGTCATACAATGGACTAGATGAGATAATAACACCACCTGCTGCAATGGTTTGATTCCTCGCATTTCCATTCAATACATCAATAGTTTCAACAAAGTTGGCCTGCTCATCGGCCCCCATATCTTGAACAAACTTTCTCACCTCGGGCTTCTCATTCATTATTTCACTAAATGATGCCATATCTTTATTCAAAGAGATGTGTCCCGAAATTGTCTTAGCTATTTTGTTTGATTCTTGGAACGGTAGTTCTTTATCTTTTGCCAGATCGCGAAACAAAGTATTAGCGGAGTAGCGGGCATAAGCGCAAACAGAAGCAATGTTAGCATCACCCCATTTGCTCGCGACATATTCTTTAACTTTCTCTCTATCTTTGTCCGCAAAGTCGTTATCAATGTCAGGCTCCTTGATTCTTGTTGGGTTCATAAA
>JBDOIV010000110.1:0-1289 GCA_047404215.1 Rickettsiales bacterium
GGCTAAGAGGGAGTCAAGGAAGCGAAAGGTGGCAGAAGTGCTCGCTGCGAACGTCGACGAGAGCGAAACTGCGCTAGGAAAGAAGGTCCTGGATTATACGGCAGAGGAGTTGGCAGAGCGTGCAAAGGGAGGGATGGCGAAATGGACAGCCTCATCAAAGGAAAGGATGTGCCAAAAGCAGAAGCGAGACCGAAGAAACCCAGGAAGAAGAAGAAAGAAGCAGCGAAAGTGAAGAAAGTGAAGAAAGACAAAACAAGGAAGAAGAAGAAGAAGCTGCCGTCACGACAGCAAGACGAATTGTGATCTTTAATACAGATGAATGCTGGCACGCAATGACACGCAAGCCGCCGCTTGATCACGTATTTAAATAAATGCACCCCTCTTTTTAACTTCTATTCTTTGCAAGTAAAGCGCCTGCCATCAAAATCGAATTCAAACTGCATGTAGAATTTTAGTTTGTACTTTTGTGGCTTCCTTGAGAAAGCAGCGAACACCAAACCTTTACATTACTTTAGTCGAGATTATCGAGCACTTATCGAGCACCTGCTCCCGCGCACACTGGTGACTCGCGTTACGGCCTGATACCTATATAAATCTACATACTAAATGAAAGCTGAGACAGAGAGCTTTCTTTTGATGTATTTTCGGTGGTCCTCCTTCAGTAATATTATATTAAGCCACATCTCATTAATCGTCCTTCAAGAAAGAAATCTGAGTGTGGCAGTCAGCCAACCGCACTTCTATGTAAAAGCAATTGTGCTTGATAGAATTTTGCATGTGCCAATGCAATCATGAGACATATAGTGTTCATTTTTACTTTAAGGCACTTCGTTTTGTCAATTTCACATCAAAAGCTGCATGCTGCCGTGCACTTTTGTTTTGATGGAAAAGAAGGGGAAGTAATGATATGAGATTTATAAAAATTAGAAAAAAAATGAGGGAGGACCATTGAAAATAACATCAAACGAAAGCTGAGAGTGCCCGCTTTAATCTGATGTATAGTTTGTTACATGTTCATGCAGTATTAAATTAAGCAGAACTCACGGTGTGCACCATGCTGTCACTAATTATCCAAGAGAGGTGGTTCAAGATATAAAGTAATATACCAAATTTGGTTCAGAATACTAACGTTGGAATTACTTTCTATAAATAATTCATTTATTGAGCGAACAGCTGCCGGTCTTACCATCCACTATGGACCAAGCCACAGCACAGAACCTGTTTGCAGAGGTAAGATTCTGCATATTTATATATAAATGTATTATATAATATATAAATAAATATATATA
>JBDOIV010000111.1:0-2436 GCA_047404215.1 Rickettsiales bacterium
TTTATTTGCCAAGCAAGATATTGAGGTTTTCACTGAAAAGGATCACTTCGTTCATGTTTCAGGCCACCCTTCGCAAGATGAACTAAAGGAGATGTACGCCCTGGCTAGACCAAAATTAGCGATTCCAATTCATGGCGAATTTATTCACACCAAAGTCCACAGCAAGATAGCTCTTGAATGCGGAGTAGACAAGGCAATTACCACTGAAAATGGCACCGCGGTTAAGATTGACAACGAAGATATTCAAAAATCACAAAAAGTTGGCTCTGTAGAATCTGGCTATTGGGGAGTTGACGGCTATAGCTTAATTGATTTAGATAGTGAAATTGTTCGCGAAAGAAGAAAGTTAGCAGAAAGTGGTATCATCATTTTATCATTGAATCTTGACGAAGAGCTGAACTTTATTAGTGATCCAAAAGTTATATCAGTTGGCTGCTACAATCTTGCTAACGATGAGGATGCTATTAATTATATTGAAGATGAGATAGTAACTATTCTAAGATCAAAATATAAGGAGCTGGATTTATGCAAAGAGCAATCCGGTAGCTTCTTCAAGAAAAAGAAGAAGAAAAAGAAGGGTCCTGGCAATAAAAAAATTATCGATAATCTACAAAAAACTATCCGCTCCAGGGTACTAAAACTTCTCGAAGGAATCGTTGGAAAAAGACCAGCACTAGAAATAATAATCAATATTTCTTAAAGAGTATGAATAGTAACACTCAAGCGGAATATAAAATAATTGCTGATCATTTGAGATCAAGCTGTTTCTTGATTGCTGATGGCATCTTGCCAAGTAACGAAGGTCGAGGATACGTCTTAAGAAGAATCATGCGTCGCGCGATGTTACAAATTTTTAAGCTTGGTGCCAAAGAAGCAATTATGTATAAACTGGTCGATGCTCTAATTAAAGAAATGTCGCAAGCCTATCCACAGCTCATTGAGGCTAAAAATTTAACAGTGGAGACCTTAAAAAATGAGGAGGAGAAGTTTCGTTCCACTTTAAAAAATGGCCTAAAAATTATCGAAGAAGAAACCGCCCTCCTTAAAGAAAAAAACATTAAAATTTTTGACGGTAAAATTGCTTTCAAATTACATGATACTTATGGTTTTCCACTTGATTTAACGCAGATTATTATCAATGAAAGCTTCAAAGAACAGAATCTGCAGGTTGATATTACCACCTTTAATGAAGAAATGAAGTTGCAAAAGCAAAGAGCCAAAGCCAACTGGAAGGGTGGTGGTGAAGAGTCCTTAGATCGCAACATTCTTAAGCTCCAACAAGATATTGGCGCTACTGAATTTTTAGGATACGATCATAGTCAGACACAAAGCAAGATTCTTTTTATCTCCAACAATAATCAACAACTATCAGCTATTGATTCAGAAAGTGAGTTAAAGAATTGCTATATTATCTTGGACCAAACCCCATTCTACGCTACCTCTGGTGGTCAAAAAGGTGATAACGGTATCTTACAAAGTAATGAAGACATTGCTCGCATCAAGGAGGTCAAGAAAATTGGCAATCTTTTTGTGCATTATATTAGTAAAATAACAGGTAGCTTACAATCTGAACAAAAAATTACAGCGCAGATTGATACTGACAATCGCAAGTTGCGAACCCTAAACCACTCAGCAACTCACTTAATGCATCAAGCACTGAAAAATATTCTAGGTAATACTGTTACTCAAAAGGGTTCCAATGTGGATGTCAAGGGTTTTACATTTGATTTCAATCTAAATCGTGCCATGACCAACGAAGAGTTATCTAAAACTGAAGAATTGGTTAATTTTTATATTGATCAAGGTGGTGTTACCAAGGTGCAAACCATGGATCTTGAAGATGCTAAAAAGTCAGGTGCTGCCGCACTTTTTGGCGAAAAGTATGAACAGCAAGTTCGAGTTGTTTCAATGGGAGATCTTAATGATTCAGATCAACCCTACTCCATTGAATTATGCGGCGGAACTCATGTCAAAAACAGTCGCGATATCGAGCTTTTCATTATATCTAGCGAAAAATCTATCGCCTCAGGAATCAGAAGAATTGAAGCTAAAACTTTCGATGAAGCTAAAAGCTTCTTGGTAGAAAAATTGCAAAAGCTAACCAAGGCAAACTCACAAAAATTAATTGACTTAGATAAAGCTAGCAAAGAAATCAAAAGCCTCGGTGGCAAAACCACCTCAAAAAATGATTTTGCCATTTCACAGTGTGATTTTTCTATCGAAAATTTTGATAAAAACAATGTTTTATTGACAATTACTAAAGAAGAAGATTTAGCAAGTCAACTCGATGTTGCAGTCAAAAAAGCCAATAAAGAAGTTGAAAAAATTAAAAGAAGTTTAATTAATCAACAGTTGCAAAATATCAAAATAGAAAAAATTGGTGAAGTTTCGTTAATTTCTCATAGCTTTGCTAACGCCTCAGGTAAAGATCTTAAT
>JBDOIV010000112.1:0-1322 GCA_047404215.1 Rickettsiales bacterium
TCATTTTTTTGCCTCATTATATCGATGTTCTTGATGCCATATGCCAATAAAAAGCTAAGTTTAGCAAAGGCAAATTTAAGAAACAACTACTCAAATATTAGCTTTAATGAAGGGGTATTTGAGAACATGAAGGATATAACCGTCTTTGTTGCCAGTAAAAATAAGAAGGATAATAAATTATATGGAATTTTACTTAATGATAATAGAAATAAGAACGTCTCTTTAACAATAACAGCTCGCCAAGGTAGTTTAGGTGTTAAGGAAGGCTTGTTATTTTTATATATGCAGGAGGGTACTGTGCAAAGGTATTCAGCTTCTAAAGGTCAAACTGATATTTTGGATTTTGATAGTTATGTTTTTAATTTAACCGAGCAAAAAAATGATATTGTTAATAGGGTTTGGAAGCCAAAAGAGAGATATCTTCATGAATTAATAATTTCTAGCAATGAAGAGGGTAGAATAGTTTATATAGCTCAAATGCATATGAGAGTCATTATATCTTTATGTGGAATAGCTATGACATTCATTTGCGCAGGGATAATGATGTATAGAAATTTTAGTAGAAAGGGTAACTTAATATCGATATCATATAGCGTGATAAGTTGTGTATTATTTTTTGGAATAACGATATCGCTATTCAGATTATCAGAAGCGAACCCTAGCTTTATATACTTAAACTACGTTAATTTAATATTTTTTATTTTACTGCCTTTGTACTTTTTAAGTAACCTAAGATACAGAAAATAAGTTATAGTAATTTGTAATTGAAACCAATAAATGAGGTATATTTATAAACTATTGAAGAAATTGAGTTTTTACTCTATGGTGAATAGATACATCTGCAAAATACATATAACTAACTTCATTAAAGTGTTAATATCATTTTATCTGATAATATTTTTTGTTAACTTTATAGAAGGTTTGGATAACTCATCTGATGGGTCAATTTCAATTTTATTATCAGTTAAGATTTCGGCGCTGAAGTCATTAGATTTTATTAACTCAATTTCGCCTTCTTTTTCTTACCATTTCTATCATTTTTCTCTTTAGCGTTAACAAAACTCTTTATCTTACCGAAGAAGCCGCCAACTCCCGAGTCCTGTTCGACGCCTCTGGTTTCCTTTTTTTGCCGCTCCAAAGAGTTGGTTTTTTTTACCTCTTCTTTAGCTGGGTCTTTTTTAGTTACGACTTGATTGTTGTCGGATTTCTGCTCTTTAACAGCTTGCATCTTTTGATCCTTGATGGACTCTTGACCCTGATCCAAGGGCTTGCTTGCATCTCCTAAATTGCTACCATCTTCATCTTGCGCAATATTTTTAGCT
>JBDOIV010000113.1:0-1210 GCA_047404215.1 Rickettsiales bacterium
TTTTTTAATAATAAAGAAAAAGGCATTTGACTTTTTTGAATTTGGGGGTCCCCACGACTGTGGGGCGCGCCTCGTGGCGCGTGAAATAATAAAGAAAAAGGCATTTCTTTTTTAAATAATAAAGAAAAAGGCATTTGACTTTTTTGAATTTGGGGGTCCCCACGACTGTGGGGCGCGCCTCGTGGCGCGTGAAATAATAAAGAAAAAGGCATTTGACTTTTTTGAATTTGGGGATCCTTATTATTACTTTTACGGCCGAATTGTCGGCCGCCCCATCCCAACGTTTTTTAGTTATTTTAGGATGGGGACCCCAAGCAACTGAAGGTTTTTTGAGTTTGTAAAGGGCGATTCCCCTTCCATGAAGGGGTGGCAGCCGCAACGCTGTCGGGGTAGTCCTATATTAACTGCACGTAACATAAATTTTCAATCTCTCAGCCTAAGATTTTTGGTTATTTTGAGATGCAACCTATAGTTTCTCAATTGTTTTCTAGCAACAATGACCCAAGATCTTCCAAGGATCTTTTTGAGGTTTTTACTGTCTTGAAGGATCGTTTACAGGCTAAAATCACCCAGCATCTACAATCGGGCATTGCAACTGCTTAGATCAACATCAACCAATAACTATTTTTAGGTAAAACAATAAAACGCACATACATAGATTGGGAACTTTTCCAGATCTATCAATATAATTATACACTATTCATTTATAAAAGTCAATAATTATGTAATATATTGTTTTTTACACAGGAGATCTGACTTTGAATGCTGGATTGATTAGTTTCTTTAATTCTGCGCTTTTGATTTCGGTTCCTGGTTGTTCTTGTCTTACTTGTTGCGCCGCTGTCGTTAAAGATTCTTGCAGATCTTCTTCTTTGATTCCTAATGCTTCTGCTAATTCTGCTTTTAATTTAGTTTGAGCTTTTTGTGTATTTAGATTGCTTAACCGTTTGCCATCTTCAATTTTTTTACCAGTAACAGCTTCATAGATATTTTTTATTGATGATCTATTGGCCATTGAGTCACGACCAGCGCGATCTTTATTCATATCAAAATACTTTGCCGCCGCGCTTAATGTTGCAGCAAAGTTTCTCAAATTTAGTCTTTGCGCCGCTTGTTGCGTTTTACCTGTTTCCAAATCTTTAGATAGATCTTGATATAAACTACTATTTATTTTAGAATATTGGTCTTGAACCTCTGGTTGAGCTTTTAA
>JBDOIV010000114.1:0-39225 GCA_047404215.1 Rickettsiales bacterium
AAGAGGTGTTAAAGAAAAATAACATAGTGGCTATGAGAGCTGATATCACTAAGCCTGATCGAGATGTGATGAAGTTTGTTAATAGCCATGATAGATATGCGATTCCTTTTAATTTGGTGATTGGACCCAATGCTAAGGATGGTATTTTGACAAGCGAGCTGCTTGATCAAGAAGAACTTATTGCAATAATTAAAAAAGCTTCAAAATAAAAATTTATGACAGACTTAACAAAATTAACAATTAAAGAGTTGCTAACAGGATTGAGGGGTAAAAATTTTACTTCTGTTGAAGTGGCGCAAAGTTATATTAAGAATATAGAAGAAAATAGAAATATTAATGCTTACCTGACTGATAGCTTTGATAAGGCCCTGTCTCAGGCAAGAAAGTCTGATGAGAATATTGCTAGTGGTAACATGGGTCAGCTTGAAGGTATTCCACTAGGAATAAAAGACTTATTTTGCACTAAGGATGTTAGAACGACTAGCGCTTCAAAAATGTTAGAAGATTTTGTTCCAACTTATGAATCAACGGTAACTAAAAAATTATGGAACGAAGGTGCTGTGATGTTAGGGAAGTTGAATATGGATGAATTTGCGATGGGATCAGCTACCACCAATAGTGCTTTTGGTGATGTCATCAGTCCAATCAAGGCTAATGATAGTGATGCAGATTTGACTGCGGGAGGCTCATCTGGAGGTTCTAGCGCTGCTGTGGCTGCTAATCTATGTGCTGCTGCTACCGCCTCTGATACAGGTGGCTCCGTGAGGCAGCCAGCATCTTTAACCGGGACGGTTGGGGTTAAGCCGAGTTATGGTCGATGCTCAAGATATGGAATGATTGCCTTTGCTAGCTCATTAGATCAGGCAGGAGTAATTGCAAAAGATGTTACTGATGCAGCTTTGATGCAAAAGATCATTGCTGGCTATGATGATAAAGACTCTACGTCAGTAGATCTGCAAGTTCCCGATTTTGATGGTTTGTTGAGTAGCGATGTTCGTGGTAAGGTAATAGGTATTGCCAATGAATATCAAGAATATGGAATTAACGAAGATATTCAAAAATCTTGGGATAAGGCTAAGGATATTTTAAAATCAAAAGGAGCTAAAATTGTTGATATATCCCTGCCTCATACTAAATATGGAGCGGCAGTTTACTATATAATAGCTCCCGCCGAATGCTCTTCTAACCTATCAAGATTTGATGGTGTTCGATATGGTCATAGAACAGCAAAGGAAAACCTATCCATTAATGATATGTATGAGTTAACTAGAACCGAAGGTTTTGGTGACGAGGTAAAAAGAAGGATAATGATAGGAACCTATGTGCTATCTGCGGGTTACTATGATGCATATTACAAAAAAGCGCAAAAAGTTCGAAGACTAGTGGCTAATGACTTTGCTCAAGTTTTCAATAATGTTGATGCCATATTAACGCCTGCAACTCCCAATGTTGCCTTTTCTATTGCTGATTCTGTTAAATTGTTGCAATCAGATCCGGTGCAGATATATTTAAATGATATATTTACGATCCCAGCTAACTTAGCAGGTCTGCCTGCAATGTCTGTTCCAGTTGGAAATGATAGTAATGGTTTGCCAATCGGTATGCAGATTATTTCGAAAAACTTTGATGAGCAAACAATGTTTGACGTTGCCTTGGCAATTGAAGAAGGGCAGAAATAATTAAAATATTTTGAACATCTTAAAAAATCACTTTAATAGTTATAGCGATAATTCTCAGGCTATTTTCCTAGTAATAACTTCCTGCTTCTTGTTCTCGATATTGATATCGATCGTTCGGCATCTATCTTATCAGTTTGATGTGATATTTATTACCGTGGTTAGAAATATTTTTGCATTTTTAATATTTGCGCCTTTTATTATTAAAAACGGTCTGCAAATTTTTAGAACCAAAAAGCTGCACTTGCATATTGCTAGATCGGTTAATGGGTTAGTGGGGATGGCTATGTGGTTTTACGTTGTTACTCTAATAGCACTTCCAGAGGCGGTCTCATTAACCTTCACTGTGCCAATAATTACAACAATTGCTGCAATAATTTTTTTAAAAGAAAAGGTGTCTTATCGAATATGGTTGTCGCTATTATTTGGATTTGTTGGAGTTTTGATTATAGCTAAACCAGGAGCGGGGGAGTTTCATTTTGCTTACTTATTAGCGATTTTAGCAACTTTCTTCTGGTCAATTACAAATATTCTTGTTAAGATTATGACGAAGACGGAGCATCCAGATACGATATTGGCTTATTTAGCGTTAATAATGATGCTGATTTCGCTGCCACTTGTTTTTGTGTACTACCAGAAGATGTCAATGATTGACGTTTTGTGGTTTGCTTTGATGGGGCTGGTGTCGAATATGTCGCATTTATTTTTGTCTAAAGCTTATCTTAGAGTTGATTTAAGTGCAGTGCAACCATTTGATTTTACTAGATTGATATTTATTTCAATCATTGCTTACTTTGCTTTTGGAGAGGTTGTGGATTTACATACAGTAGCAGGATCTTTATTGATAATGTCTGGATCTTTATATTTAACACCAAGGCGCAAGAAGGTTGTAAATTTAGAAAAAGAGTTTGAAAGTAAAATTTAATTTATTATGAATAGATATTCGCAATTTTTCACAGATTCTGTTAACCAGCTTCATTATGAAAATAGATATAGAAAATTTGTTAATATTTCTAGAATTGCTGGAGATTTTCCTTATGCCATCCACAATGAAAGCGCGAAAAGGGTGATATTGTGGTGCTCTAATGATTATTTGGGGATGGGGCAGGATAATGAAGCAATAAAAACTGCTATTGCATCAGTCAAGCATTACGGTCTTGGTAGTGGTGGTACTAGAAATATTTCTGGCACTAGTAAAGCGGTTGTTGATCTAGAGCAAGAGGTGGCAAAGTTATATGATAGAGAGTCAGCATTAACATTTGTTTCGGGCTATATTGCCAATGATGCTTCAATTCAGGCTATAGCTAAAATAATACCAGATTTGGTTATTTTTTCAGATGCCAATAATCACGCCTCTATAATATCTGGTATTAGGAATTCAAGGTTGCAAAAGCATATTTTTGCCCATAATGATATGCAAGATCTGGAGCAAAAACTACAACAATATTCTAGTGAGCAGCCAAAAATAATCATCTTTGAATCGGTATATTCGATGGATGGTGATTTTGGTGAAGTTAAAAAAATTATCGAGCTAGCAAAAAAATATAATGCCATGACTTTTTGCGATGAAGTTCATGCGGTAGGGCTGTATGGTGCTTCGGGTGGTGGCTACTGCCAAGAGCTGGGTGTCGATAGTGAAATTGACATTATCCAAGGAACTTTTGCTAAAGCTTATGCTACGATTGGTGGTTTTATAACTGCGGATCATGAAATAATAGATGCCATTAGACTTAACTCTTCTGGCTTTATTTTCTCTACTTCGCTACCACCAATGATTGCTGCGGCAACTAGAGAGAATTTAAGATATCTATCAATTAGTAGCAAAGAAAGAGATTTGATGAAGCAAAGAGTGTCATATTTGAAAGAGTGCCTTGAAAAGGCTGGAATTGACATTGTACAAAATCAATCGCATATAGTTTCTGTTAGGATAGGAGATGCTAAAAAAGCACAGAACATATCGTCGCAATTGCTCGATGAGTTTGGTTTTTATATTCAGCACATCAATTATCCTACGGTTGCAAAGGGTGATGAAAGGTTGCGAATTATTGCTACGCCTTACCATAGTTCTAGCATGATTGATGACTTGGTGTTTGCCTTAAAAGAAGTCATTTAGTGACTGACTATTTTATGCAATATAAAAAATCATCAAGAATCACTCGAGCTGCTATATCATCAAAATGTTTTAGTTTTTTACGAGAAGGGATCGATCTAGCAATTTCTTCAGCCTCAAAAGAGGAAAGTCTTTCGTCAAATAGCACAATCGAGATCTTGACATCTTGTTCTTGTAAATATTGATCGAGACTGGTGGTAAACTTTACAGTAAATTCACTCATTTCGTGATAAGTACGATCCATATGCGCCGGGAAGCCGATAATGATGCCTTTAATACCATTTTCTGTAATAAAATCCTTGATTACTTCGAAGTCTTTAAGATTGCTTTGACGTTTGATAATTAACCTAGGAGTGGTAATGGTTTGAGTAAAATCACAATCAGCAAGGCCAATCCGGCGAGTGCCAACGTCAATGGCCATTAATTTGCCTTGACTTGGAATAGATTTATATTGTATAATATATTTATTAGGAATCATATTAATAATTATAGAACAAAATGTCTGAAATTTCAAATAAAGATATCAAAAAGATTTCTCGATTGTCTAGAATTGCTGTTGAAGAGTCGCAAATCGATGAGTTAACTGGTAAATTAACAGGTATTATTGACTGGGTGGAAAAGCTTGATGATGTCGATGTTGAAGGGGTGGAGCCGATGATTAATGTTAATGATTCGAAGCTTAGAATGGCGACTGATGAAGTTAGTGATGGCGGGATCGCAGATAGTGTTTTGAAGAACTCTAAGCATCATAAGTATAACTATTTTTCAGTTCCAAAAGTAATTGAGTAGAGTGAGAAGATGAGTAATGATATCCAGTTATCTCTTGATATTTCTAGTGACTTGAGGGATAGCTTTAGCGCAGCAGAATTTATCGCCATGCCTGAGCATGACAAGGCAATCAAAGCCTTGGACAGTTTTTGTCAACAAGAAGATTATGACACGGCTTCGCTACCATTTTTGATTATCGAGGGGCAGCCGCGATCGGGTAAGACTCATCTTGTTAATATTCTTGCTGATAAATACCAGTTTCCTATTTTTCAATCTAATGACGTTGATATTGATAAAATAGACAATGCTAATAGCAATATAATTGCGATTGAAGATATTGACAAAATTGAAAATCAGGATAATTTATTTCATATCTTTAACTATTGCTTGCACCAAAAGATTCTATTATTGATGAGCGTCGTTGATTTTAAAGTTTTTTCGTTACCAGATCTTGTCTCGAGACTTAGAAATGTCAACAGGGTGGCAATTCAAAATCCTGACCCCGATCTGATTAAGATTTTGCTTGTTAAAGGCTTTGCCAAAAAACAGCTAAAAATAGATGTCAAAATAATAGACTATTTAAGTAAAAACCTACCAAGAAGCTATGCTCAAATTAGTGACGCGATTGATAAGATAGAAAATACTTGCTTTGTCAATAAAAAGACAATTACAATGACCGACATTAAGTCTATCTTTTAATTTTATTATCTGCCTTGTCGAGATTCTCCATTTGCTTTGTCGAATGATGGATTGCCCACTGAGGCTTGGGGTGACTTTGCTCCCCTGATTTCAGTTGGAGTACTAGTATCTCTTAATGATAACTCGTCGTTACGATCGAGCGTATCGATTTCTAGGATCTTTTCTACATAAAAATCTTTTATTTGCTGCTGCTGTAGTTTTAATTCTTCTGTGCTCCCGGGTTCTGTAGGAGTTTTAATGGTATTTGTAAAAAAAGATTTAATTGCTGCAAAGCTTTCCTCGGGAGCTTTTAGCATCAAATTATCAAAGAAGATTTTATGATCTTCAAACGTGTGCAATTGACCAGATATTTCCTTAAGAGTTTCCGATATAGGGTTTGCTAAAAATTGCGCAATTAGTAACTCTGAAGAATGTTTGGTGGTAGCATCGGTTTTTGGCATAAAATAAAATTTATTTAATAATTCACTATAAGTTATAATATTTAATTATAAATGTCAAACAAAGCTTTAATAATTTAAGTTAATATGAACTTTATGATCCATTACGGTTGCTATTGTATTCATTTCTTGGCACATATTAATAAATCTATTACTAATTAGTGATAGATTATTACCAGTAGCATGATTGACTTGAAAATCTTTAATGACAGTGGGGTGGAAAATAAGGCTCTGGGCTTGGCCGCAATCATCAATGTTAACTTCAAAAATACCACCAAGATCATTTCTTTGCTCAGGATCGATGGCGTAATCATCAACAAAATCGCCGCCAGAATATATAATTGGTTTTGATTTGTAGACTTCCACGCCTCTAATGATGTGAGCGCAGTGACCAAAGATAATATCAGCGCCAGCATCTATCAATTGACGGCCACGTTGGCGATGTTGGTCAGGTGGTAGCAAGTCCCAATTACCGCACCAGTGAATCGATACAATCATTAAATCAACTAGCTGTCGTTGTTGTTTAATTTGTTGCAGGAGCATTTGATAGCGATGATCTGCAGGATCTATTTTGATATATCTAGCGCCCATTTTGTCATCGGTTGCTTCCCAGCCTGGCTCGTTATCGGTACAGCTAATGATGTCAATCTTAAGGTTGTTAACATTGGCTATTTTCATTGCCGCTGCTTGTTCAAAATTCATGTCAATACCAACATAAGGATATTGCATTTGATCAAAAGTTTGTAACATTTCTACCATCGCTTCATGTCTATAATCTAAGATGTGATTATTGGCGCAGGAGAGTGTGTCAATCTTAGCATTTTTGAGGCATTGAATATTTTTCAAGCCGGAGCGAAAATGAAAAACTTTCGGTGTTTCATCCCACTTGTGACCAACATTAGACATTACACACTCCAGATTCATTAATCTAAAGTCAGCCTGATGTAGGGTATCTAAAGTATTGTCCTAAATATAATTGGGTGCTGCTGTTTTCAATTTCTCATTAACAAGTCGACCCAACGGGGCGCCTCCAGGAAACATTAAAGATGTCATGTCAATTTTAATAATTAAATTAATATTTCAAAACTAAATTAGAGCTACATTTTACTGCTAAGTCTATTATACAACGTTCAAAAATAAAAGTCAATATCTTTTTTTAATTTTTTTATATTTTATAGAGATTGCATTATGTCTAATGTTTTGAAAGCGGCGCTGATCTTAGTTTTGGCGTCGGTTAGGTCTTGCTGCTGATTATCAAAAATTATTTTTGGATCGAGATGCATTCTATGGTCGCTGGTAATTTTTATTAGATTTTTACTGGTGGCGATTAGCGCTAATAGCTGATCTATTTTTGTAAATTTATTATTTTTGAAAGTTAAGAAGATGCCGGTCTTGACAATCTGGATTTTTGCTATTTTTAACTTTTTACAGCCATGTTTAATAATGCTAACATTCATTAAGTTGCTAGCAGCGAAAGGTACTTTCCCAAACCTATCAAGCATCTCATCTTCTATTTTATGCTTTTCTTCAAGGTTGCAAACTTTGGCTATTTTTTTATAAAAAGACATTCTTAGCGATAAGTCCTCGATGTAATCTTCTGGAATTGATAGATCGATATTAAGTTTGATTTGTGGATTAAATTCAAAGTTATTGACTGGCTCGGATTTTGTTTCTTCAAGCTTATTCTTCATCTTTTCAATTTCCTCAAGCAGCATTTGTTGATATAGCTCAATGCCAGTTTCTTTGATATGTCCAGATTGCTCATCTCCCATGATGTCGCCGCTACCTCTGATGTCCATGTCGTGAGAGGCGACGCTGAAGCCAACTCCTAATTCGTCAAGGTTTTGCATTACTTTTAGCTTCTTTTTCGAATGTTCGTTGATGTTTTTGTCACTCATCATGAAGTAGGCATAGGCTTGCGTTTTGGAGCGGCCAACTCTGCCTCGTAGCTGATAAAGCTGCGATAGTCCAAACATTTCTGCTTTGTGAATGATGATAGTGTTTGCTGAAGCAACATCAATGCCTGATTCAATTATTGTTGTTGAAATTAAAACATCTATCTTATTATCATAAAAATCATTCATGATATTCTCGATTTCATTACCGGTCATACGGCCATGAGCGGCAACTATATTGATTTCTTCTGGTAGGGTCTTTTTGAGTTGGCGAGTTAGTTTATCGATATTTTGAATATGCGGAGTGACAAAGAATACTTTGCCACTGCGTTGATACTCTCTGGTTATTGCTTCCTTGGCAGTAACGATATCAAAAGGCATGACGAAATTACGAACTGCTAATCGGTCAATTGGCGCGGTTGCGATCAGACTTAGATCTTTAACTCCGGTAAGAGACATTTGTAGCGTTCTTGGAATCGGGGTCGCTGATAAAGCAAGAATATGTACTTCATTTTTAAACTCTTTGAGTCTTTCTTTTTGGGCGACGCCAAAATGCTGCTCCTCGTCAACTATTAATAGAGCTAAGTTTTTGAATTTGATATCTTTGCTTAAAAGGGCGTGGGTACCAATTACGATATCAATCTTACCATCTTGCAAGTCTTGTTTGGTTTTTTTATTAGTAGCGGGAGTTGTTAGCCTTGAAAGGTGAGCTATTTTGATGTCAGTATTTTCAAACCTCTTGCTAAAATTCTTGTAATGCTGGCGGCATAAAATTGTAGTTGGGGTGATTATTGCTATTTGCGAAATATTTTGGTGACGCTTTAGCTTGCTATTTTGTTTGTTAGTGCTAGTAATTTGCTCCAGATATTCATCGTAATCATAGTTGTTTGAGGCGACGATAAAGGCAGCGCGCATTGCAACTTCTGTTTTTCCAAAGCCAACATCGCCACAAATTAATCGATCCATTGGTTTACCTTGCGATAGATCATCTTCTATTTGAGTGATGGCTTCGCCTTGGTCAGGGGTTTCGATGAAGCCAAACCTGGCCTTGAACTCTTCGTAAAAATGTTGGTGCGGGTTGTAAATTGTTGCTTTTTTGAGTTTTCTTGCAGCCGCAGTTTTGATGAGCGATGAGGCGGCAATCTTGATGCGTTTTTTAACTCTTTCTTTGCGATTTTTCCAGGTCGCAACTCCAAGTCGATCAAGTTGTATTAGGGGGTTGTCATCGCCATATCTGGTGATTAGATCGATATCTTCAACTGGGATAAAAAGCATATCTGAGTTGCCATATTCAATCTTCACCATGTCGGTTTGCACCCCAGATGCTGATATTGAGTGAATGCCTTTGAACCTACCTATACCATAATCCCTATGGACTATTAAATCGTTAATGTTGATGGCGATACCTTCTTCGATGATTTTCTTGGCGGCATTTTTGCGCTTATTAGATTTTTTTTGATTTATTTTATCGCCGAAAATTGCTTGCTCGGAAATAACAATTAAGTCAGGTGCTTCAAAGCCTTTATCGATCTCGACAGTGATGATTGGAATTTGATAATTTAAATCATGAAGTAAATTGGCGATCCTATTTTTTGAATTATCATTAGAAGCGCAAATGAAAGTTTTTTTGTTTAGCGATTCTGAGTATTGCTTAACCAATTCTAGAGGGTTTTTTTTATTGGTTTTGGCGGCCAAATGAAAATCTGGCACTGGTTTAAAATCTAAGTCAAATATTCTAGAGTCTTTGTCGTTGCAATCAAAATTATGAAATTTGATATTGGTGTTATTATTTATGATGTTGATTATCTGCTGATTATCGTGATATAACAACTCTGGCGGCAACGGCTTTGGATCTGAGTAATTATTTTTATTTATCTTAACATCTTCGAGTCGCAATTGATATGATTGCTGAATTTGTTCGCTGGTTGCCTTAGCAATTAAATCGATATCTTGATAGCAAATGACGACGCTATTTTTCAAATGAGCAAAAAGACTGGTTAATTTGTTGTTATAAAATAGTGGCAAATAGTGCTCGATACCAACAAATGATCTTTTATTAGATATTGAATCGTAAAACTCATCTTTGTAATCAAGATTGAGAGTTGACGATAATATTTGGCGATAATTATTTCTAAAATTGCTGATTGCTTCTTGGGTCAGATTTATTTCAGCAGCGGGCAGTATCTCTACCTCCTTGATTTCATCTTGTGATAATTGTGAAGATGGATCGTAAGTCTTAATTGATTCAATTTGATTACCAAAAGTGTCGATTCTGTATCCAATATTTTCTCCTGCCAAAGTGGTGACGATATCTATTATGCCACCTCTGATTGAAAACTCCCCAGCTACATATGATAATGATTGGCGAGTGTAACCATTATTTGTTAAAATGTCAGCAATTTTTTCAATAGATACTTCATCCTTGATATTGATCGTTAAGGAAGTGTTGGCAATAGATCCTGGGTCGACAATTTTTTGTAAAATTGCGTTGATAGTAGTAATGACAATGAAGTTTTTGTTTTTGCGGCTTGATATTTTGTGTAAAGCTTTGATACGATTAGTAACTATTGCTGGCTTGGCGGAGTTTTTGTCGTAAGGTCTGCAATCCCAGGGTAGAAAAGTTATGATTTCGTAATTTGAATCGATGTCGGGATTGAAATAAATGATTTGGTTTTTAATCTTTTCAATCTGCAATTGATTTTCGGCGACTAAAACTATGTCGTTATCACTAAAGTTGTTAGCAATTTGAGATGCGATGTAGCTAACGGCATCTTTTTCTATTTTGACGATATTACAACTGCCATCAATGTGTTTTAATCTTGTTTTGTAATCCATTCTAGCTCTCGGATTTTTCAATTGAAAAATATGCTTGCGACTTGTTGAGGTCCGGAGGTAGAACCTCTATACCATGACTTTTGGCAACCTGTAAAAAGACGTTAATTTTTTCGGCATTGTCGATATCTAAATTAATAGAGGCCACTAGGAATTCGGATGGGTAATGCGCTTTTAAATATGCCGTTTGGTAAGAAATGAAAGCATAAGCGGCGGCGTGAGATTTGTTAAAACCATAACCAGCGAATTTATCTACTAGGTCGAATATTTCTCCTGCCTGACTAGCGTCGACATTGTTTTGTACCGCACCTTCGACAAATATTTTACGTTGTTTATCCATCTCTTCTTTGATCTTTTTACCCATCGCTCTACGAAGTAGATCTGCCGCCCCTAGACTGTATCCAGCGAGAACTCGGGCTATCTCCATTACTTGTTCTTGGTATACTATTACGCCATAGGTTTCCTTTAATATCGGTTCTAGTAATGGGTGAGGGTAGGCTATTGTTTCTTCGCCATGTTTTCTTCTGATATAGGTTGGGATGTTATCCATAGGTCCAGGTCGATATAAGGAGATTAAGGCAATAATATCTTCAATCTTATCAGACTTCATTTGCTTTAGAACCGACCTCATGCCAGAAGACTCTATCTGGAATACTCCGATTGAATCACCTTGGGCTAGCATGTCAAAAGTTTTTTTGTCATCGAGCCTGATATTGGTGATATCTATTTTGATGTTTTGATTTTTTTCTACCAGCTTTACCGTTTCATCAATTGTTGTTAAGGTTTTTAATCCCAGAAAGTCGAATTTCACCAGGCCAGCATTCTCAGCATATTTCATGGAATACCCTACGGCGGGCATGTCTCCTCCGTCATCCATATATAGGGCGCATATCTGCGTTAGAGGCTTGTCACCAATTACAATTCCTGCGGCATGAGTCGAAGAGTGGCGATTTAACCCTTCTAACTTAAGGGCTATTTCTGTCAATTTTGTTGTTTGCTCGTCTTCTTGAATTGCTTTTTGCAGGTCCTTGTCCATTGAGATGGCTTTTTCTAGAGTGACTGCTTCAATGGCATTAAAAGGTATCAACTTACAGATTCTATCTACTTGGTTGTATGGTATCTGTAGAACTCTTCCAACATCCTTAAGCACTGCTCGAGCTTGCAATTTACCAAAAGTGATAATCTGGGCGACCTTAATATCTTCAACTTTTTTGTCATCTGACTCATTTAAATCATATTTATTTTGCACATATTCAATTACTTTATCACGTTGAGACTGGCAAAAGTCAATATCAAAATCGGGCATCGATACCCTTTCTGGGTTCAAGAATCTTTCAAAAAGTAGCCCGAATCGAATTGGATCGAGATCGGTAATTTGCAAAGCCCAGGCAACAACTGATCCCGCTCCAGAGCCTCTACCTGGTCCAACTGGTATTTTGTTGTTTTTGCTCCACTTGATGAAGTCTGATACGATTAAGAAATAGCCATCAAAACCCATTTTTGCAATTATTGATAACTCATAATCGAGGCGGTCAAAATACTCTTTATCTATTTCTTTTGATTTACTAGCTGATGTATTTTCATTTGCATATTTTATTGCTAGCCTTGCTTTTAATCCTTCGTAGGATTGCTCTTTAAGCTCCTCTTTTTCGCTAAAGTCCTCGCTATCATCAAATACAGGTAGAGTAGGTGGCCTTTGATTAGCCATTACGTGACATTTTTTTGCTATATTGACGGTATTTTCTATTGCTTCTGGGATATCTTGAAACAACCCTTCTATTTCTTGTGATGTTTTAAAATATTGATCCTTGGAAAAGCGTGCCCTGTCTTTTTCTAGGAAAAACCTACCACTTCCTATGCAACTGAGAATATCTTGTGCTTCGTGCATATCTGGAGTCAAAAAATAAACATCATTCGTTGCCACTAAGCCGATATTCTCTTTAAAGGCTAGTGCAATAAGATCCTTTTCGATATCGATATCTTTTTGTGACATTTTGTCTGGGTAGCGCTCTAGCTCAATATAAAGGCTATCTTTTGAAAAAATGTTGATTAAATTTTGCAACACTTCCTTTGCTTTGTTTTTTTGATCTTTGATGATAAGGTTGTTAATTACTCCATCTTGACCGCCGCTAAGCGCGATTAGTCCGGCGGATTTTTCCGACACAAGACCAATGTCGACATAAGGTGATATTCCGGTTCTTCTGGAAGTGAAGGAGTAGGATTCTAGGTACATTAAGTTTTTGTAACCTTCTTCGCTAGTTGCTATTAGTGGCAACTTATGTAGAGATTGTTCGAATTCAAGGTTCGAAGAGTTGTTTTTGTTATCTTTGAAATTCACTAATAGTTCGCATCCTAATATTGGCTGAATCGACTCTTGTTGGCAAGCAGAGGAGAACTCCAGAGCTGCAAATAAATTTCCGCAATCCATAATTCCTAAGGCGGGAAATTTATATTCTTTTGCAGTTTTGACTAGATCTTTTACCTTGATTGCGCCGCGACACAAAGAGTATGTAGTATGGTTTCTAAGTGGTATATACATCATTGATCATTGTTTGCATTTTGTTGCTGCGGCTTTGTTGTCCTAGCGTCACCTTCAACCGTTTTATTTTCCCTAAGCAAGAATGTTTGATTTGAATATAATGAAAACTTTACATTCACCTCTCCTGAGTTATTAATTTGTGGCGTGACCTTTGAGTCCAGGTTGCTTGTCAATACTCGCCATTTTGAAATGCTAAGTTTCCATATGAAGTCAATTTTTCTTTCACTTGCCTTAGCTACATATATTGAATTTTTAGGATAGTTTGAATCGGATGTGATTTTTTTGCCATTAACCCATATTGACCACGTTTTTTTTGAAAAAAATAATATCGACCCTAGGTGTATTTTTGACTCTTTATTGATGAGCTCCATTTCTTTACTGAGTTGATCGATCTCCATTTTCTCCCTGTCCTCTTCTGATAACGCTTCTTGCGTTTTGGTTATTACAAATTCTTTACCCTGCCTGAACATTTCAAGTGCCTGATTGACTTTTTTTAACTCTTCTTGATCGAGCATTATAGATTCAAACTTTTGAGGATTATTAGAATCCTGACAGATGCCAGTAGAGGGGTTTAGCAAAAGTGTTAATATTAAATACTTTAGTTTATTTAGAGCAAATTTCACGTCCTTATTTCTTAATTGCTAGTTAATTATTATATCTTCTTTGATATTTTGATTGCTGATTTTGTGATAGTTTTTATCACGACTGTCAAGGGGTTAAAAAATTTATATTGATCTGCGTTGTTCTCGTAGCCAATATCGCGATGATGAATTTCATCTTCTTGAAATTCTACTATTTTTTTTTCCAGCATTTCGATGCTATCTTTCTTCGCCTTATCTGTGATGAATTTTTTTTCATTAGCAATATAATCTATCTGTTCTTGGTAATGAGAGTCTATTACTTCCTCTACAGCAGTTGTGCAGGTCATGGCTGCTTTTTTATCTAACATTGCGGTTACAAATCCCATCGCGTATCCTCCTAACTTCCACAGCGGGGATATTAAGGTCGGCCTTACTTCTTGAGAAGATATTTTCTCATCAAAATAATCAAAATGAACATCTTCATGCTTCTTCATCTCTTCAACAAGCTTTTTCGACTCGTGATCTTTTTTGATATCAAATGCCTTAATCTGTCCTTTATAGATGTATTTTGCACCGTATTCTCCAGCGTGATTGACCCTGATCATTTCGGCTAATTTCTTTGCTAGCATAAATTTGGATTCCTAATTTACTATTGTAGTATAGTAGAATTATATTGGTGTCAGTACAAATAGTCAAGCTTGTTTATTACTGTTTGTGATAAGGGTGGCCATCGCTTATAGTTTTGGCTCTGTATATTTGCTCTATCAAGACTATTCTAACTAAAATGTGCGGTAGAGTCATTTTGCCTAGAGACAGGGTTAGGTCTGATAATTTTATTAAAGATTTATCCAGTCCATAAGCGCCACCGATTACAAAATCAATATCTTTATTGTAAGAGATTTTAACTTTATCAATTAAGATGGAGAATTGTTGACTATTAAACTCCTGACCTTTTTCATCTAAACAAATAAGAAAGTTATTGCTATCGATTGATTTGGTGATAATTTGCGCCTCTTGCCTCTTTATCAACTCGATAGAGGTTTTAGCACTGTGTTTTGACGATAATTCTTTGAGATTGATATTTGTTAATCGTTTTTGATATTTAAGAAATATGGCTTTATGCTCATTGTCGCTAAATCTTCCAATGGTGATTATATTTATCTTCATTTTTTTGTTTACTTTAGTTATAAAATATGGTATAATTTTTTCATATAGTTTTATATTCTAGCAACATAAGATTTTTTAGTAAAGTTTTGATTGAATGTTAAATATTTTAGTATAAAAATAGTAGTATAGGGAAAAGATTTTATTTTAAATTATAACTAGTTAGTTAAGCAAGATGAATATAAAAGCAGTCTACCCAGGCACATTTGATCCATTTACTAACGGTCATATGGATATAGTTAGAAGAGCTAGCGAGATCTTTGACCACCTTATTGTTGCTGTTGCTGAAGATAATTCAAAATCTCCGCTATTTAATGTTGAAGAGAGAAGGGATATGATACAAGGCGAGATATTTGATATTAATAACGATTGTTTTATTGAGGTAAAGAGTTTAAGTGGCTTGTTGGTTAATTTTGTGGAGTCTTTAGAGGCGTCCGTTATTGTCAGGGGTTTAAGAGCGGTGTCTGATTTTGAATATGAGTTTCAAATGTATGGCATGAACTCAAAATTAAAGCCAAATATACAAACAGTATTTCTACCTGCTAGCGAAAGTAAAAACTATATTGCTTCGAACCTTGTTAAGGAGGCGGCAAGACTGGGCGGCGATGTTAGTGACTTTGTTTCTCCGTATGTGGCGGAAATGTTAAAATTAAAACTGAAATAATTGTAATTATGAAAGAGGTAAGGGATGAAATATGGGTATTGGCTGATAACAGGCCTGGTAATTATTCGCAAGCCGTAGGGTTGGCGGAAGAGTTAGATTTTGAGCATAAGATTGTGAATATTTCATACGGCAGTTTTGCAGTTTTACCAAACTTGCTACTAGGAGCTTCAACCAGGGGTCTTTCCAAGGGTGTGAAGAAGTCATTATCAAATTTGGATTATTATCCAAAAGTAATAATTTCCGCTGGCCGCAGAACAGCTCCTGTAAGTCTATATCTAAAAAAGCAATCTGGAAATAAGGTAAAAATAATTCAGATTATGAACCCCGATACTTCTCATAAGAAGTTTGATTGCATAATATTACCTAGACACGATAGAATTAAAAAGAGCTATACGAACGTTATCAGAAGTATTGGAGCTCTTACCAAGATCAATAAATCAGTTATTGACTATGAAATTAAGCAATTCAAAGATGTTATTGTTAAAAAAAGAGGGGTTAAAAAAATTGCACTTCTTGTGGGGGGTGATTCCAAAAATACCAAGTTCGACCTACCTTCGGCTCGAATTCTATGTAAACAAGTGATTGAATTGGCAAAAAATAATGATAGTGAAATAGTTGTTATTAATAGCAGAAGAACTTCGGATAAAATTGACAAGATTATTGTTGGTGCTGTAGAAAAGTCAGGCGTTAAATACCAATTTTTTGACTACAATAAGATCGAAAAAGGTAAAAACCCATATCTTGCCTTGATAGGAGTGGCTGATGCATTTGTAGTTACCGGTGATTCTGTTTCTATGATTTCTGAGGTATGCTCCCTAGGTAAGCCAGTATATATATTTGATAATGCAAAAATATCCTCCAGGAAACATAGAAAGTTCCATAAAAGTCTGATGCTAGAAAATTATGCTCAAAAATTAGTGTCTAATGCGGATATTGCAGACCGTAAGGGAGTTAAAAAATTGAATGAAACCGATAGAATAGCTAAGATTATTAAACAAGAATTTTTTGAATGAAATTTTCGAACCTAAGATATAGCTTTACTAAAATAAGACCAGTCTTTAGACCTTGGCTTGGCTTCATGTCAAAACTTATTACCAATTCACTTGCTATATTTGTAATTTCTTTAGTGTTCTCTTGTAGTGATAACGGGTGTATTGATGCTGATGATTTTGGTGAATATGAAAGTAAAAATATAGAGGTTAAAGCGCATGATACTCTAGACTCTTGTGAATATAATACTACATACAGAGAGGACTTAAGGAACGAGGCGCATGGTTCAGGCGTATCGAATTGCCTTACATCACAGGATGTCACGGTGTATTTTGATAATGGAACGTTTACTTCAGATCAGGGTTGTGCACAATGGCAACCCTTGCTTGAGGATGGTACAGAAAACCCAGATGTCAATATGTCGGTTATGAATTTGTGCGTCAATGAGTGCATGTCTGATTGTAATTCAAAGGCAATGAGGGGATTTTCTGGCAATCCTGAGCCTATGTGGAAAAGTACTCTTGAGGGAACTGCAGTTGAGATTAGTCCGGGAAAAGAGGTGAGTGTAAGAGCTGTAGGAAGGATCTCGCTAGGAGGTAAGCAAGATTATGGTAAGATTTTTGTTTACCCAGATAGCAGCTCGTTCTTGCCGACCGCGAAAGATAAATCTCGTCATGATCATTATTTATCAGTCGGTAATGGTGAGGTTATGGGCGTAAGTGTTTCGGGAGGTTTTGTTGAGAACACAGTACGCGTAGGCTTGATGGAAAAAGCGATAAGTGGTGAGGGTGTGACAAAATCTGTTATGAATGCTTCTGAGAGGGTGGTTTTGTATAAAGAAAAAACTCCTGTTGGTTATCGTTATGAGGATGTAGATAAAGATGGTAAGTATCAGGATAGTGATGTCAGAGGAACTGTAACCGCGTATCCTGATCATCGATCTTGGAAATGCGAATACAGGGAGGAGGGGGACGCTTTTGAATCCAACTGCGCTAATGATATTGATTCTTATATGGATAAATACGGCCTATTTGATGGAGCAACAAGTATTGCAGATGAGGAAACTAAGTCTAGGGTTGAGACAGCTATTAACAGTAAATTCCCCATTAGATCTACAGGAAGGGCGCTATCTCAGGTTGGTAACTTTGGGGGTATTTTAAAGGGTACGGCGGATATACGGGATTCTTATGTTGCATTTAATGCCAATCCGTTTAGAGAATGTGCCTCTGGCTATGATTGTGCAGAGGGTAGAACGTCACTCATAGCAGGGGATATATCGTCAGGTAGTAGTGTTGTTAAAAGTAGATTCGGTGTTTCTGGCGGGTATCAATTATATTTCAAATATCTACAAGATGTCTGTAGCACGAGTGGTAATGGTAACATAGATATTAAAATTTCTGATGCTGCCGATGATGATGATACTTTGCATTCAGCGTGGTACCATCATGATAATCTAAACATAACCGACGTTTGGACCAATGGTGGTAAGCATGTTTCGGTCGAAAATGGTCAACATATCCATATCTCTAAACCCAATTTGACGCCGAATACTTTTAGTGACGGCTCGGGAAATACAATCGATTGTGGTAGATCTTTGGCCATCAAATTAGTCCCTTATTATGATCTTCCTATTTCCAGGTCAGGATTGGTTAGTTTTTCTAATTTAAGCGAAGGAACAGATGTTGGAGCTGAGGAATGCATATTAAGATTTAGAATTATTAATCCAACAGGTTGGCATAAATCATACGATGCTGCTGCGACTGAGCTCGTGGGCAGTGGCTTAACCGCTCTTCAACTACAGCCTGACTTCTACGAGTATGGAGGTTTTAGTGAAAGTCTTGGTGACACTGAAGATGATAACGTTATTAAAACCGTTTATAACGATGATTGGCCAGATAAAACTTTGATTCAGAAAATTTATATTCGAAAAGGGCAGAAGATAAGGTTTGCACCAGAAAGTTGGACCGGTGATTGGGAGGCCAAAACCGGTGTTAATAGAAAGTGTGGCGTTGGCATGGCCATAAGAATAGAACCAAGACCCGCTTTACTATGTCCGCATACTGGTGTAGGATACATTCCTAATCCTGAGTGCACACCTAATATTGTAAATGGTGCTATCAGGGGGTGTCAAGCTCTTAGTCCCCTTTGTAGTAGTGAACCGCCTACTTCTTCTGGAGGTATTGACTCTGCTGGAGAATCATACTGTCCTGATTATGTTAATTGTGTTGGAGATATTACATTTACTGAGCCCTCAAATAGGTACGATAATAGATCTGAAGGGGTTGTTTCACCAAGAGTCAATCCTGCAGATAAGGAAAGTGATCAATGTGGTTATATTTATGATAGTACAACGACACCCCCTATAAATGCTGACAATCCTATTGATGAGGACGTAGATTATGAAACCGTGAGGACTGTCCTTAATCAATCTAGAATTGATAAATGCACTCAATGCCAAGAGGAAATGATGAATGCGGCGGTTACCAATGCTCCTTTTTTAACAAAAGATGGTATTCAACTTTGTTACGATCTTGAATCTTACCAAGGTAGTGTTAGAAATATCACGCATGAATTTTCTAGGATATTTGAAAAAGGGGGTGATAGTGCTTCTGGTGTACCAGCGCATGATTCTTTTACTAAGGGTTTGATTAGACTTAGGGAGTATAATGATTCGGCCGGCGCTGATTTTGGTTACGGCTCTCTTGGTAGTTTTGGCACTGATATTGAGGGTAGCTTTGTTCCTTATGGCGATAAGTATTTTGGCTCCTCGGGAAGATTGAAGGCTATGGTGCTAGACGGCGCTGACTTTGAGCCGCGCACTCTATCGGATAGTTATTCAGATAACAACACCGCCGGTGGTAATTATAATAGCGTCGGTCACAATAATGGATTTCGTATTAGGCTATCTAACTTCTTGGAGTTTAGAAATGGTGAAAATATGGAAGTCTTATTTTGTGTTGAGCCGAAATATTCATCAAGGCGTTGTAGAGCACTTAGTCGCTGGGATCATCAACAGGTAAAAGATGAGATTGTTTCTTTTTTGGCTGAGCTTGCAGCTGCCGAAGGTGAGAGTTTTGATAGTGATGCGGTAACCCCAACTGATTTTACAAATGTTCCTGATCTTGTCGACTTCTCATTGAGTGCAAGTAGTTTTGCTTTTGATGAGTTTGGTAATCTTTACCGCAAATCATCTCCTGCTATCGGTAAAGCTAACTGCGACGGTGTTCTAAATGGTGATAAATACTTCTGTCACTGCCGTGGTGACTTTGAAAGCTCTGATGTAGAAAAATGCGCAATGACGCCAAATGATAAAGATGGTCCTCAGGCTCGTTATAGTTTAACTTTTAAAATTACAGATCCCGAAAATACGAATTGCCTCGTTCCTACGATTGACGATCCGGATACAGCAGCTATTGATGAGGGTATTTCTGCTCCCTGTGGTGCAGCTGATCAGCCAGCCTGTAATGGAATTAAGGTTTTTAATACTAAGTACTTGGCAGATAGCTTGGCAGATAGCTCGAGCGAAATTGAGGAAAATCCGGGTGTCGGCAGGGGTCATGATAATGACGGTAAAATATGCAGTTATAGTGATATAAGTGACGTAGATGTTGAATGTAAGAAGCAGTTTATATGTAATTCAAAATATAGTAATAATAGCGGTAAATATGACGTTGTTGTCAGGGTTAAAAGTGATAAAACTAAAGTATCGGGCCTGGTTAATGCGGTAATCAATCCAGTTATCAGAATAATGGATGGCTATGATATATGTCGAGGCCAAGCTCCAGGTCGAGGATTGGTTAGCTCTGTTTATAGTATCGCTACAGCTCCAGGTGAAGCAGCTGAAGATCTGTCTGATGATATGGATTTATCAGAGTGTCCGACTGATAGACTTGATAGAGTTCCAGGGCAGGTTGAAAGAATATATCAGTTGATAATTCAGGATGAAGATTATATTTTGACATTAAAGCTCTGCCTTACTTTAATGATATCTTTTTATGGCTTAACTTTTTTAATGGGCTTGCATGAGGGTGGAACGGCTGACATTATTGCAAGAATCGTCAAGATAGCGGTGGTATTTTTCTTTGTTTCTGATAATGGTTGGTATTGGTTTAACGAGATTGTGGTAACGACCTTTAAGCGAGGAACTGATGAAATAGCCTTCTTAATGGCTACATCATTTGATAGCTCTACGGAGCTTAGAACTGCCATTGAAAGTCAAAACTACGCCGATAAGTCGGTATTATTTACTGGGGTTGATAGGGTGCTTGGCCTGTTCTTTGCTTCAGCGGTGCAAAAGAAGATTTCAGCATTGTTGTTCTCTGGTCTATTTGGGTGGCTATACATCTTGATAATATATTACGCATTTATTGCATATATCTTTGCAGTTTCGACGGCGGTGCTGGTCTATTTAACGGCGCAAGTATTTATTTCTATCCTATTTGTTTTAGGTCCTATATTCTTCCTATTTACCTTGTTTAATCAAACTAAAGAGATGTTTGATAAATGGCTGCAGCAGTTAATAGGATTCTCCTTGCAGCAAATTTTCCTACTTGTTACATTGTCATTCTTTAATATGATGATGTATGAAATTATTAAAAATGCTCTAGGATACAAAGTATGCTGGGATGAGGTGTGGACTATAAACATTATTATCAGAATTAGCTTAATGTCGTTCTGGACTATTCCCAATGTTCCTCCGTTATTTGATTCTCATGCAGATTATGGAACTGCTGGTAGAGGGGAGGGTGTGCCTTCGTTCTTCTCGATATTGTTCATTTGGATTATGGCAAAATTGATGCAAGAATTTATTACCTTTATGTCTAATGTTGCTGCTGATATTGGTGGTAGCATGTCAGCAACTGGCATGGCTCAGACCGCAATGCAATCTGTTAGTAAGTTAAGTGGAGATAGCTCGAAATGGCTTAAGAATACCAGGGCGTACAAAAAAGTTTCAGATGGCGTTTCTAGAGTGGATCAAAAATTGTTTGATTCTGGAAGGTTTGCTAAGCAGGATCGTAGAGAGAAAAAGTTACAAGATGAAAATGATTTGAAAAACAAGAATGCAATGGTGAAGAGTGGTAGATCTGCAGTAAATGAATATAAAAAGAATCATGGCGCTGAATTGTCTAAAATGTCAAAAGAAGAGCAGCAAAAAACTCTTAACAATGAAAGAGATAAGGCGATGAATGCTATGGGTAAGAAGCTTGGTCTGGATGAAAAAGATAGAGAGAGGTTGATGAATGATAAAGGTGTTAAATATCGCGGTGATCATTTAGTTGGTTATATGGCAAAAGCTGCAAGACAGAAATACAATAAAGGAGGTTCGGTTTCTAAATCGATCACAGAAGATGATGTCAGTAGAGATCTAACCAAGAGGCAGGCAAGAAAAGCTCTAAATAGAGCTGCTACTAGCGAAGATAGAGGCGCAATGATGAAGGCGGTTAGAGAGGGTAATATACATGTTGAGGCCGGAAGTGTAATTAGAGGTCACAGAAAGCTAGATATAAGAGCTGGATTACCTCAAGTTAGGCAAAGCGATGGTTATAAAGAAGCGAGAAGGCAACTCGAAAGAGAGGGTAAGATTGATAATTATAATGAGTCAAGCTTTGCGGGAATGTTGAGATCTGACGAAGACAAGAAAATGATTCGAGATAGAGTGAAGAAAAATGCTTTAAAAAAGGACGACTCTATGAACAAGAGGTCAAGAATTTCAACTATCGCTTCTTTAGAAGGGGAAAGGGAGTATCTTGATGCTAAAGAAGATCCTAATGCAGAAGGTAGAGAGACCTATATGAGAAGGAGTGCGTTGAACAAGGCTACTTTTGGTCGCTATGGTGGAGAAGCTAGAAAATTTGCTACCCCTGGAGGAGGTCAAAAAGCCAGAAGAGCTGACATTAAAAATCAATTAAAAGAAAATAGACTTGGCTCAATATCACAAGAACTTAAAGCCAAAGCTAAGGAGTCGCAGCAAAAAGCAGGAAAAGCAAAAGATTTGCAAAAAACCCTAGATTCTACAATTGATAGAATGGAGATGGAACCTGGAGTTCAAGAACTTGTGGAGATAAGAGGGGAGATTGATAATTTACGTGAACAGAAGGAGCCTGATGGGAGCTGGCAAAAATTTAAGGGGTCGGTGCCTTTCACCTCTGAGAGAAGTCGCCAGAAAGGTATTCAAAAAGATATCGACTCTCAAGTAAAGCGCCAGGTAGAAGTTTTTGCAGCTGGTGGGCCGGAACTCAAAGCAAAAATGGAGTTACTGGACGATAAGCGTGCCGAAAGATGGGAGGCTCAAGGAGATGTTCAGCTTCACAATGAAGCTGCCAAAGAGACTACCGCACTATCTAATAGTGTTGATCAGGTGAGAATGATAGAGATTAATGCGAAAGAATGCGTTAAGACGGGTGAGGGTGGTCCTCATAGGGTAAAACATGCACATGGCGCTTTAGCTGCTATCAATCAGGTGAAAAAGAGGGCAATCGATAATAAAGGTGGTCGCAAAGTTGGGACAACAGCTGCTAAGGCGTTACTTACTGCCACTGGTGTAGGGGCCGCAGGCCTTGCTGTAATGAAAAAAAGTGCCAAGGGTTCTGAGGCCGTTTCATCCTCCCTCATAGGTGGGGTTGCTGACAGTGATAGGACTGCTAAAGAATCAATGAAGCATATAACGAAAGAATATGAGGAGTTTGCTGGCAATGAGCAGAATATTAGAGACATGAAAGAAATGGATGGTCATGTGAATTACAATGCTGATCCTAATCAATTTGCAAAAAAAGAAGCTGATGATCAATGATGAAAGTTTATCCCATCTGAGGGCATAATTAAAATTATAATCACTAAGGGTAAAAATATTCTTGACATTTATTTTGAGTGCTATATAATTATATTCTTTACTGGGCTTGGGTAGCGTAATATAGTAGTTGCATGCGTTGCGCCTGGTTATTGTAGTTTAATTTGAGTTAATAACTCATTTTTTAAATATTAAATAGATTATTGGAGTTTTATGTTTAAGACCTATGTGGCTAAGCCTAAAGAAATAACTAGAAAATGGTGGGTGATAGACGCCGAAGATGTAGTTTTGGGTAGATTATCTGTTGCTGTAGCTAATATCCTGAGGGGTAAAAATAAGGCTATATTTACGCCTAATGCTGATTGCGGTGATCATGTAGTTATCATCAATGCTCAAAAGGTTAAATTGACCGGTAAAAAGCTTACAGACAAAAAATATTACTGGCATACGGGATATCCAGGTGGTATCAAAAATAAGACGGCAGGAAAAATCCTTGAAGGTGAGTTCCCTGAAAGAGTTATAAGATCTGCTGTTACAAGGATGATATCTGCTGGACCATTACAAAGAGATATCTTGTCTAAATTAAAAATATATTCAGGTTCTGAGCATCCGCATCAGGCACAAAGCCCTGAAATATTCGACATTGCTAAACAAAATAAAAAGAATAAAAGATAATTATGGCTACAGAACTTCAAGTTAAAGATTCATCGGTTGATACTTCTGATATACAAGAAGCTATTGTTTACGAAAAAGAAATAGACTCTTTGGGTCGTTCATATGCGACTGGCAAAAGAAAAGACTCTGTTGCTAGAGTGTGGATTAAGAAAGGTAATGGTAAAATTGTTGTTAACAAGAAAGAGGCTAAGCAATATTTTGGTCGTGAAATTTTGTTTAACATAATTAACTTCCCTTTTGAGGCGGTTAATAGCGCTGATAAATTTGATGTTGTTGCGACTATTAAAGGCGGTGGTTTAAGTGGTCAAGCTGGTGCTTTAGCGCACGGAATCAGTAAAGCTATTGCGTTATTTGATCCTGAATTAAGGCCAATCTTAAGAACTCAAGGTTTCTTAACTAGAGATTCTCGTGTTGTTGAACGTAAAAAGTACGGTTTGAAGAAAGCTCGTAAAGGTCAAACTTACAGAAAGCGTTAATTTCTGCTTTTGTTTTTTTATCTTCTATAATTAAATTGATAGCTGATTTATGTCAAGTCCGGTTACTAGGGATATCTTTATTGCTTCTGATCACGCCGGTTATGACTTAAAGTCGAAGATTGTTGATTTTATCAAGGAAAAAAAAATTAATATTATTGACTTAGGAACGCACTGCGCTTCGAATTCTGTTGACTATCCCGATTACGCAAACAAATTATCTGATAAAATAGTTAAAGACTCTTCTGATTTAGGCATCCTTATATGTGGAAGCGGGGTTGGTATTTCTATTGCTGCTAACAGACATAAAAATATTAGAGCAGCATTGTGCTTCAATGAAAAAATGGCTGAATTATCTAGAGCTCACAACGATGCTAATGTTTTATGTTTAGGTGCTAGAATAATAAATGATAATGAAGTGCTTAAAATAGTAGAAACCTTTCTCAATGGTGAATTTGAAAGTGGTAGACACACCTTAAGAGTTCAAAAAATTTCATAATTACCTTGTATGAAGTCCGAAGATCGTAAGCTTGTTAGAAGCTTTGGCAGAATCAAATCCAGAAAACTATCCGAATATAAACAAGACCTTGTCGATAATTCCTATCCAAACTTTGAAATATCTGATGATATGGTTCATAAAGCTAAAGATTATAAATTTGAAAAGAGGTCGTTTGAAATAGGTTTTGGCTTTGGTGATTTTATGGTTGAAAAGGCAAAAAATAATCCTAATCAAATTTTTTTCGGTGCCGAACCTCATATTAATGGCGTAGCAAGCATTTTATCTAAAATCAAACAGGTAAATGTTGATAATATTAAGATTTCGACGCAAGATGCTAGAGCTTTATTGACAAAGTTTGAAGATTGTTTTTTTGATGAGTTCTACATTTTATTTCCTGATCCATGGCCAAAATCACGACATTTCAAAAGAAGGATAGTCACTAGAGAATTTTTGGACCTTGATATTGCTCAAAAAATTAAAAAAGGCGGTAGCTTGATCATTGCTACCGATCATGATTTATACAAAAGTTGGATTTGTCGAGAATTATTGATGGTAAAAAATTTCCGATGGGACTGTAGTGAGGAAAAAGATTGGATCGATTTTCCACGAGACTGGATTGAGACCAAGTATCAAAAAAAGGCCCAAAGAGAGGGTAGACAAAGTGTAATCTTTAAATTATACAAAACTTAATCGCAAATAATGAAAGAAGAATTGAGTTTAATTGATAAATTGCCAAAAATTCGTGGTCAATATCGATTTGATGCCGCTTTGAAAACTTGGTTTGATGTTGGCGGCAATGCTGAAATATTATTTAAGCCAGAAGATGTTGATGATTTAGCGTATTTTTTCGCAAATTGTCCTGCTGATGTTGATATTAATATCTTGGGAGCTGGGTCTAATGTAATCATTGCCGACAAGGGTATCGAAGGCGTGGTAATTAGGCCGGGTAGGGGTTTTGCTGATATTAGTTATGAGGATGGTATTTTAAAAGCGGGATCTGCGGTGTTGTGTTCGAATCTAATGCAATTTTGTCAAAATAATGGCCTAGCTGGTATTGAGTTTTTGAGTGGCGTGCCTGGTTCGGTAGGCGGTGCAGTGGCTATGAATGCTGGTTGCTATGGTAGCGAGGTTGCTAAAGTGCTACAAAGTGTCAAGGCTGTTGATTACAAAGGTAATATCGTAGCTTTTGATGTTGCAGAGCTAGGAATGTCTTATAGAAAAAACAACCTAGCTGATAAATATATTTTTGTTGAAGCTAGTTTTCAAGTTGAAATATCCGATATTGCCAGTGTTAAAAATGAAGTTGAAAAGTTATGTAAACAGAGGCAAGAGTCGCAACCTATAAGATCAAAAACTGGGGGCAGTACTTTTAAAAACCCTACGAACAAAGAAGGGGGGCAGAAAAAAGCTTGGCAATTGATAGACGAAGCTGGTTTAAGAGGTAAGGTAATTGGAGGTGCAAAAATATCGCAAAAACATTGTAATTTTATGATTAATGAAGGTGGCGCTAAGGCGCAAGATTTAGTTGACCTAGGTAATCTTGTGCGAAAAACGGTCAAAAACAAGCTTGATTACAATTTAGAGTGGGAGATAAGGCTGGTAGGGTTTTAGAATGTTTTTATAGACATTGACTTTGGTAACAAAGCTATTTTTAGCAATTTTTGTTAATTTAAGGTTTGACATTAAAGCGGTTATGTTTAACATTGAACCCAGAAGAGATTGATCTTTGTAATTTTTATATTAATTGAAATATTTTATTATGACTACTAAATATTCTTATAAACATTCTTTCGCGCAAGATGCGCTTAAGCTGATGCTATTGTGCTTTTCATTGGTTATCGTTTTGCCCGTTGTGATGTCAGGCTTTGGTGGTGATTTTGCTGCTATGGCTTCTGATACCGGTGGTAGTGCGGTGCTGCAGTCTACCACGTATGATGAGACTGTTATCTCCAAAGTACTTTGTAATGTATTAAGTATCGTCTCTGGTACTGCTGGTAAAACATTTGCTGCATTTGCGATCGTGTCAGTAGGTATTGGTTTCTTCACCGGTAAAGTTTCTTGGGGTTTGATGGTCGGTGTTGCTGCTGGTATTGCGGCAATTTTCGGAGCTCCTTCTATTGTTGCCGCTGTTGCCGGTGGTAGCGCTGTAGAGTGCGGAACAGATGTAGGGTTTAGTGGTTAGACACTTTAAAAGATCTTGGCTCAGTACTATTGCTGGGTCAAGATTTTTTTCTTGACTTTAAATTATTTTGTTGGTACAATATTGGTTATTGTTTTATATTTGCTTAAATGCAGATATTGTTGTTTTATTGAAATGAATTATCTATAGGTAGAGATTATGTCTAAAAAATGTGAAATCCTTGGTGTTGGAGTTGTTAGTGGAAACAATGTTTCTCACTCTAATAGAAAAACCAAGAGAAGGTTCTATCCAAATTTGAGAAATGTCGCTTTTAAAAGTGAAGTCTTGGGCGTTACTTTAAACCTTAAGGTTGCTGTTGCCTCTTTAAGAACTGTAAATAAATATGGTAACATAGACAACTTCTTGGTAAACTATAAATTCTTAAAGCTTACCGATAAAGCCAAAAAGTTACGTACGAAAATTAAGAAAAAACTTATAAAAGAGGGTAACTTGGAACAGGTTCAGTTCCCAGTCGTTAAAAAAGCTGTTTACGAATCAAATAAGCAAAAAAGAGACGCAAAGAGCAATAAAGAAGGTTAATTGTCTTTGCAACCAGTCTTTTTCTATTCTTATTAACGAATATTCGGAGGTTAGATATTGACTTACATCTATATAGATCAGAATTCTCAACTACAGTCCTTATGTGGTTATATAGCTGATCATGATGTTATCGCAGTAGATACCGAGTTTGTTAGAAGAGACACCTATTACCCAATCCTATCTCTAATTCAGATTGCTGCTAAGGGCAGGATATATGTTGTAGATTGTATATCTTCTGATATTGATCTATCAAGCATTTATGATATTATAGCAAACCCTGGCATTAAGAAGATATTTCATTCTTCAAGTCAAGATCTGGAAATTTTCTATAAAAATAGCGGCAAAAAACCTTGCAATATTGATGATACTCAAATACTGGCAAATTTTTGTGGCTATGACTTTAATTGTGGCTACTCGTCTTTGGTTGCAAAATTCTTTGATATTGCAATTGATAAAAAAATGCAAAATAGCAATTGGCTTAAAAGGCCATTGCAAGATAGGCAGATTGAGTATGCTACTATTGATGTTATCTATTTAGAAGAGATATATTGCGAGCTATTAAAAATAGTCAAAGAAAAGAATCTTTTCAATTTTTACTGTCAGGACATTGAGATTTTTACCTCTAATTTATTATCTCAAAATATCGCCGCTTTATATAAATCTTTTGCTAAAAACTTAGTAAAGTCAATTCGCATTAATAGGGTGCCTGAGGGGTTGCTTAAAAAGTTGGTGACATGGAGAGATAATGCTGCAAAAAAACTTAATATCCCAAGAAGGAATGTTGTTGGTGATGACAAGTTATTAAGTTTGGCAATAAAGGGTCACGTTGAGGATGATTTATATTTGGATCAGGATATGACGAATGATCTAAAATCTGTGTTAAAAAATTATGATAATAGTCTTGATTTAGAAGAAAAAAGCTATATAATTGAACCCAGTAAAGACGATCTTAATAAGGCAAAAAAAGAACTATCTGAGATTGCTGCCTATTATGGCTTGAAGGAGCAGTTTATAATTAGTGTTGCAAATTTGAAGCTGGCCATTGCTGGAGCGCAAGATCGTGTTGATTTTACTGATTGGAGATCTAAGATTATTGAAAAAATAAAATTTAAAATTAAAGATGAAAGATAAGTACATTGTTGCTAATTGGAAAATGAATGGTAGTTTCGCACTGTCGGAATCTTGGCTGGAATATTTTTTGACTAACTACAAAAAGGACCCCGCTATAAATGTTAGCTGCGTATTGTGTCCGCCGCTTACTTTGATAGATGATATCTCGGCTAACGTTCTAGAGTCGGCCTTTGGATCTGTTGAATCTGAATTGTCTCAAAATGATGAAAGTATCGATGATGTGCAAGAGGAAAAAATGATTGAACTTGTCGATAACTTTAGGTTTCTCAAGGTTGGAGCACAAGATTGTCACGAAGAAAATAGTGGTGCATATACTGGTAGTGTCAGCGCTGAAATGTTGCAAGAAATTGGCTGTGAATATGTTATTGTGGGTCATAGCGAAAGAAGAAAATATCAATATGAGGCTAATGAGACCGTTGCTAAGAAATTGCATTCAGTAGTAGCAAAAGAAATGACGCCGGTGTTATGCGTTGGTGAGAGTAAGGAAGTTAGGGATTCTAAAAAGCATGTTGATTTTGTGGTTAAGCAATTATCTTCTTGTATACCTAAGGATGTTGAAATCGCAAAGCTAATTGTTGCTTATGAGCCAATTTGGTCGATTGGTACGGGGGCTATTCCTACTGTAGAAGAAATACAGGAAATGACGAATGCTATTAAAACAAAGTTGAATGAAGATTTATCTTCTCAAGTGAAATCTTTTTCTATACTATACGGCGGGTCGGTTTCTGTTAATAACTCTGCAGAAATATTGTCGGCTAAAAACTTAGATGGTTTGTTGGTGGGAAAGGCTAGTCTTGATGCTGGTGATTTTTTTGAAATTGCAAAGCAGGCTAGTAAGGCTTAACTTGGTGCGGTAGAGGGTGTAAGCCTTATTTTCCGATGGGCTACGGATGCTATGCTTATGGTTATTTTATGGTTCAGATGTGGCTGTAATTTATTATTTTATTAATTAATTTAAGTGTTAAAAATGAAAGAATTTCGTATTGAAACTGACTCTATGGGTGAAGTTAAGGTTCCTGCAGATGCATATTATGGTGCCCAAACCGGTAGATCTATAATGAACTTCCCAATTTGTAGTGATAACGCTGGGCATAAAATGCCGCGAGAGATGGTGCAAGCTATGGTTTATGTTAAAAAAGCCGCAGCATTAACTAATAAAGATTTGATGTTACGGGACCCCGACGCTAAGCAGTTCAATAAGTTTTCTACTGAAATTGCTGATATGATCGTTGATGCTTGCGACACTATTTTGGCTGATTTTGATAATTTTTACGAAAATCATTTTCCGTTGGTGGTTTGGCAAACTGGTTCTGGAACGCAGACTAACATGAATACTAATGAAGTTATAGCTTCAGTTGCTAATGAAAAAGTAAATGGTAAAAAGGGTGGTAAGGAGCCTGTTCATCCCAATGATCATTGTAATCTAGGACAGTCTTCAAATGACACTTTTCCAACTGCTATGCATGTTGCAACTGCTCTTGTTACTTATGAAAAATTGTTACCAACTTTGGTAAGATTTGCTAATGAGTTAGCTCTAAAAGAAGAGAAGTTTAAAGAGGTTGTAAAAATTGGCAGAACTCATACTCAGGATGCAACTCCGGTTACTCTCGGCCAAGAATTCTCTGCTTACAAAGTGCAAATTAAACATGCTTTGTTTAACGTTTCATATTCAATCGGCTCAATTGAAGAGCTGGCGCAAGGGGGAACTGCTGTTGGAACTGGTATTAATTGTCATAAAGATTTTAGTGTTGCTTTTGCGAAAAAAATTACTGAAATTACTGGTCTTAAAAAGTTACATGATATTGCTTCTGATACCGAGGTTGTTTCTTGTAGTAGTTTAAATAAAGTGAAGATGAGCTCTTCAAAAGCTTTTAAAAAGGGCTTGGATTATGCGGGAAAATTTGTTGGTGATAAAAATAAGTTTTTTGCACTTTCGAATAATGATGATTTAGTGCAATTTCACGGCGCGTTAAACAGTTTGGCTGGTTCGTTAATGAAGATTGCTAACGATATCAGATTTTTAGCTTCAGGTCCGAGATCTGGTCTGGGTGAGATAATTTTGCCAGCCAACGAGCCGGGATCTTCAATTATGCCTGGTAAGGTCAATCCAACGCAGTGCGAAGCTTTGACAATGATTGCATGTCAAGTTATGGGCAATAATACTGCTGTTACCGTAGGCGGCTCTAATGGTCATTTTGAGCTCAATGTCTTTAGGCCGATGATGATTAGAAATGTTGTAGAGTCTATTAACTTGTTAAGTGACGGTATCAATAGCTTTATCGATCAATGTTTGGTTGGAATTGAATCTAACGATGATAGGATAGCTGAATTGTTGGAACAATCTTTAATGTTAGTGACGGCTCTTAACCCTCATATTGGTTACGATAATGCTGCTAAGATTGCTAAAAAAGCTCATATTGACGGCTCAACATTAAAAGAGGCTGCTCTTGAGCTGGAATTGATCTCTGCTGATGATTTTGATAGAATTGTCGATCCGAAAAATATGATTTAACCTTATTTATTTGAGATGAAGAAAAAATTTGACATTGTAATTATCGGAGGATCTTTTGCCGGAATGTCTGCTGGACTATCTTTGTCTCAAATATCTCCAGATCTTGATATTGCAATAATTGAAAAAGTTGATATTAAGTCCCAAGATCGAAAGCGCGATGGTCGTGGTTACGCGATATCAAATAAAAGCTTAAATTATTTTAAAAAAATTGGAATTTATGATGAGGTAATTAAAGGATCTGGTCTTATTAAAGATATAAAGATTACTGATTATAAGAGTCCCTTCTTTCTAGATTTCTTGGCTGATGAAGTTGGGCAGGAAAATTTTGGAGCATTGATTGAGAGTTATGTTGTTCATAACTGCTTGCGAAATAGGCTGGTTAAGCAAAAAAATATTACCTTGTTGTGTCCTAATAGCTATCAAAATATTTCTTTTGATAGTGATGATCAAGGTAGGTTTGTCGATGTAAAGATTGATAATGGTGATGTTGTCAGAGCTGATCTTTTACTGGCTTGCGATGGAAGGTTTTCCGATATTAGAAAGAAGTTCGATCTGAAGACGAAAATTAAAAAATACAACCAAACAGCAATTGTTTTTAATATCAATCATAAAAGGTGTCACGAGAGTATTGCCTGGGAAAAGTTTTTGCCAGGGGGGCCTCTAGCGATACTACCTTTGCAGGATCAAAACCAGTCTTCAATTGTGTGGATTGCTCCTGATGAAGAGGCTGAAGTAATTATTGATCAAAAAGATAAAGATTTCTTATTCTTCTTGGCAAGAAAAATGGAGAACTGCCTAGGTGAATGTACATTAATTTCTGAGAAGTTTACATATCCCTTGACTATGGTTGAAGCCGATAAATTCTATCATGAAAATATGTTATTAGTTGGTGATAGCGCTTGTGGAGTTCATCCTATTGCGGGACAGGGTTTTAATTTATCGCTGCAATCGATTATGATCCTTGAAGACCTTGTGGCGCAAAGCTTTTTATCAGGAACTGCATTGGGCTGCGATAGTTTGATTAAAAGTTATAATAAAAGAGCGAAATTTAACGCTAAGAAGATGGTTATTGCCACTGATGTACTTAACTCTCTTTTTGAAACCAAAAGTGTTACTGTTGGCATAGCTAGAGATGTCGGTCTGGGATTGGTGAATAAAGCGGTAAGTTTAAAGAAGTTTTTCATCAAAAATGCCGGCGGTTTGTAACAAACAATATATATGATTATCTATAAAATATTTTCAACTATTTTGCTACCGATATATCTCGTCATCTTGTTGCTTAGGTGCGGTAAGGGTAAAGAAAAGATATCTAGAATTGCTGAAAGATTTGGCGTAGCAAGTGTTACAAAAGAAGGGGGTGCGGACACATTGTGGATTCATGCCGTTAGTGTTGGAGAGGCTAAATCTGCACTGATTTTAGTTGATAAATTAACCAAGACAAAAAACTTTAAATTAGATGTTTTGATCACTTCAAATACCCTAACTTCGGCGCAAATAATAGCTGATGAAATAACTTTGATTTCAAATAAGGGCCAATCTAATGGTAAAAAAATATATCATCAATTTGTGCCAATTGACAATCCTTATTGTGTAAAAAAATTTTTAAAATATTGGCAAATAAAAACTGCAATATTCTTAGAATCGGAAATATGGCCATGTATTTTAGAGCGATTATCTTATCATAAAATTCCAAGTTATTTGGTAAACGCCAGAATATCAAAAAGGTCAATGGATAGGTGGCTTTGGGCTGAGAAGTTTGCAATCAAGCCTTTTAAATCATTTAAAGTGATCTATGTGCAAAATAAAAAGGATGTTGATTTGTTTCAGAAATTATCCAATGGCCAGTGTTTTTATTACGGTAATTTAAAAAATGAGGCTAAGGCGCTGAGTTATGATCTTGAGCAGTTAAGGCTTCTAAAGAAAAAAATTGGCTCCAGAAAAGTATTTTTAGCAGCTAGCACTCATCAAGGCGAAGAGGAATCTGTAATCAAGGTACATAGAGACCTGCTCAAAAAATATCCTGACTTACTCTCTATAATAGTTATTAGGCATCCAAATAGGTCTGGCGAAGTGCAAAACTTGCTGCAGGATTTAAATTACGCTGTTTTTAGGGGTGACTTTAATGATCAGCACGAGGTTTTGCTGGTTGACCAGATGGGAATATTGGGTCTTTTTTACAAATTATGTGATTTTGCGTTTATCGCTGGCTCTTTGCAAGAGGTTGGGGGTCATAACCCTTACGAAGCGCTAAAGTTGGATTGTGCAGTGATATCTGGAAAGAATTATTTTAATTTTCATGAGACCTATGAAGGTTTAAGGGTTAATAATGGTTGCTTAATAGTAAATGATGAAAAAGAGCTATCAGATGCTGCGGCAAGTATTTTTGAAAATAAAGATATTGCCTTAGACTTGATAAAAAATGCTAAAGAGTTTCTTGATCAAGATTGCGATGTGACGGATCAAGTTATTGCTGCGATAGGTAATAGCGATTAATGGCTTTATAGCTAGTCTTTTGATCTTTCTAAGCTGCGAACTTTTTCATTGAATTGTTGTAAATTTCCTAACTCAATGGCGGCATTTAAAGCTGATATTGAGCAAAAATAATCAGGACAGCTTGGTATAATGATATCGATGCCAGATAAAAAAACTTCCTTTGCAACTTTGTTAAAAGATAGCATTGAAGGTGACACTCCTTTCATATTCAAAGCATCTGATATTAAAAACCCGTTAAAGCCACTTTCCTTTTTAATGAAGTTAATTACTTTTTTCGAAGTGGTAGCTGGTTTATCGTCTATTGCTTGATATATTGCGTGAGATACCATGCCAAACTTGGCGCTGGAGGCTAGTTTTTGAAAAGGGACGATGTCTTTGTTTATTATCTCTTCGACCGGGGCGCTGATGTAAGAAGCTTGGTCGTGAGTATCTTTGGCACTTCTCCCGATGCCAGGTAGATGTTTTAATGTTGACATGACCCCTTCATAATCCATTCCTTTAATAAATTCTAGACCTAGCTGGTATACTATTTCGTGATTTGAGCTATACATTCTGGAGTCTTTGTTGTTTGAGATCTTACTATCATCAACATCGAGCATTGGCGCTAAGTTAATATCAAATCCAAGTTCTTTCAATAGCTTTGCTGTAACCTTGCTGTCGCGATATATTTCTGATTTTGCTCTAGCTATATCGGTTTTTGCAATATTGCCATAGTAGGATGCTGACTTAAGTAATTGTAGATTTTTTTCTTTTGCTATTGACCTAAGTCGATCTACAGAACCTCCCTCTTGATCGATAGCAATATATAATTTTCTATTAGGGAATATCGACCTTAACTCAGCAATGAAATTCTTGGTCTGCTCAAACGATTTGATACTATAAGAATATACTATAAAGCCAAAGGGGTTGATTTTTTTATATAGATCGCGATGATAGTCATCCAGCTTGCTGTTTTTAGCTGTCGTAATTATTAACGGAGTGATTAATTTTTGCTCCTTAATATCGAAATGAGATTTAAAAATTAACAAAATAGTTAATATGATGGCAAAAGTTACTGCTACGAAAGCAACAAAAATTTTACAAATCTTGTTGTAATTAATTACTGATTTTTTACTATTGTCAATTGCTGTTGACTTTTGATCCTTCATTTTAATTGTGATAAAATTGGTGACGTTGGGCAGTAAAGTTAATTTTTGTACTCCTTAGTGCCGTTGTTTTAATTTTATAATATTCTTGGTGGCCATGTCAAGAACAACTTCGATATCTATTATTTTGGACTAAAACTGAAATTTTGCAATCTTTTTATTGAAATTTTCAGTCGCTCCTGTTTCGTTGGCTGCTTTTATTATCCCTATTTCACATTCGTAATATAGACAATTAGACATTACGATATCAACCCCAGCATTGTACATCTTTTTGGCAATGTTGTGAAAATTTTCTATTGATCGATCGTTACTATCATCATTAATTCCCGGCATATTCAATGAATCTGATATAACGACCCCCTTGAAGTTAGCATTTTTTTTGAAGAAGTTGATTGTCTTTTTGGAAATGGAAGTTGGGAGGCTGTCTACTGCGCTAAAAGTAACATGTGAGGCTAGGGCGAAATCGCTATATTTCTTGAGCTTGCGATAAGTCAAAAGATCATTTTTTATAATTAATTTTTGTGATTTTGCAATAGATGATTTTTCAAAATGAGTATCTTTTTGAGCGCTACCAATGCCAGGAAAATGTTTTAATACTATCTGAATTCCACTTTCTTTCATGCCCTTGATAAATTCTTCAGCCAATATTGTAACAATCTTAGGATTGTCGCCATAGAATCTATTGGCCATCTTCCCAATGTTACGGTTCTTGAAATCAATATCAATCATCGGTGCAAAGTTAAAATCTATTCCTAGATCCTTCATGATCTTGGCGGTATATTTAGCGTCGCGGTATATTTCTTTTTTGGCTTTTTTTGGGTTGTTTTGATATAGATTTGAATAATAAGAAGCTTTTTTAAGTAAAAACTTTCGATCTTTTTTTGCTGTTACATATTTTATCCTATCAACAGTGCCACCTTCTTGATCAATAAATATCAGCAATTTCCTGTTTGGAAAAATGGCTTTTAAATCTGTTATCAATGTTTTTAATTGTTGATAATTATCAATATTATTCTTGTAAATAATAATTCCAAAAGGATTGATGTTGGAAATTATATTGCGATTATGTTGATCAAGTTTTTTTATGTCAACGGTAATAATTGTAGGGTTGATTAAACCCTTAGGAGGTCTAAAACTTTGTAAATATTTTTCTAAACTTAATAATTGGTAAATTATAGTAAGTGCAATAATGAATAGCAGGGCAATTAAAACCTTAACAGACCTAGTAATAATTTTATCCATTATTGATATTTTAAGATTACAAGGCAAGCTATAAGCCGGATTTTGTACGTATAAATACGCGACGATCATTCATCTAGGCTTAAAATTACTTTTAAGCTCAAGCAGTCTACCCGAGTAGCATAATTTTCCAGAAAAAATTTGCTTACGCATATCTACTCCTATTTGACCTTGCTCCAGACAGGGTTTATCAAAATCCATGTTACCATGGAAGCTAGTGAGCTCTTACCTCGCTTTTTCACCTTTACCTAGGAATTGGCCATAAATTGAAATTTTCTGCGATATTTTGTCGTTTTTGATTTTTGCGCTGCGCACCTATACGTTAATAGACTTACGCTACTCAAAATCAAAGAACAAAAAAATCTCTTTGAATATTCTAATTTAAAGCCAATCCCCAAACTATTAAAAATAGTTCTGGCAGTTTATTTTCTGTGACACTTTCCCTTACCAAGTCCTATATATTCAGACTTGATAGCTGGCCGTTAGCCAGTGTCTTTTCTGGATAGAGTCCGGACTTTCCTCTTATTTTCATTACAAAAGTAAAAAATAAGCGATCATCCACTTGCCTTACTAAATATATATTATATAATATAATTAGTGTTGTGTCAAGAAAAACTTAAAATAGGAGGTTTTATGTTGTATGAAGATGGTGATACCGATAACGGTAATGATTCTGAACTAGAAGAGATTGCGGCTGCCGATCCTGCAGAACTTGTCAGGCAAGAGAGAGAAGAGGCTGAAAGAATCGAGAGAGAAGCTGCGGAGCAAAGAGAAGCTCATGAAAATACGATTAAATATGATGAAGAAAGAGCAGAAGTGGCGCAAGATACCCAAGCGGCCACTGATCCTGGTGGTCGGTTTGCTGGCATTGAGGGTCTTGGTGAAGTGATAGATAATCTTGCTGCAGTAGCGATGAACGCTTCTGTTCAGAATCATGAAAAGGGGCCTGTAAAAAGCGGCATGTCAAAAGCGGAAGCAAATAGTAAAGAACGTCAGGGACAGGACGCGGAAAGCGATGGAGGCAGAGAAGGCTAGGACTATGACAAAAATTGTTTTATCAGGAATACAGCCGACAGGTAATCTGCACTTAGGCAATTATTTGGGTTCAATCAGGAACTGGATTGATTTGAAGTCTGATCATGATTGTTATTTTGGCATCATGGATTTGCATGCCATTACCTTACCTCAAGACCCTAAACAGCTTAAACAGAGCGTTGAAGATGCGCTATGCGTGTATCTAGCTTGCGGGTTAGATCCAAAAAAAGCTACTTTCTTTGTGCAGTCAAAAATTGCAGCATTACCACAGATTTCTTGGGTTTTTTCTTGCTTGACATCAATGGGGGTGATGTCTCGAATGACGCAATTTAAGGATAAGGCTAGCAAAGATGGTGGTTTAGAAGAGGCTAAGCTTGGACTTTTTTCTTATCCAGTATTGATGGCAGCTGATATTCTGAGTTTTCATGCTGACTTAGTGCCGGTTGGTGATGATCAAAAGCAGCATTTAGAGCTGACTCGTGACATTGCTGGTATTTTTAATAATAAAGTCGGTCAAGATTATTTTAAGTTACCAGACCCGCTAATAGTTAAGCAGGTTAAAAGGATTATGTCGCTGCAAGACGGTACTAAAAAAATGTCAAAATCCGATGACTCTGAATTATCTCGTATCAATTTAACCGATAATGCGGATTTGATCACTAAAAAAGTTAAAAAGGCTAAAACAGACTCTTTTGATTACATATCTTACGATGAAAAAAGGCCGGAAATTTATAATTTATTGAATATTTTTGCTAGTTTTTCAGGAGAAGATCCGCAAAATATCGCTAAAACTTACGAAAATAGCGGTTTTGGTAAATTTAAAGGCGATTTGGCTGAGATTTTGGTTGAAAAATTAGGTCAAGTAAGCTATAATATTGACAAGTTGAGAAATGACAAGGCTTATATTGCTGATATTTTGGCTCAGGGTAATGTGAAGGCGAATGAAAAAGCTAAAAAAACCAGGGCTGAAGTGTTTGATTTGATTGGTCTTGCGCGATAAATAAATTAACATGAATAGTTTTGATCTTGCTAAGGATCTGGTTGGACTGGATCTGGAAGAGGAAATTGCAAAATTAAAAAAAGAGCTTAACGCAGTCGTTCTTGCTCATTATTATCAAGATGAGGAGATTCAGGATATTGCCGATTTTATTGGTGATTCGCTGGATTTATCGCGTAAAGCTGCTGATAATGATGCTGATGTTATCGTGTTTTGCGGTGTGAAGTTCATGGCGGAAGTTGCGAAAATTTTGTCTCCAGAAAAGCAAGTTATTATCCCAGACTTCAGAGCTGGATGCAGTTTAGAAGATTCTTGTCAGCCATCAGAATTTGCAAAATTTAAAGCTCAGCACCCAAATGCTATTGTAGTAACTTATATTAACTGCTCGGCCGAAATTAAGGCTTTGTCAGATATTATTGTTACTTCTACCAATGCTAAAAAGATTATTGAGCAAATTCCTGCTGATCAGGAGATTATCTTTGCTCCAGACCGTCATTTGGGATCTTACTTAAGCAAGGTTGTTGGCAGGGAGATGATTTTATGGCATGGAAGCTGTATAGTTCATGAGCAGTTTAGTGAAAAAGAGTTGGTGAAGTTAAAAACCAACCATCCTGACGCTTATGTTATTGCTCACCCAGAATGTCCAGAAAATTTACTTGATCATGCTGATCATGTTGGCTCCACCTCATCGTTATTAAAATTTACTCAAGATCATCAAGGTAAAGAGTTTATTGTTTTGACCGAGCCTCATATTATTTATAAGATGAAGCAGGGCAATCCAGAAGGTAAATTCTACGATTGTCCATTTATTGATCAGGCTGGCTGCACAATGTGCAACTCTTGTCCTTATATGCAGGCTAATAATTTGGAAAACCTATACCTGGTAATGAAGGATGCGTTAGATAAGTCAAAAAGAGGAACGCAGTGGAAAAATGGCGCCCACGGTGGTGAAATCATCCTAGATGAAAAGTTGCGCTTAGAAGCTAAAGGCTCATTAGATAAGATGCTAGAGATGAGTTAGTTGCTGCATCATAACACTACAAATCACTAATATATATTATTTAATTGACTCATATCATTAATTATGATATAATTAAGGTATAAATATGTCTTTAATTAATGTATTAGTTATGAAATTTGTACAAACAGTTATTATTTTAATATT